>CALEDR010000033.1 GCA_937949545.1 uncultured Phycisphaerae bacterium
CCCAACGTCGATTATTGCGATAATACAGAGGGGGTGGGGGGTGTGTAAGATCATCACCCCCGGCACAAAAAATGAAAAGTCGGAAAACAATACGAAGAGGAGAAAAAAAATGAGAAAAGTTTTCTTTGTGTTCATTTGTCTCTGTTCTACCGAAGCCATCGTCTGGGCAATTCCCGCCTTTCCAGGAGCCCAAGGGCATGGAGCCGCCGCCACTGGCGGACGCGGCGGTGCCGTTTATTTCGTCACCAATCTAAACGATTCCGGCCCCGGTTCCCTGCGGGACGCCCTCAATCACAATACGCCCCGCACCATTATTTTCCGTGTGTCCGGAACGATTCATCTCAATTCCAACCTGGATGTCAAATATCCCAACGTGACGATTGCCGGCCAAACCGCACCAGGAGACGGCATCTGCATCGCCAACGGTTCTTTGTATGCCGGCTATAATAACGTGATCATCCGCTATATTCGATGTCGGCTGGGTGATCAATGGCCCGATGGAACCGAAAACGACGATGCAGATGCTACCTCCGGACGATACGGCAACACCATCATTCTTGACCATGTTTCAGCCAGCTGGTCCGTCGATGAGACATTTTCCTATTACGCCAACAATAACTTCACAGCCCAATGGTGTTTGATCACCGAAAGTCTGCGATATTCCCACCATAAAAAAGGCCCCCACGGCTACGGCGGCATCTGGGGCGGCACCAACAGTTCCTGGCACCATAACCTGCTGGCCCATCACAGCTCACGCAATCCCCGCATTGAAGGCGACCTGGCCAATAATGTGGATTTGCGAAACAATGTCCTTTACAACTGGGGCTACAACAGCTGCTACGGCGGGGAAAAAGCCACGGTCAACATCGTCAACTGCTATTATAAATACGGCCCCGGCGACCGGATCCGGCGTGCGATACCGAATCGCCAACCCCAGCCTGCAAAAAGATGCCTCCGGCACCATCATCATCCCGCATACCTACGGGCAATGGTACATCAGCGGAAATTATGTCCACGGCAGTACGGCCGTAACCAATGATAACTGGTTGGGTGTAAATCCCGAAGGCGGCGATGCCGAACGGATCTTATGCAAATCTGAAATCCCTTTCCCCGTGGCTGTAACCTATCCGGTCACCACACAGACCGCACAGGATGCCTATCGGTCAGTCCTGGACGAGGTCGGCTGCAGTCTTTGGCGCGACTCCGTAGACACCCGCATCATTCAAGAAGTCAAGACGGGAACCGCTACGTACGGCGGTCTGACCGGGGAAGGGCTGGGCATTATCGACTCCCAAACCACCGTCGGCGGCTGGCCTGCCCTCCAGTCTCTGCCTGCCCTGCCCGATTCCGATAATGACGGCATGCCCGACGCCTGGGAACTTTCGCGAGGATTGAATCCCTACAATCCCGCTGACCGCAACGATGACCGACTCGGAGACGGATATACCAATCTGGAAGAATATCTCAACTGGCTGGTTACGCCGGCTGCACGGGCCGATTTGGACCGCAATTGTGTGATTGACCTGGGCGACTTTGCCGTCCTGGCCGCCTCCTGGGGCAGCCAGTCCGGTCAGGCCAATTGGTATCGATATGCGGATATCGCAAGGCCCGAAAATGGTGTCATTGACCTGGAAGACTTGATGGTTCTCGCAGACAGCTGGCTGGGAGAATCGGCACAAGTCCCGCTCATCACGGAAATCTCCATCCCGGCCGTTCAGGGAAAGGCCATTCAGTTCAAGAACAATTCAGGGGCCTGGATTTCCGAACAGCGTTTGAAAACCCGTACAGCTGGCACCTGGAACGAGGATCCGTCCCTGAACACCCTTGATGCCAATAAATCGTATCTGCAGTTTGACCTCTCCGGTATAAAGGGCACCATCACGGCGGCGACGCTGACAATCTACGCCATCACACCCGATAAGTCCTACAATGTCTATGGGCTCAACGACGGGATAAACGAAACCTGGGGTGCGGATACAATTGATTGGTTCTCCGCTCCTGGAAATCAAACAACCAGCGGTTCGGCTTTGAAACCGGATCAAACGGTGTTCCTGTATTCGGTCAGTCCAACCGTCGCCGACGGCCCCGCCAGCGGCGATGTCACTTCATTCGTCCTAGCCGACACCGACAAACGGGTGACGTTTATCTTGACACCCGGCGGAACAACCTATCTGTACAACGTGATAGAAGGCGCTTACTACAACCCCGATTATGTGCCTGTTCTAAAACTGGAAGGAACGTTTATCCCATAGTCAGAAGCCGTCTTTCTCCAAAATAAAAAAAGCCGTCTCCATCCAAGACGGCTTTTTCAATAAACCGAGACGAAAATTATTATTTTCGGCGCCGGATCCCCAGAAGCGCCCCTGCCGCCGCCAGCAGACATGCGGCCGGTTCCGGCACTTCCGTCAGAATCAGTCCGTCATACCACGTCCGGTCGTACCAGCCGCCCTGGGAAGCATCCGACGGCTTGTCATCCAGATACACGCGTATCCGGCCGTTTCCATCCGCCGCAATCGTTCCGATGGTTCCCGTAAAGACCCAGCGGTCTCCATCCTGAATTCCCTCAATCCGAGTGCCCGCAATCGCTCCGCTGTTCACATCACCCAACCGGTCAAACAGCAGCATGCTGCTCAGATCAAATCCGGCACGGATACACCAGTTCTGGCTGTTCGAAGACCAATACACAACATCCACCTGATAAAACTGCCCGGGCGTCAGGCCGGAAACGGTTGTCACAATCGCCACACTGTCTTCCCGACCGCTGCCGGTCCCGCTCGATTCAAAGATATCTTTCGTAGCGCCGTTCAGCACACCATCCTGGTCATACCCGAATGCCCTGCGGCCCCACAAACCATCCGGAGCCGTAGCCGTCGTCCACCAGGCATCTACATCCCCATCGCCGGCCCGGGCCGTATTCCCCGAAGCCCCGCCTTCGGCATCGACATAAATGACCGCCCATGCCGGCAGACCGGCCAGCAGAAGCATCAGCAAAATCAAACCACCTTTTTTCATCATTCTTTCCTCCACAAAATGTTTAAAAGTTCTGTTCAAAAACTCTCAGACACTTCACAACACACTTCACACACTTTTTTCACAAACAATTCGATAACGGAACCATCGTGCATGACAGCCAGCCCGATGCCAGTTCCGCAAACTCATACAAATCCACCCTGCAATCCGGCACCCCCGCCGCTCCCGTCCAATCTGCACCCGGCCGAGCCGCACACCCATTGCCTTCCAATCCGCTGTCGAGCCATTGAGCGGCCAGAACCGCCAAATCACCCGTATCGATTCGGCAGTTCCGGTCAAAGTCAAACGGCTCAATCCGATAACAGGCCCGTCCCTGCTCATACAGCAGCCCGATTTCCTCCGGTCCCATGGCATAGCTGTAAATCCGCACTTCATCAATCTGGCCGGTCCAATACCGCGGCGCATCCGACCGATTTCCGACGTACACCGGGTCCGTCCGTTCGTTGACCGGTTCGACGGTTACAGCGGAAGCATCCAGCTGCCCATCCACATAAAGCCGAATAACCTGACCGTCGTAGGTCGCCGCCAGATGATGCCACCGCCCGTCCACCACCGGAATATCGCCATTGGCCTGAAACTCATAGTTGGGGGAATTGAAATGGAAGGAAATAAAATTGGTCGCATTGTTTCGACACAGACGCCAGGAATAGCGGCCTTTGCCGATTACAGAGGCCCAGGCGGTGCTCAGCGCACTGGTTCTGACCCAGACTGAAATTGTGCCGCCGCCGGCCAGCGTCAAACCGGCACTGTTTGTGCAGTTCAGATAACTGCTGCCGTTCAAAGAAACAGACTGTCCAAAATAGCCGGTTGTAAAAAAGGGACTTCCCACGCCCACCGCATCATATCCGTTTCCACTGACATCCTGATAGGAGCCGTCCAGCGGCCAATACGCCGTCAAATCCGCCTTCATCAGCATCGCCGACGAAGAAGTCGCCGACCCGGCCGAATTCGACACCACACAGTAGTACCGCCCGATATCACCAGCCCCAACCTCCTCCAGAACCAGAACCGGTGAACCTTCCGCGATTAGAACATCCGAACCGGACGGATTCACCTTGTACCACGCAAACGAAAGCGGCTCCAGTCCCGCCGCTTTGACCTCGAATACGGCTTTTCCGCCCGGCGGTGCGCCAACAGGCTTCGGATGTTCCAGAATCTCCGGCGCATACGGCAAAATCGGCTCTGGGTCAAACATCGCAACTACCTGTGTATTATAGTTCGTGTATGTGGAGTAAGTTCCCCGCATCCAGAGCAGGATTGTCCCGGGGCCGCCGATAGGGATAATCGGCCGCAGATTATCCACCGTTGAGTTTTTCGTTATGTACTCCCACGTCCAGGCTGCTCCGCCGTCCACTGTTGTCCCCCGGAAAATCTCATAATGACGTTTTCCATCCGCCCCGCTGATCAGCGGAGCGCCCGTTACCGGATGGGCATTGGTCGAAATATACACCACATTCGGCTGTTCCGGATGAATCGCCGCCAATCCTGAATAGTCATTTTCCGCTGAGTACAGCGCACTGCCGGCATAGGCCAGCGGATACGTCCGCATTTGACTGCCGTCCCAGCGGGCATAAAAATACCGCAAATCGCTGCCGTCAAATGCCCCGCTGGAGGCCACCTGCACGGAAAAAATCATCACCGGCCTGCCGTCTGCATCCAGATGAATATCCGTCGGCCAGGCCCGCTGGGTTCCGCTTCCCGGGAAGACCAGCGTCAGCGTTTCCGGCGCCGCCGCATCCGTCATCGTAATGTCCCTCACTTTCACACCATCCATTCGATACAGCCCGCCCTGATACACATAGCCGGCAAAAATGCTCGTTCCTCCAAGACCGCTGTTGTAGTACTCGCGCGGATGTGCGTTGGAGCAGACCAGATAAACCCTGTCGAAATTGTTGGACGCATATTTGACATACGGACGCTGCCCGTCTTTTCGAAGCAGCCAGCCTCCATACGACCAGCTCTGTCCGTTATCATCCGATACGATAAAATTCGGATTGTAATTTTCACCCCGATAAAAATCATAAATCCGTCCGCTGCCGCCGTTTTCCCCGGCCAGCCGGAACAGATTTGAATACGAGGTGCTGGCTCCGCGCGTCAGCTGAACATCGCTCCCCCACACCGTCGCATCAAACGGATTGACGCTGATGCGCCGGTGAATCAGATTGTCCGACAAATGCCGCGTGTACATCGCCAAAAGCCGGCCGTCCGGCAGTTCCAGAAACGCCGGCACATCATGGTCATCCGCCTGAAGATTGTCATGCAGCGTCACCCGAACCGCCGTTCCGCTGTCCAGGTCATAGGACACCACCTCAATATCCCCGCTGCGAGTGCTTCCCCCAGCGCCGGCCCCGTTGGCAATCGAGCCGACAATCAGCCTGCGGCCCTGCACAATCACCCGTTCATCCTGATACCAGCACCACCCGCCGTTGTCATTCAACACAATCAGCGGTCCGGCAAACGTCCAAACACTGACTCCAAGCAGAAAAATCCAAACCCATCCACCCATTCTCATCATGATGCCTTTCTGAGGTCCTCTCATCGGAAGTCCCCCCAAAAGGGGGCCTGTGCCGAACGGCACAGACCCCGTTGTGAATATTCTCTTGCCTTTTAATTACATGCAGACGCCGGTATCAGATTGCAGACCAGCCATTGCCGCGCAATTTCCGCCAGGTCATACAAATTCACCTTGCAGTCCGCTTGCTCCTCCGGACCGCTCAAATCCATCTCCGGATTATCTACACAACCGGATGCACCCGGCACAAAATCTACGTACAGCTGGGCAATGGCCGCCGGCTCGAGGGCATAATTGTAAATCCGCACATCATCCAGCCCGCCGGAGAACGGCCAGCTGAAGACTCCCGCCGTGCTTTTCTCAGAAGCCCCGATCACCAGGGGAGCTGATGTGCCGCTGCTGAACGGAACCGCTCCGCTGCTGACCTGCTGACCATTGCGGTACAGCGCCGCCGTCGTCCCGTCAAACACCACCGCCACATGCGCCCACTGCCCGATCGGCAGCGGCCCTGATGAAACCGCCGTGTTGCTTCCGTTTTTGTACACCACGTTGTTGTTCGTCTGGTCCACCTCGAGCTGCCACATCATTCCGTCCGCCGCAAACGAAGCCCGCTTGGCAATCAGTCCCTGCCAGCTCGCCGGTTCCGTCTGTCCGTTCCAGCGGGCCCACAGCGAAACCGTTATCTGACCGGTGTAAGCGGAAGGATTCCACGTCCCTGCATCAGCAAAACCGTTTTCGGCATTAACCTGAACAGCCCCCGACAGCTGACCGTCCGCACCCTCCAGAAACGCCGGAGCCCCGTTCGGAACCGCCGCATGCCCTTCTCCGCTGGCATCCAGATACTGACCGCCCTGATAATCCGACTGATTCATCGTCCACCGGGCAACCAGCCGCTTGACGGCAATGCTCGCTGCATTGGAATTCGCCGAACCCAGTTCATTGCTCGCCCGGCACCAATATAGCCCTTCATCTGCCGCCGCCGCTGTAATCGTCAATTGGGAACTGTTCGCTCCGGAAATGTGCCCGGGCTCATCGGACAGCGGCTGACTCGTATCCCCGGAGGCGCCTTTGTACCACTGATAGGCAAAGTTGCCGACGCCCGCCGCCGCACTCAGCACGGCGTCCTCTCCGACAAAGACCGCCGTATTGACCGGCTGATACCCAATGGGCGGATTGAAATCCGGCACAGTCTTTACAGTCTGAAAAGACCACATCACACCCGTCACTACACTGTTGTCATCCAACAGTTCATCCACCCGCCAGTAATAAGTCTTATTCGGCTGCAGGGACGGCATCTGCGTCTGGCTCTGCCCCGCCGGAACCGTCGCCAGCAAATCCTCCGCATCCGCCAGATTCGGGTCATCATCAAAATAAACCCTGTGCAGCAAAATCTTAGGGTTCTCCTGATTCAGATGATTCGGGTCCCGCATTGGTGTAAAAGACAGCACCGCCGCCGAGGTCGGCACATTCACCGCCCCGTCCGCCGGCGACGGAGCAAACGGCACATTGTACACCTCATAAAGAAGCCCGTCATACCAGCTGCGGTCATACCAGCCGCCCTGGGAGGCGTCCGACGGCTTGTCATCCACAAATACCGAGAGCTTTCCGTCCGCACCGGCGGCTTTATAGCCCAGATAGGCCGTCAGTTCATTGCGGTCTCCCTCCGTCTTGCCCGTCCGGGTCCCGGCCGTTGCTCCCGCCGCACCGGTAAAGTCATACAGCGGCAGATTCAACGAAGTCAGACCCGCCCGAACACACCAGTTTTGTCCGTTGGCCGACCAGTACACCACCCACAGGTTGTAATACATCTCCGGCTGCAGACCGGATATCGTCGTCTTGATCATTGGGCTGTTTTCCCGTCCGCTGCCGGTTCCGCTCGATTCGAGAATATCGCTGTCCCCGCCCAGCGTAAAGCTCGGATTGTTTGCAAATCCCGTCCGCCGTCCCCACAGATTATCCTGCGACGGTGAGGAAACCCACCAATCCGTCGGACTGCCTGTCAGTGCATTGACCGTATTGCCGCTCGCTCCGCCCCGGGCATCCAGATAACTCTGCGCCCCAAACCCTATGCTGCACAACAGCCCGGTCAAAATCAAACTGCTTATATACCTTGCCGTTTTCATCGTTTCTTCTCCTGTCTGTCTCATTCTTTCTCTCAACCCTACTGCCCGCATGCATCCGCCGGAATCAGTCGGCACTCCAGCCAGCCGACTGCAAATTCCGCCAGGTCCGTCAGGTCCACCTGGCAATCCCCGTTGAAATCATATGCCGGCGCTGTCGGACAAATCGTCGCTCCGGGAACAAAATCCACATACAGCTGCGCCGCTTCCGCCGCTGTCAGCGTGTAATTGTACACCCGCAGATCATCCATCGCCCCGTTATAAAACGAAGCCGGCGTCCCTCCATTGTTGAACGCCCCCACCGTCAGCGGATACTGCCAGCCTGTAAATCCGCTGGCCGCCGTAGAAGTTCCGGTGTAAGCCAGCCGTCCGTCCAGGTAAATCCAGCCCTGCCCCGTCCCGCTGTTCCACGCAAACGTCAGCAGATGCCATTGCCCGTTTCGCAGATTAATGGGAGATGAGAACTGCACCAGCATCTGGCTAGACGCGGCATTCCGCACATACAGCTGCACCGCATTGGCATTGGAGTAGTGGATGTTCAGCATCGTCCCGTCGGCGGCATTCGCGCTGCCGATAAAGCTGTGCGCGCCGGTCACACTCGAGTTAATCCAGAACGAAACCGTCCCCTCCGACAGCCCGCCTCCTTCCGTGCCGTTCGGATATCCGCCCGTTCCGATGCTCATTGACTGCGTCCCGTCAAACACCAGCGCCTGCCCGCTGATGCCGGCTGTATAAACCGGGCTGCCCATCGTCCCGTGATTGACTCCCGCAGAATCATTCAGCGTCCCGTCAAACGTGTAATGAGCCAGCAGCTTCTTGAGCACAATCCGGGCCGCTGCGGAATTGCCGCTGCCCTGACTGTTCGTTGCCCGGCACCAGTAATCTCCTTCATCGCCCGGCTGCACCCAAACCTTCAGCTGCGCCGTCATCGCCCCCTCAATATGCCCCGGCTCGTTGACCACCGGACGGGTCGTTACACCGGACGGCCCCTTGTACCACTGATAAGCAAAGGCACTGTCCTGACCGGGTGAAACTCCCGCTTGCGCCGTTAAAGTGATTTCCTGTCCGACAAATGCCGCTGCACCGCTCGGCTGACTGCCGTACGGCGGCTCAAAGGTCGGAATCGTCTGCGTCGTCCGGAACGTCCACACATCCCCCTGAACCGTATTGGGGTCATTCGGCCCAGACCCCTGAATGCTCTCATCCACCCTCCAGTAATAGACAGCATTGTTTTCCACAAACACCGTTCGGCTTTGTGCTGCCGGATTCGAGGAAACAGCAACTTCCAGAGGAACGACGCCCGCCAGATTCGGGTCGTTCTTCCGCAAATACAAATAATGCTTACTCACATAGGGACTGGGCTGATTCGGGTTGGCTGCATCGGTCGGCATCGCCCACTGCAGCATCAGATTCTGCCCGCCCGGCACATCCACCGCCCCGTCCGCCGGATTCGGCTCCGAAGCCCCCAGCGCCCGAACCGTCAGCCCATCGTACCAGCTCCGGTACGTATTGGCGATGTCGTCAATATAAACCCGAATCGTCCCCGCACTGTCCGCTTGAACCGTTCCAATCAGACCTTCATACTCATACCGGTCCGCATCCACCGCCCCGGTCTGTCGGCTGCTGCCGTTGTTCGTATTAAACTCGCTTAAACTGTCGGAACTCAACCCTGCCAGCAGACGAATATTCTGCCCGGACGGATTCCAGTACACCACGGAAACCGCATACCGAAATCCCGGCATCAGTCCGGAAACCGTCGTCACCAGCATCGGACAGTCCCCTAAATAAGATGTGTTGCCGTTGGCCTCCCACAGCATCATTTCGTTGCCAAAGGTGTTGCGAAGTTTCCACAGACCCGCCGTATCCCCCGTTCCGCTGTTCCACGGGCTCTGACCGCTGACCGCCGCCGTATTGCTTTCTGCTGCATCAACATAAACGCCCTGATAGACGCTCCCGGTCCATCCCACGGCGGCCGTCCCGCAGGCCAGCCAGACAAACAATTCCAAAAATCCGCTTCTCATCCTTTCCATCGTCAGACCCTTTCCGAAAAAACGCCTCTTGAAAATGAAACTTCCTCCCGTTTTTTTATTGACCGCCCACCCCAAAACCCGAACGCCCTCCCGTGACCTGTCAGCTTCAGCAAAGAAGGAAGGCGGGAATCCAGACTCTTTTGCCGTAATCACGGCTTTCCGGCTTCATACATCTGCCGAATCTCCCGGGCACTCAAAACCCGATTGAAAATCGCCGCCTCATCCAAAATCCCGTGAAACCTCTTGAACGAATAATCCACCCCGGGCACGTCCACATCGCCGATCAGCAAATCCGCCGCCGCCGGTTCCGCCTGATAAACATAGGGTACTGTACTGTGGAGCGTCCCGTTGACATAAAACGACGCTGTCTTGCCGTCATGCGTGACCGCCAGAAAGGTCCATCGGCCGGGTTCCAGCAAAACCGGCTGACTGCTGAGTTTGGTAAAAAACTGATACCGCAGAAACTGTATCGTATAATCCTCCTGACCGGCGCTGTTCCACCCGTTGAAATAACTGAGCTGGAAATTGACCCGATTGCCGTCCCGACATGAAAGAATATGACCGCCCAGCGCCTCCGGATTTTCCTGCAGATTCACCCACACCGCCAGCGTAATCGGCCCGGTCAGACACAGCGCCGGATGCGAGGGCACTCGAACCCCCTGTCCCTTCCGCCGGTCGAACCGCAGGGCGCTCTTCTGCGGCCATCGCCCGCTCGTCCACTCCGGCGCAGCGGCAAAGCCCTCTCCCAGCCGGCCGTGTCCGACTCCAAACCGCTCTGACACGACATTGTCCAGCACATCCGAGTCCGACAGGGCACGTTCGCAGGGAAAATAAGCCGCCAGAGAGGGGTCGCGGCGAAGCGAATACGAATAGGCCTTCCATCGATAATAGCCGCCCTCTTTCTGTGCCTGAAAACGGATATCCATCTCTTCCGTCCGGACAAAACGAGTGGGGTCAATCAGTTTGACGGCAATTCGGCTGCCCGCATCCGCCTCCGCCCCCTGCCCGGCACTGAGAAGAAGACGCTGCCGAAAACGAACCGGATTGGACGAATCCCGAATCTCTGCCTGCCCCTCATACACATAGGTTTCCGTATGGCCTGTCGGATAAACCTGAACCCCAAACTCTGTCCCATAGTCCACTACGCTGGCCGAAGGCGAACGAACGACAAAGCCCTCCTTGCCTCCTTCCATCTTCGCCACCACCTTGCCCTCCTGCAGGAAGATTTGGCTGGTCGACTCCAGAACCAGCCTCGAGGGCCCTTCCACCACCAGCGTCGTCCCGCCCTCAAAGAGAAGTTCCGCATATCCTTCCGCCAGATGCAGCGGGCCTGTCTTCAGCTCACTGCCCCAGCTCAAAGGGCCGCTCCCATCTCCCCACTTCGCCCCGGCTGTTTTCGACAGCCGTGCTACAGTCGGACGTGAAGCCCCCGTAAACAAAAAGGCATACACCACCAAAAAAATCAGCGCTGCGGAGGACATCAGCAGGGCATAAAGCGACAGACGGCTGATTACGGGCTGCTCTCGCCGGTTCTCCCTCCGTTCCTCCCGGCAGACCGACTCCTCTTTCTTCGGCAGGTCAATCGTCTCCGCTGTTTTTTCCGACGCCGCCAGAGCCGCCCACAGTTCCATATCCAGTCCGCTGTCCTGGCCGTCTTCGGTCCCCATCGGCTCCTGCAGCTCCGGCAAAGTTCTGATATGGGTCAAAATCGCCATATAATCGGCATACAGCTTACGGGCTTGTGGCTCCCGCCGCAGAATCTCTTTCAGACGGGCAAAGTCTTCGGGACTGATTGTCCCGTCCACAGACGCCGTAATCAGTTCATAAAACCGGATGCACTCATTCTGATTCATACCGGATATCCCACGCCGCCAGGGTTTTTTGTACGCAGTCCTGCAGCAGAAAATAGATAAAAGAAATTCTCTTATAAAGCGTATGAATCGACCGATTGCTTTGGCGGGCAATTTCCGCAATCGACAGATTTTGAAAATACTTCATCCGAATCAGATTCAAATCGTCCTGGCGAAGTTTCTTCAGACAGCCGGTCAACGCCGCTTTCTGCTCATTCAAATGGCCGACCATCCGCTCATGAGCCGCCCCCAAATCCTCCAGCAAATCTTCATCCAGCTGAAACTGGCTCTTTTTAATCCGATAATAATTGGCAATTTTGTAGCGGGCAATCTGACGCGCCCACGCCCAGAAACTGCTTCCGGGACGATAGGTCTCAAACTTTTCCCACATCAGGGAAGCCGTCTCCTGCAGCAAATCCTCTGCATCCGAATAATTCGGCACCAGCGTCAGAATGAAACTGAACAAATGATTGCTGTGGGCAAGAAACAGCTTCAAAAATGTATCTTTAGACTCCATATATCCTTTTTTGTTTTCGGAATCTTTTCTTTTATCAGATGTAAACAAACCCCGACTTTGGTATTTTTTGAAGAAAATTGGATTTTTAAGAGCCCCCTGAAACCGAAACTTTGAGCCGTTTTTGCGGAATGCCTTTCCCCGCAAAACAATGAAACTGCCGGGAAGCGAGTTCTGAATCTTGTTTTTTTATCGGGTCGGCTGAATCGTCAGCAAACGATAGGCCGAAAAAATACATACCGCCGTAAAGACAGCCCGCACAAGGTTTTTGGGCAATTTGTGCATCAGAATCCCCCCCAAATATCCCCCGACCATCCCCGCCGGCAGCACCCAAAGAGCAATTCGAATCGACTGCCCAACCGCTATTCCATGTTCGGCCAGAGTTGCATTCTTATAAACGGCACCCAGCCAGGCCATCGAGACAATCGCCGCCGCCGAATTGCTCATCGCATTCCGAAGCGGCAGTTTCAGACACAGCTGCTGCAGCGGCGTTGACACAGTCCCAGCCCCAATCCCCAAAAGCCCGGCTCCGATACCTGTCAGAAACCCGATTCCCACCGAAAAAAACTCACGAATCCTTTCGGACGCAGGCGGTTTCCTCCTCGGTTCCGGCGGGGACCAGAATTTCCACAAATTGTACGCCGCCACATACACCAGAAAGCCGCCAAACATTCGAGCCAGATAAAAACTGTTCCGGCCCTCAAAGCATCGGCAGTTGCTCAGGGCTACCCCAAGGACAATCCCCGCCACCGCCGCCGGCAGCATCCGCTTCAAGACCGACCCGACAAATGCCTCCGCCCGCCAATGAGCCGCCAGCGAGGCCGCCGCCACAAAAAAATTGCAAATCATCGCCGACGCCTGATACAAATGCTGATTCTCTCCATAGACCAGCGTCAGCGCCGGAATCATCACAATCGAACCCCCAATCCCCAGAAGCCCCCCAAACAGCCCCATCACCAATCCAATACTCAGCAAAATCAGCCCGTCCACCTATGCGCTCCCGCCGCCGAACAGTTCCTCAAACTTTTCTTCAATCGAACGGCTTTCGCACAGGGCCTGACCGATCAGCACCCCTCCAATTCCCAATCCCCTGAGCATCTCGACATCCTGCCGCGTATGAATTCCGCTTTCGGCAATCACCTCCCGGCGATTATCCGCCAGTTCCGCCAGCCGCCGGGTATGATTCAAATCCACCTTCATCGTCCGAAGGTCCCGGTTGTTAATCCCCAGCACACTGTAATGTTTCTGCGGAAAACCGATGAGACTGCGCATCTGCAGCAAACTATCCGCCTCGTGCACCTCCAGCAGCACCGTCAGGGTCAGCTGATTGGCCAGAATCATCAAATCCATAATCTGGCCCTGCGGCAGCGCCTCGGCAATCAGCAGAATCGCATCCGCTCCCGCCGCCCGCGCCTCATATACCTGATAGGCGTCCACAATAAAATCCTTCCGCAGCACCGGCACACGCACGGCTTCTTTGACCGCCGTCAGATACTCCAGCTTCCCCCCGAAATATTTTTCATCCGTCAGGACGCTGATGGCATCCGCCCCGCACCGCTCATAAATCCGCGCAATCTCCACCGGCTCGAAATGCTCCCGGATGACCCCTGCGGAGGGGGAGGCCTTTTTGACCTCCGCAATCACATTCAGCCCTCGAGGATTCTTCTTTGTAACCGCCTGATAAAAATTGCGGCACTTCGGAAGCCCGCTGATCTTCCTGCGCAGCTCCTCCAGCGGCACCTGTTCCTTGCGAACCGCTACCTCCTGCCTCTTATGAGCCAGTATTTCATCCAGAATTGTGCTCACAGTTCTTTGATTCCCCTGGCCTTAAAAAACGTATAATGAAACGTTCCGTCCGGCTCGGCGGCACGATAAAGACCGTCAATCCCCTTTTTCCACTCCTCCGGCTTTATCATGCCCGCTCAAAGCCTTTCACATCGACAGCTTCACAAACACCATCCGCAGCTGAGAGAGCGTCTCCGTCAGAACGGCCTGTTCCTCCCTCGTCAGATTCCCCTTGCACTTTTCCTCCAGCATCGCCAGCAGATCGATATGGTATCGTGCCATCGGCAGGTCCGGCTCAATCTCCTTGTCCTTATCCGCCGCACTGCGAATCACCCCCAGCGCATAGAACGCCTGAGAGGCCAGAATGCTCACCAGCCCCAGAAAATCCGCCGGCGGCATCTCCATCGGCCCCTTCTCCTGGTCCCCCTTCTTGGAGGCCTCCTCCTGCGCCTTCAGCCGCTCTTTTTCCTTTTGGGCCTGACTTTTCCAGTCCTCATCAATAAAAATCTTTTTTTCCTCAGCCATCGGATTTCTCCAGTTTTTTTATCTTTCGTTCTGTGTTTAGGATTTAGAGTTTAAGATCTAGGATTTAAAATTTCCCTTTGTACTTCTTCCTGCCCCGTTCCAAATCCCGCTTCATCTGGCGTTCCTGCATCTTCTGCCGTTTGTCATACTGCCGTTTCCCTCGCACCAGCCCCAATTCCACCTTGGCATACCCTCTTGCATTGAAATACACTTTCAGCGGCACCAGCGTAAACCCCCGCTGTTCCAGCTTGCTGCGAATCTTGCGAATCTGACTGCGATGCAGCAGCAGCTTTCGCTTTCGGACCGGGTCATGATTGGCTCCGCCCGCCTGCAGGTACGGAGCAATCTTGCATCCGATCAGCCAGCATTCCCCATCCTGAATCTTCGCATAGGTCCCCTCCAGATCGCATTGTTTGGCGCGCAGGCTCTTTACCTCGGTCCCGAGCAGAGAAATCCCCGCCTCGACCGTTTCGACGATTTCATACTCAAACCGTGCCTTCTTGTTCTGGGCGATCGGCTCTGTACCCAACTGATGTTCTTTTTCCTTATCTTTTGCCATCAGGGCCATCATAACACCGCCCGGCGGTTTTGCAACGACTCTTCCGCTCTGCGGGCGCAGCAAAACGGCATGTCCTTTCACAGGAAAAAGACATGCCGCCTCGTTTTCTCCCCTCATTTTTATTTGATTAAACGCAGACAAACCGGATACTGGTAGCGTTGCCCCTTTGACGCTGCCACCGCTGCCAATATAGAAAAAACAATATTCCCAATCCATGCTACCGCAAGAATCACAAACCCAACGCATACGAAAGTCAGAATACCCCCGACAATATAAGCAATCAGAAGCGTAATCTGAAAATTCAGCGCTTCCCGTCCGTGATGCTCTACATAACTATCAACATCCTTCTTCATCAGCCACAAAATCAGCGGCCCCAAAAAACTCGTGAAAAAACCCAGCACATGGCATAAAACGGCCAGATTCAATGCATCCTTGGATGGGGTTACACTTTCATTGGGTGCAGCAGCAGGATTTTGACCCTCCATATTTTGGTCCATGGCTTAACCTCCTGTTTCTGTTAAATTCAGTTTTTTGATTTACTGTTGCCTTCCTAATCCAATCGACTCCTTCTGTCAAGAACTCTTTTCTCCAAAGCTCCTCTTGCATCCTTGTTTACGGCCCGTAATTTAAGAAAGCCGCAAACATACCAAATTCAAAAAACATACTTATCCACGAATCATTCACAATTTTATAGTTGTGCCCTCTATAATACACAAAAACCTAACAAAGCGTATTATATATACATACCGGTTGGTATATTATGTTGTTTCTGCATTTGAACAACATCAACTTCTTTATACAAAATAACTTATAGAAAAATCTTTTTAGAAAAAATACGAAAGCATTTATTTTCTTATTTTGTTTGAGTCAGAATACACCAATATAGACCTATTATTCCTTGTATTTAAATTCGGTTAGAAACTTTGTTCACAGGTTTTCCACAATTTGACTATTCGTCCGAAAACCTCCTTAAAGAACATCCCCAAAAAAAAGTTGCGTCTTTTCTTCTCCTATATGCATAATACCTGCTCAGAAATATGTTCCGCTGTCATTCCTGCACCATGTCCTTCAAAGCTTCCGCGAAGAAGGAAGGCGGGAATCCAGCTCTAAGGGAGAATCCTTTATGTCCGGCAAACAAACACTCAAACAAATCTTGAACAAAAAAGAGAAATTTGCCGTTATCGCCGAGTTAACCGGCGGCCCTAACTACAGTTTTGCCCCTATTCTGAATTTTTTGAAACAATATCAGGAAAAAAGCGGCACAGATATTCCCTCCGACTTCCTCTTAGCCGGCATCACACTCCCTCAAAATCCCGGCGGCATCGCCAACCTCGACCCCGCCGATGTCATCGCCGTCTTCGACCAGAACCACCTTGCGGACAATCTGGATATCATACCTCACCTGACCTGCAAAGACGCCAACGCAGATTCGCTCCTGAGTTCTCTGGTCGGATATCGACAGCGCGGCATCGAAAGCATCCTTGCCCTCACCGGCGACAAACCCGTCATGGCCAAAGGAGTCTTCGAGCTTGAATCAATTGGGCTCTTGTCGCTGATTAAACGCGAAAACCAAAAAGCCGTCCTGTGTGCCAAACCCGGCCGGTGGGATTCCATCCATCAGTTTTTCCCCGGCGCGGCTGTCTCGCCGTTCAAATACACCGAGCCGTCCCTGATGCAGCAATATTACAAAATGGAAAAGAAAATCGCCGCAGGCGCCCAATTCCTCATCACTCAGGTCGGCTGGGATTGGAGAAAATCCCTCGAGTTAATGCAGTATCTCCGAGATAATCATATCAGTATTCCCGTTATCGGGAATGTCTATTGGCTCACAACGCTCACTCCTGCTCCCCGCCTGATGCATGACGTTAAGCTTCCCGGATGCTTTGTGAGCGATGAACTCTTAGCCAAACTTCAATCCGAATCTGTCGAGCAGCACATCGAGCGGGCTGCCCAGCAGATTGCGATGTACCGAGCCATCGGCGCCGCCGGCGCCGATATCGGCGGCGTCCACGATTACCCAACCTTTATCCGAATCCTTCACCGAGCCGCTGAAATCGGAACTGACTGGCAGCCCTTCCGGGACAATCTCTATTGGCCTCCGAAAAAGACCTTTTATCTCCACGATGACGCCGGCCGACAAACCCTGCTCTCAACCCCCGGAAAAACCGTCCGCAAACGCTTCTTTGACTTTATGCACCGCTCCCTGCTCGACCCAAACCATATCGGCTTTCACGCCTTCAAAAAAACCCTCCGTTTCTTCCGAGCCGATAACGAACAAAACTGTACCTATAAACTTTTTAACGCTGTCGAAAAACCCGTTAAATACCTCCTTTTTGAATGCGAAGAATGCGGCGACTGCTATTTGCCCGAAAATTTCGGCTGCTGCACCCTCGGGGAATGCGAAAAAGGCCTCGACAATGTCCCCTGCGGGGATGCGGCCGTGAACGGATTCTGCGGCAACAATCTGAACCGCATCTGCGTTGGCGAAACGGTCTATCAATTCGCCCTTACCGAACCCGACGGCCGGCAAAATCTCCGCACCCGCATCAACAAACCGCGCATTCCGTCCCTTGAACATACAAGCTCGATTATCAACTATCTATTCGGAAAGGACCATACGATGCACGCACCTCTGATTCAAATCGGTGAAGCCATCCATGCCTCGATTCCCAAAACCGGCGCCGTGATGAAAGAACTGGACACCCTCGGCCCGAACGCCTATATCGCCCCCAGCAGCCCGCTGTCGTACATCCAGGCCCTCATCGAAACCCAGGCCGATGAAGGAGCCGACTATATCGCCGTCAACCTCGACGCCTTCGGGGAAGACAATCCGCAAACCGCGGTGCGGATGATGAAAGAATACGTCAAACTCGTCCGCCGCTGGGGCAAAGGCGTCCCCGTCTGCATCGATACCAGCAACAATGACGTTCTCATCACCGGTCTGCAGGAATGGTACAACACCGACCAGCCCGTCAAACCCCCGCTGCTCAATTCCATTAAAGTCTTCACCGCCGATCAAATTATGCCCCTCAAGCGGCAGTATGACTTCCGGTTCATCGGCCTGCTGGTAACCGAAGGCCGCCCCAAAGGCCCCGGCGGCTCGCATTCCGTCGAAGAGCTCGTCCAGCTCGCCCACACCCTCTACGACAAAGCAATGCAGTACGGCTTCAAACCCGATGAAATCTTCTTCGACTCTACTGTCTTTCCCATCGCCATCGACCTGCCGATGGAGCCCGGCATCCCCGGCTACACTTACCGCGCCTTTGAAACGATTAAACGCATCAAAAGCGACCCCAAACTCAGGCACTGTCACTGTTCGCTGGGCATCAGCAACTGCTGCCGAGACCTGCCCGGACGCAAAATCGGCATCTGCCGTGCCTATGTTGCCAAGGCCATGGAGTACGGCCTTGACGCCGGTATTGTGAATACCTCCCATCAGTACGGCCGCAAAGACCCCGACCCCGAACTGCTTGAGTTGATCACCGCGTATGCCGAAATGGATGGTTCCCCCGACAAACTCAACCGCGTAATGATGCTGATGGGGCGTTTCTGCGCCTCCGCCGCCCGCAAACCGGCTTAAAAACAGGGACAGGCACCATTTTTTGCACCCACGGCCTTCGTCCCTTTTGGAATTATTCTTTTTCGCGTATCAGCGGGACAAACCGCACGGGCATTACAGAACGCCTGCGAATCCCTCCCTGTCTGTCCTTCTCTACCAATACCAGTTCCTGCACGCCCCATTCGCTGCCCACCGGAATAATCATCCTCCCGCCGGGCTTGAGCTGTTCCAACAGGGGCTTCGGGATTTCATTCGGCGCGCATGTCACAATCACAGCATCAAACGGCGCCGCCTCCGGCCAGCCCTTATAGCCGTCCCCAATTCGCACCTGAATCGTCTCGTATCCATACTGGGCAAACGTCTCCTTCGCCCGCTCGGCCAGCGGACGCACAATCTCAATCGTAAACACATGCGGCGTAAACTCATTCAGCACCGCCGCCTGATACCCCGACCCCGTCCCAATCTCCAGCACCCGCTCATTCGGCTCCAGCTTCAGTACGCTGGTCATATACGCCACAATAAAGGGCTGCGAAATCGTCTGTCCGTACCCTATCGGCAACGGCGAATCAACATAAGCATACGCCTGCTGAGAGGCGGGAACAAACCAGTGCCGCGGCACATTCTGCATCGCCTCCAACACCCGCTCATCCGTCAGGCCGTAGTCCTGCCGAATCCGATTAACCATCTCCATCCGCTCGCGCTGCCGTTCCGCCGTGCGCGGACGATTCCACCCCGCCGAACGCTCCGGCACAACCGCCGACTCAGACCGTTCAGCAGAAGTACTCGGCTTGTCTTCCCCGGAAGAATTCGGCAGCGGCTTCCGGCAGGAACTCCAAAAAAGCAGGCCTGTGCTTATCACCCCCATACCCAGCAAAACCATTCGCCCCTTTTCCATACTTCTATTGTACACCCCCGCTTTTCGCTGTACAACCCCTCAGACCAGCCGCCAAAATCGATCGGACGGATGCAGAATCTTCCCCTGTTGAAGTGTTCCCGTTGTTCCCCGGAAGACACCCGGCTGTCAGGCATTTGACCTTCTGCAGGATCCCCGTTCCGATTTTGACAGCGGCAGGCGGCGGAAAAGATTATGCGGGCCGTTTGCCCCTTCGTTTTTCCAAAATCTGCCGGATTTCGTTGGCTTTCCTTTCATCAATCTCATACAGATAAATCACCGCCATTGCCGATGCGGAGGTCGCCAGCGGAATCCCCACATCAAACACCCGCAGCCAGAACATCGCCGCTTCCGGCTGAGCGGGGCCGAGATTCACATCAAAGCCGGACAGCCGCAGCAGAATCCCGGCCAGCAATCCGGCTGCGGACATCCCCACCTTCACCATCCACCAGTAAATCGCCCCAAACATTCCCTCCCGCCGCTGCCCGCTCTGCAGTTCATCATAATCACACACATCCGAAATCATCGAGCCCATTAAGGTAAACAGCGACCCCGTCCCGAACGCCACCAGCGGAGCGGCATAGAGCAGCCAATACGGATGATTCGGATTATACCCGACCCACTTGAGGGCATACCCAATCAGCGACAGGCCGATGGTACAGAAAAAGGTTAGACGCTTGCCGATACGCGTCGCTACCCAGCCGGTCAGCGGAATCACAATCACCAGGGTGACCGCCGACATCAGTGTCCCGTACAAACCTTGAAGATGAGCGCCCTGTGAGTCGCTTCCATGGTACACGTAATAAATCATCACATACAGGGAAAACGACACGCCCAGCTGGTAGCCGTTGAATACCAAAAACGTCGCGGCACAGAGCTTCACAAACGGCCGGCATCGAAAGGTCTGTCCAAATGTCTTAAAAAAATCCAGAAGGTTCTTCCATACACCGCCCTGCGTCTGCGCCGCCGGCGGCATCTGGGCAAACCGCTCTCGACAGAAAATCGCCGGCACCACCCCCAGCACCGCCACCGCTGCCCCGATAAAGACCGCCAAAACCCGTGTTCCCTGAACTTTATCCGCAAAGAGTTTTTCGTTGACCACAATCGCAAAAAACCACGGTGCAATCAGCCAGGCGGCCTGCCCCACCGTATTGGCGAAGGTATGCAGGCGGGTGCGTTCGTGATAATCCGGCGTCATCTCATAGCCGAACGCCACGAACGGCGTCGCATAAACCGTGTAGGCCCCGAAAAATACCAGTGAAGCCGTCAGGAAAACCCAGACATAAAACGCCTGGCTGTGTCCGGCCGGCAGCTGCCACATCAGAGCAAAAATCCCCCCCGACAGAATAGCCCCCCAGAAAATATAAGGACGCCGCCGCCCCCATCTCGAGCGAGTGTTGTCGGAGATGTATCCCATTACCGGGTCTGTCAAGGCATCAAACGCGCGCGGGACAGCGGCCAGCAAACCCACCAGCACCGGGTCCACCTTCAGCCCCAGATTCAGAATCACCACCATCGCCGGCAGGGCTGCCGCCTGAAGGTTGTTGACAAACATCCCCACCGCATACGCTGACTTCTGCAACAGCCCAATCCGGTCTTCGGGGGCCGTTTTCGAGAAAGACCCGAAAATCATCTGTCTCCTTTCCGATTTAACTGATCGCCGCTCCTGAACCCTCCAAATGTCAGCCTAAAAAACCCGGCGGCCTCTGTCAAGATTTCTCTTGACGAAAACGCAAAATATTTTAAAATAGCAAACGGTTTTTAATGAAGTTGCCTAAAAACATCTCCTCAGGAGAAATGTCCATGGCCTCATTGTTTCTAATCCGTCCAAAAATGTTCGGAACGGCTGTAATTCTCTCGGCCTGTTTTCTGCTGCTTTTTTCCCTGCTTTTGCAGGCTCAACCTTCACCGGCTTATCCCGCTGTCCTGAGCGGCCCTTATACCGTTCAAAAAGATGAAAACGGAAAATATTGGTTCGCCGATTCGGCAGGCCGCCGATTCTTGTCTATCGGCATCAACAACATCACTCCCGAACCATTCCGTCCCCGCCCAAACACGCAGTATTATAATCCTGTTCCCACTGTCTTTGGCGGCGATTTTCACGCCTGGAAACAGGAGGTCCTGCAGCTGCTCCGTGACCACGGGTTTAATACCCTCGGTGCCTGGTCCGACGGGCGGCTTTATGATGGGCCCATCCCGGGCACCATCTGCCTATATGTGGCCGCCCACAGTTCTGACCGTTGCCTCGATGCCCTCCGACCGGATTTCGAAAAACGTGTGCGTCAAAATATCCAAACCGCTCTGGAACGCTATCCTCACACAAGCAATCTGCTCGGGGTCTTCCTGGATAACGAAATGCCCTGGTACGGCCATGCTCCCTGGGGCGAAATCCCCAATTCCACGCTCCTTGAAGCCGCCCTGGCCTTGCCTAAAGAAGATGCCGCTCATCAAGCCGCCGTCAAATTTCTCCAGCAGCGATACAGTTCTGCAGACAATCTCGCCAAGGCCTGGGGCAAACCGCTCGATTCGTGGGACAATCTGACCCCCGATTACGCCCGCTCCTGCCTGAGTCCGGCGGCGCATCAGGACCGGCAGGCTTTTATCGGCTATGCCGCCGACGCTTTTTATCGCCTCTCTGCCCAAGTCGTTCGCCAAATGATGCCCGGTGTCCTCATCTTAGGCACCCGCTTTGCCGCCTATGCCCCTCAGCCGGTCATTGAGGCCTGCGGACGCTATTGCGATGTCATCTCCTTTAATGACTATCGTGCCGCCCCCGCCGCCGATCCGGATATGATCGCCCGCTACTGGATTTGGGGCGGACAAAAACCCCTTCTCATCACAGAATATTCCTGGCGTGCTGAAGAAAACACCAGCGGCAATCCCAACACCGGCGGTGCCGGCGCGGTCGTGAAAACACAGGCCCAGCGTGCCGAAAACTATCAAAAATATGTCGAAGACCTCTTGTCTTACCCCATCGTGATTGGTGCCCATTGGTTCGAATTTGCCGACCAGTCCCCGCAAGGCCGTTTTGACGGCGAAAACTCCAATTACGGCATTGTGGATATTTATCATCGCCAGTACACGGAATTGCTTGCCGCAATGAAGCAAACCAATTCTCAAATCGCCGAAATCCACGCCAAATCCTCCAAAACGGCCCCAGCTGAACTGCCCAAACCCAAAAAAGTTCGCCTCGAAATCGCCCAGCGTCCTGAACGCTCGCCCTCCATTGACCTCCTCCACGCCGAACCGCTTAAAAATCCCGAACTCTTCCAGGCCCCGGATGCCTCCATCCAGCTCGAAGCACTTGCTCAAAATCAGGGCGTTCAAATCGCGTTGCAAACCGGACGCGACTGGGGCTGCGGTCTGCTCCTGTTCGGCCCCAAAGGCGCCAAAAGTGTCCGCGGAGCCGATTTCGCCTCGGATCTGGACGGCTACAGCGCCGTTGAGCTCGACGCCGAAATCCCGCAAGCCCTTGCTTTTCAATGTTTTATCGATGAAGCAGGGGTCGATCGTCCTGATGCCGCCTCCTATGACACCCGGGCCGGCGATGACGCCGAAAGTTTCATTTTTGCCCTCATTCACGGCAGCGGAACCCGCAAAATCTATCGGCTGAATCTGGCGGAGCTGGAACCCAGAACCGCCTGGGGCAATCAAAAAGGAGCCGGCCGAGTGGACCTGTTCGCCCTCAAAGGAATTGGTCTGTACTTCCCCGGCAGCCAGGGAAACCACACCATCAAACTTTATGCCCTCAGACTCGTCCGATAATCTTCAGCTATGCTCTGCGGCCGCACCCTTAAAAAGAATCGTTGACATCCGACCCCTGAAAAGATATAATGCATTCATAAGCAAACGGTTTCTAATTGTGTTTTTGAACAAGAAAATAAAAGAGGGAACTTGCAGCGATGAAATCGACAGCTCCCAATTTGAGCGATGTAGCCGCCCAAGCGGGCGTCAGCAAATCCACTGTCAGCCGCATCCTGAACAACCGGCTCGGAAACGGCTTCTCGGTCAAAGAGGAAGTGCGGCAGCGTGTCCTCGAAATCGCCCGCAAACTGAATTACCGCCCCAACCTCATCGCCAAGAGTCTGACGATGCGGTCTACCAAGATGATTCACATTATCGGCGGCAATCACGCCCTCAGCCAGCTCGGAAACATCTATCAGACCATCGTCAACCACATCACCGAAGTTATCGATTCCAAGGGACAGGGCTTTGACGTGACGGTTGACATGTCCAAACACAAACCCGACGAAAGCGAAATGCCCGCCTGGAAAATCGACGGTGCGATCATCCTTGCCCGCTGCACCGAACCGACTATGGAGGAAATCCTTCAATTGGGTATCCCGTATGTCGTCATTAACGGCCCCGCCCCTGCCGGAGGAACCTCCGTAGTCCCTGATGACGTCCAGGGAACCCGCCTGGCCCTCAAACATCTGATGGAGCTGGGGCATCGCAAAATCGCCTATACACCGCCGCCCCGAAAATATATGATGGTCGGCCATTCGAGCATCGCAGACCGCCAGGAAACGTATCTGGCCCAGATGAAGAAAAACGGTCTTGACCCCATCATCAGCTCCCTCGACGTGCTCGAAGACACCGAAAAACTTCTCCAGGAACTGGTGTTTGAACGAAAAGTGACCGCTATCTTAGCTTACGGTCATATGGAAGCCCTGAACCTTCTTCAGGCCGCACACTCCCTCGAAATCCCCGTCCCCGAACGGCTCAGCGTCATGTGCTTCTGTGATCACTACGCCAACAAAATTATGAGCCCGGGCCTGACTTTTATAGACCTGGGTTCAGCCCAAATGGGAACCCTCGCCGCTCAGCTGCTTCTCGAACAAATCACGCAGTCTGATAAACAAAAGCCTAAACGGGTGGTCCTCGACGAAACACTTTGCGTCCGCAGCACCACCGCACCGCCTTCTCCGAACTGAGCCCCACACGGACCGAATCCATGAAAACAAAAATCGCCAACCCGAAAATCTTCCAAACGAAAACCGAACTGCCGACCGGTTATCATCTTGAGTCCGGCGGGGTCTTCCGCATTGACCAATATGACAGCCGGCCAGCCTTTGCCGGATTCCTCCCCGGAATCGGCGGACTGGACGGCGTGCCTCTCTGGTGCCTGTATGTCAACCGCGGACAGGCCGTCTCCTCTTTCGGTGTCGCCAACAAAAATCACGCCATCCTCGAATTTCTGCCTGCCAACTGGGCGTATCAGATGACCCCGATTCAGGGGTTTCGCACCTTCTGCTGCGCCGACGAGGTCATCTTTGAACCCTTCGGGCTTCGGAACCGTCCGGCAGACAGTGTCCAACGTTCGCTCTGGATCGAGACGGACCGGATCAAAATCCGGGAAGACAACGAGCCCTTCGGCCTTCGATTCGAAGTCGTCTATTTTTCTCCCGTCAATCAGCCGCTCGGCTCGCTCATTCGCCTTCTGACCGTCTCGAACCTGACGACCAAAACTAGAAAACTCCTACTCTTGGACGGACTGGCGCAGCTGCTGCCGGCAGGCTTTACGGAACTGGGTATCAAAACCATGCGCCGAATCTACGAAGCCTATGCCTCCGTTCGGCTCATCGACGGCCGCATCCCGTTTTATGCCGCACGCGTCCGGGTTCACGATGAGGCTGAAGTCGAGGAGGTGCAAAGCGGAAACTTCTACGCCTCCTGGCTCAGCGAGGGCGATTATCTCCTGCCCGTCGAACCCTACTACGACCCGGACGTCATCTTCGGGACCGACCAGGACCTCCTTCTGCCGCGGCACTTTACCCCGCAGGGGCTGCCCGACCGTTCCATTCAAGTCGGCGAAAACAAGCTCCCCTGCGCTTTGACGCCAATTCAGACCGCTCTGGGACCGCAGGAATCCCTTGTCTTGGTGTCTATCGCCGGAACGGCCCCGAATGAATCGCTTTTGAGGACGTTCCTGTCCAATTTCCAGAAATTATCTGATTTTGAAACCGCCTCTCGGCAGAGCCGCAAAACCATTGAAACGCTCACAGCGCCCGCCTTTACGCTCTCTGCCGACCCGCGGCTGGACGGCTACGCCCGTCAGAACTTTCTCGATAACATCCTGCGCGGGGGTATTCCGTATTCGCTGCCTTCCCACCGGGGGCCTGTCCTGCTGCATCTGTATTCCCGCAGACACGGCGACGCCGAACGAGATTACAACTTCTTCGACCTGCCTGCCTGTCCTCTGTCCAGCGGAGAAGGAAACTACCGCGACATCTGCCAGAACCGCCGAAACAATCTCTGGTTTTACCCCCAAACGGCGGATGCAGAAATCCGGATGTTTGCCTCCCTGCTTCAGCCGGACGGCTACAACCCCCTGTCCGTCAAAGGATACCGGTGGCTCTGGCCGAAAAGCCACAATCCTCTGTACGTCTGCCCTTCGGAGGATTCCGCGGCACAAGATGCCTTTGCGTCCATTCTGAAACGGCCCTTCCTGCCCGGCGAACTGCTCGCCTGGGCCAACCTGTATGCCCCCAATCTTTCCGCCCGGCATTCCTGGCTCGAGCAGATTCTCTCCCGCTGCGACGTTCATCTGGAGGCCTGCGGCCACGAAGGCGGCTATTGGATAGACCACTGGACCTACATCACTGACCTGCTCGAATCCTATGAGGCCCTCTATCCGGAACGCATCCAAACCATTCTCACGGAGCCGGCTGATATCGAATGGTTCTGTGAACCGGCTCAGGTTGTGGACCGCAGACAGAAATATCTCCTCCGGAAAAAAGGACTCCGGCAGCTGCATGCAGTGCAGGATGCTCCCTGTCCGCCGGTCCCCCTGCCGCCGGTGACGCTCTTCGGAAAACTCTGCGCTTTGCTGGCCCTGAAAATCGTCTCTCTCGACTTCGAAGGCCGCGGCGTCGAAATGGAGGCAGGCCGGCCCGGCTGGAATGATGCCCTCAACGGTCTGCCCGGCTTGTTCGGATCCTCCACCTGTGAAACAGCGGAAATCTGCCGGCTGACCCGCTGGCTCCTGCGCATCCTGCCGGCAATACCGGATACACGCTTCCCGGAAGCCGTTGCCGAACTGCTCGAAAACGTCCTGGCCGATGTCCGCTCGGATTATTCCTGGCACCGAGCTGCCGACATCCGGGAGTCCTACCGCCGGAAAATCTATCAAAACACCTCCGCCAAAACTCGGCTCATCAAAGGAGCCGTACTCAAAAAACTCCTGCATGGCATCCTGGCACGCGGCGAAAAAGCCGTTCAGGAGTCCATCAATCCGAAAAACGGCCTCCTTCATACGTACTATTTTCATACCCCGCAGCCGCCTTCGGCAGGCCGTCTTGAAGACATCCGTTCGTTTGAAGCCCATCCGCTGCCCCTCTTCCTCGAAGGCCAGGTCCACTGGCTGCGCATCTGCGACACCCAAACCGCCCGCCGTATCTCCGCCGCCGTGCGCCAAAGTCCCCTCCTCGACCCGCATCTGAAGATGTACAAGCTCAACGAATCGCTGGAATCCTGCTCGCCGGAAATCGGACGGGCCCGAACCTTCACACGCGGCTGGTTCGAAAACGAATCCGTCTGGCTTCATATGACTTACAAATACCTGCTCGAACTGCTCAAGCACGGCCTCTATGAGGACTTCTTCGAGGATGCCCAAACCATGCTGGTGCCCTTTATGAAGCCGGAAGTGTACGGACGCAGCATCCTCGAAAACAGCTCTTTTATCGCCTCCTCCGTTTGTCCGGACCCGGAGGCCCGCGGACGCGGCTTTGTCGCCCGCCTGTCCGGCAGCACCGCCGAATTTATCCACATCTGGCTCCTGCTGACCGTCGGCGTCCGTCCTTTCCGTCTGGACGCCGGACGGCTCATTTTTGAACCCGCCCCGGTACTTCCCGGTGACTGGTTCACCCGACAGCCGCATACGATTCGATGGAAGGACCGTTCCTTCCTGGTTCCGGAAAACACCTTTGCCTGTGCCCTGCTCGGGGACATTTTGCTGGTCTATCACAACCCGGCCCG
Organism: uncultured Phycisphaerae bacterium; assembly: GCA_937949545.1. Classification (GTDB taxonomy): domain Bacteria; phylum Planctomycetota; class Phycisphaerae; order Sedimentisphaerales; family Anaerohalosphaeraceae; genus JAHDQI01. Next base: position 27,354 of record CALEDR010000033.1, read on the forward strand.
AAAAAACACCTATGGACCGTCATCTGTTCGGCCGGTTCAGTATATTCTGGATGAACAAAATACAATCATAAATCCGTACCTGACAGAAGAGGCGGCACAAAAAATCCGCAACAGAGAAATCGGACGCCTCGACATTCATTTGGGCTGACAAAATCCGGACAGATGATAACCGATAATTGATAACTGACTCGGGGGTACCAATGCGGCAAACCATCTCAATCATCTGGCTCTTGACCTTTACCTCTCTCTATGGACAAAACCTGCTTATCAACGGGGACTTCGAATCCGGGGTGGTCAAAGGCCACTTTGCCAACGGATACCCCGACAACTGGCAGGGCTGGGGCACCAACGGCTGGCATCATTCCGACCTCGGCTATCGAAAAGGCAGCTACGGTATCGCCATTTGGGACAACGATACCGGCCTGTCTCAATCCGTTCCTGTAACTGCCGGCATGCAGATGCAGGTCTCCGGCGAGATGATTTACCACACCACCGAAATCCTCGTAAATAAACGGGCCCTCATAAAAATCGAATTCTGGAACGGCCCCGCTTCTTCCGGCACCAAAATCTCTGAAACCATTGTCGGCACACTGATGCCCTCCCACACCGCGGGCACCTGGTACACCTTCACCCAGACGCTCACCGTGCCTGCCTCAGCCAATCTGGCCCGGCTGCTCTGCTATACCGTCTCCACCGGTTCTCCCTCCACCGGCAAGGCCTTCTGGGACAATTTGTTCATCGACGACGGCCGGGTCCTCAACAGCCCCGACTACAATTTTGACCAAATTATCAACCTGCTCGATTTTGCCCCGCTGGCCTCCGCCTGGCTTAGCGAATCCCCGTCTTACAACCTCATTGGACAAAACTGGATTAACATGGAAGACCTTGACTTATTCTGCTCCCGCTGGCTGAACACGATCCCCCAATACCCGGGATACCGGTTCGTCTGGTCTGATGAATTTGACGGCCCCTCTATTGATACCGCCAACTGGACCTGGGAAATCGGTGCCGGGGGCTGGGGCAATAACGAATTGCAGTATTACACCGATCACCCTGACAATTCTTATATCGAAAACGGCTGTCTGGTCATCGCCGCCCGCAAAAACCATCTCGGAAAAACCTATACGTCCGCCCGGCTGAAGACGCAAAATAAACGGTCTTTCCGGTACGGACGGATGGAAGCCCGTATCAAGCTGCCGGCCGGCGGAAAGGGAATCTGGCCTGCTTTTTGGATGCTCGGAAACAATATTTCCACCCTCGGATGGCCCGGATGCGGCGAAATCGACATTATGGAGGCCATCAATTCTCTGTCCACTGTTTATGGAACCATCCACTACGGCAGCAGCAATCCGTATATTCACAACTCCAATGGCGGCTCGTATGCTCCGTCCCCCAGTCCGGCTGGACGATTCAACACGTATGCGATTGAATGGGAACCTACCCGAATCCGCTGGTTTTTCAACGACATCAATTACTATACGTCATCAAACTGGTGGTCCAGCGACCCCTATCCGGCCCCCTTCAATCAGCCGTTCTTCTTTATTGTCAACATCGCCGTCGGCGGCAACTGGCCCGGCTACCCGGACAGCACAACTCCGTTCCCCCAGCTGATGTACATCGACTCCATCCGGGTTTACGAAAAAATCAACTGAGCACAGCGGATTTACGTCCGATTCTGGTGGGCCAAATCCAGCAGCAGCCAGTCATCGTCCGGCACCATTTTCTCCGTGACCGGATCCCACCGCTGCGGGGCCTTGTTTCCCCGATGCACCTCCTCCAAAAACGGCAGAAGCGGCCGCTTGGGCGGATACTTCTCCTCCAGCCGGTCCGTCGGGTCCGGCACCCACCCAAAGGCTTCCCGATAGCGGGAAAACCCAAACCCGTCAAAAAAGTTCTCGCTGCCGATCAGCGGCATATACCACAAACTCGGAACCCCACGCGGATTCGGCTTGATTGGAACCTGCCGCTCCAAATCCGCCAGAAGCCGCTGACCCTTCCTGTCCTTCTTTTCATCCAGATGCCGCCGCAGATGCTCCAAGGCCGTAAACACCACCGGCGGACTGACAAACAAAACCGGCTTGTGCTGCAAAGATGCCACAATAATTTCATGCGGCGTGCCAACGCTGTAAATATTCGTCGGACTGTAGGCTATCACAAAATCACTGATGTCCACCATCCGCAAATCCAGATGCATAATCTCCCGAAAGGTCTGACAGCATTGGCTGCGCGCTCGACGCCCCTCGTCCGTCGGCTCAAACGTCCACGTCTCCCGCAGACGGACCGTCTGCTCACCCTCTCGCCCATAGCCGTACATCCCCTGCACACTCGGCTTGGACCAAGGATCAAACACCGTCACACCCAGTTCCTTCAAAAACTGCCCAACTCGAACACGCCAGCCCCATTTCTTCTCCTGCTTGCGGCTGTGTACAAAATCCATCGGACCCGACAAATACACCCGGGCATTCTCCAGAAACCCCTTCTTCGCCCACGGAAGAATCGAATTTTTCTTCGAAGCATTCTGATTTTTTGCAGCCATTCTGAAGTACTCCCATTCCTGTTACGGCAGTTCCAAATCCGCCCAAACCAGCCGATGGTCCGAACTGACATACGGCGGCCCTGCCGTCAGTCTCGACAGCGGATCCGCCCGCTCCGGCCAGAAAACCTCTGCCTTTATAACCCTCCATTCCCTGCAAGGCAAAACATAATCCAGCCGCAGATTTCCCGGCTGCCGTCCGAGCGGCGATTGATAGGTATCCAATTCCGCCGGCCCCTTATGCCCTTCGTTCACCCCTCCATCCAGGCGGGCTGCCTCCGCCGCTCCCTTCGATGCGGGCCGCACATCCTGGACCCGCGGGTGATGGAGCAGCGACAAAATCCCCTCGTGCAGCCCATCCCCATCCAGCGGATCGGCATTCAAATCCCCCAAAATCACAAAGAGCGTCTCCTCTTCCAGTCCTCCCTGCCGGCCCGCATCATCATAAATATAGCCGCTTTTGCCTTTTGTCAAATAATCCGCCCAAAACCGAATCTCATCGTGATTTCTCCGCCCGTTGCGATCCTCCGCCCCGTCAAAGACCGGCGGCGTCGGATGCGATGCCAAAAAGTGAATCACCCGCCCCAACACGTCCACCGGCACATCCCAATGGCTTTTGGATGACAGACGCAGGCGTTCAAGGGCCTCCGGAGAGTACCACATCTCCTTGTCCGTACCGGGCCTTGTCGGCAGCAGCGCCCCCGGCATATCCTTCCATAAAAAGGTCTGAAATGTCCGAACGGCCTCCTTCCGTATCGGAAACCGCGACAGGAGCACCATCCCGTACTGCCCTTCGAACCGGCCGTAGCCGAAGGCATCCTCCGGTCCATCCGTCCGCCCGTCCCCGTCCAAATCAAACCCGCTGGCCAGACCCGTATTGACCGGTGCCGTGAACACAAACGGATAGATCAGCGGATCCTGACCGCTCTGGGAAACCTCCAGATATTCCTTCTGAAAAATCTCGATTGCTCTTCCTTCGGCGTCCCAGTCGAACTCATTCAGCAGCACCACATCCGGCCGCACCCGCTGAAGTATCTCCGATACGGCTTGGGCTTGCGGATTCTGCCCGCCGCGTAAATCCTCAATCAGCCCGCCCGCCTTGGAACGGGTCAGCGAACAATTAAAGGTTGCCGTCCGAATCATCTTTGCCCCTGCAGGCAGCACCACCGCAAACAGCCACAACAACACGATCTTTATTCGCATACAAACCCTGTCCAATCTATCATCTTTTACTGCCTCGCACAACCCGCCATCCTCCTTCTCGTCGGCCTGGCGTATCCTTCCTCAAAAAAAAGGGCCGACGCCTCGCGCCGGCCCCTTTTCTTCTGCCAAAACCCACTCCTTACAGCCCGCAGTCCTCCGCCGGCTGCAGGTTGCATTTAAGCCAATCCTGCACAAAGTAAACAAAATCCCCTAAATCCACTTTGCAGTTCGCATCCAAATCAAACTGGGAAGGCAGCCCGCCTACACAAATCGCAGGCCCATCCGGACTGGGAAACAGCACCGTCGCCGTCTGCGGCACTTCAATCTTCAAATCATCCACAAAACCGCCTTCTCCAACAGCGGAATACGTACGAATCTTCAAAATCATCCCCGTCACCGGATGCGGATTCCCCTGACTGTCGGTATAGGTCAAAGACGGAAATACCCATGTTTTCCGCAGCTCGGTCCACTCATCCGGATTGGAATAGATTTCATATCCCCCCGCCGAACCGGCAAAACTTCGAATAGTCGCATCATCATACGTATAATGTGCCCACAACCGCACCCCGCCGCTGCTCTGTCCCGCATAACTTTTTGCAAAACAGGAAGCATTGATATAATTTCCCGGCTGCAGGCCGCGAATCCACGCTACATACCCTTCCGGTGTATCGGAAGAACTGTCATCAGAAATCCACAAGGCCTTGCTGCCGCTGCGAACCTCGCCGATCTCCAAGCCGGTCTGGAGAGCCCCGTAAGTTCCCAGCAGAACCGTCTCCCGGAAATTCGGAGAAAACGGATCAAAATTCTCCCAGCCGTATTCGTACACCGTATAGGCACTCGGATCATACGCTGGCGGCAGTACAATCTGGGCATGTGCCGGATACGTGATTTCCAGCCCATCAAAATAGAAATCCTCGGACACATTCGTCCAGTTATCGGACAGCTGCAATCCAATGAGCATTCCGTCCCGCTCCCCATCCGCCACAAATTTCCAGGTGTACTCGAGCCGCTCCCAGCCGATGCCGGTTGTATAATCACTGGTGCCGCTGGCCGCCCCCAGAATCGTCCCGATATTCCCGGCGGGCACATAATCCGCAATCAGACGAGCCTTCTGATAATCCGCACCATTCTCATCATAGGCCCACACTTTCGCCGTTACTTTCTCCGCCATCTGGAGCCCTTTTACCCACGCAAAATACACTTTGTTATTGGCACCCTGGACAATGGGTTTGACGGTCACCTTGACGGCACGGCTGCCGCTCTGGACCTGCTCTGTCGTATTCTCGGCCTTGTACACATAATCCGTCGCCAAAAGACCTCCTCCAACCCCGTCTTCCCAGCCGTAACTTGATGTGTTCATCGGTACATTCGGGTCAAACACATTCGGGTC
>CALEDR010000034.1 GCA_937949545.1 uncultured Phycisphaerae bacterium
ACCCGCGGCGGCGGCGGCGGCGGCATGGGCGGCGGTATGGGAGGTATGGGGGGAGGCATGATGGGCGGAGGCATGATGGGAGGGGGTATGATGGGAGGCGGTATGATGGGAGGGGGCATGATGGGAGGCGGCGGCATGGGCGGTATGGGGGGAGGCATGATGGGCGGGATGATGATGACCAGTATGAGCGGAAACTGGCGCGGCGAAATCCGCGCTGTTGAGATCATCTATCTGCTCCAGCAGACCGTGCGTCCTCTCAGCTGGTACCTCGAAGGCGGAGAAGGACGGGTCTGGCAGTATAATGCTCGTAAACTGATTGTTTATCAAACCGCCGATGTCCACAAAGAGGTGGAAGCCTTCCTGAAGAAACTGAAAGAAGGCATCGGTGATCAGGTCGCGATTGAGGCCCGTTTCCTGCTGGTTGACGAAAACTTCCTCGAAGAAATCGGTTTAGACTTTGACATCACACGATGGAAAGTTGGCAGCAAGTTCGGCGGCGGAACCGGCCTTATCCAGAATATCAACCAGGACTCCATCAATCTGGCCAGGCCCAAAGCCACCTTTATCGGCTCCAGCCTCGGGGATGCCACAACCACAGGAACGCCTCTTCGTTCCTCACTGGACATGGGATTCAGCTGGGGAAGTGCTATGGATGACCTGCAGGTGGAATTCCTGATTCGAGCCACCCAAATGCATCGGAACACCAAGTCGCTGTCGGCCCCGAAGGTCATGGTTATGAACGGGGAATCCGCTAACATTGAAGTCACAACCGAACGGCGAGTCAAAACAGACGCCAGCTTTACGACGGAGACGCTGACCACGCTGGCCGGGACCGACCGAACAGTAGCCTATTTTGACCACACGATCGAAGATATTGATACCGGCGTGCGGCTGAACGTTATGCCGACTATCACCGAAAACAAAAAATATGTCCTCCTGCGGATTATCACCTACATGGACCTTCTGACCAATTTGCAGACGGATACAGCCGTCGGCCTGATGCCGACCCCGGAAGGCGGCGGAGAAATCGTCACGGAAGATTACAGCCTGCCGACGATTCAGACTTCCTCAATTGAGACCCGCGTCTCCGTACCGGACCGCGGAACCGTACTGCTGGGCGGCTTGACCATGACAGCCGAATACGAAATCGAAGCAGGCGTACCCGGTTTGAGCAAACTGCCGGTGCTCGGACGTCTCTTTTCGAATCGGAGTACGGTCAAGGACAAATCCGTCCTTCTGATTCTCGTTCGCCCGACGATTGTCCTTCAGGAGGAAGCAGAGCAGGACGCGATTGCCTCTCTGAAACCTCTCTAAACAAACAAGAAAATGCAGCCAAAAAAGGGGCCCCGCATAGGGGGCCCTTTTTTTATGGCTTTGCTTTTGGATAATTTACTTCAGACCGTACTGCTTCGCCCAATCCGGATTGAGCCGCATCTGGATTTCCCAGGCATCCCAAAGAACCAGAGCCGCCATGCTTTCCACCACCGGAACCAACCGGGGTACAATGCAGGGATCATGACGTCCGTGCGTCTCAATCACTCGGTCCTGCATCTGAATATCGAGCGTCTGCTGCGGACGGGCTATCGATGAGGTCGGTTTCACACCGACACGCACGACAATCGGCTGTCCTGTCGAAATCCCCCCTGTAATACCGCCGGCATGATTGCTCAAAAAACCGCCGCTCCCCATTGCATCGTTGGCCTGACTGCCGCGCATCCGAGTCAGAGCAAACCCGTCTCCGATTTCCACGGCCTTGACAGCCCCAAGACTCATCAGGGCTCCCGCAAGCCGCGCATCCAGTTTTGCAAAAACAGGGTCTCCCAGCCCCGGCGGCACCCCGCAAATCTCCAATTGAATAATACCCCCGACGGAGTCCGAATCATCACGCGCTTTCCGAATCGCCTCCGCCATTTGTTCAGCCGCCCGCGGGTCAGCACAGCGGACCGGATTCTTTTCAATTGTCTCGGGCTCGAACGTCCGGGCCCGGATGCCCGCAATTTCAACGGTGTGAGCCAAAATCCGGACCCCCTGTCTCTGAAGGATGCTTTTGGCAAAGGCCCCCGCCATCACCCGCCCTGCCGTTTCACGGCCGGACGAACGCCCGCCTCCTCGATAATCTCGGATTCCGTATTTCTTATAAAAGGTAAAATCGGCGTGTCCGGGACGAAAGAGGTCTTTAATGCCCTCATAGGCCTGCGAGTCCTGATTTTTGTTAAAAATCACCAACGCGATCGGCGCCCCCGTGGTTTTGCCTTCAAAAACTCCGGAAAGCACGGAAACGCAATCCGCCTCATTTCGGGGAGTGGTCACATCGCTTTGGCCCGGCCGACGACGGTTCAGCTCTTTCTGAATCTCTTCCCTGTCAAACGGCAGTCCCGGACGCACCCCGTCCAGTACAGCCCCAATGGCCGGTCCGTGACTTTCCCCAAAGGTCGTAACCCGTATCAGCTCTCCATACGTATTCGCATTCGTGCAGCGGACAGCCATTTCTTGGGCCACAGATTGGCACAGCTCTTCCGCCAGCTCCTTCGGATTTCCGTGAGTCGTATCCAAAACAATATCCGCATAAGGAGAAAGAACCTCATTTCGTCTGGCCGATTCTTCCTGAAATTTGCCCTTGCCCTCCGGACCTTCCAGCCAGGGCGGAACACCGTTTTTGACAGCCCGCTCCCAAGCTGCTTGCGGCTCCGCCGTCAAAAGGACCAAAATGGAATTCCGGCGAAGTGTCTGCCGATTGGCTGCTGATAAAAGAGTAGAGCCCCCCGTGATAATTACCTTCCAGTCTTCCTCGGCCAGTGCCTGCACGGCTTGATTTTCAAGATTACGGAAGTACTCAGCTCCATGCTCCCTGTAAATCTCCCGGCAGGTCTTTTGAACCGCTGTGTTTTGAAGGTATTGTTGTTCGATCAGTATGTCAGTCTCGACATACGGCAGACCAATCTTATCCGAAAAAAGCCTGCCGACCGTGCTTTTTCCGACACCTTTGGAGCCAGCAATAACAATTCTCATTTTTATCTGCCCATTTTATCTTTTTATGTTTTCCCGTCTTGTATCGGATTTTATTTTAATTTAAAAAACTCGCAAAAAATATCTTTTTCATTTGACAAAAAATTTCCCTGTAATATTATATACCAAGTAGTAAAAGTAGTATATATGATAGAGATGTATCGTCTTAATTTATGAGAATTTCAACCAAAACAAGATATGGAACACGCTTTTTAATCGAACTGGCCTGCCAGTACGGCAAAGGGCCTGTTTATATGAAAAACATCGCCCGTTCGGAGGGCATATCCGAAAAATACCTCAGTCAAATCCTGATTACGCTTCGGTCCGCAGGACTCGTCGAGGGGTTTCGAGGGATGAACGGCGGCTACGTCCTCAGCCGTCCCCCTTCTGAAATCACCGCTCGGGAAATTGTGAGTATTTTAGAAGGCGGGTTGTCTATCATCGACTGCACCCAGACCCCTAATTCCTGTCCTCGGCAACCACAGTGTTCAAGCCAAGACATCTGGCGAAAAATAGAAAAGACCATTTCTTCAGTGCTTGAATCAATTACCTTAGAACAATTGGCCTACCAGCATCAAGATAAAAAAGAACCGAAACCTATGTATCACATTTAATTAGAGGTCCGAAAATGCAAAAAAAAGAACAGACTTTGAAAATCGAAACACTGGCCGTACACGGCGGACAAACCCCTGATCCCGCCACCGGAGCCAGAGCCGTCCCGATTTACCAGACAACATCTTATCAGTTTCGCAACACGGAGCATGCCGCCAACCTCTTTGCTCTCAAAGAGTTCGGGAATATTTATACCCGGCTGATGAATCCGACCACCGATGTGCTTGAAAAACGCATGGCCGCCTTGGACGGCGGGGTCGGAGCCCTTGCCGTCGCCAGCGGTCAGTCGGCGATTACGTTAGCCATCCTCAACATTGCACAGGCGGGCGATGAGATTGTTTCCGCCGATAATCTTTACGGCGGCACCTACAACCTTTTTCACTACACCCTTCCGAGAATGGGAATACAGGTTCGTTTTGTTCCCTCGAATGACCTGAACGCTCTGCGGAAGGCCATTACCCCAAAAACCAAAGCCGTCTATGCAGAAAGCATCGGAAACCCCAAGCTCGATGTGGCTGATTTGGAAGGAATCGCGGCCGCGGCCCATCAGCACGGCATTCCGTTCATTTTAGACAACACCATTTCGCCTTATCTGTTGCGGCCAATCGATTTCGGAGTCGATATTGTTGTCTATTCCGCCACCAAATTTATTGGCGGTCACGGAACGTCTTTGGGCGGAATTATTGTCGATTCAGGAAAATTCGACTGGACCAACGGAAAATTCCCCCTGATTGCCGACCCGGACCCGAGCTATCACAACCTGAACTTCGTCGAAGCCCTCAAGTCCCTCGGAAATATTGCCTATATTATCAAGGCCCGGGTGACACTGCTGCGTGATATCGGACCGGCCATGTCGCCCTTCAATGCCTTCCTCCATCTTCAGGGACTCGAGACGCTCCACCTAAGGATGCCGCGGCATTCGGAAAACGCCCTCACCGTCGCTCAGTATCTTCAGAATCATCCGGCTGTAAGCTGGGTCCGCTATCCTGGCCTGCCCTCCAGCTCGGAAGCCCAGCGAGTGAAAAAATATCTTCCGCGCGGTGCCGGTGCCATTCTCGGTTTCGGCATCAAAGGCGGACTGGAGGCCAGCAAAAAGTTTATTGACTCCCTCCAACTGATTTCTCATTTGGCCAATATCGGGGATGCCAAATCTCTGGCCATCCATCCGGCCTCCACCACTCACCAGCAGCTGACACCGCAGGAACAGCTGGCCACAGGGGTTACCCCGGACTTTATCCGTCTTTCCATCGGAATTGAAAATATAAAGGATATCCTCGACGATATAGAACAGGCCCTAACCAAAGCGGCCCGGTAAAATGGGTTGATTTCGAGCAAGATTCCTTCGAGGAAACCGGACTTTCCGGTTCTTTCAAGCGGCTGGAAAGTCCTCCTGATCTTTCTTTCGACTGCCGGAGGAGCCATCCAAGCCAAAGGAGCGAGGCTGATTGAGGGAGATAGACAAAAAGTAAAGAATCAGCAACAAGTACGAAAGCCCTATTCCAGCAGGAATTGCGAACATTCCTTACTTCTCCTGTCGCCTTTTGGGTCTCTTCCCAAATACTATAACGGCAATCCTTCAGAAAAAAATAAAAAATTATTTTTCCGCCGCTGTATTCTGAATTCCCTATATCCGAAATAGGGGTCAACCGCTGATGAAACAACTGAACAGATGACGCTTTTTCCGCATCTATGCGCCCGCCGAAAAACATTCGAAACGGATGAAAAACCGTTGCCTGCAAGGAAAAAAAATGATATAAAACCGTTTTCTTTTAGGTATGGGACTTTCTATTTACCTCTAACAGGTTTTTTTCTGAAATTGGAGAAACCCTTATGGCACGAAAAATGGTTACCGTAGACGGCAATACGGCCGTTGCCCACGTAGCCCACGCTACCAATGAAGTCATTGCAATTTACCCGATCACGCCCAGCTCCCCCATGGGCGAAATGGCCGACGCCAAAAGTGCCGCCGGCGAACGGAACATCTGGGGCACCGTTCCTTCCGTAACGGAAATGCAGTCCGAAGGCGGAGCCGCCGGTGCCGTCCATGGTGCCTTGCTCACAGGAGCGCTGACAACTACCTTTACCGCCTCGCAGGGTCTCCTGCTGATGATTCCGAATATGTATAAAATCGCCGGAGAACTCCTGCCGACCGTCTTCCACGTCTCGGCCCGTTCGCTGGCCTGCCAGGCCCTCAGCATCTTCGGCGATCACTCCGACGTCATGTCCGTCCGTCAAACCGGTTTTGCTCTGCTGGCTTCCGCCAATGTGCAGGAAGTTATGGATATGTCCCTGATTGCCCAGCAGGCCACCCTGGCCAGCCGTGTGCCGTTTCTCCACTTCTTTGACGGATTCCGCACCAGCCATGAAGTGCAGAAGGTGGAAGAGCTGACCTTTGATGATATGCGGGCGATGATTGACGACAAGCTGGTAGCCGCCCACAAGGCACGGGCCTTATGCCCGGACCGCCCGATGATCAGCGGCACGGCTCAAAATCCGGACGTCTATTTCCAGGGCCGTGAAACCGTCAATCCGTTCTACCTGGCCTGCCCGGATATTGTCCAGCAGACGATGGACAAATTCGCCAAAATCGTCGGCCGGCAGTATCATCTGTTCGACTATGTCGGAGCCCCCGATGCAGAAAAAGTCATCGTGATTATGTGCTCCGGCGCCGATGTGGTGCACGAAACCGTGGATTATCTGACGTCTCGCGGAGAAAAGGTCGGCGTCCTGAAGGTTCGGCTGTATCGGCCGTTCAGCAGCAAACATTTTGTCCAGGCCCTTCCGAAAACCGTCAAAAAAATCGCTGTTTTGGACCGCACCAAAGAACCCGGCTCCATCGGCGAACCTCTTTACCTCGATGTCCGCTCCGCCGTCGGGGAAGGAATGTCCGAAGGCTGGGCACCGTTCAAGGACTATCCGAAAATCATCGGCGGACGGTACGGTCTGGGCTCCAAGGACTTCACGCCGGCGATGGTCAAGGCCGTCTTTGACAACCTGGATGCCCCGCAGCCGAAAAACCACTTCACCGTCGGCATCATTGATGACGTCTGCCATACGAGTCTGACGGTGGACGAATCATTTGACATCGGCGGGAAAACCTTCACCGGCCTGTTCTATGGTCTTGGTTCGGACGGAACTGTCGGGGCCAACAAGAACAGCATCAAAATTATCGGCGAACAGACACCCAACTATGCCCAGGGATATTTCGTTTACGACTCCAAGAAAGCCGGCACCATTACCGTTTCCCATTTGCGGTTCGGTCCGGACCCGATTCGAAGTCCTTATCTGATTTCCCGGGCGGATTTCGTGGCCTGCCACAATCCGAGCTTCCTCGAAAAATACGATATGCTTTCCAATCTTAAGCCCGGCGGAACCTTCCTGCTCACCAGCAGCCACGGCACGGAGGAAGTCTGGGATACCCTCCCCCTGGAGGTGCAGCAGCAAATCATTGACAAGAAAATCAATTTCTATGTGATTGATGCGATCGGAATCGCCGAGCAGCTGGGACTGGGAAGCCGCATCAATGTCATCATGCAGACGGCCTTCTTTAAGATCAGCAACGTAATCGACATTCAGCAGGCCGTCAAAGCCATCAAAGACGCCATTTACAAAACCTACGGCAAGAAAGGCGAAAAAATCATCCAGATGAACAACGCGGCCGTGGATCAGGCCCTTGAAAAAGTTTACAAGGTTCAGGTGCCTTCGAAGGCCACCAGCAAGATTCGAATGGCCAAAATGGTGCCGGATGACGCCCCCGAATTTGTCCGCACCGTCACGGCGGAAATCCTGGCCGGACGAGGCGACAAGCTGCCGGTCAGCAAGATGCCCTGCGACGGGAAATTCCCGACCGGCACAACCCAATACGAAAAACGCAACATTGCCGTTCATATTCCGGTCTGGGAACCCGAACTGTGCATCCAGTGCGGCCAGTGCTCGTTTGTCTGTCCTCACGCCGCAATTCGAATCAAAGCCTATGACCCGGCCTGCCTGAAGAATGCCCCGGCCGCTTTCAAAAGCATTGACGCCAAGGGCAAGGAATTCACCGGAATGAAGTTTACGGTCCAGGTGGCTCCGGAAGACTGCACCGGATGCGAAGCCTGCGTGGTGACCTGTCCAGGCATTGAAAAAGACGCCAATAAGCAGCCGACCGGACGCAAGGCCATCAATATGGCCCTTCAGGAACCGTTGCGGACTCAGGAACGGGAAAACTTCCGCTTCTTCCTGTCCATCCCGAACACGGACCCGAAGAAATTCAAGCTGGCTTCCATCAAAGGCAGTCAGCTGGTTCCGCCGCTGTTTGAATTCTCCGGCGCCTGTGCCGGCTGCGGCGAAACCGCCAACATCAAACTGATCAGCCAGCTGTTCGGCGACCGCCTTTATATCGCCAACGCCACCGGCTGCTCTTCGATTTACGGCGGCAATCTGCCGACCACGCCCTACACCAAACGGGCGGACGGACGCGGACCGGTCTGGAGCAACAGCCTCTTTGAAGACAATGCGGAATTTGGACTGGGCATGCGGCTGGCCGTCAACAAAATGATGACGCATGCCCTCGAGCTGCTCGACCGGGTGGCCTCCGCCGGCTGCGTGAGCAGGGAACTGGCTGAAAGCCTCAAGGAAGGGATGAAAACCCAGGACACGCAGGAAGGCGTCGAGGCCCAGCGGACCCGTGTCGATGAATTGAAAGCCGCCTGCCGGAAAAGCCGCTGTGCCGAATGTGAGCGGCTTCTGACCGTGGCCGACTACCTGGTTCGAAAAAGTGTCTGGGTTGTCGGCGGCGACGGCTGGGCTTATGATATCGGCTACGGCGGACTCGACCATGTCCTGGCCAGCGGCGAAAACATAAACGTTCTGGTCATGGACACGGAAGTGTACTCGAATACAGGCGGCCAGATGTCCAAGTCCACCCCCCTCGGGGCTGTCGCCCAGTTTGCAGCCGGCGGCAAACGCCTCCCCAAAAAGGACATGGGCCTGATTGCCATGACGTACGGAAACATCTACGTCGCTTCGATTGCTCTCGGGGCCAACCCGACCCAGGCCGTCAAGGCCTTCGTTGAAGCGGAAAGCTATGACGGACCGTCTCTGATCCTGTCCTACTGCCACTGCATTGCACACGGCATTGAGGATATGAGCCGCGGATACGAAGAACAAAAGAAAGCCGTCGCCTGCGGACACTGGCCTTTGTACCGATTTGACCCGCGGCTGGCTCGGGAAGGGAAGAATCCGCTTCAGCTGGATTCCAAAGCCCCCACGCTGGACTTTGCGGAATATGCCAAAGGGGAAAACCGCTTCCGGATCCTGCAGAAAATTGAGCCGCAGACCGCTCAGCGGCTCCTGGAGGAAGCCCAGAAGCACGTCAAACGGAAATATGCTCTTTACGAAAAGCTGTCGCAAATCGAATGCTGATTTGCCTGAACAGGCGGTCCTGTTTTGCAGAACCGCCTGTTCTTTCTTTTCGATGGAAAGGAAAAGCATATGACCCTGGTAAGAAGAATACATCCGGTTTTGCCCGTTGTTTTAATTCTTGCCGGATGTGCTTCTCCGCAGGCCCGACAAACTCCTGTCGAGAAAAAGAGCAAAACCTGCCCCGATAGGCTGACCGCTCCGTCTGTCACAATCTTTTCTCTGCCCTCCGGAAAAACCTATTTCACAGAGCAGGAACATCGGTTCTGTCCATCATCCAAAAGCCTTGAAATCTTCTCCGAAGAACCAAACGCCGAAATGTATTGGAAATGGGATAAAAACGGTTTTTCCCGCTCTTCTTCCCCCCAAAATCCTCTCGGAGACTGGAATGCTGAATCAATTCTGGCTGTGTATGCCGGAGTTCTGTACGGCAGCGGTTTGCTCCCCGCTCAACCCCTTATCGAAGAAACAATGGTCTCTCTGGAAGGCCAGGCCTATCTTCCTATCCCTCTGGACCTTAAATCGTCCGGTTTGAAAACAGTTTTATATCGGAATCAAAAAACAGGAATCATTGATCGAGTAATGATTCAGAACGTTTCCAATAAAACCGCCCTAATGGCCATCCTCTATAACTGGAAACTCTCCGGAAGAGACAACATTCTCGTCCCAAGAAATATAGACATATTCGATATATCAGGTGGAGTATTTGCCAAAAAACTTATCATCCAAATCGATTATAAACTTGTCCAATGACAGGTTTTTCTATATTAAAAAGAAGGACTTATATCCCTTTTTCTGCTCAATCATCGTAAAACCACTTTCAGCGAAAAGTGGGTTGTGTTTTTTATGAACAAAAAAATACAGGATTGAACGTTCAAGAACTCATAAATAATATGCAAACAAAGGTCTTATGACCGATATATCACTGAAGAGAACCTTCGAATCTACCGATAGGAGAATAGAAAAATAAGATCAGACATTAAAGCAATTGTATGTCTGGACGGTCTTTTTTAATCTTACTTGTGAGTGGGAAAATGGAAAAAAGAGCCTTTTTAACGAACCTGGCAAACGTTCTGATCCTTTGTTTTCTCTTCGGCTGTTACAATGATCCATTAGACCCCACGCAGATTGGACGTTTTGAACCGACTCCGAAGGTGAACGTCATCTTAAACACGCTGGGGGTCGCGGAAGAGCCGAGTCCCGCCTATGAGGGAGCCGAAGACCCCAGACCGGAAGATCTCATTGATTTCCAGACCGATTATGTATTTGGACCGGGGGATGTCGTTCAAATCAGCATCTTCGAACTTTATCAGGAAGGCCAATTATTTACGAATAACTATGTCGTCACAGAAACAGGCCGCATCTCGATTCCGGATGTCGGCCTCGTTCAGGCGGCCGGCCTGACGGAACCTCAGCTGGAGCAGGAAATTCGGGATATTTTGTCACCCAATATCCTGAAAAACCCCTCCGTCACAGTCAGTTTAGTCACCTCTCAAAAACAATATTTTTCGATTGTTGGACAAGGGTTGGGAACTTCCGGCCGTTTTCCGCTTCCTCGTTATACCTTCCGTTTGACCGATGCCATCGCGCTGACCGGAAGCATTGCTGAATTCAACCTCAGCTACATTTATGTATCCCGCGACGTACCGGCTGAACAGTCGGAAATTCTTCCCATCAACCCTGTTGAAACAGAAAAACCGACGGAATCCGCCCCCCCTGCTTTGCCGCCAGACCTTTCGGAAGTGCAGGAAAAGACACTGCTTGAAATTATCACTCCCTCTGAAACAGCCGCAAAACGAGCCGGTATTCTGATTGCCTCCGCTGAAATGGCCACGCGGGATGAACTGGAAGCACTGGCTTTTCCGGAAGGCTTCGAGCCGCCTGCTCCAAAAACGGTCCAGTCTGAGCAGTCTTCCCAGGAAGCAGCCCCTGTCGAACCGGAACCGATTGAATGGGTGTATGAAAACGGAAAATGGGTTCCCAAGGTCCGCTCCGCCGTTCCGCTGGCCAAGCAGGCCGCACCTCCGCCTGCCGAACAGACCAGACAGGTTCCCCTGGAACCGCTGCCGGAAGGTTTCGGGGCCAAAGATATCGGGAAAACAAGAACTACAACCCGGGTTATCCGGGTTCCCGTCGACCGCCTTCTGGCCGGCGATCCCCGCTACAACATTGTCATACGTCCCGGGGATCGAATTACGGTTCCGCTGGACATCATTGGAGAATTCTGGATTTTGGGAAATGTGAATGCGCAAGGTCCCTTCCCATTGACGGGAAGACCTATCACGCTGAAACAGGCTATTGCCACAGCCGGCGGACTAAACCAGATTGCCTATCCACAGAAAGTAGAGGTAATTCGTCGGCTTGGTAAAAATCCTTCCGGCCTGACCCAGGAACAAATTGTCCTAGTGGACCTCAAAAAGATTGCCAAAGGGCTTCAGCCGGATTTCTTTATCAAACCCTACGACCTCATTAACGTAGGAACACACGGCAGCAGCCGGTACCTGGCTGTGCTGCGGAATGCCTTCCGTGCCACTTACGGCTTTGGGCTTGTCTATGACAGGAACTTTGCCAACGAAGATTTTGAAGATATCTGGACCTGGTAACCGAACGGAACGAACTTCATGAGCCAATCGCAGTCGGCAAAAGAAGTATCTGCCATTGCCTCGCAAGACCCCGGTTCTTCCTGGAATCAGATTCCGGTTGGGGTGTATGTGCAGGTTGGAGCGGTTGCACTGCTGTTTTACACGTTTTTTTATGAGGAAATCCACCGTCTGGTCTGGCAGTGGACGGATCCCAGCTGGTCGCACGGGTTTCTGATTCCCCTGTTCAGTCTTTACCTTCTCAATCGACGAAAAGCAGAAGTTCTGCAGACACCGGCAAAACCCAGTCTGCTTTTCGGAACAGTCGGACTGCTGGGGTCCTTGCTACTGTATACCCTGAATATTATCGTTCTGAAATTCGGCTATGGCCGTCCCCTGCTGATGCTCACGGCATTGGCTTCGATCGTCCTGCTGCTGGGGGGCTGGCCTCTGTTCCGGCATCTGTGGCTTCCGGTTTTTTATCTGTACTTTGCCATCCCCCTGCCGACCGACATCTACACGCGAATTTCCAGACCGCTGCGGCTTCTTGCTTCCCATGTTTCCACAATGATTCTCAATCTGATTCCCGGTTTGGAAGCCGTCGCACAGGGGGTCACAATCGAAGTGGAATACAAAGGCGTTCCCCTCGAACCGGCCCTGGATGTGGCGGAGGCATGCAGCGGAATGCGTCTGCTGTGGGCCTTTTTGGCGCTGAGCGTCCTGATGGCTTATCTGCATAAACGGCCGGGCTGGCAAAAAATCATTCTTCTTCTGAGCACAATCCCGATTGCGATTGTCTGCAACGTCATCCGCGTAACCGTTACCGGATTGATATATATCTTCGGCGACCCCCGCTATGCCCAGGGTATTTATCACGACCTGCTCGGAATGATGATGATTTTTGTGGCCTTTTTCTTTTATTGGGGCCTGGCATGGCTGATGGAAAATCTCTTCGTCGATGAAACCCAGACCGCTCCGTCCGTCATCATCCGAAGGCAGTCTTCCCAGTCCCCTGGCGGACAAGGAGGTGCCTCGTGAGAGATGCTCTGCGCCTTTTGAAAACCCCTTCGTTTCTTCTTTGTGCGGGGATTTTGGCGGCAGCCTCCGCCTCCAAAGAGTTTACCATCCGACAGATGGGCATCCACTTTTCCAAACTGCCGATTCCGCTGAAAACCTCTCTGGAAAAACTGGATGAGACCAAACTGGCCCCTTATGCGGTTATCCGGAAAAACCGCATTACCAATCGGGATGTTCTGGACAGTCTGGGAACTGAAGAATATCTGCAGTGGGAGCTGGAGGATAAAGAAATGCCTTCGGACAGCCCTCTTCGGTTCTGCTCTCTGTTTATCACCTACTATACGGGCAATCCGGATATGGTCCCGCATGTGCCGGATGAATGCTATGTCGGAGGCGGCAATCGAAAACTGGGCGATGAAACCCTCGAAGTTTCGATAGACAAAACGTTCTGGCCGGATGCAATGCGGGCGAAGGTTCCGGACACCATTCGTTTTCAGTCCATTCTGTTCAGCCAGATTTCCCGCGGACCGATGCCGACAGAAAAAGAGCTGCGGGTCCAATACTTTTTCAAAACCAACGGCAAGTACGCCTCCGGCCGAACCGAAACCCGAGCGATTCTCGGAGGCAATTTCTTCAGCCGTTACTCTTACTTTTGCAAAGTTGAATGGAAATTTTACGGGATAGGCTTTTCAGAAATCCTCTATCCGGATAAAAAACAGGTGCTGGAAGGCAGCCGAAAACTGCTCTCGGTGCTACTGCCGATCCTGGAAGCCGACTGTTGGCCGGACTGGGAAAAAGCCAATCAGAAATCAACCCCTTCTTTCTAGAATGAACGGATGAACGAAATATGGCTAAAAAACTCAACAAAAAGGTGGTGATTATCCTGCTGGTTCTGGCGGGTGCGGGTGCTCTGGCCGCCGCCGGCGCCGGATTCCATGTCCTTCGGACCCGAGACCCCCAGTACTGTCTGCACAAGGCCGAAGAGGCCCTGGCAAACAATGACTACAAAACAGCCGAACGGTTCTTCGGCCGGGCCTGCGCCGTCGCCAAAACCACCCGGGAAAAAATTGACAATTATTTCCGATACGCCGAATTTCAGCTGATACAAAACGAATATCATAAAGCCGACTGGGGCAAGGCCCTCGGGTGCTGGAATCAAATTCTGCGGCTGGACCCGAAAAACGAGACCGCTACACGAAAACTCTTTGACTATTTTTATGAAGTGGCGGACCTCGGAAATCCCCAGACCTGGAAGCAGGTGCAGGATTATGCCCGCGACCTTCTGAAAATCCTTCAGGAGGCCCAAAAACCGGTTGACTCGAAAGTCCTGCTGGCACACGGTCGGGCTGCTCTTGAACTGGCTCGGCTCGGAGCCGTCAGCAACCGGCTGGAGATCATTCAGGAGGCGGCGGCGGACTTTCAGAAATACATCGAACTGAATCCCGCCGAATCAAAGGGCTATGAATACCTGGCGGAGTGTACGCTCGTACGCGGTCTTATCGAATCTTCGCAGGGCAATCTTCAGGCCCGAGACACCGCTCGAAAAGAAGCGGAAACGATATTGAACCAGGGCATCGAATCCAGCAGCGATCTGCCGGCGGCCTGGGCGGCCAAAATCAACTTTGAACTGGAGACCCTCACCGACCCGAACCGTCTGGTTGAGATTCGCCGGCAGATTGAGACCCTCATTGAAACCCTTCCGCCGCGGGATGTGCTTTACACGACTCTGTCGAATGCCTACGAACGGACGGGAAATCTCAGCCGTTCGGAAGAACTGATGCGGGCTTCGGCGGCCATGCGTCAGGCCGTTGCACTGGAGCCGCAGAACATCCGTCATCTTCTCCGCCTGGCAGCCCTCCTTCACCGCCTGGGAACCATTCAGAAAAAGCCGGCTCTGATTGAAGAAGCCCTCCAAATTGCGGAAGATGCGCTGCGGCTTCCGGATGCGCAGGAACAAACCGGCCCCCGCCAGTCATATGCTCGGGGCAATCAATACGCTCTGCATTCCTTTATCGCTCAGATTCACATCGAAACCATTCTGGAAGGAAGGCGGGCCGGGCACTCCATTCAGGAATTCAAATCCCAAATGGACCGTGTGAAAACCACTGTGGACCGAATGACCCAGCTGCTCGGGTCCGCCGAAAACCCGGTCATTCAAAAATGGCAGGGGCTGCTTGCTCTCGCCGAAGGGCAAACGGACAAAGCCGTTCGTCAGCTGTACAAAGCCTATGAACAGGCCAAAGCCCTCGATACTCCGAACGAACCGTCGCAAATCGACTCTTATCTGTGCTATGTTCTGGCTCTCGAAATGGGCGACCAGAATATCTTCGGAATGCGCAAGGAGTTTCTGGAAAAGGCCCTCTTCAACCGCAACAGCATTGCCGCCTGGAAACCGGAAGCCCTGATAGACTATGCCAAAATCCTCATGCTCGCCCGAAACTATCCCCAGGCCGTCATGATGATTCGAACTTATGAAAACAGCTATGGAAGCACCCCGGAAACAGAGCATCTGCGTCTGCAGGCCCTGATTGAAGCAGGATTCCTGGAGGAAGCCGAAAAGGCCCTGGCTTCGCTGAATCCGGAAGACCCGCAAACCCTCTCTTTGCGGCTGCAGCTGACAAACCGCAAAATCATTTCCGCATCAGCCGCAGCATCCGGTGAAGAAGAAACTCCCCTCTCCCCGGAAAAAAGACAGCAGCTGAATGCCCTTTATGAGGAACAATTTGCTCTCTTTTCCAAACTGCTGGCGCAGGCTCCGGAGCAAACGGACAGTTCGATGCTGCTGTCCGCCTGTCATCGGCTGATACGAGACAAAGAAATCGAAAAAGCCCGCATTCTTGTGGACACATTTCGACAACACCGCCCCCATGAACCGGCTTTTGCCGTCCTCCAAAAACAGCTGACTCAGCCCGACCCGATGGCAATTTCCTCCGAGTTGCTCTCACAGATGACCGAAGAAGCCCTTTCCTCGCTCTCTGACCCTCGCACGCGTCTGGTTGCGATGGCCCAGTTTTACGCTTCGGCCAACCGCCCGGAGAAAGCCCTGGACGCCTACCGCCGGGCCTATGAGCAGTTCCCGGATGACCCGGCAATCGTCAACGCCTACTATGAAACGCTGCTTGGACAAAAAGCCCTGGATGAGGCGGAAAAAATTGTCCAGCAGGCCCGGCAGAAAAACCTGGACGGCTGCGGAGGCAGTTTCTACGCCGCACAGATGGCAATGACACAGGACAATCTCGATACAGCTTTGCGGCTCTTGGATGAGTGCCTGACGTATCGGCCGCTGCTGCCGCAGGCCTGGCTGCTCAAAAGCCGCATTTTTCTGCTGCAAAACAAAATTGAAGACTCTGTAAACACCGCTCAGACCGCCGCACGAATGAACCCTGTCAGCCCGGAAATCATCCTGCATTACGCTTCCGTCCTGCAGGAACGGAATGCCCGGCTGGGCGCCAAAGTAACCGCCGAACAGGCCGAAGAAGCAGAACGAATGCTTCTCTTTGCCATGATGCTCAATCCGGGCAACCGGAATCTGCAAAGCTACTATGCTGAAATCACCTTTGAAAAGAATCCGGAACGTTCGCTGGCCATGCGGCAGCAGCTCTTTAAAAGCAACCCCACGGTTTCGAACGCCGTTCTGCTGGGGAATATGGCGATGCGGATGGCGGAACGCGAACGGGATGCCGCCAAAAAGAAGGGCCTTCAGCAGCTGGCCGGCGGGGCCTTTCAAAAGGCTCTGGAAATGGACCCGAATAACGAAGGGGTGCTCAATGCCTTTGCCGAATACCTTCGTCAGACTGGACGTTCTTCCGAAGCGGAAACGCTTTTGAGCGGCCAGACCAATGTGCTCTGGCGTTTTTATCTGCGGGATGGACAGTTTGAAAAGGCAGAGGCCATTTTAAATAACCTGCTTCGGCAGAACCCGTCGGACAAAGACGCCCTGCAGGGGTTGATTCTGGTTGCCCAGGGCAAAGGCGACCGTGCTGCCGTTCGACACCATTTGGACACTCTGCTGTCACTGGCCTCCACAGCCGATGAAGAATTGTGGGTTCTGCAGCGGTATCTCGAATTTGAATTGACCGACCAGATTGAAAAGCATATTGCCAGTTTTCGGGAACGTTATCCGAACAATTTTCAGGTGCATTTGCTGGATGCGTGGTTCCGCCTCAGCCGCGGCCAGCTTCAGGAAGCCCTGTCCAAACTCAATGAATTCCTGGCAACTCAGCCTGAACACGCCGGGGCCTGGCGTCTGCGCGGCCGGGTGTATCGGCTGATGGGAGACTATTCGAAAGCCATCGAATCTCTTCTGAAAAGCAAAACCCTTGAAGTCAGCGCCGCCGCCCGGATTGAACTGGCCAACGTGTATCTGGAAAGCGGGCAGATGGAGGCGGCAATCGGAGAACTGCGAGGCGGACTCAACGACCCCCAGGCCCCGATGCAGCTGCGGTCGATGCTGGAAAGCATTTATGAGCAGCGTCGACGCACGGCTGATTTGAAACGTTTCTATCAGGAAACCCTCGAAAAATATCCGGACAATGTGTACTGGTATTTCCGGGCGGGAAAATTCTATCTGGAACAAAAGGATCTGACCACAGCCGAACAGCTGCTGGCCAAGGGCTGGGAATTAAGCCGTCAAAACAGCCCGGGCGACAGCCGAACGCTCGATTACTACCTGGAAACGCTGCTGCAAAGCAAAGAATACAACAAACTGCTGGCCTTTGCCGCAGAGAATATCGATTCGCCGCATGCCGCTATTCTGTACACCTATGTGGCACAAACCCATGCAGAACTGGGCCAGAAGGATAAGGCGATTCAGAATTTCTCGCAGGCCCTTGACAAAGCCGGGACCAACATCGATCTGATGAACGGCATTGTAGCCGTGATTGTGGAAAAGACCGGACCGGACACAGTTGCGCAGTGGTGCGCCCAGAAACTTCGCCAGAATCCGAAGTCTCTGGAAGGCCTGTTCGGGGCGGTGAGTTTGTACACACAGACGGGCCAGTACAGTCAGGCCCTTCAATCCATCGATGCCTGTCTGGAACAGCTGGAGCCCGGACGGATGGAATGGCTGCAGCTGTCCATGCGGAAAGCCAACATCTACACCATGGCCTATGCTCAGACGGCTGACGAACAGTACATGCAGCAGGCCATGACTTTGATGGAAAAACTGCTTGAACGGATGCCCAACAATCAGACGGTTCTGAACAATCTGGCCTATATGCTGGCGGACAACAATCAGCAGCTCGAAAAAGCCCTGGAGTATTCGCGCCGGGCCTGCCAGATTGATATGAGCAATCCGGTCTATCTGGACACCTATGCCTATATCCTGTGTCTGCTGGGACGTTATGAAGAAGCTCACCAGGCTCTGCTTAGGGCCATTCAGCTGCACGAAGCCCGCAACGAACCGATTCCGTGGGAGGTGTACAAGCATATCGGAATGGCCCAGGAGGGATTGGGCAAAAAATCGGAAGCCCTTGCGGCCTATCGGAGATCCGTCGAAACACCGGGGATTCCAGCCAAAGAAAAAGAATCTGTCGAAAAGAAAATTCAGGAGTTAAGTTTGTAAATCTTGAAATGAAGGCCTTTTCAGTGGGAGCAAGATATGTCTGAACAGATTCAACGGGTCATCCAAGGAATGACAAGTCCTGTACCGGTGCAGCCTTCGGCTGTGCGGGTGGTGACTCCGCCGGCCCCTGTCGTCGCCTTAACCCCTAGGGAAATCCTGGGAATTCTGCGGCGGCATATCTGGATGATTGTTCTTTTTACAATCACCGGATTCATTATCGGGGCGGGGTTTTACGTGTTTATGCTGCATTTCTTTCCCCGTTATACCGCCGCAACCGGCATTAATGTTTCGCCGCCGATTACATCCGACCCCCGGGAATTTACTTCCGTACAGCCGCAGAAGGATCTGTACTTTCAGTTCCGAGCCACCAAAGCGGCGCTGATGAAGCAGCAGGACATGCTCCAAAACCTGATCAAACAGGACAGCATTCGGGCCACCAAGTGGTTTGAACAGTTTGTCAAGCGGGATGCCGACAATCAGATTGTTTCAATTGATGTCGCCAAAGCCCTGCGAAGACTGAACAAAAGACTGGTTGTCAGTGCTCCTCGAGACCAGGATTTCATCCGGGTCGAAATGACCTGGGCCGACCCGAAAGAAGCGGCGCTGATTGTCAACGAAATGGTCCGTTTGTTCCTGTCGGACCAGCGGGAAAAAGCCCGTGCGGAGATTTCCGAAAAGATGGCTTCCGAAGAACGCGCCCGTCAGGAGCTTCGAGACGCCCTTCGTGCCATCCAGGCCCAGATGGATACGCTGCGGCAGGGCAGTGAATTTGCCCGCCTCGACCCCAAAAACGTTTCCTACCGCGACTATATGGATGAAAAACTGGCCTCGCTGTACAAAGAATTCAGCCGGCTGGATGCCGAACGGGAGCGGCTTCGTGTGCTGCTGGCCATTGCGGAACGACGCGCCACCCAGCCGGATTATGACCAGGTTATTCAGCAGACGGTTGAACAGGACCCGCTCGTTCGGGAACTGCAGAACTCCCTGAACAGCATTGACGCCCTGCTGGCTCAGCAAATGGCCCGATTTGGTGAAAATCACCGCCGCGTCCATGAAACCAGACAGGCACGCGAACAATTCAAGAAAGACCTCGACGCCCGCAAGATTGAAATTGCGGAAATCCAGCGGAAATCCCAGTGGCAGCTGGTACAGGATGAAGTCACAGCCATTGCCCAGCAGCTTGAAGCGGTCACACAGCAGGTTCAGCGGGCGCGCGATGAATACAGGCGGGTGGACCACGAGCGTACTCAGTATGCCAAGCTCGAAATCGAACGGGAGGAAAAGCAGACCCTGCTGGAAAAAGCCAATGCTCATTACGAAAGTCTGAAAGTCCTTTTTGATAACCCCGAAATCAGCAAACTGCGCAGCCTCGGTTCGGCCCTGGAACCGCTGGAGGTCAGCTCTCCCCGCTGGGAAATCTATCTGCCCGCCGGTTTCATTCTCGGACTGCTGGCCGGCCTGATTCTGGCCTTCGCCGTAGAGCTGCTCAATGACCTGGTTCGGACTCCCAGTGATGTCATGCGTCACCTGAAGGTGCCGCTGCTGGGCAATATCTGCCATGCCGATGATGACGACGACGTCGAGGGCATCGAACTGGTGCACGTGGTCCGTCAGGCCCCCTATTCAATTATGAGTGAGTGCTATCGGCAGCTGCGGACCAATCTGAAACTGTCCGCCGGCCCGGCGGTCCATAAAACCCTGCTGATTACCAGCCCCAAAGCCGGTGACGGCAAGACCTCTGTTGCCAGCAACCTGGCCAGCACCTTTTTGGCGGAAAACCGCCGCATCCTTCTGATTGATGCAAACTTCCGACGACCCGCCACTGCGTATCTGTTCCCGCGAACCGGTGCAAACGGCACCGTTATTGAGCATCCGGATTACGGCCTGAGCAACTACCTGATGGGCCAGTGCACGGAGGTTTCGCAGATTATTCGCCCCAGCGGGATTGCAGGGCTGGATATCATCGACAGCGGCCCTCTGCCCTCCAATCCGGCGGAACTTCTGGACAGCCCGCAGATGAAGGAACTGCTGGAACAATGCAAAACCCGTTATGACTTTGTCCTGATTGACGGCCCGGCTATGCTGGTCAGTGATGCCAAAGCACTGGCAGCCGCTGCAGACGGCACACTGGTGGTATTCAATGCCTCGGTAACCCACCGCGGGGCAGCCATGCGGATCCTGCGGGAACTGCAGTCGATTCGAGCCAACATCGTCGGGACCGTCCTGATGGGGGTCCGAAGCCGAAAAGGCGGCTACTTCCAGGAGGTCTATCGTTCCTATCTCGAATATCAGCAGGTTCCGGTTCGGTCCGGCCTCTAAAGAAAGAGCATCGGCCTTATGGAACATTGTTTAGTTACAGGCGGGGCGGGCTTTATCGGTTCGCATCTGTGCAGGCGTCTGGTTCTCGAGGGGGCTTTTGTTCGGGTGCTGGACAATCTGAGCACCGGAAAAAAAAGCAATCTGGCCGGCATCCTTGACTCCGTCGAGTTTGTTGAAGGCGATATGGGCGATGAACAGACTGCTCGCCGATGTATGCAGGGAATCGATATAGTCTTCCATCAGGGAGCCCTGCCTTCTGTTCCACGCAGTGTGGAGAACCCGGCGGCCACGCATCGGGATTGTGTCGATGCCACATTTGCTCTTTTGAACGCCGCCCGCAATGCCAAAGTCAAACGCTTTATCTATGCCGCCAGCTCATCCGCGTATGGAGACAGCCCCACCCTGCCGAAAACAGAATCCATGGCGCCGAATCCGCTGTCTCCATATGCCGCCGCCAAACTCTTCGGCGAGTATTATTGCAGCGTCTTTTCAAAAGTGTACGGACTGGAAACCGTCTCGCTGCGTTATTTCAATGTTTTCGGTCCCTGCCAGGACCCCAAAAGTCAATATGCCGCGGCCATCCCCGCTTTTATAACAAGCATTCTCAACAACTGCTCTCCTACGATTTACGGAGACGGAGAGCAAAGCCGCGACTTTACGTATGTTGAAAATGTGGTTCAGGCCAATCTGCTGGCTGCCAAAGCCCCGAAAACCGCCGGCGAAGTCATCAATATCGCCTGCGGCCGGCGAATTACCCTTAATGAACTCGTCCGGCTGATAAACCGCATCACAGGCAAAAATGTTCATCCGACGTATGCTCCCCCGCGTCCGGGCGATGTGCGGCATTCCCTGGCAGACATCCGGAAAGCAAAAGAGCAACTGGGCTATGAACCGGTTGTCCCCTTCGAAGAAGGTCTGCGCAGAACCATCGAGTGGTATAAACAGAACCCGCTATAAAGAGCCCGCACCGGAAAACCTTTGCAGTCGGGCTCCAACCTCCTTCAACGACTGCCCAGGACTGGAGTCGAACCAGCACGAGGTGTTACCCCCATCAGGCCCTCAACCTGACGCGTCTGCCAATTCCGCCACCTGGGCTTCAATCGGGGGAAATTGTATCATCGCCGTCAATTTTGGCAAGTCTTTTTCCAAGTCCCTCGGAGAATTCCCGCAAAAAGAAAACGACAGACGCCCGAAAAAACAAACGAGAACTTTGATAGACTAGTCCGGAAGGACAACCCTTTGTTTCGGTAGAACCCATTACTCAATGAAGCCCTCTAAAGCAGACTCTTTGGATCCGTTTCATTCGATTCAGCTGCCGCAAAAATGACGGCACTCACGGAACCCCCTGACCAGCCAAATCGCCGAAAAACTGGACCTCTGCCGCATTCCCATACCCGTCGGCTGGGGACAAATACCGGACATATCGGAACCAATTCGGATTGGAAATTGCTTGTGAAGTCAAAACCTCGTCAGACGGCTGTGCGCTTATCGTAAACAAATCCACAACCTCGCCGCTGAAGTCCGCCGTATTCGAGCCCTGAAACCTGCCGCCGACCATTCGACGGCCATAACCGGGCCGAGGACAGTATCTTATCTCTGTAATTCGAGCCCGAACCCCTTCCCCAAAATCCAATCCGGCCCAGGCCGAACCGCTCGGTGCATCAAAAAAGTTTTGCAGACAGCCGTCAAAAACAGCATCTTTTACGGCACCGGCATTCTTGTAGGAACCCTCTGTTCCAATCACCGTTCCGAACAGCTGCTTATCCGCCGTCGCAGCCGCCGGAGCACTGTCCTCTGTTTCGCCCTCCGGCGTATTGGCGGAAACTGCATAAGAATAGGTGATTCCCGGCGTCAAACCTGTGTCGGTATAATGCGTCTCCTTTGTCTGGGCAATCGTCATATAAGGCCCGTTGCGGAGGGTGCCGCGTTTGACATTGCAGCTTTGAGCATAAGCTGAACCCGTCCAGGCCAAAACAATCTGCCGGCCCTGAACAGTCAGCCGAGGGGCACTCGGTACGGCTCCGGAGGCAATCGGCTCCCGTGTATGCGTAAGTGTCGTAAAACCGAGCTGGTCAAATCCCCCGCTGGTTGTCCCGTAATTAAATCCTCCTCCCTCCGGACGAACTTTCTCGGCAAATTGCCGGGTATAAGGCGCCGAAAACCCTTTTCGATTGACATAATGATTGAAAATCATCTCCCATCCGGGCCGCATTTGACCGCGTGCCGTCGGAGAAACCGCCGAATGAGCCGCCCAATTCGGATATTCGCAGGTCATATAGGTTACAAAAGGCACCTCATACCCAAGATTGTATTTGGCCACATATTCGCAGCCGGCCAGAAACCGATTGCCGTCATACCCATAAAGGTCTATACCCTGATTCCACGCCATCTCACAGATGACTCCCATCAGCATCACCCCCAGGGTCGTATGTCCCTGATCACGGCCGCTTTCCTGCCACTGGCCTGTCCCGTCCGGATGAATGAAATAAACCGCATTGCGAATCGAACCATTCCCGAGGCCGTTATAAAAATAATCCAGCATTTTTTCAAAAATGTCTTGCCGGTCGCAAAGGACGCCGATAGCCATCCCCGATGCCATATTTGCCAAATCCCAGTTGGCCCAATAATGGCTGTCGCAAGTTCCGTGGTGATGAGCAAGAAAGGAGGAGTTTTTTGTGTAAAAAACATCGAGCATCCAGTTCTGAAAGGCTGCAAAATCCGCTGGAACCCAGCCAGGATAATCCCGCATCAGTTCCGCCGCACAGGCCATTTGATACCCATACAGCCCAGCACGCAGACTGACATTGGTATCCCCAGACCAGCCCGTCATCGTGGAGGCCCAAGTATTCAGAATCTGTACAGCTTTGTTCGCATAAGCCGTTTCACCAGAAATCTGATAGCGAAGAGCACACTGATAAGCGCGGGCACAATCCCGAGCCAATCGAATGTAATCCTCCGAATATCCCCCGCCCGCATTGATAATCGGCCGGACTTCCGGTTCTGTATGAAGAAACGAATTCGTATTGCTGACGAGAATATCCCAGCTGCCTTTCCACGGCTGCTCGCCGGCAGCCACTTTGAACCGCATCCGCTCCAAATCCTCTTGAGTGGATAAAAGCCCCGGATGCACAAAAGCGGCACTTTCCTCAACCCCCAGCATTGTCCAAACGAAAATACTCAGCCCCAGACAATGCATCATCAGGATTCCCTTGCATGCGGAAAGACGAATTGATCTTTCTACTGGAAAATCAGCCAGTTGTCCGCCAGCTCGGCCAAATCCTCCATATCCACCCAGCCGTCTCCGCCCGCCGGTGCGATATCCGCCGATACCTCATTCGGCTCCGCCAGCCATTGACCCGACAAAATCGAAACGTCCTCCAAATCCACCTGACCCGACCGATTCAAATCCGCTACATTGTACCGCCGGATAAACTCCACATAG
>CALEDR010000035.1 GCA_937949545.1 uncultured Phycisphaerae bacterium
GTACACCACCGACCCAGAGTTCGACGGACTGATTGACGACCTGAAGATTTACAACTATGCCCGCAGCACAGTCGAGATTGCTCAGGAGTATCTGGCAGTGATGGGCGGGTCGGTCTGCAACCGGGAAATCTACGACATGGGAATGTACGACGCCGACGGCGACTGCCGAATCAGTCTGCCGGACTTTGCGGCGTTTGCAGCTCGGTGGCTGGAAGATGACCGGATCTATCCGAATCCGTAAGCGGTTCATACCGGGGACACCGCTTTCTGTCTTCTTGTAAAACGGTTCGAAGCACCGCTCCGGCAAACAATGCCGGGGCGGTGCCTTCCGGATTCAAAGAAGACAAAAAAATTCCAAATGGGCGTTTCAAGACAGGCGGCAGGAGAACAAGAAAAAGAAGACAGTTTCGACTCCACAAATGGGGGGTTTATGAACAGAAAAAGAGCTCGGTTTTTCCAAGTCATTTCTCTCTTTTTTTTCACGTCTTTTAATGCAGCGATCTGCTGCGGCTGGCAGTCTGACAACGGCGACGGCACATTCACCAATCCGATTCTTTACGCGGACTATCCTGACCCGGATATCATCCGGGTCGGCCAATATTTTTATATGGTCACTACGACCTTTGCAGACTCGCCCGGCCTGACCGTCCTGCGTTCCGAAGACCTGGTGAACTGGGAGATTCTTTCCCACGCAGCTTCTTTCCTCGATATGACACCCGAATACAATATGCAAAACGAAACGACGGCCTACCGTCGGGGAATGTGGGCCTCAAGCATCCGCTATCGAAACGGAATGTTTTATATTGTCGTCAATCCCTGGGGAGCCCCCGGCGCCAGAGTGTATTATGCCTCCGACCCGGCCGGACCATGGAATTATCATCAGCTGGACCGCGGCGCCCACGACCCCGGCTTTTTCATCGACGACGACGGCACAGGATATATCTTCTACGGCTCCGGATGGATTTCCATACTGACTCTCAATGAAAATTACTCCGCGGTAGTCGCCCAAACGAACAACGTCGTCAACGGCGGCGGGGAAGGTTCCCACGTCATCAAACGCAATAATTATTATTACCTCTTCAACGCCAACCCCGGCACCTGGCCCTTTCAGTTGCGCTGCTCGCGAGCCCCAAACATTTTCGGCCCCTGGGAAACCGGACATATTTCTCTGCTGGCGACAACCGGCGGCCATCAGGGCGCTATTGTCGATATCGATGACAATGATAACTGGTACGGCTTCGTGATGCAGGACAGCGGAGCAATCGGACGGATGACCCGCATTGGGCCGGTCTTTTGGGAGAATGACTGGCCGGTCTTCGGAACGCCGGCCGAGCGGGATGTAATGGCGGCAACATATCCCAAACCGATTCAGGGCAAACCGATTCGGCAGCCGCCGACCAGCGATGACTTCAACTCACCTGCTCTGGGGCTTCAATGGCAGTGGAATCACAACCCGGACAACAGCCGCTGGTCGCTGACGGAGCGGCCCGGCTGGCTTCGCCTGCGTCCAACACAGGCCTCCGGATTCTGGACGGCCCGCAATACGCTCACACAAAAAGGTCAGGGGCCCTGGAGCCGCGGCCAGGTGAAGCTGGACCTGCAGAACCTTCAGCCCGGCGACATCTGCGGCTTCGGAACACTCGGAAAATACAGCGCTCATATTGCGGTTCACTGTGACGCAGGCGGAGCTCTCTTCCTGAGAATGAATGTCCTGCAGGACACCACCAGCGGCATTCAGACGGAAACCCGCGTGTCGTCCGTTCCGATTTCGGCAAGTGCCCTCTTTCTTCGAACGGACCTGAATTTTCAAACCAACAAAGGGCTGTGCTCCTACAGTCTGGACGGTCAGAACTGGACAGCCCTGGGCGGGGAGTTTCCGCTGGCTTTTGACTGGCAAACCGGCACATTTCAGGGCGAAAAATATGCTCTGTTCTGTTATAATCCCAATACCGCCTCCAGTCCCGGCTGGGTGGATGTGGACTGGTTTGAGTTTTTTGATTCGCCGCCGCCCCGCTCGGCTTTTCGGCTCATCGAGGCGGAAGATTTTGATGAAAAATCCGGCACCCAGACGGAAACCTGCAGCGAAGGCGGACTGGACGTCGGATATATCCAGAACGGCAATTATCTGGTTTATAAAAAAGTGAATTTCGGACGCGGGGCGGTCTCGTTTCAGGTCCGGGCGGCTTCGGCAACCTCCGGCGGAAACATCGAACTGCGTCTGGACTCGCCCGGCGGTACTTTGATCGGCACGTGCCCGATTCCCAACACCGGCGGCTGGCAGACCTGGCAGACGCGTTCCTGTACGGTCAGCGGGGCTGCAGGCATCCGTGATTTGTATCTGAGATTTACCGGCGGCACCGGGTATCTTTTCAATCTCAACTGGTGGCGGTTTATTCGATACGGCGACCTGAATGCCGATACGAGTGTGGACAAAAGCGATTTGGCGGCCTTTGCGGACTTGTGGCTGCAGCCGCACAGCGGGTTGGACCGAGACGGCAACGGCATCTTGAATCTGATTGAATTCGCCGACCTGGCCGCCGGCTGGCTGGCAGAGTAAAGTGTGTATGACAACAAATAACAACGGTTTAATTGGGGGAATTATGAAGATTCAAAAAACTGACAAACGATTTCGGAAGAGTTTTAACCTTGGATTTGTCGCTGTTCTTTTTGGATTCCTGTCCGGTCTGCTGCGTGCGGATTATCCGATTATGTCACAGCACTACGCCGCCGACCCGACGGCTGTCGAATGGAACGGACGACTGTATGTGTACTGCTCCAACGATGAGGAGAACGGAGAGAACACCGGCTATATTATGGATTCGATCGTCTGTTTCTCCACGGATGATTTGAAAAACTGGACGGACCACGGCGTTGTCTTCGATGCAGACGAGCTGTCCTCCTGGTATTCCGGCACCGCCTGGGCTCCCTGCATCGTCTATCATAACAACAAGTTTTATCTGTATTTCGGGGATGCGTACTGGGGCATCGGCGTTGTGACCAGTGATTCGCCGACCGGCCCGTTTACCGCTCCGAAGAACGCGCTGGTGGTTACCCGGTCCACGCCCGGCGCAAACAGCACCTGGATGTTCGACCCGTGTGTGTTTGTGGATGATGACGGCACACCGTATATGGTTTTCGGCGGCGGCGGGCCTAATCAGGGGCGCCTCATTCAGCTGAGCACAAATATGATCGATACCGTTGGTTCGGCAATAACGATGGAAGCCCCGGACTTCTTCGAGGCCTCTCTGTTGCACAAATACAACGGCACCTATTACTACTCCTATGCAGACAATTATGAGGATTCAACCCCCTCCTCCCAGATCGCCTATCAGACCGCACCCAGCCCAACAGGCCCCTTTACCCATCGAGGTGTGGCGGTCCCCCAGCCGCCCTACAACTACGGCAACAACAATCACCACACCTTTTTCACATTCCAGGGCGAATGGTACTGCGTCTATCACAACCGCTATCAGGCAACGATAGACGGCGTGTCCACCACGGAACACCGCAATATCGGCCTGGACCGGCTCTATTACAACCCGGACGGCACCATCCAGCCGCTCGTTCATACCCAGGACGGACTGCCGCAGCTGAAATTTCTCAACCCATATGTCCGTGTCGAAGGTGAAACCCTCGCCCAGCAAAGCGGCCTGCGAACCCAGAAATGCTCCGAAGGCGGAATGAACATCACCGCCGTGGATAACGGAGACTGGATCCGCCTTCGCGGTGTAGATTTCGGCACCGGCGCCGCCAGCTTCAAGGCCCGCGTCGCCTCGACCAAAACCGGGGCAGGCATCGAACTGCGCCTGGATTCTCTAACGGGCCCGCTCATCGGCACCTGTTTGGTTCCGAATACCGGCGGTCCCCAAAATTGGACAACAGTTTACTGCAACGTCAGCGGCGCTGTGGGCGTACGGGATTTGTATCTGAAGTTTACAGGGCCGGCCGGCGGCGACCTGCTCAATCTGAACTGGTGGCAGTTTCAGACGGAGCCGCTGACGATGGTCTCCGTCAACATCAATCCGGCTATCCTTTTTCAGACCATCGAAGGGCTGGGCGGCGCCATCTGTTTCTACAACGGCTGGGTGACTGCTCATCCGTACAAATCAGAAATCTACAACCATGCCTTCGCCGGATTGAATCTTTCCATGCTCCGAGTCGGCAATTGGTGGCGGGGCGTCAACGGTCAGGATACGGCAATCTATGAAATCGTAGCCGCCGCCAATCAGCGGCTGGGCCGGCCGGTACCGATTTTGATGTCCTCCTGGTCGCCGCCGGCCTATCTCAAAAGCAACGGCCAAACCGGCGGAGGCGGAACCCTCATTCAGGTCAACGGCCAATACGATTATGCGGGATTCGCCGAGTACTGGTACCAGTCTCTTCAGGACTACATCTCCCGCGGCGTCAATCCCACCTGGATTACCATCCAGAACGAACCGGACTGGACGGCGGATTACGACTCCTGCCGCTTTGATGCAACCGAGGCCGAATACGCCAGTTATGCCCTCGCTCAGGATGCCGTCTTCTATCGGCTCCAAAGCATGGCCTCGCCGCCCAAACTGCTCAGCCCGGACTGTGTCGGACTTTGGGGCAACGCCGCCGGCCTGCGCAATTATCTGAACTACCTGAATCCAAACACCTTTTACGGCATTGCCCACCATCTGTACGGAGGCAGCACCGACGGAACACCGGACGGATATAATTCCGCCTTTACAACAGTCTTCAATACTCGAAACACACAATTTCCAGGCAAGCCGATTTTTATGACGGAGTTCGGAGATATCAAAGGACTGATTCCGGTGGCCAATCTGATTCATAACTCTCTTGTGGTTGAACAGGTCAGCGGCTATAACCACTGGTGTCTGGTCTGGCCCGGCGATATCGGGCTGGTGGAGATTGAGTTCCCCTGGAGCTACTACGGCACAGGCGGCTCCTGGACCAATCCCAAAGGATACTGGCTCAATCCCTCCTATTGGTCCATGAAGCATTATTCCTACTACGTCCAGCCGGGATTCCGCCGCACACAGTCGTCCAGCGGACATTCGAATCTGCTGGCTTCCTCTTATTTGTCTCCGGACGGCAAACGGCTTGTGGCGGTGCTGATCAACCGTCTGGAAACGGAAACCATCTATGCCAACCTGAACATCAGTTCTTTTGCGTATAATTCCTCCAGCGTCTTCCAGACCGTCGGCGACCAGTATTTCCAGGCCCTGGGACCGATGGGGTCTCCGGTGGTTCTGCCGCCGTCTTCGGTGACGACGATTGTTCTGGACTGCTATGGTCCGGCCGCTCCGACGGGGCTGGCGGCGACGGCGATTGTTGATTCGCAGATTAACCTGACCTGGGCGGCTTCCCCCGGTGCCTTGTCCTACAATGTCAAGCGTTCCACCGTCAGCGGCGGGCCCTATACAACCATCGGCACGAATATCACGGGCACCGCATTCAGCGATACTCGAGTGGAACCGGGGATAACCTATTACTATGTGGTCAGCGCCAACACGCTCAGCGGTCAAAGCGCTGACAGTGCCGAAGCCAGCGCCGCCCGTGTGCGCACGTATCTGCGGTTTAACGAAACCAGCGGTACGACGGCGGCGGATGCCACCGGCGGCGGACGAAACGGTACCCTGGTCAACGGCCCGACCTGGGGCGCCGGCAAATACGGCAACGCCGTCTATCTGGACGGAACCAATGACCATGTCACGCTGCCGGCCGGCGTCGTCAACGGACTGACGGACTGCACCATCTCCTTGTGGGTGTACCTGAATTCCATCGGCACCTGGTCTCGGGTGTTTGATTTCGGCACCGGCACGACCGTCAATATGTTCCTGACGCCGCGCCATTCCAACACCTCCGGCACCGTGCGGTTTGCCATCACCACCAGCGGCGCCGGCGGGGAACAGCGCATCAACGGCACGTCGGCCCTGCCGACCGGCGCCTGGACCCACGTGGCCGTCACCTTCAGCGGCAATACCGGCATCCTTTATGTCAACGGGCAGGAGGTCGGACGCAACAGCTCGATGACGCTCAATCCGTCCTCGCTGGGCAATACAACGCAGAACTATCTGGGCCGCTCGCAGTACGCAGCCGACCCGTATCTGAACGGACGGATTGATGAGTTCCGCATCTACTCGAGGGCCCTGAGCGATGTTGAAATCGCCCGGCTGTATGAAGAGCAGATTCCGGCAGCGGCTCCACCGACTCCGACAGGCCTGACGGCGGCGGCGGTTTCCGGCACCCGCATCAACCTCAGCTGGAATGCCGCTGATACCGCAACCAATTATGACATCAAACGGTCAATGACCAGCGGCGGCCCGTACACCCATCTGACCAGTGTCTCCGGAACCTCCTGGAACGACACCGGCCTGTCGGAGCAGACTGCCTACTATTACGTCATCAGTGCCGTCAACAGCGTCGGCAGCAGCGCCAACTCGGCGCAGGCCCAGGCCGTCACCCTCGCCGACCCGCCGGCCGCTCCGACCGGTCTGACGGCACAGGACATCGGCGGCGCCGTGCGGCTGACCTGGAATGCCAACACGGAAAGCGATTTGGCGGGGTATTACATCTGGCGCTCTGCAACCCCAGGCACCGGTTATATGCGGCTCAACAGCACCCCGCTGAACAGCCTGACATTTACAGACAGCACCATTTCCTTTTACACCGCTTATTATTATGTGGTCACGGCGGTGGATACCGGCGGCTATGAAAGCGGCTATTCCAATGAAGTGTCCATTACGCCGGCGGACCCGCTGGTCATCGTCCTGACATCCGCTGATTTTGAAAGCGGCTTCGGCAAATGGGGCAACCTGACCGGGGTGGACAATCAGGACTGGCTCCGCAATTCCGGCCATACGCTGACGCCCAACACGGGACCCTCGGGCGGAGCCAACGGAACCACGTGGTATGCGTATCTGGAAACCTCGCCGGGCTGGGCGTATATGCCCGGTGATACGGCCATTCTCGAAAGCCCCCTGCTGTACGGCACGCAGCGCCGATTGACCTTCTACTATCACATGTACGGCGTGGAAATCGGCTCGCTGTTTGTGGATGTGGAGCACAACGGCACCTGGCAGTACGGCATCTGGAGCCGCACCGGCCAGCAGCATACGTCCACTAACGAACCGTATTCACAGGCCGTTGTCGATTTGAGCGGATTTACCGGCCCGATTCGGATTCGCATCCGCGCTGTAGCCGCCGGCGGCTCGCGCGGAGACATTGCTGTCGATGAAATTACCGTGACCGGACGCTGGCTCTACGGCGATCTCAACAGCAGCGGTGCCCTGGACCTGGAAGACCTGACAGAATTCGCCGCACTTTGGCTTGCAGAAAATTGCCTTCTGGATAGAGACGGCGACTGTTTGATCAATCTGTACGAATTCGCAGAATTTGCCGCCAACTGGCTGGCAGAAAATTAAACAGACTCCTAACGAAATAGACGAAAAGACACAAAACCGCCGGAGAAAGGTTTGCAATTCCTTTCTCTGGCGGTATCTTGTGTGCCAAAAGGAACAATGTTCTGAAATCACGGAGGCTCTCTATGAAAAAAATGCTGTCTGCAGGATTTCCCGCCGCTTGTTTCCTTCTTTCCTTCGGCCTGACGGGCCCCCTCTTTGCCGCTCCCGCTCCAATCGCCTTTGAGCAGTTTGAGTACAGCGGACAGGACATTTACTCGCCGGCCGCTCTCGAAGCCGGACATTACCGCAACCCGATTTTGGCCGGCTTTCACCCCGACCCAAGCATCTGCCGTGTCGGAGACGATTACTATCTGATTACCTCAACATTTGAATATTTTCCCGGTCTTCCCATCTTTCACAGCAAGGACCTGGTCAACTGGAAGCAGATCGGCCACGTGATTCACCGGTCGGAGCAGTTAAACTACACGTCCCGCCGAACCAGCGGCGGCCTGTTTGCCCCGGCTATCACGTATCACAAAGGACTGTTTTATGTAATTTGTACAATGGTGGATAATCTGGGCAATTTTGTGGTTACTGCCCAAAACCCCGCCGGTCCCTGGTCAAATCCGGTCAAACTGGACTTCGGCGGTATTGACCCGTCTATCTTTTTTGATGAAGACGACCGGGCCTGGATTGTTCACAACGACGCTCCGCAGGGGCCGCCGCAGTATGAGGGCCATCGAGCGGTCTGGATTCAGGAATTTGACTGGAAAAATCTGAAGATGGTCGGCCCGCGCAAGATGCTCATCGACGGCGGCGTGGACATCACCAAAAAACCCATCTGGATTGAAGGACCGCACATCTACAAACGCAAAAACTGGTACTATTTGTGCTGTGCGGAAGGCGGCACGGGCCCGGGACATTCTCAGGTTATCTTCCGAAGCCGCAGTGTGGACGGCCCTTATACCCCCTGGGAGAAAAACCCCATTCTCACCCAGCGCGATTTAGACCCGGAAGTCCTCGGCGCTGTCACCTGCACGGGCCATGCCGACCTTGAAATCGGTCCGGACGGAAACTGGTGGGCGGTCTTTCTGGCTGTCCGGCCGTATCAGAGGGGCCTGTCGCCCATGGGCCGGGAAACCTTCCTGCTGCCCGTCACCTGGACGGAGGACGACTGGCCGACCATCCTGCCGACCGACCAGAGGGTTCCGCTGATTGTCAAATCGCCCAACGGCGTTTCCGTCCAGCCCTCCCCGGTTCCTTATACCGGTTCATTCGTCTGGCGGGATGATTTCAAACAGAAAGACCTTTCGCTCGAATGGATTATGCTCCGCCAGCCCAAACAGACGTGGTGGCAGATTGACACTGCCGCCGGGCGGCTTCTGCTGACACCGCAGAACGAAAAACTGTCCGGCACGGGCAATCCGAGTTTTCTGGGCCGGCGCGTCCGTCATCCGGTTTACAGTGCCTCGGTGACCGTGGAAGTCCCCAAAGAAAACAACGTCTCGGCCGGACTGGCTTTGTTTATGAACGAACGCCATCATTACTTCTTTGCGGTTCGGCGCGTCGGCGGCAAGCCGCGTGTATTTGTGGAATGCGTCAAACGCGGCCAAACCAGCGAATTGGCCTCCGTTGACCCGCACGCTGCTCAGACCGTTCGGCTGACCATTGAGGCCGACAAGGCCGTCTGTGCCTTCCGCTGCCAGATCCCCGGCGAAGACCGCCAGACCCTGCTGGAAAACGCCGATGCGGCGATGATTTCCTTCTCGGTTCCGGATGCTCTGTTCCTGGGTGCTACTGTTGGACCTCACGTCCGCCTCGATGCGTCGCCCTTCCCGCCGCCGCTGGCCAAGGGCTCTACCTTCCGAATCGAAGGCAATCCGATTTTCCGGGACGCCTTTACCGCCGACCCGGCCCCGCTGGTGGACGGCGACACTCTCTATGTCTATGTCGGCCATGACGAGGCCAAAGACGGCGAGCTGTTCAATATGACCGGCTGGCTGTGCTACTCGACGAAGGATATGAAAAACTGGGTCGCTCACGGGACGGTCCTGAAGCCCACGGACTTCCAATGGGCCGTGGGGGATGCCTGGGCCTCTCAGGTCATCAAAAAAGACGGCAAGTATTATTTCTTTGCGACGGTCCAGCACGGCCCGCCGCACGTCGGCAAGGCCGTCGGCGTAGCTGTCTCGGACAGCCCGACCGGGCCGTTCAAAGATGCCCGCGGCAGCGCTTTGGTTTATGACCAAATGACCCCCAACTCCAAAGTCCCCTGGGAGGACATCGACCCGACTGTGCTCATTGATGACGACGGCACGGCCTGGATGGCCTGGGGCAACGGCGACTGCTATCTGGTCAAACTCAAACCCAACCTGATTGAACTCGACGGGGAAATTCAGAAAATCGAGCTGCCCTACTATACGGAAGGTCCCTGGCTTCACAAACGCGGCAATCTTTACTACCTGACCTATGCAGCCTTTGCGCATCAGGGCACGGCGGAAAAGATTTGCTATGCCACCGCTCCGGCGATAACCGGGCCGTGGACCTATCAGGGCATCCTGACCGATTTTGCCAAAAACAGTTATACCATCCACCCCGGGATTGTTGAATTCAAGGGGCAGTGGTATTTCTTCTATCACAATGCGACGCTTACGCTCAACGGTCTGGGGCCTGCCACCGGACGGCGGAGCGTCTGTGTCGAATACCTGTATTACAACCCGGACGGGACGATTCAGCCGATTACCCAGACGCAAGAAGGCATCTCCGTCCCGCCCAAAAAAGAAAGCAGCGTTTCCTCCTGCTTTTTTCCCCTGAAGGAGGTGCGGCTTTTGCCGAGCCCTTTTTCCCAAGCCGTTCAGGTCAATCGGGCGTATCTGCTGGCACATAAGCCGGACCGCCTGCTGGCCCCGTACCGTCGGGAGGCGGGATTAGAGCCCAAGGCGGCTCCCTACGGCAACTGGGAGAGCAGCGGTCTGGACGGCCACACCGCCGGACATTATCTGTCGGCCCTTTCGCTGATGATTGCGGCGGGGGCCGACCCGGACGGCGAGTTCGGGCGGCGTCTTGACTATATGCTCGAGGAGCTGGCTGAAATTCAAAAGGCCAACGGCAACGGATACATCGGCGGCGTTCCCGGAAGCCGCGACTTCTGGAAAGGCGTTTCCGAAGGACGCATCAACCTGTTCCGCACCAAATGGGTTCCCTGGTACAATGTCCACAAGATGTTTGCCGGTCTGCGGGATGCATATCTGCACGCGGGCCGCTCCAGGGCCCTCGAGCTGCTGACGGGACTGGGCGACTGGTGCGAATCGGTCGTCGCCGGCCTCAATGAGCAGCAGATGCAGCAGATGCTCGACACGGAATACGGCGGGATGAACGAGGTCCTGGCCGACCTGTATGAATTCACCGGAAACCGCAAGTATCTGGAACTGGCCAGGCGGTTCAATCACCGCAGAATCTTTGAGCCGCTCGAAAACCGTCAGGACCGCCTGACCGGCCTTCACGCAAACACCCAGATTCCGAAGATTGTCGGAATGCAGCGAATTGCGGCACTGACCGGTGATGAAAAACTGCACACCGGTGCCTGCTTCTTCTGGGAAACCGTCACCCGCAATCGCACTGCGGCCTTCGGGGGCAACAGCGTCAGCGAGCATTTCAACGACCCGAAGGACTTCAGCGGAATGATTGCCCATCGGGAAGGCCCGGAAACCTGCAATACCTATAATATGCTCCGGCTTACCGAAGCCCTTTTCGAAGCGGAGCCGAAGGCCGAGTACGCCGACTATTATGAACGCGCTCTGTACAATCACATTCTGGCTTCGATTCATCCCCGCAGGCCCGGCTATGTGTATTTTACGCCGATTCGTCCGGAACATTATCGGGTGTATTCGCAGCCGGAGGTATGCTTCTGGTGCTGTGT
Organism: uncultured Phycisphaerae bacterium; assembly: GCA_937949545.1. Lineage (GTDB taxonomy): Bacteria > Planctomycetota > Phycisphaerae > Sedimentisphaerales > Anaerohalosphaeraceae > JAHDQI01. The sequence continues at coordinate 11,311 of CALEDR010000035.1, forward strand.
CGGAACGGGGATGGAAAATCCCGGTCGGTACGGCCGGTTTATTTACACCCGGGCTCAGGACGGGCTGTATGTGAATCTGTTTATTCCGTCGGTGCTCACGGCGGCGGACAGAGGACTGGTGCTCAAACAGGAGACATCGTTTCCGGATGAGCCCCGTACTCGATTCTCTCTTCAGCTGACCAAACCGGCAGACTTTACCCTGTATATCCGCCATCCGGCCTGGGTAAAGGCAGACGAATTTGCCGTGAAGGTTAACGGTCAGCGAATGAATGTGTCCTCCACTCCCTCCTCTTATGCCGCCGTCAGGCGGGGGTGGAAGGACGGCGACACCGTTGAGGTGGACCTGCCGATGCACCTGTACACGGAACGTCTTCCGGACGGCTCCGATTGGGCGGCGATTCTGTACGGACCGATTGTGCTGGTCCGACCGGCCGGCACAGACCGACTGGATGGTTTGTTCGCCGACGGAAGCCGGATGGGCCACGTTGCCCACGGGCCGATGGTGCCGCTGGACCGTGTATCTGTTCTGCTGACCACGGAAGAAGGGCTGCTGAAGCATATTGCACAAGACCCCTCCGCCGGGCCGCTGCATTTCCGAATCAAAGATATTGTCGAGCCGCCTGCGCCGGAAGGGCTTTTGCTGATGCCGTTTTTCCGGCTGCATGAGCAGCGCTATCAGATGTACTGGGAGCTGACGACAGCGGAGCGGGCGGCGGCCCGACGGGAAAAACTGGCCGCGCAGGAGCGCGCCCGACAGGCCCGGGAAGAGGCAACCCTCGATTGGGTGGCTGTGGGGGAACAGCAGCCCGAAACCGAGCACGACCTGCAGGGCGAAGGGTTGGAAACCGGCATCCACAACGGACGACGCTGGAGACACGGCTCCTGGATCCAATATACACTCGACCCGAAAGGGGCCCAGGAAGTCATCCTGTCCGTCACCTATTCCGGCGATGACCGCGGACGGGAGTTTGACATCCTGGTCAACGGCACCGTCATGGCCACCCAGCAGCTGACCGGCGAAAAACCGAATCACTTTGTCGAAAAGCATTATCCAATCCCCGCCGAAATCCTTCAGGCCGCCTCCGGAAAGCGGCTGACTGTCCGTTTCGCCGCCAAACGCGGCCTGGCCGGCGGGATCTATGACGTGCGCCTGCTGCGGCCGGGCATCTCCCCAATCGACCCGTTTCAATGAATCTTTTTTCTGAGGGAAAACAATGAATCGAAACTCGCTTCAAATGGTTCTGTCGGCCTGGCTCGTCTGCTTTTCAGGAGGTCTGCTTCAGGCTGAGCCGGCCTGCAATCCGATTATTTGGGCCGATGTGCCCGATGTGGCCGTCATTCGCGTCGGGGATACCTATTATATGAGCAGCACCACGATGCATATGAGTCCGGGGCTGCCGATTATGAAGTCCAAAAATCTGGTCAACTGGATGCTCGTCGGCTACGCCTATGACCGTCTGGTGGAAAACGATGCTATGAACCTCGAAAACGGCAAAAACGCCTACGGCGCCGGCTCCTGGGCCAGTTCGCTTCGGTATCACAACGGCACGTATTACGTTTCCACGTTCTCCAGCACCAGCGGACGCACCCACATTTACACTACGCAAGACATTGAGAAAGGTCCCTGGAAGGAAATTTCGTTTGCGCCATCCCTGCACGACCATTCGCTGTTCTTTGATGACGACGGACGGGTGTATATGGTGTACGGCGGCGGCGATATTCGGCTGGCGGAACTCAAAACCGACCTGTCCGGCCTGAAAGAAGGCGGCTTTCACGACATCATCATCAAAAACGCCAGTGCCGTGGCAGGCTCCAACATTGGTTTGCCCGCCGAGGGCTCCCAAATGCTCAAGGTCCACGGCAAATACTACCTGATGAATATCACCTGGCCGCGCGGCGGAATGCGCACGCAAATCATCCACCGCGCCGACAAAATCACCGGCCCCTACGAAGGCAAGGTCATCCTGCAGGACCGCGGCATCGCACAGGGCTGTTTGATTGACACCCCCGACGGCCGCTGGTACGCCGTCCTCTTTGAAGACAACGGCGCCGTCGGGCGAAGCCCCTGGGTGGTGCCTGTTCAGTGGGTGGACGGCTGGCCGGTGCTCGGCACAAACGGCAAAGCCCCCGATGTGCTCGACATCGAGGACAGCGGCGAAGGCCTTTCCAATCTCATCTGCTCGGATGAATTCGACCGCGCCCCGGGTGAGCCCCTGCCGCTGGCCTGGCAGTGGAATCACAATCCGGACAAGCGCTTCTGGTCCATCGGCGTTCGCAAGGGTCATCTTCGCCTGACAGCCGGACGCATCGACAGCAGCGTCCTGCAGGTGCGCAATATGCTCACCCAGCGCACCTTCGGGCCGGTCTGCTCGGCCCGCACCAAACTGGACACGGCCAACATGAAAGACGGCGACTGTGCCGGACTGATTGCCCTGCAGAAACGGTACGGTTTCGTCGGGGTAAAAATGGAACAGGGCGCCAAATCCATCGTAATGGTCAGCGCCCAATCCGACAACCCGCAAACCATGGAAACCATTCCGCTCCAACAGGATATCGTGTATCTGCGCATCGACTGCGATTTCCGCAAACGCACGGACAAGGCCTATTTCTACTACAGCCTGGACGGCACAACCTGGACCCGCATCGGTTCGGTTCTGCAGATGGCCTACACGCTGCCGCACTTTATGGGCTACCGCTTCGGCCTGTTCAACTGGGCCGCACAGACGCCCGGCGGCTTTGTCGATTTCGATTATTTCCGCGTCAGTCCGCAAATCATCATGGAATAATTTTTTCGAAGGAGACTTCTGATGAAACCCCAAGGACTCGTTTGGCTGATTTTACTGAGTATCGGACTGTCCGGCCGGGCCCAGACGGATGCGCCCGCCGCCAAAGACGATTTCAGACCGTCCCCCCTGAACCAGCCGGGCCGTCAATACCCTCAGGTCAATTCGGAAGGACGTGTCCTGGCCCAAATTTCCGCTCCCCAAGCCCAGAACGTTTTTCTGGACATCGGCGGCGTCAAATACCCGATGACCAAAAATGAAGAAGGGGTCTGGACGGGAATGTCCGCCCCGCAGGACGAAGGATTTCATTATTATCAGCTGATTATTGACGGGGCGGCGGTCCCCGACCCGGGCACTCTCTATTTTTACGGCGCCAGCCGCTGGGGCAGCGGCGTGGAAACACCCGCCCACGACCAGGATTTCTATGCCCTCAAGGATGTTCCGCACGGCCAGGTCCGCCAGCACATCTATTTTTCCAAAATTACAAACTCCTTCCGTCGGTGTTTTGTCTATACACCCCCAGACTATGAAACGAATCTCTCCGCCCGCTATCCTGTGCTGTATCTGCAGCACGGCGGCGGAGAAGATGAAACCGGCTGGTCCAATCAGGGCAGGGTCAATCTGATTATGGACAATCTGCTGGCCGAAGGCCGAGCCGTACCGTTTTTGATTGTGATGGAAAACGGGACCTGGACGGCGCCGGGACAGCCTCGTCCGCGGCGGGAGGAAGGCCGGCCCTGGCCGCCGCCCGGCTGGGCCGACACCTTCGAAAAGGTGCTCCTGCAGGAGGTTATCCCGATGATTGACCGCCAGTACCGCACCCGGGCCGAGCAGCCCTATCGGGCCATGGCGGGCCTGTCCATGGGCGGCATGCAGACCAATGTAATCGCCATGCGCAATCTGGATGTGTTCTCCCATATCGGCATCTTCAGCGGCGGCACCGTCGGCGACCCGGCCGCGGCCCACGGCGGCGTCATGGCCAACGCCGAAGAATTCAACAAAAAGGTCAAACTGATCTTTGAAAGCTGCGGCTCCAAAGAAAACCCTGATGTCATTCGCAACCACGTCGAGCAGCTCAAGGCCGCCGGCATCAACGCCGTCTGCTATATCTCGCCGAATACCGCTCATGAGTGGCAGACCTGGCGGCGCAGTTTCTATCAGTTCGCTCAGCTGGTCTTTCAAACGGATTCCAAATCGCCTGCCGTTTCCGCCGCTTCGTCGGAACCGGCCGCTCCTCCGTCCCGCCGACCCGGCGGGTTCGGACAGCCCGTCGCCCTCGAAGCGGATGACAAGCCCGTCTTTGACGAACCGCCGGCGGGCTTCAACCAGAAACGCGACGGCATTCCCCGCGGCCGGCTGGAAATGATTGAGTATGATTCCAAAACCGTCGGCACACGCCGCAAGATGCTCGTATATACCCCGCCGAATTATTCCTCCGAGCGCAAATACCCCGTGCTGTATCTGCTGCACGGCATCGGCGGCGATGAAACCGAATGGCAGCGTTTCGCCTCGCCCGATGTCCTGATGGACAACCTGCTGGCCGACGGCCGCGCGGTGCCGATGATTCTGGTGATGCCCAACGGACGGGCCCAGCCCAACGACCGGGCCGAAGGCAACGTGTTCAGCCATGCCCCCGCCTTCGAGCGGTTCGAGCAGGACCTGCTGAACGATGTCATCCCGGCGATTGAAAGCCGCTATTCGGTGCAGACCGGCCGGGAACACCGCGCGCTGGCCGGGCTGTCAATGGGCGGCGGCCAGACCCTCAATTTCGGCCTCAAACACCTCGACAAATTCGCCTGGCTGGGCGCCTTTTCCGCCGCTCCCAACACCAAACAACCCGCAGAGCTCGTACCCGACCCGGACAAAACCCGCACCCAGCTGAAACTGCTTTATCTGGCCTGCGGCAGTCAGGACGGCCTGCTGCCCATCAGCCGACGCCTGCATTACTACCTGAAGGAACGCAATATCCCCCACATCTGGCATGTGGATTCGCACGGCCATGATCCGACCGAATGGCAGAACAACCTTTACTGGTTCCTCCAGCATGTCTTCCGCTCGCCGGCGGATTTTCCGAAACCCAAATCGTAAGAAATCGGCATTCTTTTCGGAGATCGCTATGCCTTCCCAACGAATTCGCCCCGTTTCGGCGGCAGTCTGGATGGTTCTGTCCGCTGTCTCGCTTGCGGAAAGCCGCAAACCTCTGACCCTCTGGTATACCCAGCCTGCCCGGCAGTGGGTCGAGGCCCTGCCGGTCGGAAACGGCCGTCTGGGCGCGATGGTCTTCGGCGGCTTCGATACAGAGCGGCTTCAGCTCAATGAAGATACGCTCTGGGCGGGCGGCCCCTATCAGCCGGACAACCCCGAAGGTCCGCAGGCCCTGGCGGAAATCCGCAAACGAATCTTCGAAGGCCGCTATCGAGAGGCCGCCGATTTGGCCTCCCGAACGATGATGGCCCGGCCTTTAAGGCAGATGCCCTACCAGACCGTCGGCGACTTGCTGCTGTCCTTCGGTTCCGTCGAACCGGCGGAATCGTATCAACGCTCCCTGCGGCTTGACACGGCCGTTGCCGAGGTCTCCTATAAAAAAGACGGCGTGCTCTTCACACGGGAGGTCTTTTCCTCGCCCGTTCATCAGGTTCTCGTCTGCCGGCTGGCCGCCGACAAACCCGGGCAAATCTCCTTCAGGGCCTCCTTCAAAACCCCGCAGCAGGTCCGTGTTGAAACTGAAAACGGCCATACGCTCATTGTCCGCGGAACCAACGGTTCCGCCGAAGGCATCGCAGGCGCTCTGACGTTTCAGGTTCGCATTCGGATTCTCCATCAAGGCGGTCAGTGCCTCGCCAATGCTGACTCTCTGAGCGTTTCCAGTGCCGACAGTGCCGTGATTCTCATCGCCGCCGCCACCAGCTACAAAAATTATGAGGATGTCAGCGGCGACCCGCAGGCTGTCACCCAGGAACAGATTCGAAAGGCCGCTGCATTGCCCTATGAACAGCTCAGAGAAGCCCACATTCGGGAGCACCGGCGGCTTTTTGACCGCGTGCAGCTCGATTTGGGCACCACGCCGGCGGCGGAGCTGCCCACCGACCGGCGAATCGCCCAAAACAACCCGGCCGATGATCCGGACCTGGCTGTGCTGTTCTTTCAATACGGACGCTATCTGCTGATCAGCTCCTCGCGTCCAGGCAGCCAGCCTGCCAACCTGCAGGGCCTCTGGAACGAGAGTATGACACCGCCCTGGGGCAGCAAGTACACCATCAACATCAATGCGGAGATGAACTACTGGCCCGCCGAGCCGACGAATCTGGCCGAGTGCGCCCAGCCGCTGTTTGCCATGATGAAAGACTTAAGCCGCACTGGCGCCCGAACCGCCCGCACCACCTGGGGCGCCGGCGGCTGGGTGGCCCATCACAATACCGACCTGTGGCGGGCCTCGGCGCCCATCGACGGCGTGTTCTGGGGACTCTGGCCGACCGGCGGCGCCTGGCTTTGTCTGCATCTCTGGGACCACTATGAATACCACTTCGACAAAGAGTTCCTGAAAGAGTCCTATCCCATTCTGAAAGGGGCGGCTCAATTCTTCCTCGATACACTCGTGGAAGAGCCCCGGCACAAGTGGCTGGTCACCTGCCCGTCTCTTTCGCCGGAAAATGCCCACTCGAAAGGTGCTAGCATTTGTGCGGGCCCGGCGATGGATATGCAGATCCTGCGCGACCTGTTTGCCTGCTGCATTCAGGCGGCGGAGATTCTGGATATCGACGCCGACTTCCGCGCCCGGCTGGCTGCCGCCCGGCAGCGTCTGGCCCCGCATCAAATCGGTGCCGCCGGCCAGCTGCAGGAATGGCTCGAAGATTGGGATATGCAGGCGCCGGAAATAAATCACCGCCACGTTTCCCATCTGTACGCGCTCTATCCGAGCTGGCAAATCAACCGCTTCGACAGTCCGGAACTGGCGCAGGCGGTGCGCAAATCCCTGGAGATTCGCGGCGATGAATCCACCGGCTGGGGGCTGGCCTGGCGGCTGAATCTCTGGGCCCGCCTGGGCGACGGTGAACGCGCCTTCAAGCTGCTTCAGATGCTTTTGAGCCCCGACCGCACCTATCCGAACCTCTTTTCCGCTCATCCGCCGTTTCAAATTGACGGCAACTTCGGCGGTACGGCGGGCATCACCGAGATGCTCCTGCAGAGCCGGCGGGCCGGCGACGTCTGGGAGCTGATTCTGCTGCCGGCCCTGCCGAAGGAATGGCCCTCTGGATCCGTTAGCGGCCTGTGTGCACGCGGCGGCTTTGTCGCGGATATCCGCTGGAAAAACGGGCGGCTTGAGCAGGCCGTCATTCAGTCCCGATTTGGTTATCCTTGCCGCATCCGCTATGGAGACACCCTGCAGACCCTCACCATCCCCAAAGACCAAACCGCCGTCTGGAAACCGGCCCCATAGACCATCCGCCGTATTTCGTGATTCGGTTAAGACGCTCAACCGTTGGTGAAGGCCTCTCGTTGGAGGGGGCCTTTACCGTTTAACAGGGCGGCAGGAGTCTTTGACTCGGCTTAGGTCTTCCCGCAGGCCGGGCTTGCGGAACACAAATAGATGCTCATGCATAATCAAATAAAACTTCTTTTTTCGGGCCGCGCTCACCCACCGTCCCGTACAGGTGCAGTTGTGCTGGACTTTAATGATATCCTCCTTCAGCACAAAACCGACTTCAAGAAACTGCTCCATCACTCGAAAGGCCAGCGGAACGAAATGACGTCCGCGGCGTGTATCGCCGATGAGAATCGCACAAAATCGCCCCCCTTGAGGACGCGGAACAGTTCCGCGGCGGCTTGTTGGATCGCCTGACAAAACTTGTTGACGCTGCGGATGTTGGACAAGTCCCCGGCTATCCGTCCGCCGGAATAGCGAATCAGATTCAGATACGGCGGATGCGTCAGAACCAAATCAACCGAATGATCGGCCAGAAAAGACAGATCTCGAACATCGGCACAGACAATCTGCCCGCCGGCATCGGGGCCTTCGAGCGGAAAATCTACGGCTTTTTCGGAAAGGGCCACGGCCTCAGGATTAATGTCGCAGCCGATATACCGACGGCCCAGCAGCCGGCATTCTATCAGCACCGTGCCGCCGCCCGCCATCGGATCCAGAACCACCTCGCCCGGCTCGGAATACATCTGGATGACATTCCGGGCCACCTGCGGCGCAAAATTGCCCCGATAACGGTTCGTATGGGTAGCCCATGACCCACGAATTGGAAACGACCAAACCGTCGTACCCTCCGGCTGGTTCGGATTTTCCAGATGAGCCATAATAGACGGCTTTATTTTCGATTTTCTCATCATCTTTCTTCCTTGTTTCCAAAATCTGAAACGATTAACGCGAATTCTCGCCTTTCGCTGTTGTGAACTATGCAGGACAAATGCCATCACCAACAAACCTTTCCAGCATCGGCCCATCTGAGACGGACTGCGTTCAATCATAGAGAGGGAAAAAGGAAGATCGACAGACTATAGACTGCAAAAAAAAAATTTTTGCAACTCCCGTCTTTTATGAAAAGTCAGGCAAATTAAATACAGAAAGAGCCGACTGCTTTTCGTAAGTGGCGGATAATTCCTGATAGCTCCAAAACCGCACAAAACCCGCAATCGGTTTAAACGCGCGAGAGCGGAGCATTTCTTCGAACTCTCGCTTCCGGTGCTTATCGGCCACAATGGCCATCTCCGTTCGAAAGTCTGCAAGTTCAACATATTTTATCAGGGAATTTTTAATGCCTGTAGAATGCTCCACTTCAAAAACAGCTTTCGGCAATTTACGTTGATTAAACCAGATTACATCGATACTTTTAACACGCTGAACAATCTCCGAATAGGTAAAGGTCGGTATCTCTGTTTGTTGGGCCATGGAGCCCAGAGTCTGTTTTCCAAGAAAGCGGCGGTTTTTTTCCTGGGACGGAATATAGGTAATGTAGTGTTTCCAATTGCCCAGCTGAACCACGAGGCCCTGATAGTAAGTATGGTCAAAACGTCGAATTTCTTCGCTCGTTTGGCCAACATTCTCGTCAGATCGTAATGGCGCAGGGAGTCTGTCTTTGTATCTTTTCAATGCCCATAATCCCGGACGGATTTTAGAAAACTCCTCTCGCTCCTGAACGATTCGTCGGATAGAGGCACAGGGAGTTTTGGTACCCCATTGGACATCGGGAATTTTCAATGTCGTTTCATAAAGCTCTCCTAGCGTCGCATACCCTCCCAACATTTCGAGAGCCGCTATCACCGCTTCATATTGTTTCATAAAGAGAGTCTTCTTATCAACCTGTCCATACCTTAAGTGAAAAAACCAAGAGAAGCAACGGGACTTTATTAAAAAAGGTCTTTGATGGATACACCCAAACCGTCTGCAATTTTTTTAGGGTTGAGAGAGTCGGGCTTTTCTCGCAGCGTTCAATCTGGCCGATGTAAACACGGTGAAGATTTGCCAAAAAAGCCAGTTTCTCCTGACTAAGACCTTTGGACTTTCGTAAGGATCGAATCGTCTGTGCCAAACGTACGGATGCTTCGTCCATCCTGCTTACCCTTTCCAAAAGGAAGCCGGATATATAATCAACAAAAAAGATTCGATCGACAGAATATATAGTGCATTCAAAAAAATGCCAAAACAGTCAAAACGAATGCCCAAAAAAACAGGAAGAAAAAGACAAAATATCAACAGAAAGGACGTTTACTCAAACTGGATGTCCTCGAGCACAAACTGCAGGCTCGTGGACCCGTTGTAGGTATTGTACTGCGGCTGGAAGGCAATATGAAAGGCATCGGCCTCCAGAAGTTTCTTTTCCAGCGGCCCCATCCCGAACCCAATGCACCGCACCGCCCCCGTTTGATCCTGAATCGACAGCTGCAGATGATCGTTCTTAACTCCGCACCGACGCGGAGGTGCAATCAGCCGCACACCGCGCGCCGCAAAAACCGGCCGCGGATTGCCCTGCCCAAACGGCTCCAGCGAAGCCAATTCCCGCATAAACTGGCCGGAAATCTCCCGAACCGAGGTCTCCGCATCGATCGTCAGGGCCCCCGTCAGCAGCGCATCCGCACTTTGGGTTCGTGCATAGCCCTCTATGGCCTCCGCAAAGGCGGACACCTTAGCGGCCTCAATCCGAAGACCCGCCGCCATCTCATGCCCCCCAAAGCGAATCAGATGCTCCCCGCAGGCATACAGGGCCTCATACAGATTAAACCCCTCCACAGACCGCCCCGAACCCTGTCCCGTGCCGTTCTCAAGATTGATCAAAATCGCGGGCTTGCCGAACTCCTCAATCACGCGCGACGCCACAATACCGATAACCCCCGGATGCCAGTTTTCCCCGGCCAGAACAATCGTCCGGCGGTCCGGATGATTCAGCCCGGCATCCAGAATCCGCTGGCGAACCTGCTTGAAAATGTCGCGCTGGCATTTCTGACGCAGCTTGTTCTGCTCCTTCAGATACTGAGCAATCTGCATCGCCCGGTACGTATTGTCGGTTGTCAGCAGTTCCACAGCCAGCCGGGCGTGTCCCATCCGTCCGGCCGCATTGAGCATCGGAGCCAGCGTAAAGGCTATGTCATAACTGTCCAGCCCGCGGCCGGCCAGGTCGGCCGTCTCGATCAGGGCGCGGATGCCGCACAGATTTGATTCCTCCAGGGCTTTTAAACCAAATCCGGCAATAACACGGTTTTCCCCGCGCAGATCCACCACGTCGGCAATCGTCCCCAGTCCGGCCAGCGTCGTAGCGTTCAGCAGATACTGACGCAGTTCCGGCGGCATCTGCCCGCCGCGCCGGTACGATTCGGCCAGCGCCCAGGCCACCTTAAAAGCAACCATCGCGCCGGCCGCATTCGGATTTGGATATGCCGCATCCAGAAGCGGATGAACAATCGCCTGCGCCTCCGGCAGCACAGGACCCAGGCGGTGATGATCCGTAAGGATTACATCCATTCCGAGCTGACGGGCTAGACGAACCTCCTCACACGCACTGATGCCGCAGTCCACCGTAATCAAAAGCTTCATCCCCGCCTCGGCCAGCTGCCGAACAGCCTCGGCATTCAGTCCATACCCCTCATCCACCCGGTGCGGAATGTAGTAATCCGCCCGGACATTCAGCAGGCGGAACAAATGCCAGAGGATTGCCACGCTGCTGATGCCGTCCACATCATAATCCCCATACAGCACAATGGGCTCCTGACGCTCGATAGCTCGGCGGATACGCTCAACGGCTTCCGTCATCCCCGGCAGACGCCCCGGCTCAATCAGGTCCGTCAGCTTCGGGGACAGAAACGACTGGGCACTTTTCGGGTCGGAAATCTGCCGATTCAGAAGCACCTGAGCAAAAAGCGGCGTGATTTTGAGCTGTTCGGCAAGGGTCTTGGAATGGGCACAGCGAGGGCGAATCTCCCAGATTTTCCGCTGCATCCTTGCCTGAGCCATCGAATCAATCCCTCGCTGAATGACAATTTACGGTACTTAGGCAAACTATACAACCATAGGAGAGGATTGTCAATCAAAGCGGGGCAAAGAATCAGGGGTGCTCAAAGATTTCATCGAGGAGAGTTTCGGGCTGGGGAGCCGTACCCTGCGGCCAGTCTTTCACAAACCCGCCGTCAACCAGGGCCACTACATAGGGGCTCATAATCGCCCATTTTTGCTTGTCGCTCAGCCGACCCTTCAGGCAGGGGGTATCCTCCGGCACCGGGCCGGACTGGCCATAGGGAGGCACTGCCACAAAGGCGATGGTCATCAGTGTCTCACCCTGCCGGGCCATCTTCTTTGCATACTCATCGTACAGCGGAACCATCTGGGCACAGGTTGGGCAGTCATGATGATACATCAGAATGACAGCAATGCCGCTTTTGAGCTGGTCGGCAATATCAATATACTGAAGCCACGGCCATTGGGGCACTTCGGACCGAACCGCCGGAGTTTCCTTGACGGGCTCCTCTGGGGTTTCCGGAACGACGTTATTGGGCGTTGCTGGCTCTTTTGTGTCCGGCTCTTCTGTTTGGGCAATCTGGGTATTCTGAGGAATATTTTCCGACTGGGGTGTTTCCATTTTTGGCGGAAGCGGAATGGGTGCAGGACGAACCGGTTTCGCCACCGGCGTCCACTGCTCCGGTTTTTTAAATTCCGGACGAAGTGCAACCAGAACTGGAGCGGCAATCGCCATAAAACCAATCGCCGGAACGGCCGCCGTCAAGGCATGGAAAGGATGCGGCCACGGCGGCGGTAGCAGTTTTTCCCCTTTCGGGCGGAAAATCAGCAGCAGAACAAAGAACGGAATGTCAATCAAAATCAAGGTGTACCAAGGGTTTACGTGAATCCGACCGAAGCAGCCGCAGGATTCAAGATCCAAAACACCCTTAATAAATGTGATGATGATAAACCCAAAAAACGCCAAAACGGCCGCCACCCAAGAGGCCTTCCGAAAAACTCCGGAAAGAACCCAAACGCCCAGCGCAAACTCCACCGGAATCTGAAATAAAAAGAATTCGTACGATTCCCAGATGCCGTGTTCCCGCCAGGGGGGAATGTAAATCGTCAGCGCTTCATGAAACTTTAAAAGGGCCGCCGCTGCCAGCAGCAAGCCCGCCAAAGTCATTACAATTCGATTGCCAATCTTCATTTGTCTAATTATGCCGCTTTTATAGGACCATTGTCTATAAAAAAGATGTCAATTCTTCCTTTTTATTACGGCAAAAAACGACGACCGGTTCAGGAGATTCTCTTTTGTTCCTCGTTGACCGGCTCCAGAAGAGGGATATAATCCCTTATTTCGTTTCGAGATACCTTTTGGGGATTACGCAATGAAGATACTGGTGATTAACGCCGGCAGCTCCTCGATTAAGTTTCAGCTGTTCGAGATGCCTGCCGGGACAATTGCGGCCAAGGGAATGGTCGAGCGGATCGGACAGGCGGAAGCGCAGCTTCACTATTCGGCAAACAGCCACCAGATTTGCCGGTCTGTTCAGGCGGCCGACCATCAACAGGCCATGAAAGTCATCCTCGCAATTTTGGCAGATGCTCACGTGGGGGCGGTCAAAGACGCCGCAGAAATTCAGGCGGTCGGGCACCGCGTTGTCCACGGGGGCGAAGAGTTTACCGGCTCAGTCAAAATTGACGAGGCCGTACTCAAATCCATTGAGCGGTTTGCAGATTTGGCCCCGCTGCACAACCCGCCGAATCTGACGGGCATTCAAGCCGCCCGGCAGGCCCTCCCGAACGCCGTTCAGGTGGCCTGTTTCGATACGGCGTTTCACGCTACCATCCCGCAGACGGCCTACCTGTACGGCCTGCCGTACGAGATTTACGAAAAATATCGTGTGCGGCGGTACGGCTTCCACGGAACCAGCCATCGGTATGTCGCCCGGCGGGCGGCGGAGCTGATGGGACGCGACAAATACGCCCTGAATGCCATCACCTGCCATCTGGGCAACGGCTGCTCCATTACTGCCGTCAAGAACGGAAAGAGTGTTGACACCTCCATGGGCCTTACACCTTTAGAAGGCGTTATTATGGGAACACGCTGCGGCGATTTGGACCCGGCCATTGTTTTTTATTTGGCGGACAAGGGTTACTCCGTCGCCCAGTTGAACGAAATGTTCAACAAGAAGAGCGGACTGCTGGGAATTTCCGGTGTTTCCAATGATATGCGGAACCTGACCGAGCAGGCCGCCAAAGGGCACTCGCGGGCTCAGCTGGCGATTGATATCTTCTGCTATCGAATCAAAAAATACATCGGAGCATACACCGCCGTTTTGGGAACGCTGGATGCCGTGATTTTCACCGGCGGCATCGGGGAGAATAATGCCGCCATTCGCCGGCAGATTTTGTCGGACCTGCCGCAGCTGGGCATTGAGGTCGATGCAGCCCGCAACGAGGCCCGCGAGCCGAAAGAGCGGCTCATCAGTACCGACCGCTCGCGCGTAAAGGTCTATGTAATTCCCACAAACGAAGAAGCGGCGATTGCAGCGGATACCTATCGGCTCGTTCAGCCCTGAGCCCCCAGCGGGGCGGAGGGGGCTTCGGCCTGCCGCTGCTTCTGGGCCAGAACAAAACAATACGAACCGCTGATGAGGATGCATCCGAAGAGCCACTGAAGGGCGGTCAGCCGCTCCCCGAACAGAAAGGCCGAGACGACCAGCACGCTGAACGGACGCAGAAGCAGAAACATCGTAGGAATGCTGGCCCCGATCCGCCGGATGGCCGCATAATAGAGGACATGGCCGATAGCAATGCCCGCCAGGGCCGAAATAACCACGTGGCTCCAGCGGGGCCAATCCAGACGAAGGGCATCGGACGGCCGGCCCATCACAAAGGCCAGAATGCCCAGCCCCAGCGCTGTGTAAATCGTAATGACGGAAAAACTCAGCCGGCTGTCCACCTCGCCCAGCAGGGCCTTGACGGAGACGGTATAGCAGCCCCAGCCGACCGCCATCAGGGCCGCCAGCAGCGTCCCCAGCAGTGTCGCTTTCGCCGAAAACTCCGGATGAAACATCACCACACCGCACACGCCCGCTATCGAAAGGGCCGTGCCGACCCAAAACGGAACGCTTCGAAGCAGCCGCCTTTCCGCCGGAAAGAGAACCATCGAAAACAGGGCCACCCAGAAGACCAGCGTCATCGTCACCAGCGTCACGAAACCAGGATCGGCGTAGTAAAACGCGGCGGCATAGCAGCTCTGGCCCGCTACATTGAAGGCGGACGGCACCAGTGCCCGAACAAATACTGATTGGGGCAGGCCGTCCCGGGCGGAGGTCCACACCAGAAACGGAAGCCAGAACAGAAAGGCCGTCGAATAACGAAGAAAGTTCTGCGTCCAGGAGTCGAGCACACCGGTCAGCGTCTTAATATACAGCGGCGCAATCGTCCAGCAGACCATAAAGCCGACACAAAAGAATGCAACGGAGGGCAGACGGGGCAGTGTTTTCATAGGTGTCAGTCAGCGAAATAGGCGTCCGGTTCCAGACGGATTCGTTTGTGCAGTCCCTTGGCGGACTCGAACAAATAATCTCGGTCGGCCCGCAGACAAACCGTTGGACCGTCAATAGAGAGGGTCATCGTCTGCTGCGGATGGCGCCGCCGAAGGATGTTGGCCAGATAGAAGGCCTTTTCGATACCGTCGCCGGTCTTGAAATTGGCCACTTCATCGGGCTGGGCCAGCCGCGGGCCGTCATAAATCGACTCATTGGACATTTCGCGCAGAAATTCGTACACCTGTGCGTCCGTCATGGCCGCCGCCTGTTCAATGGAGACCGGCGAGCGCTCCAGTGCCGCCTTGACAAATGGCTCCCAGCGGCAGCGAGTCATATCCCGATAGGCATAAAACGCCAAATCAGCCGTCGGACTTTTCGAGCGAATCGATTCGAGATAATCGAGAATCTGTTCCCGCGAAAAATCAGGCGATATCCGAATCGGCTCGGCGGGCTCATACTGTTTTTCCGGAGACGGCAGACGCGGGTCGATGTGCAGAAACTGCCGCAATTCCTCCACCAGTTTTTCCGCTTCCGGCACAAACGGCGACAAAAACCTCGCCAGTTTAAACCGGTCATCCGGATTCTTGATGTCTATCTTTTCCGCCTCCAGAAAGCGGGCCAGCTGCTCGCAGCACAGCCGCCCTTCAATGGGATAGGGGCTGAAATCCTCCTCCTCGACCTCTTCGAGCAGCTTGTCAAAGGTCGCATCGAGAATCCGATAGCGGCTGCCGTGCTCATAACCGAACAGGACCTCGGATTTGACGAACATCCGCTCGCCCCGGCGGTGCCGGCAGAACTGGAAATACGGCTGATAGGGCTTCTGCGAACGGAGAAAATTGGCGAAATTCAGCTGGTTCAGCGGGGCGTCCAGATAGTCCCGAAGCAGCCGCTGAAGCCGCTGATACTGCTGCGGGTCAATCGTGGCTTTCTCATAAAAGCAGTGAATACAGCCGGTTACATGGCCGACGACGGTCACCTGTTCGTTGCGCAGCGCCCGCTGGGCCTTGTTGGAAATCTCCGTGCCGTTGAACCACATCGCCTTGGTGACCAGTCGGCGGTTGTTCGTGATGACTCCGTCCTGAATATCGATGAAGTTCTGCGAATGCAGAGGGGTCAGAATCAGAAAGATATCTTCCAGCGGAATGCCGCAGACGATAAAGACCGCCGCTGCATACAGGGCCGACAGGGATACGCACTCGCCGGCGCCGGTCTGGTAGCCCTCCTTGCGGCGGAAGGCGGCCATCGCTTCCACCGTTTCGGTCTTCCAGTAAGGGATGACGTCGCCGTCATATTTGTCCAGGCCGAAATGCCGGCGGATGTCCACATCAAAATAGTATTTGTCGCCGGTGTAGCCGAACAGGGCGTTGGAGCGGGCGATATCCTCCGGCGAGATGACGTCCTTAAACCGGTTCAGCTCCACATCCTTGTGCGTCAGGCCCCAGGTGTTCAGGTCGAGGTTGAACTCAAACTCATCCATAATATACTGACGCAGACGCATCAGCCGCCGCCAGGGATTTTTATTTCCCAGTTTGACAAAACACTCTTCATCCCGCCACCGCCAAATCAGCGGACTCATCAGATTCGCCAGCACCAGCGAAACCATCAGCTCCGGATACACAAAACACTCCATATCCGACAGCGTCAGGGCGGAACTGTATTTTTCAAGCTCCTTGGCATCCATTGCAGCTGAAGATAGTTTCTCTGACATTATTCATCCCACGTCGCTTTAGCCGACGATTTAATCTCAGCTATTCTGTCCAGAATTTGTATAATTTCCGGATCAATCTTCTCTTTGGGAACAAACCGAACCAGTTCGTAAAACTGCTTCTTTTCCATCAGATTCGGAAGATGAAGTTTTTCAAAATAGTTCTTAAAAAGCGGTGACAAAACCTCGTCGCTGGCCTTAATGTCCGCATCCCACGGCCCCGGTTTGTTTAGGATTTTCAGAGAAGCTGTAATTTCCTGAATACACTGCTCCATTATACGGCGCCGTTTTTGGGCATCCCCCTGAGCAAATAAATCCCCCTCGCTGTCTCGTTCGCCGGCGGACTGGGCATATCCGTACAGCGTCTCCGGGAAGCAGAAATAATTTTCAATCTCTCTCTTTTTTGTCATATACCCTTCGGCCCCCAAATCGTCCGGAAGCTCTTTGTCCAGCCGGTCAAAAATCGCAATTCCTTTCAGATGCGGGACGGCATAACGAAGTCCCCAAAAATGCCTTCGGACACCATCCGGCTGCTGTTTGTATTTGACAAAAGGCCGTTCCAGCGCCTTCATCGCCTCGTGTCCCAACTTTTCCGCAAAGGCCCGAAGAATCGCCAAATCGGTTGACCCCTCCAGATACAAAACCCACCCGGTTTGTTCGGCCAGATAGTAATCCTCGAAGTCGATTTCTTTCAGCGATTTGAGAAGCTGACTGCCGCCCCGGTCATCAATCCGCCGGGGTTTTCCCAAAAAAGCAATCACCAAATCGCGGCCGGCGGCTTCATTCAAAAGCACTTCGGAATGACTGGCTGCAATAATCTGGTTGCCGTTTTCCGCCGCAACCTCACTGAGTACCGCATAAACCTGCCTTTGCCGCAGGATTTCCAGATGGGCATCCGGTTCGTCCAGAAGCAAAACCGCTCCGGGGTTCTGAACCATATAGGCCAGGAGCAGAAGAATCTGCTGCATTCCGCGTCCGGAGGACGACAGGTCAAGCCGGTACCCCCGCTCTTTATAAAAAGCGACTATTTCTCCCCGCTCCGGAATATACTGCGGTTCCTCCAACTCCACCCGAAATAATTTAAACAGGCGTTCTTTGACGGCCTGCCATTGAGAAGGGTTTTCCTGCGCAGCCGAATAACATAAGTTCCGCAGTACTTCGGCGGTTCGACCCTCCCCGATTTTGACATTGACCGCTCCCCGCTCCAAACGGATTTCATTGGCGGCCAGTCCGGACATAGGCGGCAAAAAGGCTACGGTTGTTTTTTCCGCTTTTTCCGGGACCGGCAGTCGGCCTGAACCTTCTCGCAAAGGCCGACAGTAGAAGGACTCTTCATTGGCATAATCAAATTCAAATCCGCATTTCCAGCTTTCGCCTTCCGTCAGGCCCTCTACAAGAATGTCAATCCGAATGTTTTGCGTTCTCTGGTGCCCGTTGTCTTTGGATACTTCACGGACATGAAGATTTCTCCAGAGCAGATTGGCTTCCGGAACCGGCGCGGCAATCAGGTCTTTTCGGTTGATCGCCACGCCCGGTCTTTTTTCAGGATTGGGTTTGCCACTGCGTTTTTCCGCCCATTTCCTCAAACCGGCCTCCCACAGCGCCAAGGCCTGCAGGGCGGATGTTTTGCCGGAATTATTGGGACCGATGAAAACAACAGGATTCCCCAGTTCAATTTCGACTTCTTCGAAACGCTTGAAGTTTCGAATCATTAACTTGGTCAGCATACCCCTCTCCCGGCTAATCCTTTCAGCTCGCTTTTAGCAGGCGACGGCACCAGACTGTTTTTCTCGTTCCTATTCTGATTTCTTTGGAGGCATTATAGCCGGCGCAGCAGGGTACAGCAAGAATGGAAAGAGATTATTTCTTGCCCGACCGCGATTTCTCGGTATAGTGAAGGGGGCTGTCAGAAATCCAGATACGGAAATAAGGAGAATCCAATGAGAACGTCCATTTCAATTTTGGTTCTGGCCGGCGTGGTTTTGGTCAGCAGTTCCTGCGGACGGCAAACCGCCGGCATTCAGCGAGGCAAGCGTATGACACAAGAGCAGGGGCGTATTGTACGGGATTTCAACAGCGGCTGGCGGTTCTGCAAAGGCGAACAGCCGGTTCAGGCAGCTCAAATGGGTTTTGACGACAGTAAATGGGAGGCGGTTCGGCTGCCGCACGACTGGGCCATCCGCGGTCCATTCAACCCCGACGAACACGGCTACGCCGGCAAACTCCCGTGGAAGGGGGTCGGCTGGTACCGCAAGACCTTCGAGCTTCCCGCCGACTGGCAGGGCCGTCGGGTCTATCTGGACTTTGACGGCGTGATGGCCTTCCCCAAGGTTTATGTCAACGGACAGCTAGCGGGCGAATGGGACTACGGCTATATGTCCTTCCGCGTCGATGCCACACCCTATGTGAAATTCGGACAGAAAAATCTGGTGGCCGTCCAAGTCGATACCCGCCATCAGGGAACCCGATGGTACCCCGGTGCCGGCATCTACCGCAAGGTCACAATGACCGTCTGCCATCCGGTGCACCTCGGGCACTGGGCCACATTTATCACCACACCCGAAGTAGCCGACCATCAGGCGACCGTCAATATCCAGACCGTACTGGAAAATCATCTCGAAACTCAGCAGCCGGCCTCGCTCCGCATAATCATCCAAGACCCAAAGGGCGCCACCGTCGCTCAGGGGATACAGGAAGTGGTCCTCCCGGCAAACAGTCAGCAGGAAATCACTCAATCCCTCCAGGTGCTCAATCCGGTCCGTTGGGATATTACCAGCCCGAACCTGTACACAGCTCAGGTGAGCATCCAGGGCCGGGACAGACTGCTGGATTCAGAAACCATTTCCTTCGGCATCCGCACCTTTGAGTTTACCGCCGATGACGGATTTCATCTGAACGGACGGCGCGTCCAGATACACGGTGTCAATCTGCATCACGACCACGGCCCGCTGGGGGCGGCGTTTTACCGCCGGGCGATGGAGCGGCAGCTGGAAATTATGCGGGACATCGGCGTCAACGCCATTCGAACCAGCCACAACCCGCCCGCACCGGAGCTGCTGGAGCTGTGCGACCGAATGGGATTTATCGTCTGGGATGAGTGTTTTGACAAATGGGATGACAAGGCCGGACGGGTCAACGGTCAGCCGCCGCTGGAGGAATACGGACACAAGCAGATTCGCAATTTCGTCATGCGCGACCGCAATCATCCCTGTGTAGTCGTCTGGTCCATCGGCAACGAAATCAACAACTACCCCCACGACCGCGAAGGCAAATCCCCGGAACGGGTGACGATGATGCGGGATTTCGTCCTGAAATACGACTCCACACGCCCGGTCGGAATGGCCTGCCACATTCCCCAAACCGCCAACCAGCCGATTCTGGATTCGCTGGACCTGATGGGCTGGAACTATGCCCGTCGGTATTTCATCTATCGCCAGCGCTATCCGCACAAGCCGATTGTGTACAGCGAGTCGGCCTCGGCTCTGAGTACACGCGGCTTTTATGAACTGCCGCTTCCGAAGGTCAAAACCGACTACTCCAAAACCTATCAGGTCTGCTCGTATGATTTGAACGCCGCCCCCTGGTCGGATATCGTCGATGTGGAATTCGCCCTGATGGAACAGGATTCCTTCGTCGCCGGCGAAATGGTCTGGACGGGGTTCGATTATCTGGGCGAACCGACGCCGTTTGATGCGGAAGCCCGTAGCTCCTACTTCGGAATTGTGGACCTGTGCGGCATTCCGAAAGACCGCTATTATCTGTACCGAAGCTACTGGCGGCCCGACGAAACAACCGTGCATATTCTGCCGCACTGGAACTGGCCGGACCGCATCGGAAAGAACGTACCCGTCTTTGTCTATACCAACGGCGACAGCGCCGAGCTGTTCCTGAACGGCAAATCGCTCGGTCGGCGAGTCAAGGGACAGATGCCGGAACGGCCGGTCAATCTGGCCGAGCGCAAACCCGTTCAGGCCGCTAGTGCCCAGACGGAGCCGGGACATCTGCCTGAAAACGCCGTCGATGGAAACAGCCAGACCCGCTGGTGTGCCGCCTCCGGAGAAACAAACCAGTGGCTGACGGTGGACTTGGAGCGTGTGGAGCCGATTCGGTGTATTCTGATTGAGTTTGAACGCGAAGCCAAGAACTACGGATGCCGAATTGAGCTGTCCGAAGACGGCCAAACCTGGAAAACCGCCGCCGAAAAACAGACCAGCCGCGTCCCGCAGTGGGGCGGCACTCGGGAGGCCTTCTTTGAGATGGATGCGAAAGCCCGATATGTTCGGGTCGTCTTTACCGCCCTTCAGGACAACTGCTGGGCCTCCATCCGGCGGCTGGGTGTCTATTCGAAAGAAGTCGAGTCGGATTACTATCTGCCCACTTACCGCTATCGTCTCCGCTGGAACGATGTGGTTTATGAACCCGGCGAACTGAAGGCCGTCGCCTACAAAAACGGCCAAGTCATCGGGGAAGCCCGCATGCGCACGGCCGGCCCGCCCGCCCGTCTGCGTCTGACACCGGATCGAGCCATTCTGGCGGCAACCGGAGAGGATTTGTCCTATATTCTCGTGGAGGCATTGGATGAACAGGGCCATCTGTGCCCGCTGGCGGACAACCTCGTGCGGTTTTCCGTACGGGGTCCGGCGGAGATAGCCGGTGTCGGAAACGGCAACCCGATGTCTTTTGAACCTTTCCAGGCAGACTATCGCAGGCTGTTTTACGGCAAAGCAATGCTGATTATCCGCACGCTTGAAGGCCGAACAGGAAACATCCGGATTCAGGCCGTTTCAGACGGACTTCAGGAGGCCGTTGCGGAACTGAAGGTTCAGTAAAACGTACGGAGCCGCTTTGAAAAATCTGTTTCAGGCCTGCGGCGGCGCCGGGGAACCAGAAGCTGCCGGGGCGGATGCCGAAGTGCGCTCGGACAGCAGATATTTCTGGAGTGTTTCCAGCAATGCAGCCCGATTAATCGGCTTGGTCAGATAGCCGTCGCAGCCGACCTGAAAGCACTTGTTTTCGTCGCTCTTTAAAGCGCTGGCCGTCAGAGCGATAATCGGAACCACGCAGCCCTGTTCCCGCAGGAGCCGTGTGGCATCATAGCCGTTCATTTCCGGCATGTGCATATCCATCAGAATCAGGTCATACGAACCGTTCAGGGCCTCTTCGACCACACGCCGTCCATTATCGGCAATGGTCACCTCCAGTCCGTATTTTTCAAGCAGTTTGCGGATGAGAATCTGGCTGGCAGCCGCATCTTCAGCCACCAGCACATGACCCCAGAAGCGAATCGGCTCCGACTCGACCGGCTTGGCCTCCGGAAGTCCTTCCTGAAACAGGTCTTCGCCGAAAGTCGCCGTTGTGTTCGGAGGCGTCTGCGCCGGAAGACGCAGGGTAAAGACCGAGCCCTGCCCGACCCGGCTTTCCACACTCAGGGTTCCGCCCATCAGCTCCGTCAGCCGGCGGGTAATCGTCAGTCCCAGACCTGTCCCTCCATAGTGACGCGTCGTACTCTCCTCCGCCTGCACAAAGGGCTCAAATATCTTTTCCAGCCGGTCCGGCGGAATCCCAATACCCGTATCCTCCACAGCAAAACAGACAAACGGCTGATTCTGTTCCGATTGAACGGTCACGCGCAGATAAACATGCCCGCTGCTGGTAAATTTCACAGCATTGCCCAGCAGATTAATCAGGCACTGACGCAGTCGAAGCGGATCCGTCAAAATCTCCACCGGAATCGGCCCTTGCGGCAGAATTCGAAAATCCAATCCTTTCTTCAGCATGCTCGATTCCATCATCGCCTGGATGCTCAACAGCAAATCCGGCAGAACACACGGGATTATCTCCACCGTCAGCCGGCCCGCTTCAATCTTGGAAAAATCGAGAATATCGTTAATCAGCGCCAGCAGATTCTTTCCGCTGTCCATAATCAGCTGCAGAAAATGCCGCTGCGAGGCCTCCAGCTGCGTCTCACAGAGCAGTTCGGCAAATCCGAGAATGGCATTCATCGGCGTACGGATTTCATGGCTCATATTGGCCAAAAAGGAGCTTTTGGCCTGGCTGGCCTGTTCAGCACGGCTCGCCCACTCCTCCGCCCTCTTCTTTTCTTCGGCCAGCTCGGCGGTCCGCAGAGCTACCAGCTGTTCCGTCCGAAGGTTCCGCTTGTGCAAATCCCATAAATACAGCGTGAGCATCGAAGACAAAAACAGCCCGCCGGAAAGAATCATCCAGGGAATCTGAAGGAGAAATCCGACCTGGTAATTGGCCCTCGGCTGACAATACAGCCGCCAGAGGCGGTCCCCGCAGGGAATCGTGTCCGAATAGGAGAAGTTCGCAACCTTGATGCGGAAAGAATCAAACCAACATGCTGACTGCAGCGGCCGGCGTATCCCATGAATCCAGACGGCTTGGGAACCATTGGTGCAGTCCTGGAGAGCATACGTTAACCCGTCATTCACGGTGCGCCGGGCACTTAAAAAACGCCCGACCTCCAGCAAACCAATCAGATATCCGCCTCCCGCAGAGGACTCCTGTGTCTTCTGGGACCGAACCGGAATACAGACGGCAATTCGGAAGGGGCCCGGATGTCCGGTTTCCAGGTCCGGGTAATCCACGGCGGGTTTGCTGCTCTCCAGCGCCCGCCGGAGCGCCTGCGGGCTCGGCTGCAGAAAAAAATCCCTCTCCTGCGCCGGCCGTACAGACGGCTCCGCATACCGAAAACAGTACCCATCCGGAGGGCGTCCTTCCGCCCCGGATCCCTTCGGCTCCATCCAGCTGACGGAAAGAAGAATCGGCGAGTTCACAAGCATCGGCTCGACAAAATCCCGGAATTCCTGGGCCGTCACTTCCTCCGAACATTCAATAAAACGCTCCAGAGAACCGAGGTCAAAAAACACACGGTCAATGACTTTATGAAATTCATTGGCCGCTGATTCGGCCTTCCTCGAGAAATCCCGCACGGCCGCCCGCTCCACCGACGCCAGCGAGCCGAAAAACAAAAAGACAGAAAAAACCAAACCCGCCAGACCGGTCAGCCAGATCCCCGGTTCCTGCCAGAACATCGAAAGATTCGACGGATCAGATTGTCTTGAAGGTTCCGCAGACACTGACATTCCCTTCGCTTCAGAGTTTTCCAGGGAACTTAGGCGGTCCTGCTTCCGCGGCGGTGACTGCAGGCAGTTCAGCTTTTCCGGATGTCCCCAGATAACGGCGGAGAATCTGGGTCAGTTTCTTGCGGTCGATGGGCTTGCTCAGATAGGCATCGCAGCCCGCCTGAAGGCATTTTTCCTCATCCCCTTTCATCGCATTGGCGGTCACCGCCACAATCGGCGTCATACACCCTTCCGAACGAAGGGTCTGTGTGGCGTCATATCCGTTCATCCGCGGCATCTGCATATCCATCAAAATGACGTCGTACTTCTGCCGACGGGCCTCCTGAACCCCTTCCAGTCCATTATTGGCCAGCGTCACCTCCAGGCCCATCTTCTTCAGCAGCATCGAAATGAGAATCTGGTTGGAGGGGTTGTCCTCCACCACCAGAACCTGACCGGACAGACGCTCCTCCTCATTGGCGGGCAGGGCCGGCACGGAGCAGGCGGCATCATACTTATTCCACAGCGGGCCTTCCTTGACAGAAGAGGCAAGGGGCAAGGACAGCGTAAAGACCGACCCGACCCCCGGCGTGCTGGTCAGCCGCAGGCGGCCGCCGAGCATATGAACCAAATTTCGCGTGATGGCCAGTCCCAAACCCGCCCCTTTCCCGGCATGGGAGGAATGCTTTTCCACCTGAACGTATGCGTCAAAAATCGACGAATGAAACTCCGGCGGAATCCCAATGCCCGTATCCTCCACCGCAAACTGTATCCATGGCTGACCGTCTTCCTCCAGTCTGGACACATTCAGATAGACATGGCCCTTGTCCGTAAACTTCACGGCGTTTGTCAGCAGATTCAGCAGGCACTGACGCAGCCGCAGGGGGTCGGTTTGGATTTTCTCGGGCAGTTCCTGGCACTGAAGAATCTGAAAATCCAGATTCTTCCGGCTGGCCTGCGGTCGGATCAGAGAATCCAAATCCTCCAGCAGACTCGGCAGATGACAGTCGGTGATTTCCACCTTCATTTTGCCCGCTTCAATCTTCGAAAAATCAATGATATCGTTCAGCAGCGACAGCAAATTGCAAGCACTGTTCTGGATCACTTTTACATAATTGATCTGTTCTTCATTCAGCGGCTCCTGGGCCAGCAGGTCCACAAAACCCAGAATCGCATTCATCGGCGTGCGAATTTCATGACTCATGCTGGCCAAAAAGTTGCTTTTGGCCTGATTGGCAGAAACAGCCGAACGGGCTTCCTTCCGGGCCTGCCGCTCCGATTGACGATATGACCGATTCAGCAGGACCAGAGAAATCTGGTCGGCCAGTTCCGCCGAAAATCGAACCTCCAAATCCGTCCAGTAACGCTTCGTTTCCACACTTTCCGAACAGATAACCCCTATAAACTTGCCGGAAAACCGGACCGTTGCATCCAGCAGAGAAACCACCCCAAGCGGCCGAAGGTAGCTGTCCAGCAAATCCTGGGTCCGACTGTCCCTCCAGGCATCGTCGGCATCGATGACTCGGCTGGTCTGCAGGGCCTTCAGATAATCCGGGCAGGACGAACCCTTGACGATAAAACCGCTGCTGTGCTCGCCGGTCTGGGCATCATACAGGTCCTGGCACCGAAGATGATTTTCCCGTTCCTCATACAGCCAGAAACTGCACCGCCGGACTTTTAAGAGCCGCGCTCCGGCCTCCGTCAGATACCGAGCGACCGCTTCCACATCCCCGTTGATAAAAGCCGGCATCGTTGTCAGCTGCAAAAGGGCCTGCTGCTGGGCCTGAACGGTCTCCGCCTCCTGAATCCGCGCCTGCTCTTCCTGTTTTCGCTTGGTCAGGTCCCGAGCAAACGCACAATGGTACTCTTTGCCGTCACATTCAAAATGCGTCAGGGCAACCTCCACAGGAAAACACGTGCCGTCCTTGCGGCGGTGTTCTGTTTCGATCAGCATTTGCTTCTGCCGGCGGACCGTCTCCCAGTGCTTGGGCCAAACCTCGGCCGGAAAATGAGGATCAATCTGGAAAATTTTCATTCCCAGAAGCTCCGGCCGGCTGTAGCCCAGCCACCGGCACGCTACTTCGTTGATATCTGCAATTTTGCCGTCCGACTCCACCAAATAGACCGCTTCTCCAGCATGATCCACAATAAACTGACGCAGCATCAAGTCTTTTTCTACCTGTCGTCGCCGCTGAATTTCGTGCTGGCGGCGGCCTCGAATTTCCTCCAAGGCCCGATTCTGACGATTCAGCGTTTCTTCGAGCGTCTGATAGGACGGACGGATTTTTTCCAGAAGATGATTGACACCGCGGGCCAGTGCGGCCGCTTCATCGGTGCCATCAAAGGCAATCGTCGTCAGATTCAGCCGGCCTTGGCTGTCCACAATCCCCTGCAAACTGGCCGACAAGTCCTCCAGACGCTGCTTGAGGCGGCGCTGACGGGCCATAAACAAAAAACAAATCACCAGGCCGAATTCTACCAACAGAAACAGGAGGGCCTGGAGCAGAATATTCAGGTGAATGTCCTCGCCAAATTCCTTCAGCAGTGCGGCCGTGTGCGGAGAGCCGGATTGCGCCTGCCGGATTGTCAGGTACTGAAGCATCTGGATATTGGCATTCCAGATGCCGCAGATTCCCACAATACTAATCAGCAAAATCACTGCGGCTGCACACCAAAACATCCTTCCCGGTATTCGGCCGGACAGCCGATTTTTAAGATTCCATTTCGCCATTTGTGCCTTTCTTTTGTCAGACCTGCCTTCAGAGACGAACTCTTTTATTCTATTTCGGCGGGCTGTTTTTATTTCGGAGGGTTCACAGTCCGGATTCAGCGGGCTTTTTCACCGCTTCGGACGGTCCGCAGAAAAGAAAGAAGCCCTCGAACCGTCCGATAATCCGGCAAAAAACGGCTGTGAAAAGAAAGGCAGGAAGAGACACATTCCGGCCCGGGCGGCACCTTCAGGAAAAATACGGAGCCAAAAAATATTTCCGTCCGAAAAAAAGGTCTGATAATCCGCCCGTCGGCAAGAACCCCTCAGGCGGTCCGGGGCGGCCTGTTTTTCCAGATTTCCACCAGAACCGCGGCGGAGATAATGCACACAAAAACAAAAAAAGCTGTCGGCACAGCCGCCTGCGGCCCGAATTGATTCAGCGCCAGCGCCGTGCCCAGACCGGCATTCTGCATCCCGATTTCGATACTCAGGGTCCGACGCTGCGCAATCGAAAGCCCGAACAGACGGGCAACCTGATAACCGGCCGACAGCCCCCACAGATTCAGCAGACACACCGCCAACAAAGCCGGCCCTGTGACCGCCAGCAGACGCGAGCGATTGTTGGCAATCACATACGAACAAATAAAGACGATGAATGTCACCGACACGGCCGGAAAAATCTCTTTGATTTTTTCAACGGCATGCCCGAAAAAATACCGCACAGCAAAGCCGGCTGCCAGCGGAACCAGAACCATCCAGACAATATCCGAAACCATCGCCCAAAACGACACCGGCAGCAGCGAACCCGCCAGCCACTTCGTCAGAGCAGGCGTCACCAGCGGGCACAAAAGCGTCGAGACCGTCGTCAGGGAAACCGAATACGCCGTGTCGGCTCCGGCAATATAACTGATGACATTGCTGGACATCGCCCCCGGCGCACAGCCAGCAACAATCAGACCAACCGCCAGCTCCGGCGACAGACCGAGAATCTTGGCCAACACAAAAGAGCCCAGGGGCATCAGCGTATATTGCGCAGCTGTCCCCAAAAAAACCAGACAAGGACGAGCAGCAATTCGTCGAAAATCCGACGGCTCCAGAACCGCCCCGATCCCGAACATCGTGATGCCGAAAAAGAGCATATTGTACCGCTTATCAATCTGCAGCGGCTGCGGGAAAAAATACGCCAGCACACCAAACAGAACCACCCACACCGCAAACAAGCGGGTATAAACCCCCACGATTTTGTGCATCCATCCGCCCATCCGTCCCTAAAATCCTACCGCGGCAGACCGCTGCTGTCCAGCGGATGAAACCGAGGTTTTAACCACGGATTACACAGATTGGGAGATGAAAGAAAGAAAAAAGGCAGCGAAGGAGGAAGCCGACCGGCATAGGATAGCCACGCCCGCAAAGGCGGGGAAAAAAGCAGGAAGGGGGCACGCCTTTTTTTCTCCGGGCTTATCGCCCGGGGCTATTTTTCTCGCGGAGACTTTCTGCAAGCCGGCAGAGGAGATTGTGCCCCGCGCCTTGTCCGCTGGGCACTGGAGGCTGGATGCGGGACGCCGGCCGGGCAATTTCAATCCCTTATTCATCAGGGGAAAAATGCAAGGGCGCCGGCCTTTGTAAGTCTTTTGTTTTCAAAGGGTTGCAAGGGCAAAATCTGTAACCCCCTCTTTGGAGGTCTTGTTCGGCGATTTTTTCCTGCCCCCTCCAAAGACCAAAATCTCTATAACCT
This sequence comes from uncultured Phycisphaerae bacterium, assembly GCA_937949545.1. Taxonomy (GTDB): domain Bacteria; phylum Planctomycetota; class Phycisphaerae; order Sedimentisphaerales; family Anaerohalosphaeraceae; genus JAHDQI01. The sequence continues at coordinate 39,323 of CALEDR010000035.1, forward strand.
TTTGAAAAACAACAACTTACAAAATTTCTGCAATCAATTCTTTCTTCGAAGAATCCATCTAAGCGACTATTAAGGAGTTAGCATCCGGTCAAGCGAAAAACCGGAAAAAAACGGGCGTCCGTTATCCGTGAACAGAGAAGGCGAAAAAAGGACGAATGATGATAATGATAAGGTTGCCATGCCGGCCTTTCAGACCGCCGGACAGATCCATTCAATATTTCCGCAAAACCCCTTGCTTTTTCTTTTTTTCAAACTATAATGGCTTGTTTTCGATAATAAGGTAAACGGGAGTGAAAAAATGAAAGAAGGCATTCATCCGGAATATCACGTAGTCAAGGTTCGCTGCGGATGCGGCAACACGTTTGAAACCCGCAGCACCGCCAAGGAAATTCATGCGGAAATCTGCTCGATGTGCCATCCGTTCTACACCGGCAAGCAGAAATACGTAGACACCGCCGGCCGCATTGAGCGGTTCCAAAAGAAGTTCGGCTCCGTCGAAGAGTACTTCAAGAAGAAGGAAAAACAGGACAAAGCGTAGCGCAACCGATTACCCTCTTACGCTGTTGACCTCCGTCTCACCGACCGAGGAGCGGCAGCGTAATTTTTTTGTCCGCATTTTCGGGAAACGTCGATGGCGGAATCCCCCAACAATCTGATTATCCGCAAGCTCGAGCAGCTGGATGAGCGTTGCCGGCAGATCGAGCAGCAGATTACCGACCCCCAGGTGGCCTCCAATCCGGCCCGTCTGGTCCCCCTCACCAAAGAACAAGGAAAACTGGCCCCGATTGTCAGCCGCTTCCGCGAATACCGTCGGCTGGAAAAACAGCTCGAGGAGGCCGCAGCCCTGCTGAACGAGCCCGGCTCCGACGGCGACCTTCGCGAACTGGCCGAAGCGGAAATCAAAGAGCTCGAAAAAAAGAAGGATGCTTTGCTGGAGGACATCAAGAACGTTCTGGTGATGTCAGACGATGCGGCTGTCGGTTCCATTATTATGGAGTTGCGGGCGGGCACCGGCGGCGAAGAGGCGGCCCTGTTCGTGCGCGATCTGTACAATATGTACCACCGCTACGCCGACAAGATGGGCTGGAAGGTCGAACTGATGGATTTTTCACCAACCGACCGAGGCGGCTTTCGGGAACTGATTATGAACATCAAAGGCCCGGGCGTCTGGGCGCATCTGGGCTATGAAGGCGGCGGCCACCGCGTCCAGCGCGTCCCCGAGACGGAATCCCAGGGACGCATCCACACCTCCGCGGCGACCGTGGCCGTCCTGCCGGAGGCCGAAGAGGTGGATATCGACATCAAGCCGGACGATGTGATTGAGCATGTCAGCTGTGCCGGCGGCCCGGGCGGACAAAACGTCAACAAGGTCGCCACTGCCATTCGCCTCGAGCACATCCCGACCGGCATCGTCGTGAGCATGCGGGACGAACGAAGTCAGCACAAAAACCGCGCCAAGGCCTGGCGGGTCCTTCGCAGCCGCGTGTACGAATACTACCAGAAGAAGGCCCATCAGGAACGCTCGCAGGCCCGCAAGTCGATGATTGGCTCCGGCGACCGCTCCGAACGCATCCGCACCTACAACTTCCCCCAGAACCGGCTGACCGACCACCGCATCAACCTGTCGCTGTACTGCCTGGACAAAATCATGCTGGGGGATATGGATGAATTGATTGCCGCTCTGCAGGACTACGACCGCCAGCGTCGGCTGGAAAATCTCTAATCCGTCATGTCAGAATCGGCGGCCACTTTGACCAGGCGGCCCTGGCACCGGTCGCAGGTGCAAATCCCGACCTTCTTAAGATGGGTGTTCCCGACAAACGATTTGCTGTCAATCAGCCGGGCCCCCTTGGCCTGCATCTGACGAAGGGCGATTTCCGCCGCGTGCTTCTCAAACGACCCGACGGCATCGGCCAGCACGATCACATTGCGGCGGCGCAGCAAAAGCCCCAGCACCAGAAACTTCACCGACGTTTCAATCGGGGCGCCGATAACCAGAAAATCCGTCGCCTTCACTTCGCTGAGTATCCGGTCGGCCCGCGGCTCTTCAAACGGGTCATCGCTGCGGATTTCCTGAATTACCTGGTCATACCGCTCAAACAGGTCTCGCGGAAAATCCGTGTAGCCGTCGGAGGCATATGCTAGCGAACGGGCCAGATGGGTATAGCGAATCTTTCGAGCCCCCTCCGTGCCTGCCAGACAATACGACGGGCTGTGATGAATGCCGTCGTTTTCAAAGATGCGCACCGTCGAAATCACGCGGATATGCTCCTTGCGCACCCAGGCCATCACGCGGCGGATATTGGCCAGGATGCGGCGGTGATTGCGGATGCATGCCTTACCGTCCGCGGTGAACAAATCGCGCTGCGTTCCCACATCGATGAGAATCCGCCGTCTGCGCAATGT
>CALEDR010000036.1 GCA_937949545.1 uncultured Phycisphaerae bacterium
TCAAACACATTCGGGTCGATGATAACTGTCCCATACAGCCCCAAATCCGTGTAGGTCACGTCAAAATAGTAGTCTCCGATCCGATACGTCCCTGTTGCTGCAGTGGCCCCGGAAGCATAAAAACGAATCTCCACAGAGCTCGCACCAGACACCAAAGAGCCGATGGCATCAATAAAATTCAGATACCCGCTATCTGACACACTGTAGGCCCGCACCGGAGTTTCAGAACCATTTACAAGAACCCTCGTCTCACCCGCTACCGGTCCTGTGCTGGACCGCCGGATTCCCCCATAATACAGCTGGATATCATTCCCAAATCTACACCCATCCGCCAACTCAACCAGAATACGGAAATACTGATTTGGCACATCCCATCCCACCGCAGAATACTGGTTCATGGCCGGTGAAGACGGGACACTTAAATTGCCCGATATATCCAATGATGCAAACTTAACCGTCACATTTGTATCCCACTTATCTGCCCATAGATTATTCGTCGAAACCGGATACCCGTCTGTTTTCAGACGTTCGCTCACAGAGGCACTGTCCACACCGGCAATTGTTCCGGCCAGCGTGGGAGCACCGCAAATCAAGACCACCCCTACTATCACCCAAAACTTCTTCATAACATCATCCTCCAACAAAAGAATACAATTTCTGTCCCATTCAATTTGAAACCGTTACTTCCAACAGCCCCACACGGGTTGCAGGGTACATTCCATCCATTGCTCAGCCAAAATCTCCAAATCCGCCAAATCAATCCGGCAGTCCGGAACCCAATCAAGTTCCGAAAAAACCGTACACGACGTATCCATCCGATAGGTTCCAAAAGGCACAAGTTCTGCTATCTGCGCCGGCGTCTTAAAATCCAGCAGGTCATTGCCTCCAAAAATCCAATTGGACGCCGTCCATCCCCTGTCCGGCCCTGTCCCGCTTTGGCGGTACAAAAAACTGTCCCGATAAACCTGACTGGAGTTCCGCTCATAAACCTGATCGACAACCACCCCGTCCTTGACAAGGCGAAAACCATCATTGCCGTTGTCGCAGTACAGAACATCCGACACAACTATCCGATTGCCGAAGGCACCTGCGCTGCCGAAAATCGAATCAAAATAACTGACCCCGGCACTGTTCTCTCGAATCACATACACAAATGTATCTCTGAAAATCCCGCTCAGAGAAAAACCCGTATCCCATCCTCCGCCGTCAATCGACTGCTGAACAACATACCCAGATAAATTCACCGTTCCTCGGACATACAATTCCATCGCCTTGGGGGTATTTCCGCTCAGCGTTCCATCCAGAATCCCTGTAATCACCACCGCCGGGTCCGAAGCGGGCAGTACCCCTTCTATCGTCTCCCCATCCAGCCAGCCTCTTGCAAACAAAGACAAATCCGCCAGATTCACCCGACAGTCACCGTTCAAATCCGCCGCTCCCGTCGTCTGCCCGCAGACAACCTCCGTCGGCTTCGGCAGTCGCACCTGAGCATGCGACGGTACGGTAATCCGCAGCGCATCGAGCGCCCCGCCGCCGGAAAGATTGCAAAGTTTCGCCGCAATCAACATTCCTTCGCCCGTCTGTCCCTCAAATGTCCAGCCTCCCTCCAGCGTCCCCCAGGCCGTCCCGCTAAGATTCGAATCCGCCCCTGCCGGTCCCACAATGCTGCCCGCATCCCCCGCATCCGCCAGCCGATAGGCCCCCAGCCGAATCCCCCCGTCCTCGGCCGCAAAATGCCGACCCCGACAGCTCACCTGAACCGTATCCCCCGACAGCAGTCCCGACACCGCCGCCAGATACACCGCACTTTCACAGTCTCCCTCATTGGAAACCTCCAGACAGCGCAATCCCTCATTCGGCTCATGCTGCACAGCCCCATAGATAGCCGTCCCCCACGAGCCCAGCACAGCATTGGGGTCATACCGGCTCGTAAAGTCCTCCCAGCCGTACTCAACCGTCTGAAGGGTATAGCCGGGAACCACCGTATAAGTTACATCCTGCACAAACAGCGGATTTTCCGCCCCTTGGCTCGATGTGCTCACCACAATCTGCCCGCTTTGCGGCCCCACACTCGACGCCGTCAGCGTCACCCACCGCATCTCTTCACCCCCGGCCAAAACAGTCCCCGCCGCCGTCCCGCTGACAGCCCCGCCGGCCGTCAAAACATAATCCAGTTCATCCGCCCCTAACGGCAAGGAAACCGGCGCCGTATTGGCAATCGTCACCGGAATCTGAACCGGCTGATTGTACAGAACCTCCGCCGGAATCGCCCCCATGCTGACCGTCATCTTGGCCGGTATCTGATAATCCGCCACCACCGGCAGATGATCGCTCGTCTCCGTCAGGGCCGTCAGCACCGCCGGTTCCGCACCCGTCCCGCTGGTGATCTCCCCATTCAAAGAATGCGTCCCGTTGTTGCCGAAAACACGGTACGATCCCGAAAGAAAACTCAGCCCCTCCCCATCCAGCATCTCATAGCTGACCAGTTGAAAATCAAACCGATCATCCATTCCCCCTGTTACCTGCCCGCCGTAGCGTGCGGTCAGCACAGGACTTTGTGAATGCACCAAAAGAAAAGCCGGATTGTCATGCCAGCTGCCGACCATCCCCGCCGGGTCAAACGCCTGCCCCGCTCCCGCCCCTGTCAAAACAGCCCAAGCCGGCTCCGAAGACTTATAAAGATTCAAATCCCCGACATAAACCAGATGCACCCCATCGCCCAGCGGATCAGAATTGGCTCGAATCTCCCCCGCCTCGACGGCACGTCGGTTTTCGCTGACAGAATCCGATCCCGCCTTAAAATGGCTGTTATAAACATAAAACTCCGCCTCCGGCCGACTGTACCCAACCGGACGAAACTTGTATCGAATCGTCGCCCGCGCCGCCCCGTCCGACGACGGCGCATTCACCTGAACTTCCTCCAGCAGCACAACCGTCTGGGTATTGTAAACCACACCGGGCCGCCCCGCACCCGTCGTAGCCCCGTCCAGAGTCCCCCGCGCATAGACCCCCGCTCCGTAAATCCCATTCAAAAGATTGACAAGCTGCTGTGTGGTGGTGCTCACGGAAACCTGCTCCTGCACCAGCAGAATATCCACTGGCCGCACGATCCCGTTTCGCTCCTCGTTTCCGACGGCCTCCAGAATCGTCCCCATCCCGGACCGGACCGCCCCGCAGGTATTATAGGAAACAATACGAAGGGCCCCCTGCGCTCCCCCCAGCCACAGAAGGACAAGGCATCCGACCACTTGCCGCCTCCTGCGGCCGCATACAATCTGATTAAACATCCGCTGCCAACTGTTTCCTGATAACTGATTACTACTGATGACTGATAACTGTTTACTGAATGGTCCCCTCCGCCGCATCGACTGCCTGCATGGCCAGCGCCCCCACCGCTGTAATCTGTGTTCCCCGCGGGAAATAATAACGTACCCGAAGCGAACCGAGCATGTCCTGCGTTTCCACGTGCCCGTCGAAAAAGACCAGATTAATCCGCCCGCCATGCCGATACGCCAGCCGTTCGGCGGCCTCCGACAAACTCCACGTCGAGACATCCGTCAAGCTCGTCCGCCGCAGAAGATACGGGTCGCCGTTCCGCCGAAACACCGGTCCCTGCAGCATAAAATTGCCCCCGTCATTCTGGTAGGCAAGATTGTTGAAACTCACCCCTCGCTGCTCATCAAAGTACCGGGCCCCCTCCACAGCAAACACCTTCATCGAAGGTGTTCCTAATTTAGTCACCTTCGGCTGATAGGCCCGGCCGATGCGTGCATAGCGGTAAATCTCCTGATCCGTTACGACCCGACAGCCCGAAATCTGATACTCACTGGACGCCCCTTGCCCTCCGCTCGGATACATATGAAAGCCCAAAACCGCCGAATAACTTGCATACGAAATCTCCTGCGGATTCACACCGGCAATCGCACTCGGATACACATAATCGTTTTTGACCCGATTCGACGGGCACCGCAGTTCTTCATTGAGCAAATCCAGAAGCCGCTGCAGCGGCTCGGCCGCCAGCCCCAGTTCATCCCCCATCATCGGCGACATCCAGTCCACATTCTGATACGGGCTTGTGGAACCGTATCCGGCACCCGTCGAATAGACCTTCGCTCCGCTGGTGCTCGGGCCCGGTATCCACTGGTCCCACGCCGCCGAATAGAGATTCAGTCCACTGCCGATTCCCTTCATATGTGCCCGGCAGACCACACTTTCCGCCGCCTGTTTGGCCCGACGAAGCCCCGGCAGCAATATCCCCAAAAGCAGCGCCACAATCGCAATCACCACCAGCAGTTCAATCAGCGTAAAACCGAAAGAAGGATTGGACCATCTGCTCCGGACGGCATTTTTTAGCGGTGTCTGGAAGTTCATAAAAGGTCCCACAGGTTTTTCGGGTCCCGCTTTTTACCGACAAGCGGAAAAATTTCTATTTCCTGTCTTCTTATAGTCTCAGGGATATGCAGCCGGATTCTGCTCCGGCTGCAATCCCTTAATTTCTTCCCTGCACAAAACGGCAAGTTCGATTAAAAACCTGCTAAAAACACCTTATTTCCGACGGACAACAGCCAGCAATCCGCCCAGCCCCAGCAGAGCCATCGTCGCCGGCTCCGGAACAGCCGCCTCGGCATAGCTGGTTGCCACAACCAGATTATCCACCGTCAACCGCAGCGAACCGCTGCTGCCCTGCCGAAAGGCATAAGCCGTGTTCGCATTGCCTGTATACCAGTTCTGGGTCAGGACTTCTGTCCCATTAACCCACATCGTGCAAAGGCCGGTTGTGAAATTGTAGGATGTAACAACTCGATAGGTCTGTTCTACATCATAAACAAAAGCCGTCAGAGCTTCCGAATAAGCTGGAACTCCCAAGAGCCCGAATGCAAACTTGCCGCCGCTTCCAATATCTACACCCACGCGGGCTGCAAAATTGCTCGTTCCCTGTAGGAAATGAGCAAAATAATCTTTTCCGAGCGAAGAGGAGCCGACAATCACATCAAGTCCGGCATACCAGACATCTCCCGCTCCCATGGTCGCCCCGACAGACTTATTCACATCTTCCGCCGAAGCACTCTGCGTGATCAGCTTCACTGTTCCATTCACGACCTGTACGGGAACATTCCCGGCACCGCTGTGAGCCGCCCAACCGCCTTGTCCGACCAAATTTCCGCTGGTGTAAGAATCAAAATTGTCAGACATAAGAACAAGAGCAAACCCGGGACTTGCCAACATCACTACCATCAGAAGGAATCCAAGCTTTTTCATCTTTCCAACCTCCAAAAATTCCTCGTTTCCTGTTCAACACAACCCCACACACTTCACACATTCTCGAGCACAACGGCTGTGCTGTCAAGCTCTGAAACCTACTTTCCGATTGTTAAAAACAAATAAGCATCCGGTTAAGTTTTCCGCAAATTTTCAGCAACATTTCAGCAACACCCACATGCCCTCATTTTGCTCTATTTCACCCCTCCAGGACAATCACATCCGCTGGATTGACCCCGCACAAAACTTCTGTTCCCGCCGAAAGCCCCTCCGCCTGACCGGAAAAAACCGTCACCGTCCACACAACCCCCGCATTCAGCCGCACTTCTATCTGGCTCAGTTCTCCATAATAGGCCATGCTTTGAACCGTCCCCGCCAGAAGGTTTGGGCGATTTCTATCCGCAAAATCTTTTTTGTCGTGAATCTGCACCTTTTCCGGACGCACGCAGCATTTTACCCCCGACCCCGCCGCTCGGTCTGTTTTCATCTCAGATGCCAGAATCCCCGCCTCTGTCCGAATCTTCACAGGATTGGTTTGCAACAGATTTCCTGTTAAGAAATTCGCCTCCCCGATAAAATCCGCCACAAATTCATTTTTCGGCCGTTGATAAATCTCCTCTGGTCTGCCTATCTGCACAATTCGCCCGCCGCACAGCACCGCAATTCGGTCCGCCATCGACAGCGCCTCTTTCTGGTCATGCGTCACATACACCGCCGTCGTCTGCGATTCTTTTATCAGCCGGCGCAGTTCCGTGCGCATCTTTGCCCGCAGCCGTGCATCCAGATTGCTCAGCGGCTCATCCAGAAGCAGACACTGCGGCTGTGCCGCCAGGGCCCGCGCCAGCGCCACACGCTGCTGCTGACCGCCCGACAGCTGATTGGGCTTGCGCTGCGCAAACGCCTCCATCTGCACCACCGCCAACTTCTCCATCGCAATCTGACGCCGCCGCGCCGGCTCAACGCCTCGCATCTGAGGCCCAAATTCCACATTCTCAATTACCTTCAGATGCGGCCACAACGCATAATTCTGAAACACCATCGCCGTACGCCGCTTCTCCGCCGCCAGATCCGTCACATCCCGTCCCTCAAACAAAATCCGTCCGCTCGTCGGCTCCAGCAGCCCCGCCAAAATCCGCAGCAGCGTCGTCTTGCCGCATCCGCTGGGACCCAGCAGAAAGAAAAACTCCCCCGGCTCAATCACCAAATCTATCTTCTCCAGAACCAGCCCGCTGCCGGCACCTTGTGCATAGGATTTCGAAATGCCTTCCAGCCGTATCTCAATCATATCCGCCGCTTCCGAACCAGAATGATGTTTTGCAAACTGTCATTCATTTCCACCGGTGGCCCCCCTCACGCCCGAAAAACCGCCCCCAGCCGTTTGCCCATCAGGACCGCCGCCGTCGCCAGCGACCCGCCCAGCAACAGCATCCCCAAAAGACCCAGCGAGGCCGCTATCTGCATCGCATCCGTATTGGCCGAATACGCCTGCGTGTAAATCTCTTTCGTGATTGGATAATGCTCCCGAAGCTGCGCCAGCACCAGCGAATCGCTCACCTCCAGCATCGCATACGAAAACGTCAGAAGACCCGACGCTATCAGATTCGCCGAAATCAGCGGCACCGTAACCTTCCGAATCGCCTGTCCAGCTGTCGCCCCCAGATTCCGCGCCGCCTGCTCCAGCGTCTCTGGAATCTGCTGCAGCCCCGCCGTCACTCCGCGAACCACAAACGGAGCCCGCCGAATCGTGTATGCAATTACCAGCAGCATCGTGGGATTCCGCATCGGCCCGATCGCCTCCAGCAGCCGCCCCGGCGCCGTCATCGCAATATACCCTGCCGCCAGAATCACTCCGGGCACCGCCAGCGGAAGCATCAGACACAAATCCAGCGCCCGCGCTCCCCGCAGCCGGCGCCGCACCAGCATCCATGCCGCCGCCGAGCCGATCACCAAATCCAGCGTTGTCGAAAGACCCGCATACACCAGACTGTTCAGCACCGCCCGCCGCGGCTCCGGCTGCCGCAGCACAAACAGCACATGTTCCAGCGTGTACCGTTCCGGCAGAATCGTCTTAATCCACTGACCCGACACCGCCGTCAAAACGACCCCGATATGCGGCAGAATCGCCAGCAAAATCACACCGCCGAAAAACACCCACGCCCCAAGCGTCCCCCAAAATCCCAGACGCTGCCCCGCCGACGCCGTACTGGCTTTGGCCGATTCCGCCCCGCTCGAGCGTCCGAAAACCACCTTGCCCAGCACATAAAAAAGCACCGACAGCACCAGCATCACCAGAACCAGACTGTACGTCCGCCCCGACACATCCGCCCGGGCCAGCTCCTTAAAAATCCTGACCGACGCCAGCTCCTCATAGCCCACCATCAGCGGCGTGCCGATGTCCGTAAACGACCAGATGAACACAATCGAGCCGCCCGCAAAAAACCCCGGACGCAGCAGCGGCAGCGTAATCCGCCGAAACACCGTCCATTTCCCTGCTCCCAGATTCCGGGCCGCCTGCGCATACGCCGGGTCCAGATTCGCCAGCGCCGCCGACAGATTCAGATACAAAATCGGAAACAGATTCAGCGTCTGCAGGACCGCCACCACCCAGAACCCCGACCCCAGCCAATCCGGCGGACGCCCCGAAGACAAATCCAGCACCCCCAGCCGCTCCAGCACCAGATTGAGAATCCCGAACTGCCCCAGATACCGTTTAATCGACAGCGCCCCCACAAACGGCGGCAGAATCAGCGGCACCAGCAGCAGCCCCGTCAAAATCCCCTGCCCCCGAAACTGATAGCGTGTGCTCACAATCGCCATCGGCATCGTCAGAACCAGACACACGGCCGTTGTCACACACGCCAGAAGAAAACTGTTCGCAATCTGCCCCAGCACAATTCGATTGGAGAACAGCCGCCCCAGCCAGTAAAAGCTGAAATGCCCTTCCAATGTCAGCCCCGCCCCAACTGCCTCCGCCAGCGGCCAGAAAAAAAACACCCCCACAAAAAGAAAAATCAAAACCTCCGCCGCAACCAGCGGGTCGGCCTTCTCCAGATACCGCCTCCACAACGGCTGCTCTGTTCCTGTTCGTTCCATCTGTTTCTATTGAAGAATCTGCCGATACTGCGACCGAAAATACGCCGTCCAGTCGGTTCGTATCCGCTCGGCGGCCGTGCGGTCCTTCAGCTGCTCGGCAATGGCATAAATCTCTTCGACCGTATCAATATTCTCCGGCAGACGCGTCAGCACAGCCACCAGCGCCGGGTCCATCTGCCGTTCCAGAATACGCCTCCTGGCTTCCCGTAGCAGCGAGGCATTTTCAATTGCCGCCGAATACACCAGTTCCGCCAGCACCCCGTACCGCACCTCCCGCAGCTTGGCATCTATCTTCATCTCGCCGCCTGCCTGATATGGATTGTCCGCCAGCACCACCCCTTCAGACGCATACGCCTCATAAAAATCCTTTCGAATCGGCGTGCGATTCAGCCGATACCGCTCCGGCCCGTCCGGATGCCCCGCCGGCAGTCCCCAAAGCCCCTGTCCCCGAGGCGACAAGACAAACGCCGCAAACGCCTGCGCCGCCTTCCGATTCGGCGGATTTTTCAGCACCGCAATCGGATCCGGTGTGTAAGCCGTCTGTCCCTTCGGACTGACATACCCCAGTTTCTCCGGCGCCTCCGCCGCATACATCAGCCCGTAAAAGTCAATGCACACCGACACCGCACACTCCCCCAAACTCGGCGCTCGAGCCGCCGTCCCGGAACTGTCCGTAAACTTCTTGGCATTCGACAAAATCAGCAGCAGTTTCGCCCACCCCTCCGGCCAGCTCGGAGCCGTCTGAACAATCATCTCGTTGGCCGCCGCCTGCGAACCGGACTGCGTCGGGTCCGCCAGGATGACCAAATCAAAATACTCCGGACGCCCCAAATCCTCCCACGACCTCGGCACCGCCGCATTCAGACGCTTCAGCAGCTCCTTGTTATACAAAAACCCAAAACTGCTCAGCACATTCCCGCACCAGCTCTTCCGCGGGCTGTACATCTCCATACCCCCGAACACCGCCGGGATGTTTTCCCAGACATCCTCCCCAACCTCCAGCGGCTCCAAAAGCCCTTCCGCATCCAGATACTGGAACGTATACTCGCCCCCGCCGAACAGCACATCAATCCCGCTGCTGTCCGCCTTCGAATACACATTCCGAAGATACTGGAGAATCGAACTGCTTCCGCCCCCCACATCCCGCCACTGAAACTCCACATCCCAGCCGTACTGTTCCTTGGCATAGGCCCGAAACGCCCGGCTGAACTCATATTTGATATTCTCATTATGCGGAGTAATGACCGACAGCACCACCTTGCCGGATTCACCGCCTGCCGGCTCCTTGCCGCATCCCGGCAGCCCCAGGCAAACCGCCGCAAAAAGAAGTCCCGCCGCCCATCCTATCCGTTTCATTTTGCTTCTCCCTGCTGCAGACTCTCTTTCGACTCATCCGGCCAGGTCAGCCGCACCACCAGCGGATAATGGTCGCTGGCAACGGCCGCAATCGGGTCATTCACCAGGTAAATCTCCTTCATCCGCTCCGCCAAAGCCGGGCTGGCAAAAAAATGATCCAAAAACGACCGATACCGCGGCGGCTTAATCTCACAATGATACGACGCCGCCCGAGGATTCTTCTTCCAAATCACCTCATCCAGACAAATCAGTCTTTCCTTCCCTTCCCCTTTTACCATCACCTCCACCCCATCTTGACCCAGCGACTTCTCATACGAATCCAGCCCGAAATCATCATTGAAATCCCCCCCTATCAGCAAATACTCTGTCGGGCCGCCCGCCAGCAGCTCTCCGCAAATCTGGCGAGTCCGCACCATCTCTCGGATCCGCCATTCTGTAACAGACCGGCTGTTATCCGCTTTGCTCTTCGCATGCGTTGTTCCCACCCACAGCCGATGCCCCTTCGGCGTCTCCACCAGCACAAACGCAGGACCCCGCGAAAACAGCATTTGTCCGCTGACCGAATCTTTCTCATCTTTATACACCCGCTCCTGCAGAACCCGAAACCCCGGCTTGATCAGCATACACAAATACTGCCCTTCCGTATTGCCCTCAAACGACTTCACATAGGCATACCGACCGCCCAACCGCTCCCGCACAAACAGCTCCAGCATCGCCGGCGTCGGCCCTTCCTGAATCAGCACAATATCCGCATTCATCTGCGGCAACTTCATCGTCCGGGCTATCTCGTACAAATCCTCGTCATCCCGATAATACTCCGTGGTATTGCGGCTGCGCTCCGGCATCATCTCCTGGTCAAACAGCATCATAAAATTTTCGATATTCCACGTTGCAATCACCACCTCTTCGCCGGGCAGTTCTTTCAGCGACGAATTCTCCGCCGCCCCCACCCATGTCAGCAGCCCAAACCCGCCCGTCAGACACCATACCGCCAATCGACTTACCCGTCTCATAAGGCCCCTTTATAAAATTAGATTTGTTTTGTCAAAGAAACGCTGAATAGTTGAAAGCCAAATGGAACTTTTTGCAACCAAAAATTCCCTTTTATCTACACTTTCTGCATCCTGTTTATCCGGTGTCCTTTTTTCCAAACTTCGCTCTTCAAGTATGGTCACTTCTCAAAAAAAACAGCAGTCATGCCTATTTACCGGACTCTTCGGGTCTATTATTTGGACAATTTTTGGGAGACGCTTTTTCTGTTTTCTCCGTCTGACAAACATTTCTGAAAAAAGCCGATGCTCTCGGAAAGGAAATTGAAATTTTCTGCTCGATTGGCTTGACAAAATCGTCGAAAACGGCGATATTATGGATTAAACTGATTCCCCGATAGCTCAATCGGTAGAGCGAGCGGCTGTTAACCGCTAGGTCGCAGGTTCGACCCCTGCTCGGGGAGCCAAAATTAATCCGCTGAACTTCAGCGGTTCTTATTTAACGCAAGACCCCGTGGGGTGATTCCCTCGGGGTCTCGTCGTTTCCGGCGTGTCCACGCCCACTTACGCCCGCCCGCACATTTACCCTGATTCTCCATTTCGAAACCCACCGCCTGGGGTTCGAGTGCAAACGTGGGGGTTGTGCGCGCTCTCCGAAAATGTCCCTTCCGAATTCTCCCGTTCTCCGTTTTTCGAGTCGCCTTGTTTAACAGCCC
>CALEDR010000037.1 GCA_937949545.1 uncultured Phycisphaerae bacterium
TCCACGCCCCCAAAGGGATCGGTGTTCTTTATATCCGCCGCGGGGTTCGTCTGGTGCCTTTGATTCTAGGGGGGCATCAGGAAGCGGGCCGCCGAGGAGGGACGGAAAATGTGCCGGGCATCATCGGTCTGGGCAAAGCCGCCGAATTAGCCGGTGAATATATGCACGACGAAAATACGCGGGTTCGAGCTCTTCGGGATCGCCTGGAGGCCAAAATTCTGGCGACATGCCCGGATACGATAGTCAACGGCGACCGTCAAAATCGGCTTCCGAATACCCTTAACGTCAGTTTCGAATATATAGAGGGCGAATCGATTTTGATGATGCTCAATCAATGCGGTATTTGTGCCAGTTCCGGTTCGGCCTGTACCTCCGGTTCTCTGGAGCCCTCTCATGTGATGCGGGCGATGGGAGTCCCCTTTACGGCGGCTCACGGCTCCGTGCGGTTCAGTCTGAGCCGTTTCAACACGCAGCAGGAGGTCGATTTTGTCGGCGAGAAAATCGGGCCGATTATTCGGCGTCTTCGCCAGTTAAGTCCTTTTGTCAAGACGGCTTAAAGATTGTTTCTGTTTCCGCTTCTCCCGTCAGAAAAGACTTGATGAATCTGTCTTTTTGCGGTACAAACTGTCCAGACATCGGCGTAGAAAATTGTCTGTGTTTTGGGTAAGGAAAGGGTATTTTCATGGGCCTCGAATTGAAAAAGGGTTGTCAATATCATCTTGTTGTTCCAACCAGTATGGGGGTTCGTTTAACGCCGCTGAATGGTCAGCCGATGCATTGTGCACGTTTGCTGATGATGCAGGCCACCAGCGCCGAGACGAATGTCGCCAGCGTTTCATCGTATTTGGGGCTTCGCGTCAAAGTCCTGACAACCTTTGTCAAAGACAGTCCAATTGCCCAATTTATCAAAGATGATCTGGCCTCTCGTCATATGGAATATGAAGGGAAGGAAGTCCCGCAGGGGGGGCCTTGGGGGTATCGGCATCAGTTTAATCTGGCCGACAGCGGGTACGGGAGCCGCGGACCTCGTGTGCACAATGACCGGGCCGGCGAGGTGGGGCGGACGCTGAATGTGAAGGATTTTGATTTGGAGCGTCTTTTCGGCAAAGAAGGGGTGCAGATTGTCCATATGTCGGGGCTGATTGGGGCTCTTTCGCCGGAGACAGGACAGTTTTGTCTGGAACTGGCTCGTGCCGCCAAACGGTATGGGACCAAGATTTCTTTTGATCTCAACTATCGGGCCTCATTCTGGAAGAATCGGGAGAAGGAATTGCGGGCCATCTTTACGGAAATTGCGTCGGTTTCGGATATTCTGGTCGGCAATGAAGAGGATTTCCAGCTGGCCCTCGGCATCGAGGGGCCGGAAGCGGGGGGCAAAGACATTGCCGCCAAGATTGACAGTTTTAAGGGGATGATTTCCTATGTCAAGAAGACCTTCCCGAATGCATCCGTTTTTGCCACAACGCTGCGGCAGGTGCTCAGTGCTGAGCGTCATTTGTGGGGGGCGATTATGGCGGAGGGGAGTGACTGGTACGTGATTGAACCCCGTGAAATCACCGTTCTGGACCGAATCGGCGGTGGGGACGGATTTGTTGGTGGTCTGCTTTATGCTATTTTGAAGGGCTGGGAGCCGGCCAAATGGGTTCAGTTTGGATGGGCGGCCGGAGCCCTGGCGACAACCCTTCTGACAGATTATGCTCAGCCGGCGGATGAAGAGCAGATTTGGAGCATCTGGGAAGGCAACGCCCGCGTGAAGCGGTAAATCGACAGGCAGTCCCGCTCAAGCGGCTGTTTGAAAAAAGGAGACAGGTCGAATGGACTTTGCCGTCATTCTGGCAGGCGGCTGCGGGCAGCGGCTGTGGCCTTTGAGCCGTCAGTCTCGACCGAAGCAGATGCTAAAACTCCTGAATGGCCGAACGCTTCTGTGGGACAGCTTCGAACGGCTGAATCGGCTTTTCGACCTCCGTAATATCCTGGTTTTAACGAATGCGGAGTATGCCGAGCAGGTTTCCGAAAACCTGAGTGAACTGCCCAAAGACAATATCATTCCGGAGCCGTGTGTTCGTGATACGGCGGGAGCCGTCGGTCTGGCGGCGGCTGTCCTTCAAAAAACGGACCCGGAAGCGGTCATGGCAGTGGTGACTTCGG
The DNA here is from genome assembly GCA_937949545.1 of uncultured Phycisphaerae bacterium. GTDB lineage: Bacteria > Planctomycetota > Phycisphaerae > Sedimentisphaerales > Anaerohalosphaeraceae > JAHDQI01. The sequence goes on from CALEDR010000037.1 coordinate 2,149, forward strand.
ACCATATTCTCCAGCCGGCAGAACCCTTTTTGGATGCTCTTCAGACCGCAATCCATTTTGTGAAAGAGCACCCCGAAGCCCTGCTGACTTTTGGAATCAAACCCACTTTTTCGGCAACCCAGTACGGCTATATTCGTCTGGAGATTCAAGAAGGGAAAAGCCGGATTTTTCCGGTTGCCGAATTTCGGGAAAAACCCGATCAAAAAACCGCAGAACGATTTCTGGCCCAAAGCGGGTATTTCTGGAACTCAGGGATGTTTGTCTGGAAGGCCAAAACGATTTTGAAGCATCTGAAGACGTTTTTGCCTGAATCGACGGAGCCGCTGGAAAAAATCCGTTCCGCCTGGGGAGGGCCGGAGCAGTACTCGGCTTTGGAGGAATGGTTTCCCCGTCTTCCGAACATCAGTATCGACTATGCCGTTCTGGAAAAGGCTCCTCAGATTTATGGGATACCGCTGTCGTGCCGCTGGCTGGATGTGGGGTCCTTTGCAGCTCTGGCCGACATTGTCTCCTCGGATTCCAATCAGAATACGGTCATTGCCGGTCAGTATTGTTTGCTGGATTGCCGAAATACGATTGTGGCTACGGAATCGCCTGACCATTTGATTGCGATGATTGGGATGGAAGATGTTATCGTCGTCCACAGCCCGGATGCGACCCTGATTTGTCCGCTTCATCAGGCCCATCGACTCAAAGAACTCCTCCGCCGGCTGGAGAGCGAAGGCAAAAGAAACTATCTGTAATCGGCAAGGGCCTTCAAATGCGGTTTTTGGCGATTGACCACGGGGACAAAAGGACGGGGCTGGCGATATGTGACGCCTCTGAACGGGTTGTCTCTCCTTTGACGGTGCTGGAAGGGGCTGAAAACTCCCCGACTGGGATTCGCAGGGCTCTTGAATCTTATCGACTTGATGCCGCAGTCATCGGTCTGCCTTACAATATGGACGGAACGGAAGGACCGCGTGCAGCGAAGGTGCGCCGATTTGCGGAGGAACTGAAAAAATCTCTTCCGCTGCCGATTCTTTTCTTCGACGAGCGGCTGAGCAGTTTCGAGGCGCAGGAGAAATTGGCCGCTATGGAGCTTACCCGAAAAAAACGAAAGAAGCGGATGGATGCCGTGGCGGCGGCGGCGATTCTGGAGGGGTTTCTGGAGGCCCGTAAACAGGCGTTGGCGGAATTTCCCGGACGGTTTCTCCGAATTTCAGATGAAGAATCGCTGGCCCGGGAGGTGCTGTCGGAGTTTCTTTCCTGTGCACAACGGGTGCTCAGGGAGAAAGGCCGCTTTGCAGTCGCTCTATGCGGGGGACGAACTCCTCGGCGTTTTTTTGAGCATCTGAGCCGATCAGCCGATGCCCAAAAGATTGACTGGGAAAACGTGTATTGGTTCTGGACAGATGAGCGAGCCGTAAGTCCTTCCGATGCAGCGAGCAATTATCGGCTGGCCGCGGAAACTTTTCTGAAACCCCTGCGCATCCCTCAGGAACGAGTTTATCGGATGGAGGGGGAGGCATCCGATCTGCAGGAAGCGGCGGCCGGCTATGAAAAAAAACTGCGGGAGGTTTTCGGTTTACAGCCCGGGCAGGTTCCGGTGCTGGATTTGATTCTGCTGGGAGTCGGCACCGACGGCCATATTGCTTCCCTTTTTCCTGGAACCGACGTGCTTTCAGACAGGCAATCCCTCGTTCGGGCGGTCCGCAGCCCTGACGGATTGAACCGTCTGACCCTGACGGTTCCGGTGATTCAGAATGCCGGTTCAATTCTGGTTGTGCTCAGCGGAACGGAAAAGGCGCCGATTCTCTGTACCTTGCTGACCCATCCGCCGGCTCCAGCGGTTTATCCGGCTCACTGCCTCTGGCCGGTTCTTTCGAGGACGGTTTGGGTTGCGGATGCGGCGGCGGCTTCTCTGCTGGGGGAACGGCCGGAGAGCGGGGTTTCGAGCGGCTTGTAGCAGCCGAGGATTCTGCACCCCCGTTTTTGACAGAGGCTGATGAGCCGCTGAGCCTGGCTGTTCTCTTTTACAAAAAGAAAGGCCTGTTCCGCCGACGAAGCAATCATATTGCGGTCCGGATGACCGTCCAAATAAGGGGCGTTAATCAGAATCAGTTCGTATTGATTTTTCACCTGCCGAAGAAGGGGGGCCAGATTCATCTGTCGCGTTTGGTCAAAATAATGTGCCGGAACCAGAAACAGATTGTCCAGGTCGGATTCCACCGGCAGGGCGGTTAAGCCGTTGGAGGAGGAGGTTGCGAACGCCTTCCAGACGGCGTTGCGTTTGGTGTCCAAATCAATCAGCAGGCAGCGGCATTTAGCCTGACTGGAAAGCAGGGCCAGCCGGATCGGAATGGTGACCGGCAGACACTCCAGTCCCGCTGCCGCCAAAAGAACAGTTTTAGGTTTCGAGGGCTCTTTCTTCAGGATTTCAAAGAGCTGCAGTTCGCTGTGCAGAAATGTCCCAAACGTCTGATTGGAGGTTTGCGAAGCGGCTTTTCGGGAACGAAAAGGACGAAGCGGACGAATCAGTACAGCGATTAAGACGGAGGCAAAGAAAAGAACGAGAAGCAGATAGGTCCAGACTGTTCCGAAAATTGTATTGAACCATCCCTGGAATCCGCTGGCCTGCATTGCCTCAAACATGGCAACTATCCGCATGGAAACTCAATATAAACGCCGGGATGGTTTCGGCAGAACTGTTCAATATCTCGACGAACGATTTCGGCAATAAGGGAATCGCCGTTGGCCGGCCGGGTTGTTCTGACGGCGGAACCTGCGGGCTCAAAAACAGGATGGAGGGGCTGCGGCCTGGGAGCCGATTTGTCGGCCTTTTCGGCAGGCGGAGTGCTGAGGAACTGATGCACCACGCTGCGAACGGACTTATTCGGATCAATCCGGCTGCTTGTCGGCGGCTGACGGCGGGCGCTGCTCTCTCTTCGCTGGGCGGAAAGAATCTGTTCAGATAGGTCAAAGCGGGGGATTGCAAAGTCTTTCTTGTCTTCCTCCAAAGCGGCTTCCTGCGGTTTCGGAGACGAATCCGCTTTGGTTTCTTCCGCCTCGAAAACAGATGAATTGGTCTGTATGTCCGCTTCCGAAATTGCTGCGTCAAAATCTTCCTGTTCGGATGCGAGCTGCTCGCAAACCCGCTCGTATTTCGTTTTCCAGTTTTCCGCTTCTTTGGTTTTTTTCTCCAGCCCCTCCCGAAGTGCAGCCTCAGTCTTCAGCGAAACTGCCTGCTGTGTGAGAAGATTTTGCTCCAGCCGCTGAATCTGCCGTTCCAGAGAAGCATTCTGCTGTCGGAGATGTTCGATTTCCTGATGGAAGGCATCAACGGTTTTTTGAAGGGCTTCCGTTTTGTCCTGAAGCGAGTTTATTTCCTCCTGCAGAGACATTTCGCGGTTTTGCAGGGATTGTCGGATTTGCTGTTCTGCGGCGAGACGATCGGAAATTTGTATTTTTTCTTTGCGGAGGTGTTCGTTTTCCTCTTTCAGGGCTGAAAGGAGAAGGTTCAGGTTTTCGATCTGGTCTTGTGCCTGTTCAAGGCGGCTTTTGAAGTGTTCCGTTTCCTGCTGAAGTGTTTTGAATCGGCTGTTTTCTTCTGTCAAAACGGAACAGGTTTCCTGCGTTTGCTGAAGCGTCTTCTGAAGACGGTCAATCTCCTCTGTCAGCTGCCGAATGTGGTTTTCCTGCTCCTGACAGGTTTGAGAAAGATTTTCTTTTTGTTCCCTGAGCAGGCGAAGGGTTTTTTTGAGTGTTTCAACCTCTTGGGTGAGGGAGGGATTTTCCGTGTTAGTGCTAGTATTTGTCAGCGGTGTTTCCGGAGAACCCATCCGTTCTGCGGTGTCGGACAACGCATAGGATTCAGACGAGGTCTCATGGAGTATATCCCCGCTGATGGCGTCAGACTCTGCCATCAAGTCGGATTCGGGTTTAATCCCGGGATTCTGGTTTTCTGAAGCGTCCGGTTCGGTATGGTCAGGTTGGGATGCGATAAGAGGTGTATCTGGGTCGATAGACTCCGGTTCTTCCTTCTCCTTCTCTTCTTTTCTGAGAGCTCGAAGAATTTCTGCCCTGCACTGAAGAATATCCTCATCCAGATTATCCTCTGGTATCATCTTGCTGTCTCCCTATATAATTGCTTGCCAAAATAGGAAATATAGCAAAGCAAGGCAAGTTTTTCAACCGTTTTCAGTCGTTCTTCATGAATCTTCAGGGCCTATGCTTACTTGTGTAAACTTTTCGAGAGGATAGTCTCGAATCAACTGATTAATTTGCTCAACGGTGACGGATTTTACGGCTTGAACATCCTCGGCTACGGGACGGTATGATTTCAGATAAATCCAGTTAAAACCAAGGCTTACAAGCCGCCCCATCGGACGTTCGGCTTCGAGAGTAATTGCACTGAGCACTTTGTTTTTTGCGGCTGTCAGTTCGTTTTCCGAAATGCCGTTCTGCTTCAGTTCATCAAAAATATTCTGGACAATCTGGAGCACTTTCTGTCGATTTTCGGTTGGGCAGCGAATATAACTGGATAAAATCCCCACTCCATCCATCGCTTCACAGTGCATCACGGCGGTATCAGCAACAGCCGGGTCCACCAGCGCCCAGAAAAAGCGTGAGCCGGTGGAATCTCCGATGATGACGGATAAAAGAGAGGCCGCAAATCGGCGGGGGTCCTGCATGGAGACGGAAGGACTCATCAGGCAAATATGTTCACAGGTTAGTCCTCTTTGGGTCTGACGCTTCTGAAGTCCGGTTCCTTCAAAAAAGGCAAGTGTACGTCCGACTTCCATCGGTTCCCAGGCACTGCAGAGCCGTTCAATCAGCCGACGCGTCTGGTCAAAGTCAAATCGCCCGCAGCAGGCCGCCACCAGGTTATTCGGGGCGTACCGGCGGCTGAAATAGTCCCGCATTTGTTCCGCTGTCAGATTTCCGATGGTTTCCTCGGTTCCGAGAACGCTGTTGGCACAGGGATGGGAACCAAAGTGAAGCTGTCTGGCCTGATCAATCACCTGAAACTCCGGCAGGTCCTTGTACATGGCAATCTCTTCGAGGATGACCTTTTTCTCGACGTCAAAGTCATCGGTTCGAAGAGCGGGCCGCATCAGCCGACACCACAGCTCCACCGCCGCCGAAAAAAATTCCGGCAGGACGGCGGCATAATACACGGTATTTTCTTCGCTGGTGAAGGCGTTGAATTTGGCCCCGAGCCGATCGAAGGCCTCGTTGACTTCTACCGATGAAAGGTCCTCCGTGCCCTTAAAGAGCATATGTTCGAGAAAGTGGGATACGCCGCTGAGGGAAGGGGTTTCATCTCTGGAGCCGGTTCGAACAAAAAAGCCGACGGCAGCGGACTGGGCGTTGGGATTAATTTCTCCAATCAGTGTTAATCCGTTTTTCAGCTGGACATGTCGGAACTGCATCAAGACTCCTGTTGGTTCTGAAGCGACTGAAGCGGCTGCGGGCCGAGTGAAACAAATGTAAATTCCTGACTGAAAGGCCCGTCCAGGAATTCCTGAACGGTCTGTGTTGTAAGGGATTCGATGGCCCGGCGGATTTCCTCCAGAGGCCGAACCCGTTTCAGGTAAAACCAGTCTGCCGCCAGCCGGGAAGCGCGGGCGGAGGTTGATTCGTTCTGCATAATCAGCGTGCTTTTCAGGCCTGTCTTGGCACGAAGCAGTTCGTCTTCGCTGATTCCGTTCCGAAGCCGGCGGAATTCGGAAAGAATGACGGACAGGGTTTCTTCCGCTTTGTCCGGTGTAGTTCCGGCGTATCCGGAAATGCCGGCGAAGGAACGAAGGGAATGATAGCGGGTTCCTACGGCATAGCAGAGTCCTCTTTTTTCCCGGACTTCCGTAAAAAGACGGCTGCTCATTCCTCCGCCCAGAACCGCACAGGCCGCCATCACAGAGTAATAGAGCGGCGAGTCACAGGGCGGGACCTTTGTCATAAAACCGATATGCACCTGTGCACCGGGATTCGGGATGTGATGATAACCGTCGGCGGCTGCCTGCGGGGGCGGAGGGCATTCCTGACAGGCGGGGGTATGACCGAACAGCGTTTCAATGTGTCTGAGAAACGCGTGCGTGTCAATTTTCCCCGCCGCCGACAGAACGGCTCCGGACCAGGCAAACAGCCGCTCTTTGAGAGCTCGGGTTTGCGGTGGGGTCAACTGTTGAAGGTCCTCTTCTTTTCCGGCGCACGGGCGTCCGAGCGGGTCTGGATAGAACCGTTCATACAGGCAGACACTGACCTTTTGACGCGGGTCGTCGTCGAGGGCTTCCAGCTCCTGAAGGGCCAGCTGCCGGCTGGGCTCAAACAGGTCCTCTTGCAGACGCGGACGCAGGAGAATGTCGGCATACAGTTCGAGGGCTCTGAAAAGGTTTTCGGATTGTAGGGAACCGCCATAGAAGAGATATTCCGGGCTTACACTGCTTTGGCGGTGAAGGCCGATACTGTCCAGCTCTTCCACCAGCCGACGGCTGTTGTAGGGTCCGGCTCCCCGGAAAAGCCAGTCATTCAGAACCGCGGCGGCTCCGCAGCATCCGTCCGGAAGGGCTGCACTGCCGCCGGGCAGCAGAAAAGCAAAGGAAGCGGATTCTACGCCGCTGACGGGCTGGACCAGAACGGTCAGACCGCCGGGCAGAGTCATTTGTTCTACGGGTTCCATTTTGGTTCTTTCATTCGGGGTTGGAAGACTCTTTGGGTTCGGCAACCATTCAGGCAACCGCCGTGTCTGCGGCGTTTTCTATGCTTTCAAACTGAACACTGATTTTTTTGCTGACTCCCTGCGTCTGCATCGTAATGCCGTACAGAATATCGGCGATGCTCATGGTTCTTTTGGAGTGTGTAATAATGATAAACTGGCTGTGCTGCTTGTATTCCTGAACAATCAGGTTAAAGCGTTCATTGTTGGCTTCGTCCAGAGCCGCGTCGACCTCGTCCAGCACGCAGAACGGCGACGGTTTGCTTTGAAAGACGGCGAAAAGCAGGGCAATGGCGGTCATGGTTTTTTCGCCGCCGCTGAGCAGGCTGATGGTTCGCGTTTCTTTTCCGGGGGGACGGGCCACAATCTCGATGCCGCTTTCGAGCAGGTCCTCCGGGTTTTCCAGAAAGATATCGGCTTTGCCGCCGCCGAACAGTTTTCGGAAAATCTGCTGAAAGTGCGTCCGAACCTGTTCAAAAGTGGCGGCAAATTTTTCCCGGCTTTCCCGGTTAATCCGCTCAATAAGCTGCTGAAGCTGAGTTTTGCTCTGCCGGAGGTCTTCCGCCTGGGTTTCAAGGAAAGCTGCCCGTTTTTCCAGCTCTTCCTGCTGGTCGATGGCCTCCACATTCACATGTCCCAGCCGTTCGATTTTTTCCCGGAGCCCACGAATTTCCTCCTGAACAGCCTCCCAGTCGGTCTGCTCTTCCCGGAAGGTTTCGTATTGGGCCAGGAGGTCCATCTGGAGTTCCTCCCGAACCCGCTGCATCAGGTCTTCCTGACGGACCTGGATCTGTCCTAAGTCCATCTGAATCTGATGGACGGCTTCTTCGATTTCCAGCTGAAGGCGCCGGCTCTGACGGAGATGCTGTTCATTTTCCTTCTGCTGGGCCTGAAGTATTTTGATTTCTTTGTGCAGAGAGCGGCTCTGTTTCTGGGCGGTTTCTTTTTCCAGATAAAGACGGTTCAGCTCGGACTCGGTCTGCAAAATCATCCGTTCGGCCTGAACGGCCTGTTCCTGACTGCTGTGCCGCTCTGTTCGGGCGGTCTCCAGAACCATTCGGCTGTGCTGGAGCTGGCTCTGCAGCGAGGCAATCTGCTGATGAATAGACTTTTGCTGTTCGGCGGCCTGTCCATGCCGGATTTTCAAATCCGTCAGGGCGGCGGTCAGTTTTTCCATTTCTGCTTTCTTGCCCTCCAGCGCTTTCTGAAGGGCGGAGATTTGCTCCGTGCGCTGACGGTTGAGCTCTTCCAGTTCCTTCAGTTTGCCCTGCGATTCATGTTCCCGCCGGACGGACTGCTGAATTTCTTCTTCCAGCTGCTTCATTTCTTCGAGAATCAGCGGCTGTTCATCCGTCAGCCGTTTGAGGTTTTGTTCCATAACCCGCAGCTGCGATTCGGCATCCACGCGTTCCGTGGAGGCCTCATAGATGCTTGTGCGGAGATCCTGACAGACTTTGGACAGATGCATATATTTCTGGTCGGCCTGCTGGAGATGCTCTTCCTGCAGGCGGATTTGCTCCTGAAGATCCCGAAGTTTTGATTCAATCTGTTCAATTCTGCTTTTTCGAGACAGCAGACCTGCCGACCGGCTCACAGGGCCGACGGAAAGAAGCATTCCATTGGTTACAAGATGGCCCTGCGGGGTCACAAACTGATACTCTTTTCCGAGCCGGGCGGCCAAATCCAGAGCTGTTTCCGGAGAATCCACCAGCAGGACTTTTCCGAGCAGGGACCAGCAGACCGGAGCATAGCGTTCTTCAAAACGGATGAATTCAATGAGCCGGCCCCGCACGCCGTTCAGTTCCCGAATGTCGAGACAATCCTGGAAGGGCTCGTAACGGTCCAGGCAGATTGCCTGAAGACGGTTTTTCAGGGCGGAATGAATGGAGGGGTCTTCCAAAAACCGTCGGGTGTCATTGACCAGAAGGGCCTGCAGGGCGGGACCGAGTGCGGCTTCCACTGCCGGCGCATACTCCACGTCCGTGCGGAGGATATCCGCCAGCACGCCGTCCAGCAGCCCGGATTGTCCGTTTCGACGGTGCTGATGGAGAATGGTTTTGACCGTTTCGCTCAATCCTTCCCGTCGATTCTCCATTTCACGCAGGACTTTCCATTCCGCCGTCAGGGCGCTTCGCTGCTCCTTGAGTTGTTCGAGTTTTTTTCTCAGGAGTGTTTCTTCCTGTCCTACGGTTTCCATCGCCGCTTTTTGCTCGGAGAGGGTCTGGTTGAGCTTCTGCAGGACGTTTTGGATTTCTTCCAGACGTGTCTGCAGTCGGGCTTTTTCGGTAAGCCAGAGGGCCGTCTGTTCCTGGGCCTGAGCGGCTTTTCCGCTCAGACGGGTTTTTTGCCCGGTCAGATTATTTCGGTAATGATTCAGACTCTGGATTTCGTTGTGGAGCTGGGCCGTTCGGCGCACGATGTCCAGAATGCCGGATTTTTCGTCATCGAGCTGCGCCTGGATTTCCGCATAGATTCGGCCGACCTGCCGTATCTGCTCCTCCTGCTGCTGCATCTGACGGTTGAGTTCGTTCAGGCGGTCCTGCCCAGTCTGCATGTCCTGTCGAAGGACCTGGATATGGTCCAGGAATTGTGAGCATTGACGGCCGGCGCTTCGAATTTGTTCGTCGGCGCGGCTTTTTCTTTTTTGGAGCTCGGTGAATCGGTCTTTCAGGAACCGGATTCGCTCAATCTGCTGTTCGATTCGACTGCGGGCGGCAATCAAGGTATTATCCCAGCGGCTGATTTCCGCTTCCATTTGGCTGATTCGGCTGTGCAGAGCGCTGTCGGCTGCCTCCCGCCGGGATATCTCTGCGGTATTCTGCGCAAAACGTTCCTGCCACTGCGCCAGGATGCGTTCTTTCTCCTGCTGCTGGGTTTTGAACTTATGAAACTCGGCGAGAGAAAAACGGACTCTGAGCTCTTTGAGGCGATTGGAGTATTCCAGGAAATTGCGTGCCTTGCCGGCCTGCAGTTTGATGCTGCGGAGCTGCCGCTGCACCTCATTGATGATGTCGGCCAGACGAAGCAGATTCTGCTCGGCGCGTTCGAGTTTGCGTTCCGCTTCTTTTTTGTGCACCTTAAACCGGCTGATGCCCGCCGCTTCTTCGAAGATAATCCGCCGGTCCACTTTGGAGGCTTGAAGCAGCTGGTCGATTTGGCCCTGTTCGATGATGGAATAAGCGCTGACGCCGACCCCTGTGTCCAGGAAGAGGCTGCGGATATCCCGAAGCCGGCAGGGCTTGCCGTTCAGAAGATATTCGCTTTCTCCGCTTCGGAAAAGCCGTCGAGTGACGGTCAGTTCATCCTGCTCCAGCCCGAGGGTTTGCCCCTGCGAGAAATGCAGGGATACTTCCGCCATTCCGCATGGTTTTCGGCTGCTGGAGCCGCTGAAAATCACATCGGCCATCTGGCCGCTGCGCAAATTTTTTGGACTTTGGCTGCCCAGAACCCATTTTATAGCATCGACAACATTGCTTTTTCCGCATCCGTTCGGACCGACAATGGCCGTAATCGGCTGGGTAAATTGGAGTTCTGTTTTGTCGGCAAAGCTTTTAAAGCCATTGATAACAACCTTTTCTAATCTCATTCTTGTCTGAACCTTTTGTAGGAGCCTTTGTTGTGCGACAATTTATGTCCTTTATATCTTCTATCGGTTCTCTTCTCTTATTTATTATCGGTCTTTTGCTCGGCTTTCTGCAGGAAAGAACCCGCCTGGGTCATCGGGCCGGCCAGAAAGTCGGCATTCACCATTTTGTTTTCCGTTAACTGCTTGAGCAGGAGGAGAATATCCTGATAGGGAACGGCCAGTCCCGGCTGTTTTTTCGGATTGCTGCTTGTGTCGGCGCTTTCTCCGAGTGTTCGAATCAGGGCGGACAATTCACGGTTTGAATAAATCGGCCCAATCAGGCGGGGACGGGCCGGATGTCTTCGCGAGACGGCGATCATTTTATCCGCGGGGTTGGCATTCAGAAGGACCCCTGTTTCGTCGGATTGAAGAAAGATATCCGGGCTGCAGTGAATGGGGCTTCCGAACAGGACGATTTTCGGTTCTTCAGAGCGAAAGACATAAATGAGCGGGCGTCCTGCGCAGAAGACCCTGTCCACAACGAAGCTGTCGGCGACAAGATTGCGGGAAATGGAGGGGCTTTGAATCCGCTCTAATTGTCTATAGGCCGTTAAGCGTACGGCCGGAAGCTCGCTGGAAGCGGCTTGAAGAAGAATGGGTTCCGATTTCCGGGGACGTACAGTCAGCCCTATGGTTTCAATAGCGTCCAGGCAGTAGGGACTGCTTGTGTCTTTGCAGAAGGCTTCCATAACCGGCAGGGCCTGTTCTTCGCCCAGGTTGAGCATGCAGCGTGCAGCGTGAAAACGTAAGGCGGGGTCTTCGGAAGTCAGCAGAGGGGCCAATCGGCTCAGGACTTTTCTGCCGACAGCCTCGAGAGCAGCTTCTGGATTGAATTTTTCGGTGTCATTTTTGAACTTATTCAGAAGTCCTTCGATATGCCGGTCGACGGCGGTCTCATCGTCCGGCAGATACAAATTTTGAACGACGGAAAGGAATCGTTCTTTCTGGTCGCGATAACGGGCCGGTATTTTCAAAGAGATTTCGGTGGAAGAGACAGCGGCTGCTATATTGGCCCCGAACCGTTCATTGAGTCGGTTTCGGATGGCATTCACAGCTGTAAAGGAGGGTTTGCGAAGCACCAGAGATACGCTCGTATCGTTTTCCACAACCCCGCCTCCCAAAAGATACCAATTGGAAGCATTTTCCTCATCCAGTTTGTTTCGAAACAGCTGTCCATGAGCGGAGGCGAATGTTTTGGCATACTGGTCATAGCGGATAAAAGTGCTGCGTTCTTTCAGCGGGGCTGTGTAAACATACCCGCCGTCCAGAGAAGTTGTCGGACTTCGGTCGAGCGGAAAAACCAGAAGGTCAAAAGTCTCTTTTCTTTCAGCCAAAGGCGGGATGGTGCCGGTGATTTCCACGACGGCTGTATTAGGGCTGTCGATGAACTGACGGGGATTAAGACCGCCTGTTGTAGGCAGCTGCTGGCGAATGTATTTTTCCAGTTCATTCCGCAAGGCCGGCGGGCATTCAGAGGACCCTGTGCCGTTAAGCCCTGCGGCAATGCCGAATCCGCGAACCTCAATGGCATTAAACTGGTAAATATCCGCCAGATTTCCGATGGTCGTATTTAAGTCAACCGGCTCTTCCAGGGGTAAAGCAGGTTTCGGCTGTGGGCTGCAGCCGAAAAGAAGGATGACGGCCGCCGTGAACACCCGTCTGCTTTGAGCAGAAATTTCAACGTTTCTCATAAAAAAACTCCCCGAATAAAGAAGGCCGAAAAGGACTTTTTATCTCTTGTTTCTGTTGGAATGGTAAAATAGGATAGATGAAAGCCTTTGCATGGTCAAGCACAATCCCTATTTGTTTAAAAAGACCGCAAGCACGACAGATAGGGCTTGCGGTTGCTGATTCAGTTAATATCCCTGCATCAGCCTTCGCTGCTGAATCGTAAGCAGGGTTTGGGCGGAAAGAAGGTTTTTCTGGAGCGTTTCGAGAGAAATTCCGGCGGGAAGTGCTCCAGGCCAGCGCCGAGCCAGGCCGATGGCCCGCTGATAATCGGCGATCATTTCGGAAGTAACGGCGATTAGCTGCCTCCGGATTTCGGGGATATTTCCGGTCGGCTGCTGCTCTGTTATTTTCTCGCGGTCCTGCAGGCCGGAGCGGTCTCGGGTTGTAATTTCCCGTCCGTAACGGTCCTGCAGAGGGATGTCGGTGTTTCCGGCATCTCTTTCGTTATAATAACGGTCCCAGAGCCGATCTGAATCTATCAGCCGTACCGTTCCACGGCGGTAGTTTTCGTATTGTCCGCCGCGCGTGACTTCCCGAGTCACGGTGCTTTTGACGGCCATCTCTTCCAACGTGTTCAGGTGATTCTCCAGTGTGCTGACGCGGTCTTCCTGGGCCTGGATTTTGGCCAGGAGCTGCTCCAGATTCTTTTTGGCGGTTGTGAATTTTTGAATGGTGCTTGACAGACCGGCGACATTGACTATCGGCACTTCACTGAGCCCCATATCAGAAAGGACTTCACTGAGAGAGGCGGCCTGTTTGTCGGCCAATTTCCAGCGTACGGCCTCTGCGGAAGGCACAGAAAGCAGTTTGCCGACGGAGCGAAGGGGAGAGCCGCCGGACGGCAGGGTTTCCGGCAGTCCTTCCGCGATTGTCCGCACCACGGCCTGGTTTTCCTGTCTGCGGGAGATTTCTACAATGGACGATTTCCCGTCAGGAGTTCGGACTTCAGCGATTGTTAAGTGTTTATCGATAAAAGCCTGTGCCAGCAGTTCGGGACGATTGCCTCGCTGGGCCAAAGTGGCGGCATAGACGCTGAATGAAGACAAGCTGTCCGGTGCATAGGTTTCGAGCATCTGAAGATATTCTTCGTTGGTCTTTGTGCCGGCTGTTCCCAACGGTCCTACGGCGCCCATTGCGGCGGTAGGGGAGATGTAAATTTTTTCGCAGGCCAGTGCCACAATGGCGGCGGCGGAAAACGCTCCGCCGTACTGGCCGCCCGACACAAACGCAGCTACACGGGTGCCTGTATTGTCCGCGGCGGTTGTAATCGCCTCGGCAATCTGCCGCATTGGTCCTCCCTGGCCTCCGGGCAGGTCTATCTGAATGATAATGCCCTTCGGCCCCTGGTCGGCGGCTTTCAGAATCATGGAAGCGGCTTCCTGGGCGACGGCTTCCGAAACCAGGACTTCCGGCTGTTCAAGCCGGATGAGCATAACGGAATCCCGTCGGCCCTGATTGTCTCGGGTAATTTCATATTCGCTTAAATCCATCGGAACGGACTGATTTTTCTCTGCATTGAAAACGAGGACCTTTCCGGCGGATTTTCTGTGGGTTCGAAATCCTGTAAAGGTCTCTCCTGTTGTGCGATGTTTAAATGTGTCCGCCCAGGACGGGATGGAAATCAGGATTGCAAGGAACACAAACGGAATTCGTCTGTACGGTGTCATATTGTCACCTCCATGCTTTCAGATCTCTTTCGTTTTGACGGAAGTTTACCGCATTGTTCGGATGTTTTCATACTCGGCTTTTACTGTATTTCGAAATCGAATAACTTTTTCTTCACTGACCGGAACATCCGGATACTTCTGTTTCAGGCGAATCAGGGATTCGGTTTGCCGAAGAATATCCTGCAGAGCCTTGAGGACTTCCGAGCGGTTCGGGTTTTGTTTGGCGGTTAACTCTTGGAACCGCAGGTCGAGGGTTTCCATCAGTTTGTTGAAGCGTTTGCTCACCAGTTCCAGTTCTTCGCGGGCTTTCGGGATATCCTGGTTGACTTCAATCTGCACATCCGATGCATTCAGCAAGGCCAGCAGGCGGCTTCGGCTTTCTGCGATTCCATCGGCCATTCCGCAGCGGACAGCTCGTTCGGGTGTGAGGGTCAGCAGTTCCCCTTTTTTGCAGAAGATTTCCACAACCTGGTCGCCGGGCTGTTTGTTTTTGGCCTCGATGAAGAGGGGTTGACTTCCCCGTCGGATTTCCAGCACTTCAATATCCATATTTTCCATTGCCTTGGCCAGAATGCCCGGACGCTTATTTTTTTCGGCCAGGGCTGCCAGATATCCTCTCCAGGCGGAGCCGAATTTTTCACCGATGGCTTCTCCGTACACCTCTTTTTCCGTTTTAAACCCTTTATCGGTTTCCACGATAGCCGTGACGGCCCCCATCGCCGTATTGGGAGCCATATAAATCTTATCGCACGCCAGTGCCACCGCAGTGCCCGCCGAATAAGCCCCCAGGTTCTTTTCACCTTTGATGTAGGCAACCGTCGGGCAGAAACGAAGCCCGGAAATACCGGCACAGAGCCGCTGAGTCAGGTCCACCCGTCCGCCCGGCGTATCAATTTCGATGAGGATAAAAAGCGGACCTCGTCGGGCCTCTTTCCGAAGGGCTTCCTCAAAAGCGGATGTCTCTATCTCATAGGCGATTTCATCTGAGATGGAGAGCACCGGAACAAGTCGATTTCTCCCCTCCGGATTTATCCGGACGTCAAAGTCAGACAGGTTGATTTTCTGGAACCCTCTCTCTTGGGTTTGGATTTCAGCTGTGCCGTTTTCATCGGCTGCAATCACATAGCCGTGATAGAGAATATCCGGCTGGGTCAAATGTCTGAATGTGTCGGCAGCGAGAAATGCCTGACAGGCCTGGAACAGGTATATCCATATCCATTTTCCGCCCATAACAGGGATCCTTATTTTTAATTATATTATGAAATTCTACGGCTATTGTATCGTTATGGGTGTCGAAAAACCAATGTTTCTTTCGAGAATGACCGTGAAAGATTTCAGGCGCAGGACCTCTTGTTTTTGTGTTTTTGGAGTGCCTTTTGACTTTTTCGATGGGTTTTCTGGAGAATCTCTCGAGCGAACATTTTGGCGGACAGGGTCCATCGGGAGATTCCCAAATAAGAAAATAAAAACCGAAGTTTGTCGGTTTGACCGGCCGGAGTACAGTGGTAGTTCAGAGAAGCCAAATCCGCCTGCCGATTTTTTCGAAAGGGTCGAAACCGCTCCGCTGCTTCCAAATCAATCAGAATCACCCGAATGGGTTTGCAGTCTGGTTTCAGAAGGATATGCTTGGGGACCAAATGGCGATGACAAAAACGAAGCTGATGAAGCTTCCGAATTGCGGAAGCGACGGCGGCAATCATTTCTTTTCGGCACGAACACGTTGGCTTTTTCAGAGTCCATTGAGACAACAAGGTGCTCAGCGGGATAAATTCGTTCGCAAATTCCGTAATCAGGACGGCTTGCGTATGTCCGTCTTTGCGGCGGCAGCCGAAATAAAGCGGGCGGGGGACCGCGATTCCTTTCCGCTCCAGAAGAAGCAGATTCTGAAATTCCCTCTGAAGAGTCGGAATACCTCTCAGCGGATGCAGCAAAGACCGGCTGAAATAGTCGGATTGTCTCTTAACAATCAAATTTCCTGCTTCCGACTTCCACAAAAACACCTGGCTGAAACCGGAGTGTTTCTGATTCGGCTTATCCAGCGGAGCCAGCGGCATTTCCCAAAGCGTCTCGAAATCAATTTCGCCGAATTTGCCCGCGGTGATTGCCCGAATGCGGTGTTCTCGCAGCCCCTTCTGCTTGTTTAGAGTCTGCAATCGAAAAAACCTCCTCAGAGGTGCGGATATTGTATTTTGGTTCTGTTATAACGTTAAGAAATATTCCATTAAATCTGCGCCGCAGGCGATTTCAAAACCCGATTCGAAACTGTTCGGTTCGCTGAAAGGGGCGTCGAGGATGTTCTTAATGCCGGTGCCGGCCATGGCAAAAGGAACCGGCTCTCCTACGTGCGAACGGATGTCGCAGGGGGTCGGATGGTCCGGCATCACAAGGATGCGCCACTGCTCAAACGTCTGGATGGCCTCATAAACCGGCCCGACGATGAACTTGTCGATATTTTCGAGGGCTTTCTTTTTTTGAAGCGGATTGCCGTTGTGGCCGGCCTCATCGGTGGCTTCAATATGAACCAGCACGAGGTCGTACTTGTCGAGGGCTTCGATGGCGGCCTCGCCTTTCCCCGCATAGTTGGTATCCAGATAGCCCGTAGCTCCGGGGACATGAATCAGGTCGAATCCCACAAGTTTGGCCAGCCCGCGAACCAAATCCACGGCGGTGATGGCGGCGCCGGTTTTTCCATATTTCGCCTGGAACTTTTCCAGATAGGCCCGCTGCCCCTGACCCCACAGCCAAATGGCGGTCGCGGGATTTTCCTTCAGGTCCCGCCGGACCTTGTTGATGGGGTGGTCTTCAAAAAACTGCTGAGATTTGGCCATCAACTCCTTCAGCAGGTCGGCTCCTTTGCCTTTGGGCATGATTTTGTTCAGTTTCTGACCCAGATAATCGTGGGGCGGATAGGTGGTTACCTTAAAGTCCTGTCCGCTGATGACGCACAAATGCCGATAACTGACGCCGGGATAGAACCGTACGGCCGGATTATCCACCAGTTTGGCCAATTCCTGAATCAGAGCGGTTGCTTCTTTGGTGGTGATGTGACCGGCGCTGTGGTCCACCATCCGTTCGTCCGCCGTAGTGACCAGATTGCATCGAAACACCCAGTCAGATTCCTCCAGCAGGATTTCCTGAGCGGCAGCTTCGATGGGAGCTCGTCCTGTATAATTGGTCTTCGGGTCATATCCGAGCAGACTCATCATTGCCACGTCGCTGCCCGGCTGCATTCCTTTCGGAACGGTGTGAACGATTCCCTGTTTGCCCTGGCGGGCGATTTTGTTGATGTTGGGTATGTCGGCGGCTTCAAAGATCGTTTTGCCTCCGAGAACCTCCTGCGGGTTGTCCGCTGCCCCGTCCGGAACAATAATTGCGTATTTGGCAGTCATTCCGAGTCCTCCGGAATATCGACAATGCGGATGCATACGGGACGTCCGCTGATGACTGTCAGGCGGCCCAGTTCATCCAGCGCATTAAACATATTTCGTTCGAGAGTGGGATGGGTTGTGATGACGACCGGCACGGTATTGTCGGGATCTCGTCCTTCGTGCTGAATGGCGCCGCGGATGCTGATTTTGTGGTTGGCCAGAATCCGTCCGTATTTGGCTACAACGCCGGGCTCATCTTTGGCCATCAGCCGGATGTAAAACCGGCATTCAATGTCATCAATGGGTTTGATGGGGATGTTTTTCTGTTTTCCGGATATCATTGGAATAGAGCGGAAGAGACGCTGGGTGCTACCCAGCCCGATTTCGATTAAATCGGCGACGACGGCGCTGGCAGTGGCCATCATCCCCGCTCCGCGTCCGCAGAACATTGTCCGCCCGACGGCGTGTCCGTGAATGCTGACGGCGTTAAATGGGCCGGAAACAGCAGCCAGAGGGGTGTCTTCGTGTATCAGCGACGGATGCACGCGGAGGGACAGGGAGCCGTCGCCGTTTTGCTCGCCGATGGCCAGCAGCTTAATGACATAGCCCATTTCACGGGCATTTCGAATGTCTTCGATTTCGATTCGCTCGATGCCTTCGACGTAAATATCCGTCATGGCGATTCTGCGTTCGAAGGCCAGGCCAGCCAGGATGGCTAATTTATGGGCTGTGTCGGTCCCGTTGATGTCGAGGGTCGGGTCGGCCTCCGCATAGCCCCTGGCCTGGGCTTCCGCCAGGACCGTTTTGAAATCGGACCCGCTTTGGGTCATTTTGCTGAGGATGTAATTGCAGGTTCCGTTGAAGATGCCGTACAGTCCCAGAATGCGGTTGGCGGCCAGGCCGGTCCGCAAGGCCAGAATAATCGGGATCCCCCCGCAGCAGCTGGCTTCAAACCCGATGCAGCGGTTTGCCTGGACGGCAGCGGTGTACAGTTCTTCGCCGTGTTCAGCCAGGAGGGCTTTGTTGGCGGTCACGATGTGTTTGCCGGCCTGAAGCAGGCGATGGTGGATTTCCCGAGCGGCGGTTGTGCCTCCAACCAGTTCGACGCCGACGTCAATAGTTAGGTCATTCAAAAGGCGGTCCAAATTGTCACTGAGAAGACCTTGCGGCAATGAAACCCGCCGGGGACTGGTTGTGTCCTTGTCAATGACACAGGCCAGTTCCAGCCGGACCCCGGTTCGTGCGGCGATGGCATCGGCTTCTTCGAGAATCAGTTTTGCGACCCCCGTTCCCACGGTTCCGAAGCCGATAAGTCCTACTCGAAGTTTGGTTTCTTCCATAGACAATCCTTCGTTGGCTGTTTCAGCCGCGGGCCGGGAGCGGCCAGCTTGCCGTTAGTTTTTTATAGACTGAAACCGGACCTGTCTGGGCGGCATTGTTTCACAGACTTTTCGAATAATCTGGAGCATCTTTTCGGTCTGATCGGGCGTCAGGAGGTTTCCGGCGGCTCCGCCGGCAACACCGCCGGCAACGGCTCCGACAACCTTGTCGTCTTCGCCGGTCACGGCGTAGCCAATCAGGGCGCCGGCGGCGGCTCCGACAATCGTCCCGAGGGTTTTGCTGCCTTTGCCTTTGCCGCTGGACAGCCATAAGATGCTGCCGTCTTCGACGTTGACCATTTTGACGGTCATCTGGATTTCATCACCGAATTTCGGGATGTTGACAATCAGAACAGCCGGCACATTCAGGATTCGTCCGGCCTTGGCAGCGTCTTCGTCACTGGTGATGGCGGAGGCCTGAAATTCCTGTTCCTTCAGGATGACGTGGACCTGGGCCCGTTCAATCGGCGAATACCCTCTTTTCAGCAATTCCATTGCGAAAAAGTCGGCAATCTGATTGCGGGCAGCTTCCCCGCCGACCGGTCCGATGACGTCCACAACAGCAATTTTCTGGATATTGGAATAGTCATAATCTTTTCGATAGTGTCCTTCTCCGCTTGTGCAGCCGCTGACAAACACTACAGCAGCGAAAAGTCCGAACCACAGGGTCCCTTTCATCGCCAGTATCCTTTCCATAAAGAATGTTGTTTCTGCTCTGAATTGTCCGAAAAACGCTTTTTTTGTCAATCTTTTTCTCTCAAGGTTTTGCCGCCGGCAGGGCGATTTATATTAAGGAGACTTGACGAAAAGAGCCGGGACGACTATCATCTTTAACCCTTTGGAAGAATGAAAGTTAATGGAAAACAAATCAACGGAGTAACTATGAGGATTCGCGGATGGCTGTTGGCGGTATCTGGGGTGTTGGGGGCGGTTTTGGTGATGGGCGGATGTAAAACGGCACGGGAGCTGGAGGCCCCCCAGTATGACCGGCCGCTGCCGCCCGGGCAGTATGCCCTTCGAAAAATTACGGACCCGGCGATGATCCCGGACATCAGTCTGGCCTGTTATGACACGGCAGATTTGCGAAAAACGATTGATCACAGTCTGAGCTATTTGTCAAAGCCCTCCAGCCGGCAATTCTTCCCGCAGGGGGAGATTACCCACCAGATGGCGGTTGATTCCTTAAGGACGATGGCCAATCTGCTGGACCAGGGGCTTCGGGGCAAGGCGCTGGAAAGTGCGATTCTGGAGCGGTTTGATTTCTACCAGTCCGTCGGCTGCGATGACAGGGGAACGGTTCTTTTCACAGGCTACTACACGCCGATTTTTGAGGGCTCTCTGACGGCGGATTCACGATACCGCTATCCGCTGTATAAGCAGCCGGAGGATTTGGTGAAGGGGCCCAATGGAGAAATACTTGGGCGGAAAATGCCGAATGGTTCCATTGTGCCGTATCCCTCCCGGCGGGAAATTGAACAGACCGGAATGCTCAAAGGGCAGGAAGTCGCCTGGCTGGCGGATCCGTTTGAAGTTTATATCGCTCACGTACAGGGCTCAGCGATTCTTCGTCTGCCGGACGGCAAACAGGTTACGCTCGGTTATGCCGCCAACAACGGACACGAATACAACAGCGTAGCTCAGGAGATGATTCGGGATGGAGTGGTTCCCGCCTCCGGAATGAGTCTGAAAGCGATGATTGATTATTTCAAGGCGCATCCGGACCAGATTGACAAATATGTCTATCGCAATCCTCGGTATGTCTTTTTCCGAATCGATCAGGGCAATCCTCGCGGAAGCCTGAACGAGCCGGTCACACCGCTGCGGACGATTGCCACAGATAAGTCGATTTATCCCCGCGGCTGCCTGGCTTTCCTGAAGACGGTTTTGCCGCGTCCGGCCGGCACACGGATAGTCAAAGCCCCTTACACCGGTTTTGCTCTGGACCAGGACACAGGCGGTGCGATCCGGGCACCCGGACGGTGTGATGTGTATATGGGAGTCGGTGATCAGGCCGGACAGATGGCCGGACAGGTTTATGAGGAAGGTCAGCTGTATTATTTGTTTGTCAAGCAAGCGTCCGTTCCGCAACCGAAGCCTCCCATTCTGCCTGTGAAAAATTAAAAATACCGCTTCTTGGCCGGTTTTCTGCCGGCCGGTTGCCGGTGAACAGGGAAAAGACGTTTTGGCCCCGGGCTTTTTGCTCGGGGCTTTTTTGTGCCCGCAGAAGCGGGCGGCATAGGACAGCCCTGCCCGCAAGGGCAGGGAGGGAACAGTTATCCGCCATCAGTTATCAGGGAGCAGCAAAGAGAAGAGGCGCCGGACGAAGAAATTGGGGGATGGGAAGAGATCGTTGGCAGAGCTGGACAATGAGACGGAACGGACAACTTGTATTCCTCTGTTCGTGCTTTATAATGACGAGCCGATTGATTGGCCAAACAGAACATTGTAGAAAGGAAATGGATTGTGAGAGCGAAGATAACGATTGTCGGTGCGGGGAATGTGGGGGCCACAGCAGCGTTTATTGCGGCGAGCCGTAATGTAGGGGACATTGTTTTGGTGGACATTGTTCCCGGGCTGGCGGAAGGCAAGGCTCTCGATATGGCTCAGTCGGCGGGGGTTTATCCGTTTGCCGGCCGTATCCGCGGTACAACCGATTGGGATGCGGCAGCCGGAAGCGATATTGTGATTATTACCAGCGGTCTGCCCCGCAAGCCCGGGATGAGTCGCGACGACCTTCTGTTCAAGAACGCGGAGATCGTCCGAAGTGTAACGCAGCAGATTGTCCGCACCAGTCCGAATGCATTCATAATTGTCGTCTGCAATCCGCTTGATGCGATGGTGTATGCGGCAGCGGCGGTGAGCCGATTTGAACACAGGCGGGTGATGGGGATGGCCGGTGTTCTCGATTCGGCCCGGTTTGCGGCTTTTATCGCCGAGCAGCTGAATGTCTCCGTCAGTCAGGTTTGCGGTATCCTGCTGGGCGGACACGGGGATGATATGGTGCCGCTGCCGCGCTATACGACGGTCGGAGGAGTGCCTTTGTCTCAACTGATGGATGTCTCAGCGATTCAGAAACTGGTGGAGCGGACGCGGAACGGGGGGATTGAGATTGTCAATCTTCTGGGAACCAGTGCCTATTATGCGCCGGCAGCCGGAGCTGTTCGGATGGCGGAAGCGATCCTTCGGGATGAAAAGGCCCTGCTATGCTGCTGTGCCTATTGCGAAAAGGAATATGGTGTGGGCGGGGCGTTTGTCGGCGTGCCGGCGGTGCTCGGGGCCGGGGGGGTTGAAAAGGTGATGGAGTTTGACCTGACCGAAGAGGAGCAAAAGGCGTTTGATGCCTCCGTCGCGCGGGTCAAGGCCCTTGTTGAAAAACTTAAATCTGTTTTGTAGAGGCCTCCGCGGGGGGCTGACGACAGGCCTGTTCGACCAGTTCGTTAAACTGCTGAATCTGGGTGTTGATTGCCTCCATAGCCCATTCGATATAGTGCTGTTTATGGTAGGGGCGGCGGTGCCGTTCGTGCATCAGTCCGTCATAAACGGCGCCCAGAAAGGCCTCTTTGGTTTTTGCGTCGATAGGGTCAGGCCGAGCCGACCAGGCCTTGAGGTCGGCGTATTCCTGCCGGAGCTTCGGGCTGGCGGCCATCTGTTCAGCGGTCAGGTAGTCTCCCGGATTGAGCGATAGCTGGATTCCTTTTAAGGCCAGAATCAGAGGTTCATAATTAGTTTGGGGGTCCAGACGGATGAATTTGTACTGCTGAACATAGGCGGGTTCAGAAGCACAGCGGCCTTCCTCGAGATAGGGGTCATCCAGCCGCCATCGTCTTTTGCTTGTCTGGGCAAAAACCAGCTCTTCGCTCGGACGATAACGGATAATTTCATCGTGTTCCATGCGGGATATCCAGATTCGATTTCCCTCACTTCGGACCCCTCCTCCCATGGCCAGCAGGCATTGGACAACCCCCAACGGCAGGATGGTCTGCTTTCCAATTTGGTACCGCCGAAGCTGGAAAGACAGGTGAAGACTGTGGGGGCGAGCGGGATAAAAAGAAGCCGTTTCCCGAATCAGCTGATTGAGAACCCAGGGGTCATCCGTGGCAGGTTTGGAGACCTCTCCGAGGATGTTGAGCCGTCCGGGGGCTAATTCGAGAAAACCGCGAATGCCCGGTTCGGGCTCTCCGGAATGGTCATCAACGTATCCGCCGAGTTTCCAGCTGAGCACATCGAGGGCAAAATCGGAGAAATAGCGGAATCCGTCAAAAACAGGGTCCTCGTTTTCGATATTTTTGGCAACGGCACGGTAGCCGAGGTTGCTTAATTCCATCTCCGCTCCCATCGGGACCAGTCCGGGCTGAAGATTCTGCCGGATTCGGGTGATTTCGCTTCGGGCGACTTGGGCATCGAAGATGTTGTCCGCGGCCTGTACGCCGTATTTGACATAATCAATCAAATCATACGTTCCGTCGGCCGGCAGGGTTTCGAGACAGCGGCGAAGGACGAGATTGACGACGGAGGCGTTGGCGTTAATCATCCGAAGAGCAATTAAAATGCTCAGGATGCGGGTATAATAGCGGCGATTGGGACAGAGGCGGTTCAGTTCAAACCGGAATCGATGGTAGAGGTGCCATTCAAACTGGTTGAGCAGAACCTGTTTGACGGCGAGATGGATATAATGATCAAAATAGGGTTTTACGGCAGGATTGCTGTACAGGTGCCGGATGGATGGAATCGGACGGCTGAGCTCCTGCTCGAGGGCGTAATCGCTGACGGCCGCTCGTCCCAGGTGGGTGATGACCAGGTTCCGCTCCGTTGTGCCGAGCAGTTCCCGACGGGCCCGCCGTTCGATATCGGCATCCATCGACTCTTCGCCGGGACGGGTATGGGTTTCAAAGAAGCGTTCGATTCTTCTGCGGAGCCATAATTCATGGATGAGATTGACATGGAAGCGGTCGCCAAACCTTTTTTTCATGGATTTCGGACTGGCCAGGTAAGCGAAGGCCTGGACGGGTCCGTTGGCGGTGTTGACGGTGACCGTTTCGCGTTCGTAGAGCTTGCCTTCGTAGCGGTCGATTTCGCGGAGAGCCTCATCGGGCAGATTGTAAATGACGAACCCTTCGATTTTGGCCGCCGGCTCAGGGATGGCATAGAAATAAACGTTGTCGGGGCTGACCCGCCGATAGCCGTTCAGAATCGCCAGCTCGGCAAAGAGGGTCTGGCCGGGCTGAACACGGGAGGGTTTGAGGGTAAAACTTAATCCGCAGACGGATTCAAAGATGGAGGGTTCACGGAGGGAGCCGTACACGAAGAGATTGGAACTTTGCTGCTCGGAAGAGGTCATAGCGGAGGCCTTTAATGGACAATTCGGTTTACGTGAGCGTGAATCATTGTAAGGATTTCATAACAAATGGTATCCGCCAGTTCGGCCAGGGCATAGACCCCGCAGGGAGACAGGTGGTCATCATCGATCACCGTGACCATCTGACCGGTCTGGACATTGGGGACATCCGTGACGTCCACAATCAGCTGGTCCATACAGACCCTGCCGATGACGGGGATGAAGCGGTCGCCCAGTTTCATTACGGCTTTGTTGGAGAAAGCCCGGCGGTATCCGTCGGCATATCCGAGCGGGACGATGGCCGCCAGGGTATCGCGTTTGGCCCGGAAGGACCTGCCGTATCCGACGGATTCTCCGGCTTTGATTGTTTTAATCAGCGTCAGCGGGGCCTGGAGTTTCAGGACAGGCTTCAAGGGGATAGGGGGGCGGTCCATCGGTCTGGAATAATATCCGTACATCGAGATGCCGCATCGCACCATGTTGTAATGAGCCGGAGGCATTTTGAGCGTGGCGGCGCTGTTGCAGGAATGGATGAGCAAATCCGGGCGGTCTTTGAGATGATGTTTCTGCAAGAATGCTTCGAAGCGTCTGTACTGCTCCCAGGCGAAGCTGATGTCATCCTCGTCTGCGGTTGCATAATGAGTGAAGACCCCCGTCAGCCGAAGCATCGTCTGGCTGCGCAGCCGGGTCAGGAGGACGGCGGCTTCTTCCGGGGGCATTCCACACCGTCCCATACCGGTTTCGATATTCAGATGGACGGGCAGAATGCGGTCTGTGCCGGCCAGGGCTTTTCCCGCCCAGTCGAGTCCTTCCAGAGAGGCCAGGACACAGTGAAATCCGGCGGCGGCACAGGCGCGGATTTGCTCGGCGGGCTGGGCGGGATGAATCGGTTCGAGAATCAGGATCGACTGGCGATGGACCAGAGGCCGGATATGCAGGGCTTCATAAAAGGTGGCGACGGCGAAAAAATCGACCGGGCTGTTTTTAAGAATATTGATCACCTCGCGGATGCCGTGGCCGTAGGCGTTGGCCTTTACAACGGCACAAAAGCGGGTCGTCGGCGCACACAGCCCCCGCAGAGCCCTGACGTTGTCCAGCAGCCGCTCGGAATAGAGATGGGCCTGCAGGTCCGGACGAATAAACGACTGGTCTCGGTACACCTTCATGGCTGTTGTTTTAGGATGGTTTTTCGGAGTTTGAATAATTCATAAAAGGCCCTGGCAATGACCCGCAGTTTCGCGCCGGTGGCTTTTCCGGCCCGCCGGGGATAGTGGTGCACGCCCGCCTGCGTAATGGTATATCCTTTTCGAACGGCTCTGGCAAGCACTTCCGTGTCGATCAGGGCACCGGTGCTGACCAAAGGCATCCCGTCGAAGATTTTTCGTTTGTAGAGCTTGAAAGAGCAGTCAATGTCCTTCAGTTTCAAACGAAAGAGCAGGCAGACCAGACGGGTCCAGGCGAACCCGTTGAAGCGGCGAATCCACCCTTCCTGACGGTTCATACGATAGCAGCTGACGATGTCGTATTGTTCCATGAGGGGCAAAAGCGGAGGCAGTTCATTCAGGTTGAACTGGCGGTCACCGTCGGTGTAGAAGACCAGCTCTTTGGAGGCGGCGCGGAAGCCGCTTTGAAGGGCGGCGCCGTATCCTTTGTTGACGGGATGATGAATGACCCGGATGCGAGGATTGCCGGCGGCCAAGGCATCCGCCAGAGCCCCGGTGCCGTCTGTACTGCCGTCATCGACGATGATAATCTCATAGTCCAGCCCCATTTTGTCCAGCACCTGAACGGCCTGCTGAACCAGCGGCTCAAGGTTTTCCCGCTCATTGAAGCAGGGGAAAAACACGCTGATGGAGCGGAACGAAGAGACGGCGGAGGATGGAGTGGATTTAGTACTCATATTACCAGACTGCCTGTTTCATGAATCGATCGGTTTCTTTTCGGAATTCCTGGAGGAGCTGCTGGTAGCGGCTTCGCTGTTCGGGTTCGGTTTTGGCCAAATAGTCAGCGGCAAATCCGGCGACGGTGAGAAGTTCCGCGAAGCCGGCCTGTCGGCTTAATTCGTCCCGGCGGCGACAGACATCTTCGAAAAACTCTTTGATGATTTGTCTGCCCTGTTCGCGGAAAGGGGGCCACTGCATAGCATTTTGAAGGACCATATAAGAAGAGGCGCAAGGCCGCAGCCGGAATCCTCGTAGAGCGTGTTCGGTCATTTGCGGCAGATAAGGGGTATTTTGGGTCTCTAAAATCAGCATCGCAGTGCTCAAATGTCGGGACAGTTCATCGGGAAAGAAGGCCTTTTGAGCAAGGATGGCCTCAGCCAATTGTTTTCCCTGTGGGGATTGGATGTCCGCCACGAGCTGCTGGCAGGTGTCCAGATAAACGGTTTTCCACTCGGGAGAACGGAGGATTGCCTGCATAAAGACGGTGGGGGCCTGATGGGTCGGCATGGAGATAATCCAGACGTCGTTTTTCCGCAGTTCCCGGCTGATCCATTCCCCGATGGAAGCGTAGTTGAGATTTTGCCCGCCGCTTCTGACAGCGTCCGGACCGCCGGAAAAAATCAGCTGCCAGTATTCGTATTTGTCGTGGTTATAAGCCGCCTGAGCCCGGCCGTCCATAAAGAGCTGAAGGGGGATGCGTCCGGTTTTTTCATCGGGTTTTTGCCCGAATGCAAGGGCACCGCCTTCGGTCCAATAGTTGAACATTCGTCCCTGCAGGTGATTGCCGTTGATGAAGTCGCAGACTTCGAAGGGTTTGATGTTGGAGGCCGTCATCCGCATGAACAGGGAATTGCGGACAGGGTCATTGGGCCAGGGGTCAAGGTAGATGCGCTTATACACAAGCCCCCAGTAAAACGTCAGTCCAATCAGGACGAAGGTGAGGGCCGCCCATCCTGCCGTACGGATTTTCGGCTGCTGCAAGGCCGCCCAAAATGCCTTTTTCCTGAAAAGACGGTTCATTTTTCTTCCGATTTGAGAGAGCAGCTGAGCAGCAAATGGGCAGACGCCCGGACCTGCTACGGCAATGAAGCGGCGTGACTGGACGGCCATATACAGGGTCAGTGCTGCCAGTGTCCAAAGTGCCAGGTCAATCTGAAAAGATTCAGGTTCTGGTGTTTGGGAGGTTTTGGAATGGGATTTTGAGAGAACAGCTTGACGGGGGGAGAAAAGATGGACAGCCAGCCAGATGAGGAAAAGAACGGCAGTCAGAATACAGAGAACGGCGAAGGCCTCTTCATCGCCGACCGGATTCGGGGAGGTGCGGGTTTTGTCCAGCCAGTCGAAGGCCGGACGCCATTCGTTGACCTGCCGCCACGATTCGGCATGCTTGCTGATGCTGATTTCGAAGGTGTGGGTCAGATTGGTTAACCGGAAGGGGTTCAGCAGCAGCATGGCAAGGAAGGAAACGGCGGAAGCCGCGGCGGTTTCAACAATTTTCGGGATAGGCAGAAGCACCAAAAGATTTTTCTTCCAGGCCGTCAGCCAGACAAACAGGATACCGATGAGAAAGACAAAAAGGTATCGCGTCTGAGAGGATTGGACAAAGAAGCGAAACCGTTCATGGTAAACGGGGGTGATTCGGTCGTAAGGAACCTGAATCTGCAGCCGCAGAAACAGGACAAAAAAGACCGTCAGCGTGCTGAGGGTGAAAAACAGATAAAAACCCCCCTTCAGAGCGGGAGGCAGAAAAAGCGAACCGATTGCGAGGATGGACAGAGTCAGCAGAAAGACGACATAACCATTCTGAAAAAAGGAGGGTGTCTGCACAGTCAGACGGTTGGCGCCGGCGATGAGTGCGTAGTCTTCATGGGTGAGGAACTGGTGGCTGAGCAGGTAAAGAACCCACCAAAGACCGATGAAGCCGAGTGCGAAACTCCACTTTTTTGGAAGGGTTCCCAGCAGGTGGATTCCGAGAAACGGTACGAGCATGACATAGACGTAAATATACCCGCCGTGGACATTGGCCCAGAAGACCACCAAAGGAACCAGCAGCCAAATATAATGAATGCTGCGATAGACAGCCAGAGCCAGAATAAGAAAGAAGACAGGGGTGAGGAAATTCGAAAAACCTGCCGGACGGATGTCAAAAAAGGAGCGTCCGACGACCAGACCGAAACAGGCGGCCGAAAGAGACAAAAAGGGTCCGACTCCTAAAATCCGAGCCGCACCGTACACGGCAAAGGCCGTCAGGATGTACAGGGCGAATTTCCAGTACACCAGCCAGTTGTATTCATAAGTTCCCGGGGGAGCAGAAAAGGTTACCAGTTTATAAAAAAGCAGATGGGTGAGCCAGTTCTGGTTAATCCAGCCGGTAGGGTGCCATTTTTGAATGGTTTCGAGAGAGAAGGGTTTGCAGAGGATTTGCGCCCATCGCGGCCATTTTTGAATGTCCTCCGCTGTCGGACCGGCCGGATGGGAGTTGAAACTGAACGGTTCGACGGTATCGACACCGTGTTCGGCAAAGTGTCTTCCGCAGGCCAGAGCAACCCACGTGTCGCCTGCGGCGACCATGTGCGTGGCGCTGTAAATACCAAAAACAATCAGCCCCAACCCCACAACGGCGGTTATCCAGAGGCGCATCCAGACAGGCGTTTTTGCCTCTGTGAACAGTTTTGTCTGTTCAGTATGAATGGGACGGGTTTCCTTTATGAAAGCCATTCCCGAATCCGGTTCATTCCTTTTTCAATCTGTTCGAGGGAACAGGCAAAGCTGAGCCGAATATTTTTCGGGGCCCCAAAGGGACCTCCCGGAACGACGGCAACTAATTTTTGTTCGAGAAGCGCCTTGGCGAAATCCATGCTGTCTTTGATGAGTGTTCCGCCGATGGTTCGCCCGTAGTGGGCCGAAACGTCCGGGAAGCAGTAAAAAGCTCCCTGAGCCGGTACGCAGCACACACCGGGGATTGCATTGAGCCGTTCGGTCATCAGTTTTCCACGCTTTTCGAACTCCTGCCGCATCTTTTCCACAACTCCGGAGGTGTCTTTGAGGGCGGCGATTGCGGCATATTGCGTAAACGTAACAGCGTTGGAGGTCATATGGTCCTGAAGACGCGACATGGCCTTGATGACGTCCAGCGGTCCTGCCGTATAACCCAGACGCCAGCCGGTCATCGAGTAGGATTTGCTCAACCCGTTGATGGTCAGGGTTCTGTTGTACGCGTCCTGACTGAGAGAGGCGAAACTGACGAAACGCATATTTCCATAGACCAAACGTTCATAAATCTCGTCTGACAGGACGATTACGTTTGTTCCCTCGAGGACTTTTGCCAGAGCTTTCAGTTCGTCCGGGGTGTAGCAAAACCCGCCCGGATTATTGGGCGAATTGAGAATCAGCATGGCGGTTTTGGGAGTCATGGCGGATTTCAGCTGGGGGGGAGTGATTTTGTATTCCGTTTTGGCGGTGGTTTCGAGGATGACGGGTTTGGCACCGGCCAGCTGAATCGCTTCCGGATAGGTTACCCAATAGGGAGCGGGCAGGAGCACTTCATCGCCGGGGTCTAAAACGGCCTGCATGGCCATATAGACGGAGTGTTTGGCTCCGAGATTCACAATAATTTGTTCGGGGGCATATTGAAGGTTGTTTTCTTTCAACAGTTTGTCGGCAATTGCCTTGCGCAGCTCCAGAATGCCTGCAGCAGGGGTGTATTTGGTTTGCCCTTTTCTGAGGGATTCGACAGCGGCGTCTTTGATAAATTGAGGGGTGTCAAAATCCGGTTCTCCTGCACCGAAACTAAGGACATCCAGTCCTTGCGCTTTCATCTCTTTGGCCCGCGAGGTGACTGCGAGTGTCGCAGACGGGGCAACAGCCTGTGCCCGCAAAGAAATTTTCATACAAGTTATCCTTTCGAATCTATGAAATTCAGATGCAAAACAGGAGGTATTAAACTTACAAATACTCGGAAGGTCAAGAAAAACCGAGTCGGTGGTTAATTCATTTGTCAGAGCATTTCAAGTGTATGTAGGCAGATTATGTCTGTTATATCTTTTGAAAAAATCATTTTGCCGTCCGTAAGGATTGAATTCTTCTATTTGCCTTCTTCGCTTTCTACGACAGCTGTTCGTGGTTGTCGGGCCATAGCGACGGTGCCGGTCCGGACAAGGTTTTTGATGCCGTAAGGACGGCAGGCTTCGATAAAGGCCTCGATTTTGTTTTCGGGGCCGGCCACTTCGACCATGACGAATTTGGAGCCGATGTCCACAACCTTTCCCTGAAACATCTCCACCAAAGCGAGGATTTCCGGGCGTTTTTCAGGCGGGCAGGCGACGCTGATGAGCATCAGGTCTCTGGCGACGACATCCATACCGGCAAAATCCTGGACTTTGACGACGGTGACGATTTTGGCCAGCTGCTTGCGGACCTGTTCAACGACGCGGTCATCGCCGATGACGACAATGGTCATTCGCGACAGGGAGGGGTCATCGGTTCGGCCGACAGCGAGAGAATCAATATTGAAAGCCCGTGCGGCGAACATTCCCGCCACGTGGGCCAGAACACCGGGTTTATTCTGAACTAAAGCGCTGAGAATATGTTTCATTGTTCATCCTTTCCTGTGAGAAGACGACTGGTTTCGGTTTTCAGGCCATTTCGAAGATATCGAGACCGTCCATTTCGTGGAGAGATTTGCCGGCGGGGACCATGGGCCAGACGTTTTCCTCCGGGTCCACACGGAAATCGGCCACACAGGGTCTTTTTTCTGCGAGCATGGCTTTGATGACGGCCGGGACGTCCTCTTTCTTCTCGGCGCGGAGTCCGACGGCCCCGAAGGCCTCGGCGAGCCGGGCGAAATCGGGACTCTTGAGGGAGCTGCAGGAATAGCGTTTGCCGTAGAAAAGTTCCTGCCACTGGCGAACCATCCCCATGTAGCCGTTGTTGATCAGGCAGACTTTGACAGGCAGCTCATACATGACGGCGGTGGACAGTTCAGTGAGGGTCATATTGAAGCTGCTGTCTCCGTCGATGTCGATGACGAGGGTGTCGGGGTTGGCAATCTGGGCGCCGATGGCGGCCGGCAGACCGAAGCCCATAGTGCCCAGGCCGCCGGAGGTGATAAACTGACGCGGCCGGTTGAAACGGTAGAACTGGGCCGTCCACATCTGATGCTGTCCGACGCCGGTGGTGATAATCGCCTGTCCCTGGGTCTGTTTCCAGAGTTCTTCGATGACATACTGGGGTTTGATGGTTTTGGCATTCTGATCATACCGGAGCGGATGGCGTTTTTTCCACTCGGCGATTTGGTCAAACCATTCTTTTCGTTCTTTGTACTCAACCAGTTCGAGCATTTCCGTCAAAACGTGTCGGGCATTTCCGACAACGGGAATATCGGCCGGGACGTTTTTGGAGATGCTGGACGGGTCCAGGTCGATATGGATGACCCGGGCGTGCGGGGCAAACGCCTTGAGTTTTCCGGTGACGCGGTCATCGAAGCGGGCTCCCACGCAGACAAGCAGGTCGCAGTTCTGCACGGCGAAGTTGGCATAGGCGGCACCGTGCATGCCGAGCATATTGAGCGACAGCGGGTCATTCTGGTCAAAGGCCCCCAGCCCCATCAGGGTCATTGTGACGGGGATATTAGCCTTTTTGGCCAGTTTCCGCAGGGGCTCGGAGGCGTTGCCGCTGATGACGCCGCCGCCGACATACAGGACCGGTCTCTGGGAGCTGTTGATTGCCTCTGCGGCCGCTGTAATTTGGCGGGCATGTCCCCGCTCGCGAATGCGATAGCCCGGCAGTTCAATCGGCTGGGGTGGCGTAACCGGCACCTGGGCGATCTGCATATCGACGGGAATGTCAATCAGGACCGGGCCCGGTCTGCCGGTGGAGGCAATAAAGAAGGCCTCGCGGATAGTCTGGGCCAGTTCGTTGGGGTTTTTGACGATAACATTGTGTTTGGTGATCGGCCGCGTAATGCCGGTTGTGTCGGCTTCCTGAAATGCATCATTGCCGATCAGTTCCGTACGGACTTGTCCGGTTAAGGCCACCAGGGGAACGGAGTCCATCATTGCAGTGGCCAGGCCGGTAGTCAGATTGGTGGCACCCGGACCGGATGTAGCAATCACGACGCCGACCTTTCCTGTGGAGCGGGCGTAAGCGTCGGCCATATGGCAGCCGCCTTGTTCGTGCCGGGGGATGACGACCCGAATGGGGGAATCGTACAGTTTATCAAACAGCGGCAGCACGACACCGCCGAGGTATCCGAAGAGCACTTCCACGCCGTGCTCCAGCAGGGTATCGACAATAATCTGACTGCCTGGTTTTGTCTGAACGGCTGTTTTTTCGGTCGTATTGGCTGTCATTGGAAACTCCTGTAATGAGAAGATTATCAGCTGAAAGATTTTTCCTGCGGCCGAAGGACTATTGAGCGCAAGATACGAAACGGAAATGGATTGGATTTTGAAATACCGAGGGAGATGCGGCTGTGCCGAAATGAGAAGTTTGTGTGTTCATAGATTTTCTCCTGATAAACATTTCGTTATACCGATTTTTGCGGTTTTCGGAGGCCTCCACCATCTGCTTCCGCCGGCAAACCCCAAGTCTGTCCGGCTGATGCAAACGGGTTTCACGCCCGCCGCAAAATCGTCACCACAACACCTTGTTGTGTTTCAGGATGTTCTGTTCGCTATGCGAAAGAACTGACTTTTAACCATACCTTTGTTTGCGGATTGAGTCAAACGGTATTTTCTTTTTTCGTCAAAAAGCCGTCTAAAGTTCGATTGCAAGCGGCGATTTCGGCGATATAATGTCGAGTATCAGGACAGGTCCGGGAAGATAGCCTGCGGTTGGAAGGATTGTAAGATGCTTAAAGGCAAGAGATTAGCGTTTTTTGGGTTCTGGGCGGTTTGCGTTTTCTCTGTGCCCGGCTTTTGTGGACAGACGTGGCGATTAACGCCTGAGTCAGGCTGGCAGGAGGTTTCCGGCAGTCCCGAGGGGCAGTTTCTGCTGAAAATTTCTGAAATCAAGCAGCAGATCGAACAGGGCGACCGAGCGGCAGCCGAACGGGCGCTGGATAGTTTGGAGACGGATTTTCCGGTGTTTTCAGGTCCGGATTTGACCCTTTATATTCAAGGGGAAAAGCAGTATATTCGGAATAACTGGTCAAAGGCGGCCAAGCAGTATAAGAAGTGTCTGACGGATTATCCGGACAGCCCGCTTCAGACGGCGGCGGCCGAACGGCTGTATTCGATTGGGGCGGCCTATATGGGGGGCCAGAAGCGTCCGTTTCTGAAGATTTTCCGTCTGCCGGCTTATGAAGAGGGCGAAAAAATCCTGCGGGACCTGGCCGACCGCTGGGGCCGGGCGCCGCTGGCCTATCGGTCGCTGATTACCCTTGCGGAAAATCAGGAGCGGCGGGAGCAGTATCTGGATGCCTATCAGACCTGGGCGGAGATTGCAGACCGCTGGCCGACCGGAGAGAGCGGACGGATTGCCCTGTTGCGGATGGCCCAGACGCTGCATGCGTCGTATCGGAGTCCGCATTATGATGCGACGGTGCTGCGGGGGGCCTCGAGTTATTTTGAAGATTATCGTAAGCGGTATGAGGCCAGTGCAGCGGAACTGGGAATCGAGCAGACTCTGGAGATGATTGCGGAACAGCAGGCCTACAAACTTTTTTTCGTGGGTCTTCATTATGAACGGACGGAACAGATCGGAGCGGCCCTGATGTATTATCGAAAGGCTCTGGACCAGTATCCCCAGACTCGAGCGGCCCGAATGGCCCGGGAGCACACCTCTGCTTTGGAAGAGGGCCGCAGTCTGCTGCCGCCGAAAAGTCTGCGGCGGAAGCTTGCAGATGCCGGAGCGGATTTTCTGGATCATTGGTTTGGATTGGGGTACGTTTTGGATTTGCCGACGGGAAAAGAACCGAAAGAAACGAATCCTATGGAGGGCGTCTGAGCTATGCGTAAGGGACGGCACGAATGGATTCTGCCGGCTGCGGCGGTGTGCGGACTTCTGATGACGATCGGATGTTCCGGATATACCAACCGCTGGCCGTATCCGGAACAGATACGGACGGTGTATGTGGAGATGTTTGACACATCGGACTTCCGGCGGGGGTATGAGTATCTGCTGACGGACGCGGTGTGCAAGCAAATCGAGGCCCAGACACCTTACAAGATTGTATCGGACCGGAAGGCCGCGGACTCGATTCTGAGCGGAACAATCCGGACGGGGCAGGGGGGGTTGACGGTGGACCGTTATACCGGCAGGCCCCTGGAGCAGGAGGCCCTGGTGCGTGTGACGTTTACATGGAAAGATTTGCGGACAGGGGAGGTTCTGATTAATCAGGAGACGGTGGCGGCTTCGGAGCCCTATTCGGCTTTTCTGAGTCAGGATTTTGAATACTCGGCCGCTCGTGCTGTGAACAAGGCGGCGCAGCGTCTCGTAGAGCGGATGGAATCGGGCTGGTAACCGGCGGAAACAAAAGAAAGTCTTTTTTAAACAATAGTTACGGTTCAGAACCGGCAAAGAAAAGACAAATATCTATGACAGAAAAAGAATCCAAACGCGGACCGAAAGTTCCGCTTCCGAATTATCAGCGGGGCCCTTTGAGCTGGCTTTTGATCGGGCTCCTGCTGATGCTGATGATTTCGACGCTGATGCGGATGCAGCGGGTCCAGGAGCTGACGTATTCTCCGGAATTTCTGGATCATGTGCGTGCCGGGCATGTTAAGTCCGTCGTGATTCACGAGGGCAAGGGCAAAATTCTCGGAGAATTTGACCCGAAATTCGTTTCGGACGGCAGGCCCGCACGGTTTGAGGTGTCTGTCTCGGAGGTGCTGAAAGATGAGACTCTGCTTCCGCTGCTGGTTTCCCAGCGGGTGGAGGTGAAGATTCAGAAGCCGGACATGTGGGCTCCGCTGCTTTGGAATCTGCTGCCGTTTGTGCTGCTGATTGCGCTGATTTACTTTTTCTTTATCCGGAACATCCGCACGGGCGGCGGGATGCTGATGAACTTCGGCCGCAGCAAGCACCGGGTTCAGGGCAAGAATACCAAAAAGACCTTTGATGATGTAGCGGGGATTGAAGAGGCCAAAGAGGAGGTGGCGGAAATCATCGAGTTTTTGAAGAACCCCAAGAAGTTTCAGAAAATCGGCGGCCGGATTCCCCGCGGGGTTTTGCTGGTTGGTCCGCCCGGCTGCGGCAAGACGCTTCTGGCTAAGGCGATTGCGGGCGAGGCGGATGTGCCGTTTTTCAGCATTGCCGGCAGCGATTTTGTGGAGATGTTTGTCGGGGTCGGAGCCAGCCGCGTGCGGGATTTATTCCGGCAGGCGAAGGAAAACTCCCCGTGCATTATTTTTCTGGATGAGATTGATGCCATCGGCCGCAAGAGAGGTCCGGGATTTGTCAGCGGGGGTCATGATGAGCGGGAACAGACGCTCAATGCGATTCTGGTCGAAATGGACGGTTTTGACACCAACGACCAGGTGATTGTGATTGCGGCGACGAACCGGGCGGATATTCTGGACCATGCCCTGACGCGTCCGGGGCGGTTTGA
The DNA here is from genome assembly GCA_937949545.1 of uncultured Phycisphaerae bacterium. Taxonomy (GTDB): domain Bacteria; phylum Planctomycetota; class Phycisphaerae; order Sedimentisphaerales; family Anaerohalosphaeraceae; genus JAHDQI01. Next base: position 37,444 of record CALEDR010000037.1, read on the forward strand.
CCGGCAGGTGGTGGTGCCGCTGCCGGATTTGAAGGGGCGGATGAAGATTCTTCAGATTCATGCCCGGCGGGTCAAATGCGGGCCGGATGTGGATTTTGAGCGGCTGGCCCGCGGGACGCCGATGTTCAGCGGGGCGGAGCTGGAGGCGCTGATTAATGAAGCGGCCATCAGTGCGAGCATGCAGAACAAGGATTATGTGGAGATGAGCGATTTGGAGGAGGCGCGGGATAAGGTGCGGTGGGGCCGTGCCAAGCGAAGCCGGGTGATTGATGAGTATGACAAGCGGCTGACGGCGTATCATGAGGCCGGCCATGCCCTGGTGCAGTCGCTGCTGCCGGACGCCGACCCGCTGCACAAGGTGAGCATTATCCCGAGGGGGCCGATGGGCGGGGCGACATTTGCTCTCCCGGAGAAAGACCGGCTGTATTATTCAAAACGATTCTGTCTGGCGCAGCTGCAGATTTGTTTTGCCGGGCGGATCGCTGTCAAGATGGTTTTCAACGACATCGACAGCGGGGCCTATTCCGATATTCGGCAGGCAACGCTCCTGGCCCGCCAGATGGTGGCGGAATGGGGAATGGGGGAAGAAGTCGGGCCGGTCTATTACGGAGCGGACGGATCTGATACATATTTTTACGGACCGGTTGGGGTGGACTATTCTCAGAAGACGGCGGAATTGATTGACCGGGAAATCAAGAAACTGCTGGATTCGGCCTATGCGAAGGCGGAAGAGCTGCTGATGCAGCATCAGGATAAGCTTCATGCTCTCGCAGAAGCCCTGCTGAAATATGAAACGCTCGATGCGGAGGATGTGAAACTCATCATCAGCGGTGGGAAACTGGAAAAGCCGACGGTCTCGGACCTGCTGAATATGGAGCAGAAAAAGCTTTCATCGTCATCCGGCCTGGAGGAAGAAGACTGGAAGGACTGAATTCTTCGGCCTGCCGAGGCGGTTGGGTCAAGGCGGGACATTTTATGGGCGGTGCATCGAAGTTAACCCGGCGGGGTTTGGGGGTTCTTCTGTTTGTTTCGGTTTTCACGCTGTCTGGAAAAGCTTCCTCTGTGAGTGAGTCGGCTGGGGGCGGTTCGTTTTTTGTCATTCGGGTTGTCGATGAGCAGACGGGACGGGGGGTGCCCCTGATGGAGCTGAAGACCACTAACGGGATTTCCTTCTGGACGGACAGTCAAGGTGTCATCGCCTTTTTCGAACCGGGTCTGATGGAGCGAGAGGTGTATTTTTTGTGCGAGGTCCGGGGTATGAGTATCCACCGGACGGCTTCGGAAATCGGGGGGTACGGCTGCATGTGCGGGCGGGAAAAACGGCCCAGGTTCAGGTCAGGCGTGTGAACATTGCCGAACGACTGTACCGCATTACGGGGCAGGGCATCTATCGGGACAGTGTGCTGGCGGGACTTCCGGTGCCGCTGAAAAATCCCGACTTAAACGGACAGGTGATGGGGCAGGACTCCGTTCAGACCTGCTGGTACAAAGACAGACTGTACTGGTTTTGGGGCGATACGAATTGTCCGTTTTATCCGCTGGGAAACTTTGCAACCTCCGGGGCGGTATCTCAGCTGCCGCGGCAGGGCGGGCTGGACCCGGCTGTCGGAGTGGACCTGCACTATTTTACGGACGAGAGGGGCTTTTGCAGGAAGATGGTGCCGTTGCCGGAGGAGGGGCTCGTGTGGATTGAGGGGGTCTGTACCGTGAAGGATTCGGAGGGGAAGGAGCATATGACGGCGTTCTTTTCCCGCCGAAAAGGGCTGACGGAGGCGCTGGAATACGGTCTTTTGGACTATGACGATTCGGCCTGTCAGTTTCGTCCGGTGCTTCGAAGCGAAAAAAATCCGGTACCGTTCGACGGTGTCGGCCATCCGTTTGGGACGGTCTGCGGGGGCAAACGCTATTATTATTTTGCTGTGCCGTTTCCGCTGGGGGTTCGAATGCGGATTTCCGCCTGCTGGGGCGATATGCTTTGTCCGGAACGATATGAGATTTATACGGCCCTGGGCAATTCTTCGGCAGGTTCAGGCAGCAAGCCGGGAGGACGCTGGGTTTCTTGGGGGGAATTGCGGGCCCGATGGAAATCAGAAGAGGAGCTGAAACAAGCTCTGCGGAAAGAAGCACAGGGCACCGCTCTTTTGTCTGACATCCGGAACGGTGCTTCCGTGATTCCTCACAGCGGTTCTGTCTATTGGAATGACTGCCGGAGGAAGTGGATTCTGATTGCCGTTCAGCAGGACGGGGAATCCTCCTATTTGGGGGAGGTGTGGTATGCGGAGGCCGACACACCCGCAGGGCCGTGGGGATATGCTCAGAAGGTTGTCTCGCACGAGCGGTATTCTTTTTACAATCCGAAGCATCACCCCTATTTTGACCAGGACGGCGGGCGTATCATTTATTTTGAGGGGACATACAGTTTTACCTTCTCTGGTTCAATGGAAACGGCTGTGCCGCGCTATGATTACAATCAGATCATGTATCGGCTGGATTTGTCGGATGAACGGCTTAGGCTTCCGGAGCCGGTTTATGAGATTCACAGGGATGACGGCAGGCCGGAATATTTGTTCGGTTCGCAGGTCCGAAGTGAACAGAAGGAGGGAAGCATTGCAGGGATAGCCTTTTGGGCCGTCAGTCCGGAACGGGCCTTCAAAGGGCTGATTCCGATTCATGCGGGAAGGATGGAAAATGGGCAGATCCGGTTAAGCAAAGAAGCGGGCGACGGGACGGGAAAGCCTCTTTTCTACGGTGTGCCGGCGGGGACGGAGAATCTGAATCGTCTCCTTATGCCCTTGTATGAGTACAGGCACAAGAAAACGGGCTTCTTTTATTATTCGGTTGACAACCCCAAAGGGCTTGCGTGGGAGAAGAGTTCAGGACCGCTCTGTTTGGTCTGGAAAAATCCGGTCGAAAAATGGACAGCGGACTGGGAAGCGCGGCCCTGGACTCTGTGGTAAGGCCGAAGCATTTCTTTCTGAAAAACCTGACGGTTTGTCTTGTCATTTTGGCAGGATTTTTCTGAAAAACATCGGAGATTGAAAATTTCATATCTTTTTGTATTACAAGGGCTTGCGATTGATTATTTGTTCTGGCACGGATTTTGTACTAGTCAAATGTGACGGTTGAACAAGAAAAACAAGTCAATCGTAATCGAAAGAAAGGGAGGTGAGAGCTATGGCACTGATGGAACTGGTACCTTGGAGAACAGGACGCAGAAATCTTTCGGTACGAGGCAGCGAGCTTGAAAATCCTTTCGTGGCGCTGCAGCGGCAGATGAGCCGACTCTTTGATGAGTTCTTCAGTGATTTCGGTCTGCAGCCCTGGAAGGGGTGGACGGGTTTTGACGGCGGATTCTATCCTCGGATGGATGTGGCTGAAACCGATAAGGAAATCACGATCACCGCCGAACTGCCCGGGATTGAGCAGAAGGATATCGAGATTTCTCTGGCGGACGGCGTTCTGACCCTGAAAGGGGAAAAGAAACAGTCGTCTGAAGAGAAGAAAGAGGGCTACTATCATTCCGAGCGCAGCTTCGGGGCCTTCAGCCGAGCGGTGGCGCTGCCTGCGGAGGTGGATGAAAACAAGGTGGAAGCCACATACAAGGACGGTGTCCTGAAGATCCGCCTGCCCAAAACCGAAAACCAGAAAGCTCGTGCCAAGAAGATTGAGGTCAAAGCCGGATAATCCCGGCTTTCCAAAAGAGGGCCCGGAAGGCCCTCTTTTTTCTTTTTTTAAGACGGACACTTGATTGGAAAGGAAGGAAACAAATGTTTACAAACATCCGGAGTCGAGCAGTCTTAATGGTTCTTGCTGGAGTTTGGATGCTGGGGGTGCCGGTGCAGGCGGTCTCGGAGGAGGCGGCTGCGCTGAAGCAAACCTCGAAAGCCTTTACAGAAGCAGTCAAAAAGGTTCTGCCGGCGGTGGTTGCGGTACAGTCGGAATACACAGTACAGGGGATTTCGTACCGCTCGCCGTTTGAGGATGATTTTTTTGAGAGATTTTTCGGACCGAGATTTCGGATGCCTGTGCCCCGAGAGGAAAAGCGGATTGGCCAGGGTTCTGGTTTTCTGATTTCGGAAGACGGGTATATCCTGACCAATCATCACGTTGTGGCGGATGCGAGCAAGATTACGATTCTGCTGCACGATGGACGGCGTTTTGAAAATGTGGAGATTGTCGGTTCGGATGACAAGGCAGACCTGGCTTTGCTGAAGATTCCGGATGTGAAGGGACTGCCGACTGTGAAAATGGGCAATTCGGATGCACTCGAAGTGGGGGAATGGGTCATTGCGGTCGGCAACCCGTTCGGCTTGACCGAGACGGTCACCGTCGGGGTAGTCAGTGCCAAAGGCCGGCGAATTCGGGGTGATGATACAGGGGTGTATGAAGATTTTATCCAGACGGATGCGGCGATTAACCCGGGGAATTCCGGCGGGCCGCTTTTGAATATTGAGGGGGAGGTGGTTGGGATTAATGCGGCCATTGTGACGGGCGATACGGGGGTTCGCGGCTATATGGGAATCGGGCTGGCGGTGCCGATTAATATGGCCAAATCGATGGCCGAACAGATGATGAAGACAGGAAAGTTCGTCCGCGGCTATGCAGGAATCGGGCTGCAGGATTTGACGGAGGATATTGCGCAGGGGCTGGATTTGAAGGTTCGCAAGGGAGCGATTATTACACAGGTATATGAGAATTCGCCGGCGGAGGAAGCCGGTCTGCAGGCGGATGATATTATCCTTTCGATTGATAATCGGGAGATTCACAACAGTCAGGATGTTCGGAATGTCGTCGGCTATTCGGCCCCGGGGACGAAGCTGACCTTTGTGGTGCTTCGCAACGGGAATGAGAAGAAGATTACCCTGACGGTCGGGGCTCGTCCGGTTGCAGAGGACATGATTGAGCAGCTGGGGATTCAGGTTAAGAACAGCGATGACGGGGTCGGCGTGGTGATTACGGATGTGAAGAAAGACAGCGATGCGGCACGGGTAGGGCTTCGGTCCGGGATGGTGATTCTGAGTGTGAACCGCGAGCGTGTCAATTCGGTCAAGGAGTTCAAAGAAGCTCTTCGAAAGGCCGAGGGCAAGGACAAGGTTATTTTGTCCGTCAAGGCGGATCGGATGACCTATTATGTGGTGCTGCCGCTGAAAAAATAACGGCGGAAAAATGTGCGGCGAATTCAGCAGGCATCGAGCGAACTGTCTCGATGCCTGTTTTTTTTATGGTTTTTGAGTTAATTGACGCGTGAGGTTTTCGATTCGCTGGCGAATCTGTTCGTCGGTTTTGAAGATTTCCTCGATTTTGGAGCAGGCGTGCAGGACGGTGGAATGGTCTCGTCCGCCGAGATGACCGCCGATTTCCTCCAGGCTGTGGCGGGTAAGCTGACGGCCCAGATACATACAGATTTGCCGAGGCAGGGCAATGCTTTGGCTTCGTTTTTTGCTTTGGAGGTCTGTAACACGGATATCAAATTCGCGGCTGACGGCTTCGATGATGTCTGCCATGGTGATGGTTCGCTGAGCGGCGGTCTGCTGAATGCCGAGCGCCTGGCGGGTCAGCTCGGGAGTAATAGGCTGGCCGACGGTTCTGGCCGTGGCATACAAAACTGTCAAGGCACCTTCAATTTCACGAATGTTGGACTGGACATGCTCTGCAATCATTTCTGCGATGCCCTCGGGCAGGTGGATGCCGCGAAGGCCGGCTTTCTTTTTGACGATGGCGATGCGGGTTTCGTAGCTGGGGGGGTCCAGCCGTGCCACCAAACCCCATTTGAACCGGCTGATGAGCCGTTCTTCGAGGGAAGGCAGCTGGGCCGGCGGACAATCGGCGGTCAGAATGATTTGTCGGCGGTTGTTATAGAGGGCGTTAAATGTATGGAAAAACTCCTCCTGGCTCTGCTCGCGTTCCCGGAGGAACTGGATATCGTCAATAATCAGAACATCGACACTGCGATGCTGATTCTGAAAGTCAGCCAGCCGTCCCTGTTCAATTGCACTGATAAAGCCGTTTACAAACTGTTCACAGCTCAGAAAGCGGATGGACAGATTGCCGTTGTTTTCGCGGGAGGCATGGCAGACGGCGTGAAGAAGATGGGTCTTGCCCAGGCCGACGCTGCCGTACAGAAAGAGGGGATTGTAAACCGTGCCGGGATTCTGGCTGACGGCAATGCAGCTGGCATGGGCCAGTCGGTTGCAGGGGCCGACGACAAAGTTGTTGAATGTGTAATCCGGGTGAAGTCGAAGACTGTCCGGGAATGCCGCCGGAGCTTCCGGACCGGTCCCAACAGAGTGAGCCGAACGGAAGCTGATGGAGACCAGGTATCCGGTAATTTTTTGGGCAGCTTTGGTAAAAACGGACAGACAATGGTCATTCAGGTAGTCGGCTTTGGTCTGGTCGGGACAGCCGATATCGAGATGGCCGCCGCTGAAGGACAGCACCGTCAGGTCGCTGAACCAGGTGCGGACGTTGACGGGGTCTGCCGTGCAGACTTCTTCGAGAATCCGCTCCAAAATCTGTGCCGGTTCCTGCTGTTTCACTATCTTTTTCCGAGAGTACGGGGCAGAAGATTTCCGTAAGAACCCTCCTGGCCTTGCTGTTTCCAGATAGAGCACTGTATCGCTTGCCGGCGGTTCTGTCAACGTGAAACAGTCAGAGGCGGCTGGAAAATCATCGGGATTGAACTTGAAAAAAATGCAGGATTTTGGCACACTGGCGGTTGTGTCAGTCTGGGAAAAATAACCAATTGTGGAGCCATATGGGTTTCTTTACAAAAACGGTTCAGTATCTCCGCGAACATCTGAACAAGACGCGCAGCAAAATTGCCTCCGGGTTGGCAGCGGTGCTCGGATTGGGCCGGGATTTAGATGAAGAGATTCTCGAACGACTGGAAGAGACGCTCATCAGCGATGACATCGGGGTGGAAACCACTCAGCGGCTGATTGAGGATTTGCGGAATGCTTATAAAAAGAAGGAGATTGTCAAGACCGATCAGGTGATCCCGTTTTTAAAGGAGCATATCAAGAATTACTGGCCCGCGGAGGACCGGCGGCTGAAGACGGCGGCTGCCGGCCCGACGGTGATTCTGGTAGCCGGGGTGAATGGGTCGGGCAAGACGACAAGCATTGCCAAGCTGGCGTATATGCTCAGCCGCGGGGGCAGGAAAGTGATTGTGGCGGCCTGCGATACGTTCCGGGCGGCGGCGGTCGAACAGCTGAGTATCTGGGCGGAGCGGATTGGGGTGCAGATTGTCAAGCACAAGCAGGGAGCGGACCCGGCAGCGGTGGCCTATGATGCGGCGTCGGCGGCCCTGGCTCGTCAGGCGGATTACCTGATTCTGGATACGGCCGGGCGGCTTCATACCCAAAAACATCTGATGGAGGAATTGACCAAGATTCGAAATGTGGTTTCCAAACATATCCCCGGAGCACCGCACGAGGTGCTGTTGGTGGTGGATGCCACGACGGGGCAGAATGCCATTCAGCAGGCCAGAATGTTTACACAGGCGATTGATGTGACGGGGATTTTTTTGGCGAAACTGGACGGAACGGCCCGGGGGGGGATCGTGATTGCCGTCAAGGATATGTTGAATATTCCGGTGAAGTTTGTCGGGCTGGGGGAAACACCGGAGGATATTGCCGAGTTTGACCCGCAGGAGTTTGTGGAGGCACTTTTCAGTTAGCGCAGGAATTGTCTTGACAAAATTTCTCGGTTGTCTTATAGGTCAGGGCTGATGGAAGTCAAACGGCTGCTGATCAGAGCCGGGGAGGATTATAACGTCTTTTGAGGATAGGATTTAGCGGGCGTAGTTCAGTGGCAGAACACCAGCTTCCCAAGCTGGATACGCCAGTTCGATTCTGGTCGCCCGCATAATAAAAAAGATGTCAGAGCCGCTGTTTCAAGCAGGAAGCGTTTTTGCCCGCTTTTCATGCACAACCTGGAGCTTATCCGGTGTGCCGAAAAAAGGGGGGTTGGCAGAGCAAGCGGCTGTGTGGGCGGCTATTTGCTGCCGTAGATATTCGCTTCATACATGGAAGCGAATCCTGATGGGTTCGAACAGCCGATTATCGTTATTCGGATATACCGTGCCGCCGCGGTGAAACTGTCTGATGTATCCCCATAGGTCGAATTGGATGTACGATTGACGGCGGTGGTGTACACCGCATCATCCGTGCTGACTTCAATTCGGTATCGGTAGGCCCGGCTGGCGCTATTGTACCAAAAAATATCCGCCCGACTCAGGCTGTAAACCGCGCCCAAGTCCACTTTCCACCATTGCGGATAGGATGCACTGTCAGCTGCCCATCGGGTGTTGAGACTGCCGTCGTTTGCATACGCAATCTCATTGCCCGGCTGTACGGAACTGGCAAAAGCCGGTTTATATCGAGATACCACTCCCGGCGGCGCGGGCGGCAGCGGGGGCGGATTGTCATAGACCCTCACATAGTCCACCTCAAAAACAGCCAAAGGACAGCCGGAAACCCGCGTTTGTCTGTTGGGAGAAGAAGTCAGCTTCAGTTTCATTGGAAAGAGGGCTCCGCTGACGGGACCGGCCGGCCGGCAGGAAACAACCCCATTCATATAAAAAACAGGCGGTGTGTTTTCATTCCAATACACCCCGTAGGTGTGCCACCGGCTTTCATCTACCGGGGCGGCACATCCGAGCCAGGTATCTTTTCCATTCTCATCCCAATGATACCATTGTCCCGGAGTTCTTTCGCCGGGGCCGCCCTGAAATTCGCAGATATCAAATTCCGGCGGCCAGATCAGAGAACCGTTCCAGCCGACGGTCCACCAAGTCGCCCAGATATAGGAATTTTCAAACGAATGTCGGATTCTTGCGACCAGATATTTGTACTGCGGATTATATTTGCTCTCCGTATCAATATACCCGCCCGTCCATCGCCGTCCGTTATAAAGTTCTTCGAACGAATAAATTTTTAGACATCCGTTGGACACTTCGATATTTTTGGGAGCATACCAGCAATCCGTGCCGTCTGCTTTGTTATAGACCGTCCATTTCTGCAGGTCCAGCGAGGTTCCGCTGAATTCATCCGCCCAGACAGGCAGTTCCGTCGACCAGCTGCGAGCCAGGATTGAAAAATCCGCAAGGTCCACTTGTCCGTTTCCGTCAATGTCTGCCCCTTCACATCTGCTGGCTGCGGCACAGTTTGCCGCAAGCCACCGCTCAGCCAGGAAGGTCAGATCAAACCAATTGACGAATCCGTCGCTGTCCAAATCCGCCGGATTGGGCTGAGCAAACCCCACCCAGGTCAGGGCGGCCCATCCGAGACTGACCCACAAGAATTTTTTGCCGAATGTGCTCCTTTTCATTACAGAGCCTCCTGTCTTAACTGTCGCAGCAGGTCTTTTGTTCATCCGGTTCAGCGGGAGGATTCATCCGGCCGAATTCGAGCCCGAAGATTTTTACTTCGCAATAACTGTTCCAGTCTCCCTCCGCGGTCCCGTTGGCAAGAATCCGAAGATAGCGGGCGGATGTTTCGGGAAGAACAAATTCTTCCGGTTCTTCCGTGCTTCCGCTGCTGACGGCACCGGTCAAAGCCGGCCTCCACGAAATCCCGTCGTCTGAAACGCAGATATCCAGATAAGCCCGGCGCGTCTTTCCTCTGTAGAAGGCGATCTGCACCTTTTGGATTTTTTGGACCGTTCCCAAATCGTACTGAATCCATGCTCCTTTTCCCTGAACGGCCCAGCGGGTGGACAATTTCCCATCTACGGTGTGTTCCGGCGGGTTGCCGTCCTGAAAACCGCTGGCGGAAACCGCTTTTACTGTCAGAGAAGGTTCCGGCGGTGAGAACTCCCAAAAACAGACATCTGTGTATTCGCGGCCGTTTTTTCTTCCGACCGCCTTGATTTCGTTTCGTCCCGATTTGAGGGAACCCTTTTCCCATCGAAAGATGCAGTCGGAGCTGCTCAGAATCCCTTCGGAATGTCCGTTGACAAAGAGCTCCGCCTTTTCGCAATTGGAATAGACTTTGACCGAAACCGGATTGTCTGATCGAGAGGGGAAACGCCGGCTGGCGATATACACCATCGGCTCATCGGACCAGTTGGCCTGATACCAGTAATAAGCGTCTTTCTTGACTGTCCGGTCCCGACTGACAAGCCCCTTGTCGTTGATTCCGGCCTGCTCGCCTTCAGCACGGCCGTCAGCGCCGAAATCAAAACCGTTCCAAACGGTTTTACACCAGAGAAACGGACGTGTTTTCATGGCATTCCAGTGAATCTCATGGTAGAGCCCCTGATATTCCTCCGGATGCCAGGGGCCGTCCGGTCTGGGAGGAGCCGGATTGTCTTCGTGCTGAGAAAGACCGGCCCCGGCGCCGTATTCACTGATTCCGATGCAGTCTCGACTTCGCTGAGCGTGAATCTCATCCGCCCAGGCGGAAAATTCCTCCGCTGTTCCGTGATACCAGCCGAAGTACTTATTAAAAGCCGTCACATCGGTCACGTATGTTGTGGGATGAGTATTGGAGGAATTCGCGGCTGCCGCGGTCAGTCGACTGGGATCTTCTGTTTTGGCCAGCTGATGCAGTTCTTTGAGCAGCGGGGTCGGCTCCGGCCCCCGGACCATCGTAATTTCATTAAAAATTCCCCAGAAGAAAACGGAAGGATGATTGTAGTTCTGTCGTATTAATTCACGCAATTGCTGTTTGCAGTTCTCGGCGAAAGCCGGATCGGCGGAGATGGAATTGACCAGCGGAATTTCCGTCCACAGAACAATTCCTTTCTCATCCGCCAGTTCATAGGTTTTCTTTCCGTGCTGATAGTGGGCCAGACGAAGCCAGGTGCAGCCCATTTCAAGCATAATGTTGATGTCCTCTGCACGGTCTGCGTCGGAAACAGCCCGCCCTTTGTCCTGGCGGTCTTCGTGAATGGCCGCCCCGTGAAGGTCGTAGGGGTGTCCGTTCAGCAGAAATCCCCGCTGCGGATCTACAGAAAAGAATCGCAGCCCCAGAGGCTGTTCGATGCAGTCTCGAAGGGTCTGTTCGGTCTCTGCCTCAACTTTTACTCGATAAAGATAGGGGTTCTTGCGTCCTTCCCAAAGATGCGGATTGCGAAGAACCGTTCTCTGAATGAATTCGGTTGTGGACTGAGCCGGGACCTTTTGCGTTAATATCAAGGTCTCTGCAATGGTTCCATCGGCTTTACGAATGATCGCCCTGACGGTTACTTCCTGTTCAGAAGGGCCGGCATTGCGAAGGAGGGTTCGGATCTGAAGCTCGGCGGATTCACGGCTGACCTGCAGAGGGGTGAGATAGACTCCCGGCGAGGCAAAATCGATCGGCGTAATATGGATAGGGTCGGTGATCAGCAGGCGAACAGAACGGCAGATTCCGCCCCATTGTGTGAAATCACCGGATAGAGGCGCGATCAGCAGGCCCCCCGAATTGTCGGCCTTGACCGCAATCAGGTTTCCCGTTCCGAAACGGACGGCTTGGGTAATCTCCAGACAGAAAGCCGCGTAGGCACCCTCATGACGTCCGACAAGAATGCCGTTGCAGTACACATCCGCCGCCTTGGCGACGGATTCAAAATACAAATAAACGCAGTGCCCGCGGTATTCATTCGGGATGAGGACAGACTTTCTGTACCATCCGACTCCCCGATAGTAATTGTTGCCGCCGTCCTGCCCGTCCAGAGCATTCCAGGTGTGGGGCACATTAACCAGCGGCCAGGTCGAGTCATCAAACGTTTCTCGTTCAGCTCCGGCAGCATCTGCCTTGCAGAAGCGCCAACCGGTATCGAGACTTTGTTCCAGACGCTGGGACCGGACCTGAGAAACGGCTCCCAGCAGCAGGGCCAATACGAGTAGACGGACGAAGCATTGACCCAAACGTCGATTCTTTATCAAGGCGGGACCTCCGGAAAAAATCCGAAAAAAGGTTCCGGCAGGCCCATCGGACCTGCCGGACCGGCGGTTCTTACTTTCTTTTTCTCAGCAGAAGACTGCCCAGTGCGAGGAGCGAAACAGCGGCCGGCTCAGGGATCGGGTTGGTCAGCACGACTCCTTCGAAGAGATAAATGTCATCCAGCCGGACTTTGTTGGCGGCCTGGGCACCGGTATAGCCCTGAACCAGAGCCACGAAGGAAACCAGCGGATTGGTGGTTCCGACACGAAAGGCAGCTCCCGAAGCAACCTTATCGGCCTCTCCGGCTCCAGCCGAACCGCTTGTCAGGTACACGTCAAAGGCATCTGCTGACTGATTGATGACCGCCCAGACGTTGTACCAGGTCTGAGGCTGAATGGCGACACCGGGCAGGAAAACTCCGCCGCTTCGGACATCAAACAGTCCGGCATTTACCCGCATCATCACATTCATATCCCCAAATGCAATTGGGGATGCATTGCTTGACAACCCGAATGCATGGTTGAATGTGTCCGTCTCGGCATAAAACCGCAAAAACAGTGTGGCGGCCGTACTGGCGTCCTCAATCGGTGCAACAGGTCGTGAACCTCCGCGAATCACGCTGGTTGTCGGGGCAAAGTAGGCAAAATAGCGGTTCCCTTGCTCCTCTGCAATCAGGACGTTTGAAGAAGTCGGATTGTTAACCGAGGTCCACGGCGGCGATGCGGTTACCCCGAGATTCCCCGTCTGATAGGACTGAAAATTCTCAACCAATGCAGCCCGGCTAAGACCGGCCAGTCCGGCTGCACAAATCAACATCAGCATTCTTTTCATTTTCCTTTCCTCCAAAAAATGTTTCAAAAAAGAGTTGTACTTTTTTACTTGCCGGTTTTCTTTCTGCAAAATCGGTCATGGTCTTCCGGCTTCATACATTCGCTGAATTTCTTCCGGACTCAGAGCCCGTTTGAAAACGGCAATCTCATCGATGATTCCCTGAAAATAGAAGGCGTCATTGTTGGTTCCATCTGTTCCGATCCAGAGGTCGGCCGCAACAGCCTCCTGCTGATGCACCCAGGGTCTGGCATCCAGCAGCTGTCCGTTGCAGTAAAAACGGACTGTCTGATTGTCATGTGTGACAGCCAGCATTCTCCAAGCAGGAGACGGAGGCAGCGGTTTGCTGAAAAGATGATTGGACCAGTCCTCCGTTCCCTTTTTGCGGGCCATATGAATGCTGTCCTGTGTCTGCCGGGCTGCGGAGGTTCTGTAGCCGAGCTGATAATTGCAGGCGCCCCCGTTCAGCAAACGATTGGAAAGGATATGGCCGCCTCCGGCACGGAGGTCCGGACATTGAATCCAGGCTGCCAGGGTAATCGGGCCGTTGAGCTGGATGGATTCATCGCCAGGGATGGTCAGATGCTGCTGAAGCGACCGTTCGAACTGCAGTCCGGTTTTTTCCGGCCAGCGTCCGCGGGTCCAAACGGGCCTTGAGGATTCTGGGACAGCTCCCAAAAAAGCATCGAGGCGTCCTGAGGTCGCCGCGGCCAGGTTGACGATCTTTTCCGAATCAGACGGGTCTTTTTCAAATGTGTAATAAGCCACCAGCGTCGGATCCCGTTTCAGGGTATAGCTGTAAGCCAGCCATCGATGATAGGCGGATCCTTTGGAGGCCTTTACATGGACCCCGAATTCCTCGGAGCGGACAAAGCGGAGCGGGGAAACTTCTTTGAACGCAACAGTTCCCGTACTGTCCACCTGACCGCCCTGACCCTTTTTCAAAACCAGCCCTTTTTCATACCGAAGCGGATTGGGGCTGTTGCGAATCTCCACCTCTCCCTCAAAAACATAAGTCTGTGTATTGCCGTCCTGAAAAGCGGTGCCGAATTCCGTTCCGAAGTCCACGACGGCGGCATTCGGGGTGCGGACCACAAAGGGCTGACCGGCCGGAGAGGAAACCAGGGCAACCAAACGGCCTTTTTTCAGATAAATCTGGCTGGCGGATTCCAGTTCAAAATCGGCAGGGGCTTGTACAATCACCTTAACACCGCTTTCGAGGGTCAGTTCCGCCATTCCCTGTGTGAGCCCCATCACACCCGGAAACAGGTCGCTTCCCTCCCGGAGCATTCCGCTCGGGTCGGCCCACTGGGCATTGACCGCACGGGAAATCCGGCCGACATACGGAGAGGCAGGAGCAGGCACAAGGTGCGGATACAGCAGAATCATCAGCATGGCCGCCAGCGAAAGAAGGGCTGCCGTCAACGAGACTTTATCCACCTTGTGTACAGTCTTTCGGCTTTCGCTTCCTTCGATATCCGGAGGCGGCGGCACAGAAAGAGGCTTCCGTTTGAGGCCGGGAGCGCGGATTTCATATTGAGCCAGATACGTCCAGAGATCCAAATCAAACGAATTGGACAGCTCTGCCGAGTCGTCCTGCCGGAGCAGAATCGGCCGACACTCCGTTCGGAGAAGGTGGAGTTCCATCAGAAAGTCCGCCCCAAATTTGACGGTTTCCGGATGCTGTCGAAAAATCTGCTCCAGTTCCGCCAGCTCTTCCGGTCGGATGGATTGGTCATACAGCCGCACCAGGAGTTCACTGAGATGGAAATCGTCTCGAACCATTAGAATATCTCTTCTCCGCTGAGGGTTCGTCGGATGCATCGCTCAAGAATCAGATGTACTCGTGTCAGAGCACGATAGACGGACTGAACTGACTGATGATACTGCTCGGCGATGCTCTGGACCGCCTGGTTCATTCCGTACCGCAGGTGCAAAAGCTGCTTATCCGAAGCAGAAAGTTTTTTCATGCAGCGGCGCAGGGCGGACAGTTTTTCATCGGTCTGGCTGTATGTTTTTTCCATCACGTTACAGAAGCACTGAAAAATGGAATCACTGAACTGGACTTTGGATTTGCCTTTCTCCCGCCGATACCGAAGAATATTATAGTAGGCAATCCGAATTCCCCAGGCGGCAAAATCGGTCCCGGGCCGATATTGACTGAACTTTTCCCACATGACGGCAATGGTTTGCTGGAAAATATCATCGGCGTCATGAAAATCCGGAACCAGCACACCGATATAAGAACTGATTTGCCTCTGGCTGGTCATCAGCAGGCTCAAAAACAGCCGGGTCTGGTCATCGGAATTGCTGCGGGCCTGGGTCATTGAGCCGATCTCCTGAGTAACAGCGTTATGGACGGGGCAGGCCGCAGCTGCAGACCTGCCCCCTCTGCATTTCCTTATTTACTTACGGACGGCACTGGGGGTACAAACCGCAGTCCAGCCAGGCAGCCGCCAGCGCCGCCAAATCTCCCAGGTCGACCCTGCAGTTCCTGTCATAATCAAACCCGGATGCATAGGGCTCGATGCAGGCGCTGCGTCCGCTGCCGGCATAAAAAAGATCGGCTACAGCATAATTGTCTAAAACATAGTTGTAAATCCGCAAGTCGTCCAAAGCCCCTCCATAGAAGGAACTGAGGATTGTTCGATCTGCGGCGGTGCGAATTGCCCCGATGATGGAGCTTCGCTCCCAGGGGGCAAAGACCGCCGGGGAATCGGCTGTCGCGGAAGCGACCTGCACTCCGTCCACATACACAATCAGGCGGCCGCCGGTCTGCCAGGTGGCTGCGACATGATGCCACTGATTGTCAACCATCGTAGAGATTCCGGTCGGCCGGCCCTCTGCTGCTCCGACATCCGCCGGCGTACCTGTCCCGGTTTGTCCTCGCACATGAATTCGGGCATTCGAAGCGGTTCCGGCCGTCAGACTCAGACCATACCCGGTCAAGCCGGTGGTTCCGAGATTGTCATTGTAGTTCGAATACAGCATTCCCGGCTGAATGGCTTTCACCCAGCAGCTGATAGTCCCGCTGTCCATTCCGCCGCCGAGCCCCCCGTTGGGGTAAGCCGACGTATCCAGTTCGATATACTGATTGATGCCGTTGAAGGCCGCCGCCCGGCTGCCGACAATGCCGTCCACAAAAACAGGTCCCGCCGGGGAATTCGGGTCAGCGCTGCGGCCGATTCCATGATGAGTTCCGACAGAATCGAGGAAATTGTTCTCAAACTCATAACGTGCCAGGAGCTTTTTGATGACAAGACTGGCTGAGTTGGACTGTATGGCAGGATCCGGTCCATTCGTCAAAAGGCAATAATACCAGGCCTGATCACTCTGCTCGGCGGTGGTGATTGTCAATGTCGTGGTATACACGCCGTTCGCAAGCCCGGTGGTGATGTTGAAACGTCCTCCGGAAGCAACCGGCGTACCCGGCTGGATGCCGTCAGATTTCATCCACACGACGGTTGGGGATGCCACACTGGTAAACAGCACGGTGAATGAAGCTGTTTCAGACGGGAACACCTGGACAGAATTCGGCTGCTGAACAATTGCCGGAATCGAGCGAACCGTCTCAAAGGACCAAACCGAACCTCGAATCGTATTCGGATCGGTTGGCGAAGAATTGTTCACGCTTTCATCAACCCGCCAGTAATACGTTTTATCCATCGCCAGCAGAATCGGAGGATAGCAGCTGTCTGTCGGGTTTCCGCTGGCCGGCACTGTCATCGGGCTGACGGCGGCCAGATTGGGATCACCTTCTCGGAAATACACATAATGCTTGGTGATCAGCGGGTTGGGGTTGGCTGGATTCAACGGGTCAACCCCGGTGTTCCAGGTCAGCGTTGTGTTCAGCGGAACATTGACGGTTTTGTCCGCCGGAACAGGATTATGGGCTTCAAAAGGAAGGGCCTTGTTGGTCAAATCCGTGCCGGGGCTGATGTGAATGTTATCAAAGAGGATCTGGCTTGTGCCCTGGGACTGGGTCACAAACCGGTCCAGCGCATTGTTATGGACGGCACGAAACGCGTACGAATCTCCTACTTTGTCTGACGGACCGGCGTTTCCAAGCCCGGTGTTGACATACAATTCAAATCTCTTTGTGGCATGATTGGCGACAATCCAGACATTATACCAGGTATTGGCCGTTATCGGTCTGGAAGGGCCCCAGTTTGCCGCCGAGCCGTCTCGAGCCTGAATACCGCCGTTATTGACGCGGACAAACGTCGAAATGGAGGCCCAGCAGTTTGCCGGCGGGACATCCAAATCAATCAGACCAAACGCTGTATTGGGAGCGGTCGGGGAGCTGACGGTTGTGAAAATTCGTAAAAACAGCGTTTTTGTTTGGCCGTTTTCAACAATGGCATCCCCGCTTAAAATGCCGTAAACACCATTATTATTATTGGATTCCGTCACTCCCAGAACTTTGTTGTCCGGATTGAGCGGATCCCCCCGAATAACCGCAAGCGAAGGACTGGCTATTCCCTTCCAGTTGGTCGTTACGGTGTCAACCGGTCCCGTGCTGTACTTGTCAAAGTTATCTACCAACACTGCGGGAGAAAATCCGGGTATTCCAAACCCAAACAGGAAATACAGGAACCATTTTGTCTTCTTCATGCTCATCCCTTTCCGAAACGTCAGCCCCTCGCTCTTTTCTTCTTTTCCATTTGCCTCAAAACACTCGAATCGCATAATAAAACCACATTTGATAAGAAATTTTCTTAGAGATTTTAGGATTATTTTTGAGAACTACTAACTATCTATTGTCTCTCTATATTTAGGTGTTTGTTGGGTCTGATCACTTTTTCTGCTTTTTTTGAGCTGTCTGCTGTTTTCTCAAACCCTGTGTGATTCGGTTTTTGTTTCGACAAAAAGCGGTTGCAGCATCGAGCGGCTGTTAGGATGCGAAAGGACGGATGATGCAGGTTTATCTGAACAACAGAGGCACCTGCCGATGTTTTATTGAGGGGAATCTAATTTTTGTTGAAATAGTTAATCTGCTTTCCGGTTGTCTGTTATTTTGGGGGAAATCATTTTTAGGCGTACTGGAGGGTGGAGTAAAGAGGGTGCCTGTTGGAGATTGAGCAAGTGCGGTTGGAAAAATCCTTTCGAGAGAAACGACGGATAGATATCGAATCTCTCACGAGTCGCTTTCAAGGCCGTTTGAACCAGGACACCCGGCAATTGGGTTATCATTCATTTCTCTTGAGCAGACGTCCTCGATAAAAATCCTCAGAATTTCAAAATCAAAGATTGAAATAAAACAGTTAGCTTTGTAATTTGATCTGTCGATAAAGCAGACGGAGTTCTTTATGTGAGGATGGAGAGAAAACAGAAGGAATCCGCAGGCGGGGCTGTCTCATCGCAAGAGTCCTGCTCGCTGGAGAAAGGAAAAGGTCAGAAGGCAGAGGGGCCGTTCGGAGCTGTTCTTCCATTTGCAGAAGTCCAAATCGAAGGACGGTTTGAGGGCAAAGGGGGTCTGCCGCCGTTTCGGGGGGCTACGCTGCGAGGCGGGTTGGGGTACCATCTCAAGCAGACGGTTTGTCATCGAAAGCAAAGTACCTGTCAGGACTGTATTGTTCGGACCACCTGCGCTTACAGCTGCATCTTTGAAGGAATTCCCCCGCAGGACCGGCAGATGATGCGGCTTTATCCCTATGTCCCGCAGCCCTTTACGCTGCTGGTCAATTCGGAGGACCCTGCTCAAATTGAGCCGGGCAATCCGTTTTCTTTCGGCATGCGTCTTTTCGGCAGGGCCATCGAGCTGTTTCCTTATATTGCCTACAGTTTCATCGAAATGGGCAAAGAGGGTCTCGGCAAAGACCGGATTCCTTTCCAAATTACCCGGATTGTCCAGCCGTCCTTTGGAGCGGAGATTTATCATGAGCAGGGGGCCTGCCTCCATAAGGTTCAAACGGAGTATCCGCAAAATCTGCTTCCAGCCTGCAAACGCATCCGAGTCGAATTTGTCACCCCAGTGCGTCTTCGGGTAAACGGCCGGGAGCCGTCTACGCTCCGGTTCGAAAATTTGATTCGTGCGATTGTCCGCAGGTTTTCTATTTTGACCTATTTCTATGGGACGCCGACAGAAAATCTTTCTATTGATTATTCGGCAGTTGCAGCCGTGACATCAGTTTGCAGTCAAACCAAACCAATCGAATTCCGACGCTTTTCCGGCAGACAGAAACGCCCTGTTAAGATGAGCGGGCTTGTCGGGAGTGCGATTTATGAGGGCAATCTGGAGCCGTTTCTGCCCTGGCTTTCGATAGCCCGGATTATCGGTGTTGGAAAGGCGACCAGCTTTGGCTTCGGCCGCATCCAGATAACCCCTTTGCAACCAGATAACCCCTTTGCAAGAGGATAAACATGATGCAGAAAGAATTGATTGAACTGTGTATCGGGGCCATCCTCCACGACATCGGTAAAATTGGCGAACGAGCCCGTATCGGCCTTTCCCCTCAATCGGAAGGAATAAAATCTTATATTTGTCCAACAGGAAAAGACGGCTCTTACGGCTATCTTCACGCTGCCTGCACCAACGAATTTATGGAAAAGATAACAAACAAGCTGCCGCGTGAACTGGACCCCTCAAAAATCGCCAACATCGCCTCCTATCACCACAAGCCCAATCACAATGAACCTCTTCAATTCATTGTTCAGACGGCCGATCGGCTTTCCGCCGGACAAGACCGGGCGGATGAGCAAAAAGACGATTCCGCTGTTCCCCGCGATGCAGGAATACGCGATTTTGCCAACAGCATCTTTGCCGGGATTGTTCCGATCGTCAAAAAGGATTGGAAAAAATCTGAGTCTGTCCATCTGCCGCTGATTCCTTTGGAACTGAATGAAAAAGTCTTCCCCTGTTCCGCTTCTGCGAATCCTGTTGAGGGTCATAACCTTCTGTGGAATAGTATCTTAAAACATTTTGAGCAGTTGGAGCCGACGAATCCTGCTTTGTTTATTAACCAGCTGATTTGGGTCTTCGGACTTTATTCCTGGTCTGTGCGGAGTCATCGAAGCCAGTTTGCGGAAATTTCGTTGCTGGATCACTCCCTGACGACGGCGGCTCTTGCCTGTGCCCTTTATCAGTACCACATTCAGAAGGGCACCCTGAACGAAAAAGACATTCAGGATGACAAACCCGAGAAATTCCGCATTGTGCAGGGTGATCTGAGCGGCATCCAATCATATTTGTATGATGCCGCTTTGGACAATCCATCCGGCCTGAGCAAACGCCTCCGCGCCAAGTCTTTTTATTTGAGTTTGATTACGCGTCTGGCGGGCTCGCTGCTCCTTCAGAAGGTCGGCCTGCCGGAGGTCAACCGCATCATCGATGCGGGCGGAAACTTTACCCTGCTTGTCCACAATACACCCGATTGCCTCAATTCTCTTAAAGAAGCCCAAAAGCAGATTGACGACTGGTTCCGGCGTGCCTTTGCCGGCAAACTCCATCTGAATCTGTGCTATGAAACTGAATTAAGCAGCAACGATTTCAAAAAGGAACGTTTTTGCGAAATCCAGAAGAAACTGGCCTGGCAGATGGATCATGCCAAAAAACAGCCCCAAAAAGCCGTCCTAACTAACAACGGATCCTGGAACCCTGACGCCTTCCTCCCTCAAATTGACCCCTCCCTTCTTCCCAAAAACACTGCAGAAGAAGGGGAAAATGCCGAGGAACTGCCGGAAAACAAATTTTTTGAAGAATTGGGGAGAAAACTGACCAGCGGAAACTTCCTGATTGTTTCCAGGGCTGCTCTTCCGGACGCCTTCAGCGAAGAGCTGGCTCGTTTGCCGCTGGCCCATCCGTTTGGTGCCTTCTATTTTGCCGTCAAAGCAGCCCCGGCCGCTTCCGCCGACATTGTCGGCTGCTTCGAGCTGGTCCCGGGCAAAGAATCCAAACCCCTCAGTCAAACCCGCTGCGGCCTTCTGCTTGCCAACTACATTCCTCGACAGACCGAGCAGGACCGGCCGCTTTATGAATTTCCGGAGATTGCAGACTGGCTCCGGCAGCAGTTCACAGAGGAGAACGAATCCCTTTACCGCAGCGGCGAGCCCAAAACCTTTGCTCAGCTCTGTGCCGATTCGTTCAGAATCTGCAAAACAGGAGAGAAAATTGAGGTCAAAGGCGAGCCCCTGCTGGCTGTCCTGAAGGCCGACGTAGACCGCTTGGGCATGCTCTTTTCCAAAACCCTCGAAAACGCCAAAGCCCCGCTGAGCTGGTATATCTCTCTGTCCCGGCAGCTGAACCTGTTCTTCTGCGGCATCCTGCCCGGCTGGTTCCTCAATCCGCCGAAGGAAAATCCTGATTTTCGGAATATTTATACCGTCTATGCGGGCGGCGACGACCTCCTTTTGGTCGGGCCATGGACAACAATGCTCCAATTTGCCTGTTTCCTCCATCAGCAATTCAAAAAATACGTCTGCGGTCATCCGGAAATCTCTATTTCCGCCGGCATTGCCCTCTGCCACAGCCGCTTCCCTCTTTCTCAGGCCGCCAAACAGGCCAAGGAGGCCCTCGACAAGGCCAAGGAAAACAGAGACCGCATCTGTGTCTTTAACACCGTTCTCACCTGGGAGGCCTTCGAGCAGGCGATTGGACGGGATGCCGGCTTTTTTGATCAGATGATAACAGAAGAGGGTGCAGAGGGCATCAAGGCCGCCAAGGGCTTTGTCTATCGCCTCATCCAATATGCGAAAACGGCTGAAGAGTGCGCCGATGCGGGCAAAACGCCGGTCAATCTCCGCAAGCTCCTCTGGCGTTCGCACCTGAGGTATGACATCGCCCGAAATGTCAAACTTCTTGATAAAAACAACAGCCAACCCCAAGGCCTCCAGCGTCTCGAAGAACTGACCGCCCTCACGGCCGATGATGCAGGAAAAGACAAAATCCGGCGCCTCAAAGTCGCCGCAACATACTGTCTCTATCTAAACCGTTAACCTATTTTTGGAGGATTTTAGTTATGAATAATTCAAACCAGAGAAGCGCGGGTAGCAACCCACAAAGTAAAAAGGATCCCTCTGCCGTTAAAGTAGTTTACTATAAAGATAAGGCCAGGAAAATACTTGACCCGGATCTTCTGGATCAGAAAGCCCAAGAGCAAGCCAACAAGTTTCCTGATGTCAATGATAAAAATACAAAAGACAAGCTTTCCAAAAGTCAAATCCGGAGATTTTTCGGTGCAATTAAAAATTTGCATTTTCAGCTGGAAAATGGAAGACCGTGGGAGCAAGTCCTGCCTCTTTTCAAAATGTTTCAAAGCAAGGTCGCTTATGCCAAGCGTTCCGGCGGGAAGAAAATCCCGAAAGAGTTTGCTGTTTTCCTGGAAGAAAATATAAAGCTTGTCGAGAACGATGAGGATAACTTTCGGGCTTTTGTGCTCTATTTTGAGGCGGTTTTAGGTTTTGCATACGGAAACGATAAAATAGGAGATTAAAAATGGAAATGAAACTTCATGAAATCATGAAAATGAAACTTCATAAAATCAAAAAGATTGAGGGAAAGATAAAAGTAATTACAGGCCTTCGTATTGGTGGTTCCGTGGAGACTATGGAAATCGGGGGCATTGACATGCCCTTGGTCAGAATTTCCGTGAAGGACAAAGAAACGGAAAAAAATCTTCCTTATATCCCGGGTTCTTCTCTCAAAGGAAGAATGCGTTCCTTAATAGAATGGGCTACTGGGAATCTTTCCTCTGACAAGCGAAAACCCGTGCATCAATGCAACAACAAAGAGTCTTTTTTAAAATGTGAAGTCTGTAGAGTTTTCGGCATTTCTGCAGACCAGCAGCTTGATGTGGGGCCTACGCGGCTGTTGGTGAGAGACAGTTATCTGTCTGCAGAATGGTATGAGGCGGTAAGGAACGGTAAAGACATCACAGAAGTCAAAGTGGAGAACAATATTAACCGAATTACAGCAAAAGCGACTCCTCGGTCAATAGAGCGGGTGGTGCCGGGGGTAACGTTTGACCTGGACATCGCCTACCGCGTGCTCGATACCGGCGACGGCGGAGCCATCGATGAAAAGTACTTCCAGGATGTTGTCTTGAAGGCCCTGGCCCTGGTCGAAAAGGATTACCTGGGCGGCTGCGGCTCCCGCGGATGCGGCAAGGTCAAATTCATCGACCTCAAAGACGAAGCCGGAAATTCCCTCACCCTGCCTACAGTCTGAACGGAAAGGCCCTGACCTATGCAATGGTACGAAATCAAACTGAAGGTGCACACGGCCCTGGGCACCCGGCTGTCGGCCGACACCCTCTTCGGCCATCTCTGCTGGGCCATCCGCTATCACGAAGGCGAAGCGGCCCTCACCGAGTTTCTCCGTGCCTATGCCGACGGAGCGCCTCCGCTTCTTTTGTCCGACCCCTTCCCCGACGGCTTCTGGCCGCTTCCGCACCTGCCCCGGCCGACCCCCGAGCAGGAAAGAAAGCTGCTCGAGAAAATCCGGGGCATCCCAAAGAATGAACTGGTAAACCACCTGTATGACGAAAAAGACGGAGAAAAGCAGCTCACACCTCCAAACGAAATCGAGGCCTTCGATATCCTTAAGCGGATGTACAAGCTGTCCTTTCTGCCGGATGAAGGTTTCCATGCCCTTTGCGGCGGTCTGAGCACCGAGGCCGTCTTTCATTGGTTTCTCGACAACGAATGCGGAAGCCCGAAACTGCCCAAAGAAACCGTGGTCGCTCATAATACCATCAGCCGTCTGACCGGCACCACCGGCCAGGAAGGGGCCCTCTTTTTCACCAAAGAGTGGCATGTTAACCCGTTTGAGCCGCCCGTTTTTCGTCTTTTGGCCGTCTCGGCTCAGTACAGCGGCGAGAGAATCAAGGACCTGTTTGAGCGGGCTCTTGAGGGCGGCTACGGCAAATACAAATCCCGCGGCAAGGGCAAAGTTTCTGTCGAATCGGTTTCTCCGGCCCTTCTGCCGGCCGCTTCCAAACCCAATGCCGTCCTCCTTCTGGCCGCTTGTGCCCCGGCCGCCGACGACCCCGCCGAGGGTTTCTGGAAACTTCAAACCAAAATCGGAAAACTCGGCGGCGACTGGGCCGTCGGCCCCCATCCCAGCGGCGTCCACGATCCCTACAAAAAACCGCTGATCCTTCTGACGGCCGGGTCTATCCTCAAAACCGACAGCCCGCGTCCTTTTTACGGCCGACTCGTCCAGAACATCCATCGCCACTTCTCGGAAGTTCGTCACTATGCCCTGGCGCCGGCCCTGCCGGTCTGCTGCAATTTTACGGAGGCGTTATGCAACGCTACAAAATGACTCTCACTATCCTTTCTCCCGTTCATATCGGGTCTGGTCAGGAAATTGACCCCACCGAATACATCGTCAAAGACAGCATTTTCTACCGGATCGACCTGCCGCGATTTCTCTCGGAGATGCCGCCTTCCCTCCGCGCCGAATTTGACCGCAAAGTGTCAGACCCCAATCCATTTGTTATCCGCGATTTTATTCGCAACCATGTTAACCCGGAAAAGTACGCCTGCTTCAAAGCGGATGCAGGGGTTTTTGAGCCGGCCTACAAAGAGAGTCTTTCGAATCCGAATAGGCAGCTGGAAATCAATCTATTCACCCGAACTCCGGGAACCTGGCGGGCCTATATCCCCGGCTCCTCCATCAAAGGCGCTATCCGAACCGCTGTAATCAATGCACTGGCTCAAGAAAAAAAAGAATCTGTGAAACAGAAAAAAGAGGAAGCCGAAGAAAGGGCCAAAGAAAGAACGGAGCGGATTATTGAAAAATTGAAGCAAAAAAACAATGAGAAAAAAATCTATCAGGAGCAGCTCCAGAAGGCCTATGAGGAATTCGGCAGGACCCAGCTGGAACCGCTTTGTCTGAAACAAGACAAATTTAATCCGCAGTCTGACCCATTCCGTTGTGTGAAAATATCGGATGCGATGCTGCCCGATTCACCGACCTTTATTGACAAAACAGAAATTTTTAAGCTGACAAGAACGTCCGGCGCTGACCCGTCGAAAATCCAGATGTTTTACGAACAGTGTTTCTCGATGCTCGACGACGAAGACATTCAGGCAGAGGGCACTCTCGATATCGACAACCTGTTGCCCGAAAAACACATTTATGACAGCCGTCAAGAGAGAACAATCCCCGCTGTCTCGATGAAACTGGACGCCTGCACGATTCTCAAGGCCTGCCGTGCCTTTTATCAGCCGAAAATGCAGCAGGAGCACGATAAGTTTTACCGTTCCAGCCCCGAACTGGAAAAAAACAGCCGTCAACTGCTGTCCGTTCAGTATGCCGACAACGAATTCCCCATTCGTCTCGGCCGTTTCAGCCACGTCGAGTGCACCACGGTGGACGAATTTCGTCAGCCGTACAACTCCCGCGGCTGGGGCAACTCCCGAACCCTGTCTGGCGGGACCATGCCGATGGGCTGGGTCAAGGTACGCCTCGACCCCATTTCCTAATTCCAAGCCGCCGGCAGCCTCTTTGAAAAGTCCATAGGAGTATTACTCATTCAGGGACCTGCGGGCCATGCAGGCCTTCGGTGGTCTGCATGGCTCGTTTTACTAAAACAGCCGCCCCTTTTGGCCGATGATTGCCGATGGCTTCTATAAGCAGAAAGCGAAGACGCTATGGGCACTGTCTATCTGCAGGAGCAAGGGGCCAAAGTCTTGCATTTTCCCCCTGATGAATAAGGGATTGAACCTGGATGTATCCGCTTATTTCGTAGTTGCCGAAAGAAACAATCACCTTGCATTTTCCCCCTGATGAATAAGGGATTGAAACACCGGCTTTTGCCGGTCTTTTAATATTGTTGTTTCTTTCGTTAACTTGCATTTTCCCCCTGATGAATAAGGGATTGAAACATCCTCAAGTTTCGAGCAAACTTCGCCGAATACTTTTTCTTGCATTTTCCCCCTGATGAATAAGGGATTGAAACATCATCAAAATCTTTTTCGATTCGTCGATAGAAAGAGTCCTTGCATTTTCCCCCTGATGAATAAGGGATTGAAACTTCAAGCTCATCGAATGACTCAAAATCCGCAATTTCCTCTTGCATTTTCCCCCTGATGAATAAGGGATTGAAACATAAGGAGCTTGCAGGCTTGGGCGATTTGTTTGTTTTGCACTTGCATTTTTCCCCTGATGAATAAGGGATTGAAACATTAACGCTCCGTCACTAAGCCTTATCACGGGTTTCACTCTTGCATTTTTCCCCTGATGAATAAGGGATTGAAACCAAGCCGGAGGACAGAACCCACCTCTTTCGCTTTTTCCTTTCTTGCATTTTTCCCCTGATGAATAAGGGATTGAAACGAGGCGTCGGCCGAAAGGATTCCAGGTGCCTTTGTCGAAGACTTGCATTTTTCCCCTGATGAATAAGGGATTGAAACCCGTCTCTTAACTCGTAATAGTCCTTTATTTCTTTTGCTTCACTTGCATTTTTCCCCTGATGAATAGAGATTGAAACAGCTTTTCACGGAGAGTAAACAGCAAGGAGTGATTCGCCGAAAAAGAAACTGAACAAAAAGAAGTTTCGAGGTCTGCACTCTTCTCTCTGAAGCTATTTTAAATCCGTGTCAATCCGTGCCTATTCGTGGTTCTTTTAATCAGCCGGCCTCAAAAATTCTTGACCGATTTAGTGAAATGGTCTTAAAATTCAAAACCCTATTGCCCAGAAGGAAAGGATATAAAAAATGAATCTTGAGCACATCGCGGACCCGGCCGATTGGCCTAAAATCAAAGAAATCATAGAACAGTTTGCTGTCGAGAAAAAAGGCTCTAGAGATCGCAATATATTGGAAGCGATCAGCAAGCAAGCCCTTCCCTATGAAATGCGTTATTTGCCTCAACTCCAAGAATGTTTCCGGGAGTCGCTGTCAAAAGAACCGCGGGCCTTGCTGATTCTGATCGGCAATCGGGAAGGACCTGTCCTGCTCTCGATGTCTATCATAAAACCCAACATCGCCGTCCTGATCCATACAAGGGAAAGTCAAAAAACCGTTCAGATCATCCAATCCAGCAATCTTCTCCAGCCGCTTCAAGAGAACGGCCTTTCTCTGAAAACGATTTGCATTGATCCCCTCAATGCCCCAAAGACTTACAAAGACCTTGTCCAGATCGTCCAAGAAAATAATAAGTACAACTGGATTTGCGATATCACCGGCGGCAAAAAAGCTATGGCTGCCGCCTTGGCATCGTTCGGATTCTGGCGCCGCATTCCCGTCGTTTACCTGGACAGTCTTGAAATCAACGGAACACCCGAGCCGTTTTCGGAATGCCTTCATCTGCTGAAAAATCCGTATGACTGCTACGGGGACCCCATGCTTCAGACCGCCGAAAAGGCCCTCCAGCGGTTTGATTTTGCATCAGCCCTGTCCGCTCTGCAGACACTTCTGGACACCACCAGCTTTCAGGAACAATATCACAAAACCGAGATGGCCATTCGGGTCATCCGGCTGTATCACCAGTGGGATCGGTTTGCCCATAGTGAACCGGATAAAAATCTGGCAGAGACATTTTACACCACCTTTGAGAAAACACTTCAAACATGTCAGCGTCTGAATTATCAGTTTATTTCTTCGGACGAAGCCGAAGGCAATCTGAATTTTCTCAAACAGCTCAGCAAAACCTATAAATCCGATAAACCGGCGATGCTGGACCTCTATCGGCTGGTTGATCTTTTCCGCAATGCCGAACGCCGCGGGATCCAGGAAAGTTATGATGATGCAGTCGCCCGGCTGTACCGGTGTATTGAAATGGCGGCCAGTCTTCTTCTTTGCAAACTGATTCCTGATTTTAAACCCGACCGTGTAAACTGGGATATCCTTCGGAAACGGTTCGTAGGCTGCGATCTTGATGCCTGGTACAAGCAGAAATCCGAAGAATGCGAAGAATCGGCGGACGGCCTGCCCAGACTTAAGCGAGTTGGTCTAGCGGTTCAGATTGTTCTGGGGGCGGTCGTCGCCGAGGCGGTAAAACAGTATCCGGAGCGATTCAGCGAGCAGCAAAAGCAAGATGCACAAAAAGCCCAAATCCTGTTTAGCATTTACAAAGACTACAGCTCGCGGAATGACGACAGTATTTTTGCCCGACGGAACCGGTCTATTCTGGCGCACGGAAGCCGGCCTGTCGAAAAACAAACTTTTGACAAATTTTTATCGGTTGCAAAGGAAGTCTGCAAATTGACTGTCGGCGATGACTGGCAGACGCTGTACACTCAATCCAAATTTCCGGTCTTTCGTTTGACCAAGCAATAAATACTCCGCTGCCGCTGTCCAAAGACTGTCGGAAATCGGCGGAAATTTTTTTGGTGCCGTCGGCGCTGCTTTTGGGTTATAATATCTCATCCGAACCCCGCGTTGGGGAGTCATTGCAAGGATTGTTCCCGCCGAATTTTGTCATAAAGCCGGCGGAAAATCAGCGGAGGAATCGTTTTGGCAAACGAACTGTCTATGAAGGTCCAGCTGCTGACTGGGATTGAGCGGATTGAGATGGCGGAAATGCCCCGCCCGTCGGTCTGCGGACCGAACGGTGTTCTGGTTCGGGTGCGGGCGGTGGGGGTGTGCGGCAGCGATGTGCACTATTACGAAACCGGCCGCATCGGCAGCCAAGTGGTGGAGTTTCCGTTTGTGGTTGGCCATGAATGCGCCGGCGTGGCGGAGCAGGTCGGGCCGGAGGTTCGGCGTGTGCGGCCGGGTCAAACGGTTGCTGTGGACCCGCTGATTGCCTGCGGGCGGTGCGATCAGTGCCGGCAGGGACGCATCAATACCTGCCGTAGCCAGAAATTTTTGGGCTGTCCGGGGCAGATTTCCGGCTGTCTTTGCGAGTATATTGTGATGCCGGAGGACAGCTGCTTTCCGACGGAGGGCAAAATTACCCTCGAGCAGGCGGTTTTGTGCGAGCCGCTGGCTATCGGAATTTACGCCGTTCAGCTGGCCGGGTTGAAGGCGGGGGCACGCATTGCGGTTCTTGGCTCCGGTCCTATCGGACTGTCGGTGCTGGAGGCGGCCAAAGCAGCCGGAGTTGAGCGGATTTATGTGACGGATAAAATCGAGGCTCGCCTGAAAGCCGCGGAACGGGCCGGAGCAATTTGGTGCGGCAATCCGCTTTTTCAGGACATCCCCTCTGCAATTCTCCGGCACGAGCCGCTGGGGCTGGATGCGGTGTTTGAATGTGCCGGTCAGCAGCAGACGCTGGACCAGGGAGTAGACCTGCTGGCCCCCGGCGGGCGGCTGATGCTGGTGGGAATCCCCCGGGAGGAGCGCGTCAGTTTCGTTCCGGACCGGATGCGTCGGAAGGAGCTGACGCTGATAAATGTCCGCCGGCAGAATCACTGCACGCAGAAAGCGATTGACTGGGTGGCGGAAGGCCGCGTGAACGTGGATTATATGCTGACCCATCGGTTTTCGTTTGAGCAGACGCCGTCAGCTTTTGAACTTGTATCTGACTATCGAGATGGAGTCATTAAGGCCCTGATTGAGGTCTGACGGCGGGGTTTCTGGAAGGGCATGAAAAGCGCTTCGATTCTTGCTGTCGGGAATGAACTGCTGAACAGCCAGCGGGTTGATACGAATTCGAACTGGCTGCAGGGGCGGCTCTTGCGGCTGGGGTTTCGGACCTGTCGGGTGGTTTTAGTGCCGGATGATGTAGAGGCCATTGCCGCTGTTTTGGGTGAGGTTTCCCGGATAAGCGATGTGGTGATTCTAACGGGGGGATTGGGGCCGACGGCCGATGACCTGACGCGGTTTGCGCTAGCGGAGTTTTTAGGCAGTCCTTTAGAGTTTCGAGCGGATATCTGGCAGACGATTGAAGCGTTTTTTGAGCGGCGGGGACTGAAGACGGCATCAACCAATCGTGTCCAGGCGTATCTGCCTTGCGGAGCGAAGGCCCTGGCGAATCCAAAGGGAACAGCATGCGGGATTGCGGCGGAGCAGGGGGGCAAGCGGTATTTTTGCCTGCCGGGTGTGCCGGCGGAAATGATGGCGATGTTTGATGACAGTGTATATCCGGAACTGGCCGCCGACGGCCGAACAGACGTGATTGAGACGGCAAAAGTCCGTTGCTTTGGGATAGGGGAATCCGTCATTGCCGAAAAACTGGGCGATTTGATGCGGCGGGACCGAAATCCGCAGATTAATACGACGGTTCATGGGGGCGATGTGCTGCTTCATATTGTTGCGGCGGCGCCAGACCCTGACTCGGCCGGGCGTCTGATTGAGGCGGATAAACGGCTGCTTTCCGAGCTGCTCGGGGATGCTGTTTATGGGTATGATGACCAGACCCTGCCGGAGATTGTCGGACGTCTGCTGGAAGAAAAACGATGGAAACTGGCTGTGGCAGAATCGTGTACAGGAGGGCTGCTGGCTAAGATGGTTACGGATATTCCGGGCTCCAGCGAGTACTTTTGGGGCGGTTGGGTAACCTACAGCAATGAGGCAAAAATCCGGGATTTGGGGGTTCCTGAGGATTTAATTAAACGATATGGTGCGGTTTCAGAGCCGGTTGCGGCGGCGATGGTTTCCGGAGCCGCCCAGCGAAGCGGGGTGGATGCTGCGCTGAGTATCAGCGGTATTGCCGGTCCGGAGGGCGGCACGCCTGAAAAACCGGTGGGAACGGTTTGTATCGGTCTTTTCTTCCGGGGCCGTACGGAAGCCCAGACCTTCCGGTTTGCTCCCGTGGCACGGGAGGCGGTGCGTCAGCGGGCTTCTTTGACGGCTCTGAATTGGCTTCGATTGCAGCTGAAAGGTTTGACTGGTTAGAAAAGATTTGTTATACTGAACTTTTCTGAACGTCGAAAGTAGTCTCAAACAGGAAAACTATGGCCAAAAGCGGCAGACATTTAGGCGAGATTCTATACGCCAAAGGGTGGGTGGACAAGCCCAATCTCATTAAAGCCCTCAAAAAAGCCAAGGAGACGAACCGGCGTTTGGGCGAAACGCTTGTGGAGATGGGGCTTGCCACAGAAGACCAGATTATGCAGGCCCTGGCCCGTCAATTCGGGATGAATTATGTCGATTTAGACCAGGTTGATATCCCCTCCGATATCCGCAGTCTGATTCCGGAAGAAATCATCAAAAAGCATCGTGTCCTTCCGCTGGGGAAAGAAAACGGCCGGCTGAAAATCATTATTCCGGACCCGATGAATTTAGAACTGCTGGACCTTCTGCGATTCCGGCTGGCTTCGGATTTGGAGTGCTATTTGGCCAGTCCGAGCAAGATTGATGCGTACATCAATCGCAAGATGGATGAGGTCCGCAGCAGCATTGATGCGACCGCAGCGGAGCTGGCTGAGGCCGGGCATGCTATCGAGGCGGAGGTGCGGCGGGCCCAGGCCTCGGAGGAGGACGAAGGGCCGATTATTCGCCTGGTCAACCTCATCATTGACGAGGCGGTCAAGATGCGGGCCAGCGATATTCATATTGAGCCGATGGCCGACCGCGTGAGGATACGGTACCGCATCGACGGGGTCTGCATTGAACGGGACAACATTCCCAAGAATATGCAGGCGCCGCTTCTGGCTCGTGTCAAGATTATGTCGGGAATGGATATCGGGGAACGGCGGCTGCCGCAGGACGGGCGTATTAAAAGGAGAATCGACAATCAGGACATTGACTTCCGCGTATCCTGTCTGCCAGGCTACCACGGGGAAAGCACCGTTCTGCGTATTCTGCGTCCGGATTCGGTGAATATCGGTATTCAGGCGATCGGTTTTGAGTCGGATGATTATGAACGGTTCATGCGCATCATCAAACGGCCCAACGGCATTTTTCTCGTGACAGGGCCGACCGGAAGCGGAAAAACGACGACGCTTTATGCCGCCTTGCAGGAGCTGAACCGTCCGGATAAGAAAATCATCACGGCGGAAGACCCGGTTGAGTACAACATCAGCGGTATCAATCAGTGTCAGGTCCGGACGGAAATCGGACTGACGTTTGAGAAGATCCTGCGGTCGATGCTGCGTCAGTCGCCGAATATCATCCTGATTGGTGAAATTCGTGACGGTGTGGTGGCAGATATTGCGATTCAGGCAGCCCTGACCGGTCACCTCGTATTCAGCACGCTTCACACCAATGATGCTCCCAGCGCGATTACCCGTCTGATTGATATGGGGGTCAAGCCGTTTTTAGTGGCCAGCTCGGTGCAGGCGATAATGGCTCAGCGGCTGGTTCGAACCATTTGTAAAAATTGCAAGGTGATAGACGAGAAACCCGATCCGCATTATCTGCGGCTTCTGAGCATTACGCCGGAGGATCTCCGCAAGCATCCGATTTATAAAGGGGCCGGCTGCAGCCGATGCCAGGGAACGGGGTATCGGGGGCGAATAGCAATTTTTGAAATGATGGAAATGAACAGCCAGATTCGTGAGCTGGCGTTTCAAAAGGCGCCGACGACGGAGCTTCGGAAAGCGGCCCGGGCCAGCGGGATGAAGACCCTGCTGATGGACGGACGAATCAAAGTGTTCAAGGGAATTACGACGCCGCAGGAAGTGTCGAATGTCACCCAGGCGGAAGGTCTTGTAATCGATACAGCATAGAGGATTTAGGGACAGGATTATGCCTTCATTGCATATTGACCGGTTGCTGGAAGCGTGCATTAAGATGGGCGGCTCGGACCTGCATTTGGTTGTGGGACGGCCTCCGGTTTTGCGAATCAGCGGTCGTCTACGTTCGCTGGATACAAAAGTGCTGGAGCCGGAAGATACGGTTGCCCTGATGAAAAGTATCACACCGGAACGAAACCAGCAGGAACTGCAGGAAGTGGGGGGGACGGACTTTGGATTTGCCTTTGGGGATGCCGGGCGGTTTCGTACGGCGATCTTCCGTCAAAAAGGGCACATTTCGATGGTGCTTCGTTTGATTCCGTCGGAACTGCTGACGTTCGAGCAGATTGGACTGCCGAAGATTTGCGCGGCTTTGTGCCGGCGTCCGAGAGGGCTGTTTTTGGTGACAGGTCCAACGGGTTCCGGAAAGACGACGACGCTGGCAAGCATGATTAATTATATTAACGAAAATCTGGACCTTCATATTATCACAATTGAAGAACCGATTGAATATTACCACCAGCACAAGAAATCGATCATCAATCAGCGCGAGGTTGGGATAGATGTCCCGACGTTTTCGGAGGCCCTTCGCCGGTCGCTGCGTCAGGACCCGGATGTCATTCTGGTGGGTGAATTGCGGGATTTGGAGACGATGGAAGCGGCCATTACGGCGGCGGAAACCGGACACCTTGTGTTCGGAACTCTTCACACGACCGGTTGCCAGGGTACGGTGAACCGAATTATTGACGCATTTCCGGTCAGCCAGCAGGAGCAGATACGCGTCCAGTTGAGCACGAACCTGATTGCTGTGTTGAGTCAGGCCCTTTGTCCTCGCATACCGAAGGGCCGAGTGGCGGCTTATGAGTTTATGGTGGTCACGCCGGCTATTTCGAACCTGATTCGGGAAAATAAGGTCTATCGTATTGAGTCGAGCATTCAGATTGGGAAAAAACTCGGGATGCAGCTGTTGGATGATCACCTGTGGGAATTATGGAAAAGCGAGAAAATAAATCTTGAAACAATGCTTGATTATGCCAGGAATCCGGGTGACCTTTTAGAAAAGGCCGAGAAAGAGATGGGAGTTTCGATGAAGGGCAAACTCAAGGGCAAGAGTCTGGAAGAAGAATATGGACCGATCTTGAAGACATCCTAAAATGTGATTGTTGCGGTAATTTTTATTTGCCAAATGTCCATATTATTTATTGAAAGAAAATCTTCATTTTTCTGCTATTATTATTCCGGAATCTTTGGGTTTGTTATCCAGCGTTTTGTTTAGTTTTTCCATCATTTCTTCGAAATCAGGCTGGTTTTTCTTCTTATCTGCCAAGTGTCCAACTTAAAAAGTGTTTGAACTCGTCTTTTTAGGGTCGTATAATTTAATAGGAGTCGATATTATCGGCTTTCAGGCGGAGATAAACGATGGCTAAGCTGCCTCCAGTACAAGAACTCAAAGGAAGGACATTAGGTCGAATTCTGATAAAAATGGGCCTGATAACTCGAGAACAGGTCCAAGAAGCTCTTCGAATTCAAAAGGAAAAAGGAGGGAAGGTCAGAATCGGCCAAATTTTTATTGAAATGGGTCTGATTAAAGAAAGGGACCTGTCGATTGCATTAGCCGGCCAGCGAGGAATGGAGTATATAGACATAGATAGTCTTGATATTCCTCAGGATGTTCTCAAGCAGATTCCGGCCCAAATGGCCAAAACCTATCGGATTCTCCCCATTGAGTACGACAGCCGGCGCAATCACCTGACCGTTGCCCTCGACAATCCGGATAATTTCCGGGCTACAGATGATTTAAGCACACTGATGGGATTTACGGTGGAGGCGAAGGTCGCGGACCCGGATGCCCTGAATGCCGCTTTAAACAAATATTATGCGGAAGAAGATGAGAGTCTGACGGAACTTATCGGCGAGATAGAAAGCGACAGGGGGCTGGCATCGCTTCAGGGGCGGGATGCGAGCATTGATCTGGATGAATTGAAGGAGGCGGCGGATTCGACAGGCGTTAAGAAACTGCTCAACCTGGTGCTGCTGAAAGCGATTCAGGACAAGGCCTCGGACATCCATTTCGAACCGTTCGAAAATGAGTTTAAGATGCGGTATCGAATCGACGGGGTTCTCTATGAGATGGTTCCGCCCCCGAAGCATATTGCGCTGGCGCTGTCCAGCCGTATTAAGGTTATGGCCAACCTGGATATTGCAGAACGGCGGCTGCCGCAGGACGGCCGTATCCCGCTGGTGGTCGGCGGCAATCCGGTGGACCTTCGTGTGAGCATTCTGCCGACCATGTTCGGGGAAAGTGTGGTGCTGCGTGTTCTGGACCGCAAACAGGTCGATTTGCGGCTGGATATGCTCGGGATGACCGAACGGGACCTGCATATTGTCCGTCAGCTGATTAACAAGCCCAACGGAATTCTGATTGTAACCGGTCCCACCGGCTCCGGAAAGACCACCACGCTCTATTCGGCCCTGAAGGAGCTCAATTCGGTCGAAACCAAGATTATTACGACGGAAAACCCGGTTGAGTACGATATTGACGGGCTGATTCAGGTTCAGATACGGCCGGAAATCGGTTTGACGTTTGCCAAGTGTCTGCGTTCAATTCTGCGTCAGGACCCGGATATTGTGATGGTCGGTGAGATTCGAGACCTGGAGACGGCGGAGATTTCCATTCAGGCGTCTCTGACCGGCCACCTGGTCTTTACGACGCTCCACACCAACGATGCCCCCAGCACGATTGCCCGTCTTTTGGATTTGGGGCTGGAAACCTTCTTGGTGACGGCCACGCTGGAGGGGATTATCGCCCAGCGGCTGGTTCGGCGCATCTGCATCAACTGCAAGACGGAGTACCGGCCGACGGAGGAGCAGCTAATGGAACTGGGGCTGACGCTGGAAGATGCGGAAGGCAAGAAATTCTATTATGGTCGCGGCTGTGATATGTGCAACAACACGGGCTATCGCGGCCGAACGGGCATTTTTGAGATTATGACGTTTGATGATGAAATTCGGGATTTGATTATGAATCATGCCTCGACGGCGGTTCTGCGGGAAGCGGCCCGCCGCAAAGGGATGAAGACGCTCCGGGAAAACGGCCTGGAGCTGATTTACAGCGGAATCACCACACTGGATGAGGTGGCCCGAGAAACGATTGCGGTGGAGGCGTAACGAAGCGGCGCAGGATTCAGCGGAGTCCTGCGGTCGGGACGATTCCTATTCGGAGGTAAACGAATATGCCGATTTTTCAATACACAGCGCTGGATGCCAAGGGCAATGAGGTTAAGGCCGAGATAGAGGCCCTCAGCAGCAAGGAAGCCATCAGCAAAATACGCAGCAAAGGGCTTTTCCCCACGAAGGTTCGGGCGCAGGGGGCGGCCAAAAAGGCCAAGGCCGAGACGGCGGGGGCTCCGCGGCGAAGGCGCTCCGGCGGCAGGGTCAAAACCAAGCAGATTACGCAGTTCGCCCGTCAGCTGTCCACACTGCAGGATGCGGGTCTGGCGATCCTGCGTTCGCTGCGCATTCTGGAAGAACAGCAGAAGTCGGGCACGCTCAAACGGGTGATTGGGTATGTAGCGGATGATATTGAGAGCGGCTCGACGCTGTCGGAGGCGATGGCCAAACACCCTAAGACTTTCAACCGGCTGTTTGTCAATATGGTGGCGGCGGGTGAGGTGGGCGGCGTGCTGGATGTGATTCTGGCTCGTGTGGCCGATTTTATGGAAAAAGCCGAGCGGCTCAAGTCGAAAATCAAGGGCGCTATGGTTTATCCGGTGGTTGTGATGACCGTGGCGTTTCTGATTGTACTGGGGCTGATGATTTTCATCATTCCGACCTTTTCCCAGGTGCTGACGGACATGAGCGACGGCAAGGAAAAGCTTCCGGCTTTGACGCAGGGTCTTCTGAATCTGAGCCAGTGGCTTTTGGGCAACAAGGGACTGAATGCCGGCCTGGTGGCGATTTCACCGTTTCTCATCATCTTCTTCTTTAAGTTCCTGCGGAAGTTTCGCTACGGACGTTATGCCCTCGACTGGGTGAAGCTGCATCTGCCGGTGATTCGCCGGCTGGTTTATCTGACGACCGTTGCCCGGTGGACTCGAACGCTGGCAACGCTGATTGGGGCTGGTGTACCGATTCTGGAGGCCATCAACATCACGCGGGAAACGGCGGACAATGAGGTCTATTCGGCGATGCTCGGCAGGGTGCATCAGGCGATTCGGCAGGGCGATACGTTTGCCAATCCGCTGCGGCAGTCCAAGACCGTGGACTCTATCGTGGTGAACATGGTGGATGTCGGTGAGGAAACCGGCGATCTGGACAAGATGCTGATGAAAGTAGCGGACAATTTCGATGAAGAGGCCGATGTGATGGTCGGTGCGATGATGAGTCTGCTGGAACCGATTATGATTGTGTCGCTGGGCCTGATTGTCGGCACCATCGTTGTGGCGATGTTCCTGCCGATGGTGAAAGTCATTCAGGTGCTGATGTAATCTCAAACGCATTTATCAATACAAATCAGAAAGGAACGATTCATGAACAGACAAAAACGGGGAAAAGGCGGATTTACGATTGTGGAACTGCTGACGGTGATGGGGGTGATTGCCCTGCTGATCGGGCTGCTGGTGCCGGCATTGAATATGGTCAAGGACTATTCCCGCGAGATTCAGCAGAAGGCCCAGTTCCACAGCATTGATGTCGGACTGGAGATGTTCAAAAACGATTTCGGCGTCTATCCAGAATCCGATGAAAATTCGTATCGAGTTCCGGCCCATCCGGTTGATCCGACTGTTTACAGCGGGGCGGCAAAACTTGCCGAGGCGATGGTCGGTCAGGATTTGCTCGGATTTCATCCCAAGTCGGGCTTTACGGCCAGCGGTCTGAATGATTTGGATGGTGTGGGGGTTGGCTATGGGGCCGTACAGATTTATGACCCTATCAACGGAATGAATTTGCCCGGCGTCTATGTGGAAACCGGTTCTCAGAATATCGACGTTCGCAAGAAGTATATCGATCTGGAACATGCGAATGCCTATCGAATCGATGACATTTACGTCAACTGGGGCTCTTTTAATCGATACAATTTCCTGCTTTGTGATGTGTACGCCAAGAAAAGACAGTCCGGCAAGAAGACGGGCATGCCGATTCTGTATTACCGAGCCCGCACGGCCTACAAGTTCCAGGATTATACGCGCAATGATTTCGGAGGCACCGACCAGAATCCTGCGCAGAATGATGATATTTACAATTATTGGGACAACGAACGGCTGCTGGCGCTCGGGGACCCGGAACAGGGGACAGCGGTCCTGCATCCTCTGCGTACCGGCACGGTTTTGACGGATTTGCAGCGGTTTGAGGAGATGATTCTGAATAAGCAGGTCCAGACGGCGACCCGAACCACGTCGTTTCCGGACGGCATCAAGCGTCCGTATCGAGCGGAGTCTTATATTCTGATTTCTGCCGGCAAGGATGGACTGTACGGCACGGCGGATGATGTCCTGAACATAGAAAAGGGCAAAGAATAACCGGCTGTATGCCCGCAGAACCTTCCGGACGGAGACAGTATGTTCCTGACACCCCGACGATATGCGATGACTCTTCTTGAGGTGCTGGTGACTCTGGCGGTGGTGCTGCTTCTGTTCGGTACACTCAGCGGACTGGGAGTTCATCTGAAAAGGCAGTCGGAAATCCGGTTGACGGAAAGCACGCTGGCCGTTTTGGCAACAGCCCTCGAGCAGTATTACAACGATTACGGGGCGTATGTGCCGCGGGTCAGAACGCAGGCGGACTTTAATGCAGCTGTTGGTGCGGCTGCTACCCGTATTCCTCCGCCGGCGGTTCATTGGACCGGAACGCTCGGAGAAGCAGCCTGGTCCAGTGAGGCGCTCTATTACTTTCTGAATCGGAGTCCCAACAGCAAGGCGATTATCGGAACGCTTCTAGACCGGTTTCTTTCGAATAAGGATGCAGCCGGGCGGGTGCTTCTGATTGAGATTCCGACCGGCGGTGCCTCGACGGATTTGATTCGCTTTGTGGATGTGTGGGGGATGCCGATTCGGTACGAATATGATTCGGCTGTGCATTCGTTTCCGATTCTGATTTCTGCCGGTCCGGATAAAACCTTCGAGACGGTGCAGGACAACGTCGTCAATCCGCAGCCGTAAAGGCGGCTAATGGGAAAGAAATAGTTATGAAAATGAAACAGAAAAGAGCGGGCGGGTTTACGCTGATTGAGCTGCTGGTGGTGGTGGCGATTATTTCGATGCTGGTAGGGCTGCTGACCGTAGGACTCCGCAAAACGAAGATTCTCTCCACAGGTCTGCGGCAGAAGTCCGTCTTTCACTCGATGGAAATCGGGCTGGAACTGTTCAGTAAGGATTTTGATGATTATCCTGACTCGAAGGTGCTGCCCAATCCTGCCGCCGCCAATCAGGTCTGCGGGGCCCAGCATCTGGTCGAAGCGCTGGTCGGTCGGGATGAGGCCGGTCTGGAGCTGCGGACGGGCTGGTATGCCCCGAATGATGCGGCATACAGTCCCGAAGGAACGAAGATAAACAATGCGGATTACTACTTCTATGACTCCACCTCGGAGGTCAGCCGCAGCCGCCGCAAAGGGCCGTATGCGGAACTGAAATACGTGGATGTCTTTACGATTTATGAACTCTGGCAGGGAAATAACGGTTCGTCCCGTATTTATGATTCACAGGGAGCCGCTTCCCCGGCCCGAAGAGCCCCGGTCTTTACGGATACCTTCAAACGCTCGACCGTTTCGCTGCCGAACGGCGAGACGGTTCGGGTTGGGATGCCGATTCTGTACTTTAAGGCCAATCGGTCGGCGACGCAGCCGTTTCGTCTGGATGCAGCCGGCCGAAACACCCTGACCAATCCGACGGCTGCGGATATGCAGAAGTGGACGTATAATTTTCTGGATAATGCGGCAGTAGCGGACCTTCCGCTGCTGGATAATCCTTCTGCGGCAACGGCTCACTATACGGACCCGCAAAATCCTTCCAAAACCAAAGCCCAGGTTTTTTATGAGCAGATTACCCAGCGAAGCGAGCCGGACCGTCCGTTCTATAAGCCCTTTAATGCAAACAAATATCTGCTGATTTCCGCCGGCTGGGACGGCCTGTACGGCACCAAAGATGATATTACCAATTTTGAATATTAACGGCATCAAGCCCAAATTCAGGAGGCGTCTGTATGCGTGCCTGTAACGAAAACAAGAAAAAACATATCGGATTTACGCTGACGGAGATGCTCACAGCGCTGGCCGTGATTGCCGTACTGCTGGCTTTGCTGATTCCGGCGCTGAGTATGGTGCAGAAGAAGGCCATGGTGGTCAAGCAGCGGGCACAGTTTCACGCGATTGAGGTCGGACTGGAGGCCTTCCGTTCCGACTGGGGGGATTATCCGCCCAGTGAGTATAACATGGCCAAATACGGCAACGGAAGCGTTGCTTCTTTTCGGCTGGCGGAAGCACTGATCGGCGGAGATGGTCTTGGTTTTCATCCCAATTCTGTTTTTTATCAGGATTATCTGTTTGACCAGAACGGCGACGGGACTATCAGTGCGGCTGAAACGGTTTATCATGCGGCGACGGATTTGGCCTGGGAGACGGCCGCTCAAAATCGTGCAGCCCGCAAAGGTCCTTATCTGGAACTGGAAACGGCCAATGCCGTCAAACTGCAGGATATCTATGGTACGAACACCGGTTCCCTGAGCGGAACGATGTTTGTGCTGGCGGATGCCTTTACGAAAAAAATGCGGGCGACCGGAAAAGAGGTCGGGATGCCGATTCTCTATTACAGGGCCAATGTAAACCAAATCGGAATGGACCCTGTTCGAGCCAACTGGGGAACGAACACGTATAATCTGAACGACAGTTACGCGGCGGGTAGCGGGATTATTTCTTTAACAGTTCCTTTCCAATCCTCGAAAACGACTCATGATTTGAATGAAGATGCAGCGGATGACGGCATCAACTGGTTTTACCGCGTGATTGCCAATCCGAACTTTACGTCCCCGCCGCGGCCGTATCGTGCCAATTCGTTTCTGCTTCAGAGTGCAGGACCGGATGGCCTCTATGGGACGGGAGATGATTTGTTTAACTTCTAAGGTTCTGGGTTTGGATCGGCTTGTTGAAAGCTGTGTGAAAAAATGAATCGAACGTTTCGAAAAAACGGATTGACGCTGACGGAATTGGTCGTCGTGATTGCGGTGGCGGCCATTCTGGTGGGGATTTCTGTGCCGGCCGCCAGGAAGGTTATCGAATCGTTTGACCATTCCGCCGGTCCGCGCTCGCTGATTGACGCTGCCCTGACCGGGGCCCGGGCTCTGGCCGTCGCTCACAGCGCACCGGCCGGGATTCGGTTTCAGCGGGACCGCGAAGGCGATTTCTATATGATTTTTATTGTTCATAAAGATGTATCGAGTACCTATGCGACGGAGTTTATCGCCGTTCCAAACCGCAAGCCGATTAAACTGCCTGCCTCGGTCGGAGTCATGGCCGGAACGGTTCAATCGGATGCAGATTTGAATGATACGAATTTGATGAATGCTCAAACTTTTTCGATCGTTTTTTCAGAGCAGGGACAGCTCATTCAGTTTCCGGTGAGGGTTTTGAATCGGGACGGAGTGAATGATGAGAGCAGCCGCGACCCGATTTTTAACACCAGAGCCAACGTGGACAGCGGGACTGCCGGGATGTTTTATCAGGATGCCGGACCGGGAGGTCTGAACGAAGAGGACAGCATCGGTTCATTTTATATTTACGATCCCAAACGGTTTGCAGAGATTCCGGCCGGCCAGCGGTTTACCGGTTATATTCGCAGTCTTCCGAAAGAATTTGTCAATCCGCATACAGGGCAGCTGATTGGGCGGTAAGGGAAACAAATGAGTCGTTATAGAAGCCGAAACGGGTTTTCGCTGACGGAGGTGCTGCTGGCGACGGGCATCTTGGCGATCGGCTTTGTGCTGATTGCAACGATTTTTCCGGCTGGGATTAAGCTGACGGCGATGGCGGCGGAAAAGACGCTGGCGCCCGCAATGGCCGAGGAAGCCCGGGCGGCGGTCCGGCTGTATGATGTAGATGCGGACAAGCTGCCGAGTTCCGGCGAGGTTCAGTCGGTTTTGTTTTCCGCGGAATACTTGTCGGATCAAAGTGTGCAGTCGTTTGTTCAGTTTTACGGAATCCCTCCGCATGACCCCCGGCTTCTGACAACGATTAACGCTCGTTTGACGGCGGATTCGCTCTATCCGTCCCTGCCGAAAGAGTCTTATGCTCAGAATCCGGCTCAAAATCAGCGGTACTGCTGGGCGGTTTTGTGCCGCAAAGACACAACCACGGCGGAAGGGTACCAGATCCGCATTTTTCTGTGTCGGTGGCGAAAAGAACTGCGCTATTACGGTTTTGACTATGACAAATCTGCCGGCGTTTTCACGCAGAAGGAAAAAGAACGCCCGACGCCGGTCCCTGTCCGAGTTAATGCCGTCTATGGCCGTTCTGATGTGACGATTGAATCAGATCAGCCGGTTTATCCGCAGGAGACCTGCCGGCAGTTCTTTCCGGAAGGGGCCTGGGCTGTGGAGGACCGGAATGGGCATATCTATCAGATTATCAAACGAGACGGAACAACTTTGAGCCTGAACCGAAACTGGCTGAGCGGCAGCGGCCAAAATATTCTCTGGGTTGTGCCGCCGGCGGTAGGGTCGAATCGAAATCCTTGTATTGAGGTTCTTTAGGAGTTGTTCAAACATTGATGAATCCGAGCAAACGACAGCCTGCTTTTACCATTGTTGAACTGCTGGTGGCGATGGCGCTGGTGGCGGTGCTGCTGGTTGTCTCCGGGGCAGTCTTCCGGTATTCCGTGCAGGCCTATCGGGCGGCTTCGGCTATGGCGGAGATTATGCAGAAGTATCAGGCGATCACCTACCGGTTGAAAACCGACCTGGTGGGTCTGCAGAAAGAGGGGGAAATCTGTGTGGTCTGGGTGCCCGGGACGGATACCACAGGGGACAATATTGTTGATAAATTTGAGCGGCTGGACCGGTTTTACTTTTTCACAGCCGGCTCATTCCAGACTTATAATGTCTGGACCTATCAGGAGGGCGGTACAGCCAAGCAGGGAGTTCTGCACGGCCATACGGCTCGGGTTTGCTATATGCTGGCCGGAGACGGACAGGGGAAACGGGCGGCGGATCTGCCGCCGCACAAGCGGATTTTAGGGCGTTCTCAGCA
Organism: uncultured Phycisphaerae bacterium; assembly: GCA_937949545.1. Taxonomy (GTDB): domain Bacteria; phylum Planctomycetota; class Phycisphaerae; order Sedimentisphaerales; family Anaerohalosphaeraceae; genus JAHDQI01. The sequence continues at coordinate 79,884 of CALEDR010000037.1, forward strand.
TCTCTATACCTCGGCAAATGTTTCTACGGATTTTCCGAACTGGGCGTCCTTCACTTCGGAACAGAATAACTATTTCGAGTTTGATACAAAAACAGCGGCTCAATGGCGAAATGAACCCATCTGGAATCCGAAGGCGGCCAGCCAAAAGTCCGATATGGCGGAGCGCATTCTGGATGTGGATTTGTTTGCTCCCTTCGGTCCGCAGGGCTCCGAGAGACGGGGGATTCAGATTGCGCCGTCTGTTCCTCTGAACCTTCATCTGATGCTGGCACAGGGAGTCGGGCAGTTTCGGGTGCAGGGCTGGTTTGACCGGGAGAAGCGCTGGCTTCCGGAAATCGATCCGAATGGGGATGGAGACTACCGAGATTCGGACTTTTTCCTTCAGGGAAACAGCATCCGTTCGGATAAGATTCCCGGTTTTTTGTATCCGGGCAAACTTCATGAGTTGGGACCGGGTTATACGGAGAAATACGGTCCTTATGATCCGAATAATCTGGATGCAGAACATTTTGATTCGATACCGGGCTTGGGCCCGGCTCTGAAATTTACCTTTACGCTGTATGACTCCAAAGGGGTTTTCCCGGAGGGGAAGACCTTTACCTACATTGTCTATCTGAATCCGTAGCCGACAGAGACTCTCTGGAAGAGGCGAGGGCTGCATAATGGATACAAGACGGAAAAAAACAGCGAATCGGCGGCGCGGCTCAGCCCTGATTCTGGTGGTGGTGGCGGCGGTTCTGCTTTCGCTGGTGGGCATTATGTTTCTGATGATTTCGCGGGTGGGGGATGTTCTGGGAACGGCCGCCCGGCAGGAGCATCAGATGGACCAGGCCGTACGGATGGTGCTGGACAAAATAGAACTGGTGCTTCTGCAGGATTTGTTCGGCACCCGTTTAAACAGCGGGCTTTGTGACGGAAAGGGGCTGACGAACGAACCCTATGATGCGCCGGGGGCAGCCGACTCCTGGCTGGCCTCGCTGGAGCCGGTGCGAATCAGCGATAACGGCACGCCGGATGACCCGACGGATGATTTGTACAGCTGGCCGTATCTGTCCAGTCTGTGGCCGGCGCCGCCGAACGTCTGGGATCGGATTTTGCGGGAGGGGACCGGACAGCTTGATCCGCAGAACAATCCCCAATTCTGGGGGGCGATTGTGCCGGATTATCCGAATCTGACGAATGTTTTGTGGGCTCCGGCGGATGCCGACGGGGACGGTGTGGCCGACAGTCTCTGGGTGCCTGCCCTGGAGACTCCGAGCGGAGAACGAATCTACGCAGCTGTACGGATTATCGACAACTGTGCGATGCTGAATCTGAATACCGCCCACCTGACTCGAAAGGCGATTTCCTGGATCGGACAGGGACGCTGGCTTTCCGAGGCGGATTATGAAACATTTTTGCGAGGAGATGACCGGGCAACGCCTCCTGTGGTTCGGCAGGCCAGAATGGCCAATCCGTTTGAAACGGTGACGGCCGAAACCTATCACAGGGAGGCTTTGCTGAATATCGAAAATCCGAATCAGAGTCTCGACCCGGCCAAATACAGGCTGTTTGACCTTAATGATGAGCTGGAGATGCGCAATCGGTTTCTGATGACCAGCAAGGCCGTGGCCCGGTTTGAGCGGGAAATGAATCTGTCTGTTGTGCCCCCCGTTTTCGGGATGTATCAGACTTTTGACTTTGGGCGAGGCGAGTTTGTCGGCGGCTGGAATGCCGCCTTGCGGGTCAAGCGGATACCGGTGGAGTCTGCGGAGGATTTTCGGGTTTGGAAGCTTCGGATGAATCCGGAGAATTTTGACGACACCGGCCCCTGGACAACCAATCCGCATAACTACAGTTATTATTACGACCGGCGGCATACGTGTACGTTTTTCAGTTTTGACCGCAATCTGCGCTGGGGGGGAGAGCCGTATTTTGCCGGCTGGTCGGAAAGTGAAAAGCGGTATCTGGGCAGAATCTACCGGGCAATCTTGATGCCCGCCGACGGATATGCGGTGAGCGTTCGGACTGATATTTTGAGCAATACTTTGGAAGCCCGCCGCAATATTCTGCATCTGCTGTATGCGTTTCGGGGGTATTATCTGCATCAGGGAGAACCGCTTCGAACCGCCGCCCGAAAGGCCGCTCAAATCGTCGCCAATATGATTGATTATCTGGATGACAGTACGGCGAGCCCCACAGGGCCCTTTGGAACGGCCTGGACGGACCCGGATACCTCTGCTGTTACCCCGGCACAGCTCAACACCAACCCGACTTTTATTAACCGGGCACTTATCAAGCGGCTGATTCTGGAGGTCAGCACCGAACTGAATAAGCGGGATTCCTCGATTCCTGTTGTCAATGTCGATGCAGTGGCGGACGGCAGGCGGATTTTTGAAAAACTGGATTTCGGTCTGAGCGAAACGGATGTGATTTACGGTTTTGAACGCCAGCCGTTTGTCTCCGAGCTGTATGTAGTCCGGGATAACAGCAACAATCCGACGGAGGCGGCCCTCGAACTGCTGAATCCGTATAACGCCCCGATTTCGCTGAACGGCTGGCGGATTGTCTTTCAGCGGCGGGGTGGTTCTCCCATTGGATTTACGATTCCGGACACGCCGGCCCAAACGATTCGTTCCGGTACTCCGGATGCGCCCAGCCGGTTTGTCATTCGTTCTGCGTCCGCAAGTCCTGTGGATGTAGTGTTTGCCGGATTTGGCCTGGGAACGATGCTCACAGATGCCAACAGCATTGATGTGCAGCGTCCGTGTCCCGATAATCCCGCAAAATTTCTCACGGTTGATCGGATCCCTCGGGCTCAAATCGAACTTATGCTGACCGATAATCCGGCAGATGGTCTGCCGACCCTCCATGTGCTCAAGCGGCAGGATACCGGATGGAAGTTTACGAATGTCTCCGCGGCTGTTCATCAGCGGGCTGTTCCGCCTTCCCCAAGCCCGGCTACGCTCGGAGGGGCCAACGGGGTGACGGTGGACAAAAACGGCTGGCAGATGCCGGCGGCGGATTGGCCGTCGGGGTCTGCGGATCGGCGGTTCTTTACACTTGGCGATTTTCAGAAAGTGCTGTTTGTCGGCAACCAGAGCGGAGACGACCCCAATACGGTTACGACGGCCGTCGCCCAGGCGTCTTCCGAAGGCGACATTCGATTTGATGTGATGAAGGACCCCGACCTGCTAGGCTTTATCTGTTTTCTAAATCGGGAGAAGGGGTCTTTGCCGGGCCGAATCAATATCAATACGGCCTCCAAACCGGTTTTGGCGGCGGCGATTCCGGGGATTTTAACACACAGTTCGGGAACCATCAATCTGGTTGACCCGAATCCGGCTACCCCGCAGGTTGTGGGGGATTATGCCGATTTAATCATCCAGAACCGGCCTTATGCTCATCTTGGGGAGCTGCTCACAAAGATTCCGGCGATGGGAATCTATGCCCAGCAGGAAGGACTGGATTTGGTCGGGGACCGTACAATTCGCGGCGATTTGGAGGAGCGGGATCTAATCCTGTCGCATCTGTCCAATATTTTCACAACCCGCAGCGATGTCTTCACGGCCTATATTGTTGTCCGCATCGGGCAAAGCGGCCCGCAGCGGCGTGTGTTGGCGATTTTTGACCGCAGTCAGGTGTGGGCACCAGGAGACCGTCCGCGGCTGGTGGCCGTCAAAACCGTGCCGAACCCGCGTTAAGCCGGATGTGTCTGACGCTGAATGATTTGTCCGTTCAGTGATATGGCAATCTCCTCAAAAGGCATTGTTTTTCCGCTGTCGGCAATGGCCATCCGGGCGATTTGGGTCAGGCCGCTGCAGCAGGGGACTTCCATCCGAACAACCGTCAGAGAACGGATGTCATTGAGCCGCAGAATTTGGGCGACTTTTCCGACATAATACGGCCGGTCATCCAGTTTCGGGCAGCCCACGGCAATTGTATGTCCTTTCAGCAGCGAAGGATGGAAATCTCCCATCGCAAAGGGGACACAATCCGCCGCGAGCATCAGGTCGGCCTGGGCAAAATACGGCGCCGTCGGAGACAGGAGCTTCAGCTGCACCGGCCACTGCCCCAGCTGTGAGGGGATTTCTGCGGCGCCGATGTTGGGTTCCTGCGGCTTTCGCTGCATCATCTTCATCCCCGGGCAGCCGGAAAAGGAATTTTCGGATGCCGATTTGAGCCGATTTACATGTTCGTGGGCCGCCTTTTCATCAAAAGGCACAGCTTGGCGCTGTTCGATGGTAATGGCGCCCCGGGGGCAGTGTCCCAGACACGCCCCCAGGCCGTCACAGTACGTTTCACTGACCAGTTTGGCCTTGCCGTTGATGATTTGGATGGCACCTTCGGCGCAGGCCTTGACACACAGGCCGCAGCCGTCACATTTTTCTTCATTAATCACAACGATATTACGCAGCATTGGAATCCTCTTTTTACCCCAGGATTTCTGCCAGGTCTTTTTGCGGGGTGGAAATCGGGGCGATGTTGAACTGTTCCACAAGCACTTTGAGCACGTTCGGTCCGACAAAGGCTGGCAGGGAGGGCCCCAGCTTCATATTCTTGATTCCCAGATGAAGCAGCGTCAGCAGGATGCAGACGGCCTTCTGTTCGTACCAGCTGAGAATCAGCGAAAGCGGCAGGTCATTGACGCCGCAGCCGAAGGCGTTGGCCAATGCCAGGGCAATCTGAATTGCAGAGTAGGCATCATTGCATTGTCCCACATCCAGGAGCCGCGGAATGCCGCCGATGTCGCCGAAATCGAGCATATTGAAGCGGTATTTGCCGCAGGCCAGTGTGAGGATCACGCAGTCTTTCGGAACGGCCTGGGCCAGCTCGGTGTAGTAATTGCGTCCGGGTTTGGCCCCGTCGCAGCCGCCGATAAGGAAGAAGTGCCGGATTTTGCCGGCCTTGACAGCTTCGATGACTTTCCCGGCCGCGCTCATGACGGCATTGCGGGCAAACCCGATAGTGATGCGTTTTTCCGGGGCATCCTGCGTGAATCCGGGAGCGGCCAGAGCGGCCTGAATGACCGGGGCAAAATCCTTGTCCGGACCAATATGCCGTACCTGGGGCCACGCAACAAGCCCCGTCGTGAAGATACGGTCTTTGTAGGTGTCTTTCGGACGCTGGATGCAGTTGGTTGTCATCAGAATCGCCCCCGGGAAGGCGTCAAATTCCTTGTGCTGATTCTGCCAGGCGGTTCCATAGTTGCCGACCAGATGTTTGTATTTTTTCAGGCCCGGATAAGCCAGACACGGCAGCATTTCCCCGTGCGTATAAACATGGATGCCCTTGCCCTCCGTCTGCTTGAGCAGCAGTTCCAGATCACGCAGGTCGTGTCCGGAAACGAGGATGGCTTTGCCTTTGACCGGAGAGATGCGAATCGAGGTCGGTTCGGGGTGCCCGTAGGTTCCCGTGTTGGCCTGATCGAGCATTTCCATCACCTTCAGATTGACCTGGCCGACCTTGAGAGCCATGGCAACCAAAGCATTGACATCCTGAGCTTGAGGGCTTGTCAGAAAATCCAGGGCTTCATGGAAAAAGGCATAGACGCCGTTGTCCTCAACACCGAGAATCATAGCGTGGTCGGCATAAGCGGCCATCCCCTTCAGGCCGTACAGAATCAATTCCTGAAGCCCTGCCGCATCGGGACCGTATGCTTCAAGTTGATTGACAATGCTGATGGACTGGGCTTCCTGAAGCATCTCCTGACGGTTGGCAGGAATCCGCCAGGCAGCCGGACCGGATAAGGGTTCCGGCTTTTTGCCGGTTTTGCTGCAGGCCTCTTCGTAGAGGCGGCGGGCCTGAAGAATGATTGTGTCCGCCTGCTGAATCCAGTCTTCCAGCCGCTGAGGGTCAAAATTGACGTTCGTTACCGTACTGAAAAGGGCTTCCACAACGAATCGGTCGATTTCTTTGCTTCGAAGACCGAGCTGTCCGGCGCGATGCGCATAGTTGGCAATACCCTTGACAGCATAAACAAGCAGGTCCTGGAGGTCGGATGCCTCCGGCATTTTGCCGCACACCCCCATTTTGGTGCACCCTGTTCCGCCGGCTGTTTGTTCACACTGATAACAGAACATTTGTGTTTCCTTTCCTGAAATTGTGTTAGATTTTTTCGTTTTTTATCTTTGACGAATCATCGTCAAAAGCATTTTGAAGGCGGTTTTCGCATCAACAGCATGGGGGATTCCCGCAGGCATAACGACAATCTGGCCTTTTTCGGCGGGCATTGTTTGGCTGCCGATGGTTAATTCCGCCGTTCCATCGATAATTTGAACCACCGCATCATAGGGAGAGGTGTGTTCGCTCAGCCGCTGCCCCTTGTCAAAAGCAAAAAGGGTCAGCGAGCCGACAGGCTTGTCCAGCAGGATTTTGCTGACAATGGAATCAGAAGCATATTGAACCAGATCATTGAGAGAAACGGCCCGAGCTTTGATTTCTTCCAGAATTTTGATGTTGCTGTCAGTGGTCATTGCTTATTCTCCTGTTTGATTCGGTCTTTTGTCCCGAATTTCCTCGAGGGTTGTGGTTTTCAGGGACAGGAGGATGTTCTCGTGGATGTTTCCGAGTTTTTCCCGAAGGGGGCACCGTTCTTTTAGAGGACATTGGAAATGGCTGAAAAAACATCGGTTTATATAGATAGGCCCCTGGATTGCTTCAATCACTTCCCAAAAGCTGATTTGAGCCGGAGGACGGGCTAACGTATATCCGCCTTTGGGGCCCATAATAGAGGTGATGATTTCATGGTCTTGAAGCTTTTGCAATAGTTTACAAGTAATCGGATAGGGAATATGATGTACATTGGAAAGATGCCTTGCTGAAAGAATCCGCTGTCCGTTCGGGCCGTTTACTAACTCCGACAAGATGCGAAGGGCGTAATCGGTGTTTCTTTTAATTATATCCATTTTATATCCGTTGATTCCTTTTATATATAAGACTATTATAGTCCTACTTAAAAAGAATGCAAATGTTTTTCAGAAAAAATGTAAAAAAAGGGTTTTTGAAACATTTACTTATAGGAAACCGTCTTATATAATGCCGGCTGCTCTTTGAAAGGATAATACAAGAAGCGGTCGAAAATCACATTTTTTATACGATTCAATAATTGTATCTTTATTGAAGTTTTTTATTATTCTTGACGTGCATTGTTATTAGAGTTTGAGTTTTTTTCTCAAACGGATAAGAATTAGGAAGCTGATTGTATTATCCTGAAAGGAGATACAGCTTTGATTAACTTCTCGTGTACAAAGTGCGGCCATGCTTACAGCGTACCGGATGAGTATGCCGGAAAAAAAGTGCGCTGCAAGCAATGTCAGACTGTCAACACCATTCCAGCTGCGGCGGTTTCTTCAGCCGCCGGGGCGAAGAAGGATTGTGCAGACAGCATTGCGGCCTACAACAATCTGCTGAATGAGCTGCTCCGATACGAGAAACAGGCCCCAAAGGTTGAAATTGAGTCCTAAACAGTTTGACGGCTGAAAAGGGCGACAGGACCGTTTAGGTTTTCTATTAGTTTTTTATCTGCATTTCGCTGTCTTTGCCATCTTTTTTGGGCTTTCATTGAGGTAAGTGTCGTGCGGATACCCCGTTTTTTTTGTCCGGATTTGTCCTCTTCGACTGTGCAGCTGGACCCTTCGGAATCGCATCATTTGGCCCATGTCCTTCGAATCAAAACAGGAGAGACGGTCGAACTTTTTGACGGCAGGGGATATCTGGCTTCTGCCCGAGTTTCTTCGATTCATAAGGGCAAAGTTTCACTGATTGTGAGCGAAATTCACTCCTTTTCACCCCCTGCGTGGAACATTATCCTGGCTGTCAGTATGGCCAAGGCAAACCGTTTCGATTTTCTCGTGGAAAAGTGCACGGAATTGGGAGTGGATCATATCATAGCGGTTGTTTATGAACGAACTGTCAAGATGGGCAAAGAATCTACTCTGGCCCGCTGTGAGAAGATAGCGGTATCAGCCGCCAAGCAGTCCGGCCGAGTTTTTCTGCCGCGATTGAGCGGTCCTTGGCCCCTTTCTAATGCGATAGAATACATCCGGATAGAATATCCTCAAGCCGCATGGATTTATGGAGAACCCTTTTGTGGACCAACGGCCCCGAAGGGCTTCAATCGTGCCCAGGACCTTCCGAGCGGCAAGGATATGGTCTGTCTGATAGGGCCGGAAGGCGGTTTCACGGGGGAGGAAAGGCAAATGCTGCAGGCTGCAGGGGCCTATTCCGTCCAAATCAATCCGAACGTTCTGCGAATCGAAACCGCCGCGGCCGCCTTCGGGGCTCTTTTGGCTTACTTTCGGTCTTAGCAGACATCTTCTTCTTTCCCCTCTTTTTCCGTCCGGCTGCGGTTTTTCAGAACACGTCCGTTCGGTCATTTCGTATAAAAGAAGGGGGTGTTTAGAAATCAAAAGAAAGAGTCTGAGCATGAAGACCTCGAAAAAAGATATTTCGTCCAAATTAGCCGGTCTGCTTGTTCAAATTCACAAGGGCAAAAACCGCTCTGTACTCCGTCGAGAGGCCTGTCGTCTGCTGAGCCGCCTTCGCCCGCACGATATTGCCAAAGCGGAACATCGACTGCTCAAAAGCGGTTTTTCCTCGGAGCAGATTCAGCAGCTTTGTGCGGCGTTTGTTCTGATGGGGGTGATGGAAGCCGGCAAGGCGGATATCGTTCGCCGGCTGCCGGACAGCCATGTGCTTCGAAAGGTCGCCGCAGAGCATGATTTGTTTCGGTGTTTTCTGGCGGAGCTGGAAGAAGTTGCTGAAGAGATTCTTCAGCAGAGTTCGCTTTCTCCGGCAAGCCCTGAACTGATGCGGCTTTCCCACATCCTCGAACATCTGCAGGGAATGGCGGAACATATCGCCCGTGAAGATGACGTGATTTTCCCGATGCTGAAGAAACAGGGATGGGAGTCGCTGTGCCGTTCGGTGGAAAAAGAACATCTTTATCTTCAGATTGCCGTAGAAGACCTGCTGAAGCTGAGGATGAGTTTTCCAAACCTGTCTTTCCGGGTTTTTCAGAATCAGCTGCGTTCCCTGGCGCGGTACATTGGTCCGGCCATGCGGGAGCATTTATTCCGGGAGGAATACGTTCTGTTTGCTCTGGCCCTGACGGCGTCGGGAGATTCCTCCGTGTGGGAATCAATCAAAGCGGTTTGCCGAGACATTGACTACTGCGGTGTTCATCTGTAAAGACGGTTTGGCTTACGCCTTCTCTACGCCTGATATTTGCTGAGGACATACACGGCCTGTTCAGCCAGCAGGTTCGGCCAAAACTGCAGTGGGCTGTTCACATTTCGCCGAAGGGGAATTCGTTCTTCGATTTGGATGCCCAATTCCGTACAGAACCGGTCAAAGTCCTTGATGGAAAGAAAGTGGATGTTGGGAGAATTGTACCAACGATAGGGCAGCTGAGGGGTCTGCGGGGCTTGTCCTTTGAAAAAGAGCTGGAAACGGCACTTCCAGTGAGCAAAGTTCGGGAAACTGACGAGGACTTTTTTGGCGATTCGCAAAAGCCGTCGGAGGACTTTTTCCGGGTCCCGAAGGGTTTGGATGGTTTGAGAGAGAATGGCATAATCGAACCTGTCCGTCGGGTACTCTTCAAGCCCTTTTTCAATATCCTGATGAATGACGGACAGGCCTCGCTGAATGCAGTGAATGACCAAATCTTCATTGATTTCGATTCCCTGACCGATGACGTTTTTGTCCTGGATAAGCCGCACCAGGAGTTCTCCGTCTCCGCAGCCGAGGTCTAAGACATGGCTGCCGGGTTCAATCAGGGAGTCGATGCGTTCATAGTCAATGCGGATGTGTTTGGCGTGTTCCGCTGAAGGGGGTTTGTCCGGGGCGGATGAAAGAACCCAGCGGCCGGTCTGGATCTGCTGAAATGTGGAATTCAGAAATCCGGAAATCAGAGCACCTAATTCATGGATCTCCAGCAGGAAGGCATCGTGGCCGTAGGAGGAGTGAATATTGCAATAGGTGACGTCCTTTCCTTCGGCCCCGAGTGCATGGACGATTTCCTCCGACTGCTCCGGCGGGAAGAGCCAGTCGCTGTTGAAGCTGACGATGCAGTATCGGCAGGATGTATTTCGGAAGGCCTGCTGAAGCGTGCCGTATTCGCGGACCAGGTCAAAATAGTCCATGGCTTTGGTAATATACAGATAACTGTTGGCGTCAAACCGCTCAGTGAAGGTCTGTCCCTGATAATCCAGATAGGTTTCGACGGCAAACTCGGAGTTAAAATCATAACTGTACTGGTCTTTTTTCTGGAGTTGCCGTCCGAATTTTGCCCGCATGGACTGTTCGGACAGGTAGGTAATATGTCCGATCATCCTTGCAATCGCCAGACCTCGGTCGGGGGAACGTTCGTCCGTATATTGTCCTTCACAGAAATTCGGGTCGGCCAGGATAGCGTTTCGTCCGACGGCGTCAAAGGCGATGGCCTGGGCATTCAGACGGGTCGTACTGGCAATGCATACGGCCGAACGGATTTTTTCCGGATAGGCGGCGGCCCACTGAAGGACCTGCATGCCGCCCATGGAACCGCCGATGACGGCCAAAAGCTGTTCGATGCCCAGTGCATCCAGGAGCAGTTTTTGGACAAGCACCATATCCCGGATGGTGATAATCGGGAATTGCAGCCCGTAAGGTTTTCCGGTAGCCGGATTGATGGAAGAAGGGCCTGTTGTGCCGCGGCAGCCGCCCAGCACGTTGGAGCAAATTACAAAATACCGGTTGGTATCTATCGGCTTTCCGGGGCCGACCATACAGTCCCACCAGCCGGGTTTTCGGTCATCCGGGCTGTGGTAGCCGGCAACGTGAGCATCGCCGCTGAGGGCATGGCAAATCAAAATCGCGTTGTCTTTGGCCTCCGACAGGGTCCCATAGGTTTCATAGGCCACGTCAACCGGCCCTAAGGTTTTCCCGCACTGCAGCAGCAGAGGGGCATCGGCCTGAACCAGGCGGATCGATTGAGTTTTGACAATTCCGACGGAATTTTTTAAGTCTTTTTCCATAGTGGGCTTATTATAATCGGTGTGTATTGGTTGGCAAGCGGCTGGCGGCGGGGATTCTTTTTTTTTCAGGCGGATTGAGAAAGTAATTTTGCTTGAAAAACATCAGGGGCTCCGGTAGAGTACGAGATGTAGTACATAGGGGAGGAATGTCCGAAACAGCGGACGGGCTGAATGCGCCTGTAGCTCAATTGGATAGAGCGTCGGTCTACGGAACCGAAGGTTAGGGGTTCGAGTCCCTTCAGGCGTATTTTGTTTTTTCGGCAGTCAAACGCATTCCATATTGGAAAGAAATCGGATTATGAGTTTTTTGGAGAAAATCCTTCGGCAGGCTTCTCAGCTTCAAAAGACCATTGTATTGGCAGAGGGTTCAGATAAGCGGGTGCTGGAAGCGGCAAAGATTCTGACCGCCAGAAAAGCAGCCCGCATTGTGGTTTTGGGAGAAACCGACCAGGTGTACAGGGACTTAAAGGCTCTCGGGGCTCAAATGGATGAAATCCGGATCATCGACCCCAAGAAATCGGAGCATCGCCGGCGGTATGCGGAGTGTCTTTATGAAATCCGCAAGTCCAAAGGACTGACTATGGAAGAGGCGGAGAAACTGGTCGAGGATAATATTTATTTCGGGACTCTGATGGTCAAAACCGGGGATGCGGACGGTCTGGTCGGCGGGGCGATTCATGCTTCCGCCGATATGATACGGCCTGCTTTGCAGATTATTCGCCCGGCAGAAGGATTTAAGACCATTTCAAGCGTTTTCTTTATGTGCCGCGGAGAGGAAATCTATCTGTTTGCGGATTGCGGTTTGGTGGAGTACCCGACGACGGCGCAATTGTCTGATATCGCGGTTTCCACTGCGATTACGGCGATGCAGTTCGGGATTGAGCCGAAGATTGCGATGCTGTCTTATTCTACCAAGGGGTCCGCCAAGTCTGAAGGAGCGGTGAAGGTGGCAATGGCAGCCGAGAGAACTCGTGAGAAGGTTGGGCATTTGTTCGGCTACGGCGGAAAGGTTGTGGTGGACGGAGAGCTCCAGTTTGATGCGGCCTTTGTGCCGGAGGTGGCTGCTTTGAAGTGCCCGGACAGTCCGCTGAAGGGTCGGGCGAATGTCTTTATTTTCCCCAATCTGGAGGCGGGCAATATCTGCTACAAGGCCGTTCAGCGGCTGGGCAATTTTGAGGCATACGGTCCGGTTCTGCAGGGGCTGGCGCGCCCGGTCAATGACCTGTCCCGCGGCTGTGTGCCGGAGGACATCGTCGGCACGGCGGCGATTACGGCCCTTCAGGCGCAGTAAAGGAGCAATGCTGCAGGATGCCTTGTGAATCTTCCGAGCAGGAAAGACAGTTTGTTATTCACAAGCATATCACGCCGGCGGGGATTCATTGGGATTGGATGCTTGAAGGAGAAGGGACGCTGCGAACATGGAGGGTGAACTGTCCGCCGCAGGAGGTGGGTCAGGAGCCGATCCGGGCGGACGAGATTGCCGACCATGATGTCCGTTTCCTCGCTTATGAAGGTCCTGTGCAGCAAAACACGGCAGAGGTGAAGCGGGAGGACCGAGGACGGCTGACCGTTTTGAAAAGGACCGACTCCCAAATTCTTTTTTGCCTGGAAGGGCAGGTTTTATCGGGCTGTTTTGCATTCTGCCGGAAGGGGGACGAGTGGTTCCTTTGCCGAATGCCCCCAACAGAATGACTATCGCCGCAGTTCCGGCAGGTCCGGTTCGACGTGCACGATGACGTTGACCGGCCGCGGCAGGCGATTGTGAAGAGAAACCTCTAACTCGTGCGAAATAGCGTGGGCCTCCGTGATGGTCAGTTTTGGGTCCACAAGAATATGCACGTCCAAGAAGATTTCCCGCCCCACACGCCGGGTCCGGAGCTGGTGCCACTGGGCGATTCGGGGCTGTTGGGTGAGGATGGTCTTGATTTGCCCGAGGGTCTGCTGGTCGGCAGCCTGTTCACTGAATTCATTCAGGCAGTCGGCAAAGATGCGGATGGCAACAAAAATAATCATCAGGCCGACGACAATCGCCGCCAGATGGTCTCCGTACGGGTAGTTCAGAAAGCGGACGCAGGCGGCCCCGATGAGTACGGCAATCGAGCTGAAGGCATCGCTGCGATGATGCCAGGCATTGGCATAGAGCGTAGCACTGTGGCAGCGAATCGCCGTGCGGCGGGTAATCTGATAGAGCCATTCTTTGGAAATGATGGACAGGGCTGCAATCCAAAGAACGGTCAAAGGCATGGAGGACGTCAAGTGCGGCGATGCCGACAGGCGGGCGATTTCGACGGCGGCTTTATAAATCATTCCGCCGCCGACAAGCCCCAGGACCAGGGCAATCACGGCGGTGCTGAAGGTTTCCAGTCGGCCGTGTCCGAAAGGATGAGTCGGATCCGGTTCCTTCGTGCCCCAATGAATTCCGACTAAGACAGCCAGGTCGGTGAGCAGGTCGGAAAGAGAATGGACGGCATCTGCTACCAGCCCGATGGAGCCGGCCCAAAGTCCTACAACGGCCTTGAGGACGACCAGGAAAAGATTCATCCACAGTCCCAAAAGCGTAATGCGGTGAATCTGCGGATTGTCTGCGGACAAATGGAAGTTCATGGTTTCAGAACCGATTGACAAACGGTTTCGATTTTTCGCCGCAGGTCGGCGGACGCTTCGGCGGAACGCGTTTCAAAGATGATTCGGACGATGGGCTCGGTGTTGCTGGTGCGGATGTGGAGCCAGCCGTCCGGCAGGTCGAGCCGACAGCCGTCTCGGGTGTCTGTTTTGGCCTCAGGGAAGGCGGAACAGGCGGCCCGGATGAGGGTCTGCGCCTGTTCCGCGTTGGCGGTGTATTTGAGTTTGACCATTTCATAACGGCCGATTTCCCCGGTCAATTGCCGGACGGACTTTCCGGTTTGGGCCATCAGCTGCAGGGTCAAGGCCATCGCAGCCAGACTGTCGCGGATGGGGCCGACCCGCAGGTCAATGACGCCGCCGTTGCCTTCGCCGCCGATGATGCATTGATGCTCCAGCATGGCATTGGCTACATGGGCTTCCCCGACGGGGGTGCGGAGGACAGTCCCGCCGAAGCGAGCGGCGATGTCGTCTATCATTCTGGATGTGGACAAATTGGCGGCGGCTTTTCCGCCCGGCTGTTCGGAGAAACGCAGCAGGGCGGAAAAGGCGAGGGTGTATTCTTCTCCGATGTATGTTCCCTGCTCATCCACGATGGCCAGCCGGTCGGCATCCGGGTCCTGCGCAAAGCCCAGGTCGGCGCCGGACTGCCGGACCTTTTCGCAGAGGGACTGAAGATTCTCCTGAACCGGTTCCGGTTTGTGGGCAAATCGTCCGGACGGTTCGAGGTTGATTCCGATAATTCGGCAGCCGAGTTCTTCAAGGAGTTTTTGGGCTTCCGGGCCGCCGGCTCCGTTGATGCTGTCCAGAACGACGGTGTATTTGCGCCGGCGAATCAGTTCGGGATTGACGATGGAGAGGACCTTGTCCACGTGGATGCGGACGGTCTGCGTATTGCAGGAAATGGTGCCGCAGCGGACGGCATCGACATGGCGGATTTGCTTTTCGATGAATCGCCGGCGTATCTGTTCGGCCAGCGGTTTCGGCGGGGCGATGCCGTTATCCAGCAGAAGTTTGATGCCGTTGTATTCGATGGGGTTGTGGCTGGCAGTGATGACAACGCCGCCCTGACAGCCGAGATGGCGGACCATGAGGCCTGCCGCGGGGGTCGAACAGATTCCCAAATCGATGACGTCCACGCCGGCACTGCAGAGACCGGACGCCACGGCGGCGGCAAACATCGCCCCGCTGATTCGGGAATCCCTTCCTAAGGCCGCAATGGGTTTTCCGGCAGCCTTGTTCCACTGTTCCTGCAGGAATGTCCCGAAGGCTGCGCCGTACAACGCGGCCGTTTCCGGAAAGAAATTTTCTCCAACCAGTCCCCGCAGTCCGCTGATGCTGATAATTAATTCCTGCTTCATAATCTTTGTTCTCAGAAGATGATAGATTCCGTTTTGAGAGTTTAAACCCCATATTGTATTCAGTTTTTGGCGATTGAAAACGGGTTTATCGGAGAAAAAAGGCAAACGGATGTTTTTTCTCGGTTTTGGGCTGGGGGTTGGGGGCATTCTGGACATTTGGTAAATAGGAAATTGCTGTTGAAAGGGAGAAATGGGATTTTCACCACAGATTTCGCAGATCAGTCATCAGTTATCAGTTATCAAGTATCAGTCAAAGGACGGAGCGAAAAGAAAGAGCCGCTGTTCTGCCGATTTTAGGACTGGAAGGGTTTGGGGGTGTTGAGATTTATAAGTCTTTCAACAGAAGCAGGTTAAGAGATGCAGTACTTGAGAGCCGCACAAACAGCGGAAAAAAATAAATTCGTCGAGTTTTCCTTGACAAAAATACGATAATATACGATAATAGCAATCGGTTGCTTGTAATTTTTGTTTGGTGAAGACTTTTTTTGGCAAAGGAAGAAAAAATGAAATTAGTTCCGCTCCGAAAAGACCCGAAAACCCTTTTTCATAAGGCCTTTACGCTGATTGAGCTGCTGGTGGTGATTGCGATTATTGGTTTGCTGCTGTCGATACTGATTCCGTCGCTTCGGGCGGCCAAAGAGATTGCCAGCGGCTCGGTGTGTCTGAACAACCTGAAGAACCTGGGCACAGCCTGGCTGACCTATGCCAACGAACACAAGGGGCTTCTGGTCGGCGGCTCCAACTACTACAGCGGAAACCGTCCGACGCCCTACCGCTGGGTGGAGGTGCCGCTGCGGCGGGACACGGACAATCCGGAGACCACCGCCCCGGTCTCGGAGGCCGAATACTCTTTGACGACCCGCAAGAACGGGATTCGAGCCGGCCGGCTGTTTCCCTATGTAGGCGATGAAGATGTCTATCACTGCCCGGGGGACAAGAACATCGCCAAATACATCGAACCGCAGGCGACCTTCCGCAGCTATGCGATTACCGGTCTGATGAACGGGGAGGACTTTATCAGCCGGGAAGGGGGGATTTATACGCCGATCGCGCAGTACCGCACGGCG
>CALEDR010000038.1 GCA_937949545.1 uncultured Phycisphaerae bacterium
AAGTCCGCCGTTTCATGAACGCATCTGTTCAGAATCAAAAAAACTGTGTCCTTCCAATCGCCAGTCTCTTTCTTCCGTTTGATTTGTGTAATCTGTGGTTTTTGAATCCGTGTGAATCCTCGGTGAATCTCGATCTGTGTAATCCGTGTAATCTGTGGTTGACTAATACTCCTCCGGATGAAAAAACTCGGCGTTTTCCAGCCACTGTTTCGGCCGCGAGACCAGCTCAATCAGATTCTCCAGCAGCTCTTCGTGTCGGCCTTCTTCCTCCGCCAGCCGCTCAAAAATCTGCTTATGCTCCGGCCGCTCGGCCTGGTCCGCCCTGTCCAGATAAAACGCCCGGCTCTTCTGTTCAATCTCCAGCGCCTGCCGATACAAATGAATCTGGTCCGTCTCGGTCACAAATTTCTCTCCGAACTCCTTGGCCCGCCGAAAAATATTCTTCGCATTCGCCAGAACATCCGCCGCCTCCGTTTCCGCTCCTGCCGGCTGCTGGGCGGCCATCGCCCGAATGACCGCCGCATGTTTGTCCTCCTCAGCCGCCAGCATCCGCAGGACCTGCTGAACGGAGGAATTCGGAGATTTCTCAGCCAGTTCCCGGTAAAACGCCGCCCCCTCATTTTCCATCTGAATCGCATAGTCAAAGATAGACATTTTTTGTCCCTCCTGTATACATTTTTTGTAAATCACTTTACTTGAACTTTTCGGCCCCTGCAAAACTTATTTGCAATTACGCCGCCCGATTGTTGTCTGTTTCCATCAAATATGGTATATTTTCAATCCCGTTTTCTGAAACTGTGAAACCTGTTTCGAAACAGGATGTCTCGGAGGTATAACGCAGACAAATGCCTTTTCAGCCCGAAAAACCGGCTTTTGTTCTTTGGCTGACCGGATTAAGCGGTTCCGGAAAGACCACATTGGCCGACCGGCTTGCCCAAATTCTCACGGCTCAGGGGCGAAAAGTCGAACGTCTGGACGGCGACACCCTCCGTAACCTCTTTCCCAACACAGGTTTCGATCGAAAATCCCGCGACGAACACATCCGCCGAGTCGGGTATTTGGCCAGCCGGCTTGAACACCACGGTGTAATCGTAATTGCTTCATTTATCTCACCTTACAGAGATTCCAGACAATTTGTCCGAACGCTGTGCAAACACTTCATCGAAGTGTACGTAAAGGCTTCGTTGGACGAATGTAAGCGGCGTGATATCAAGGGGTTATATCAAAAGGCACAGTCCGGACAAATTCAGCAGTTCACCGGATTGGATGACCCCTATGAAGAACCCGAACATCCGGAAATTATCGTCGATACCGAACGAGACCCCGTTAACGTATGTGTCGATAAAATAATGGCTTATATCAAAACGTACCTGTGAGAATTTATGGCTGACCATCTCGACCAACTCGAAAACCTCAGCATCCACATCTTGAGAGAAGCCTACGCCAATTTCAAGAGCTTGTGTATGCTCTGGTCTATCGGCAAGGACAGCACCGCGCTGCTCTGGCTGGCCCGCAAGGCCTTTCTGGGCCATGTTCCCTTTCCGTTAGTCCATATAGATACAGGGTTTAAGATTCCGGAGATGATTGAGTACCGCGACCGTCTGACCCGCCAGTGGCAGCTGGATATGATTTACGGCATCAACACGGAGGCCCTCGAGCGAAAAGAGACCTTCCCGGACGGCAAAGTGAACCGGCTCCGCTGCTGTAAGCTGCTGAAAACCGAGGCACTTAAGAATACGCTCAGCGGCGCCTGGCCCCGGTATCGGTTCAATCATTCCTCCGACCGATATGAGCTGGACCCCAACCGCGAACCCTTCACCGGCGTTATTGTCGGCCTGCGGGCTGATGAAGAGGGATCCCGTTCCAAAGAACGCTATTTTTCCAAAAGGGACCGCTTAAGTGAATGGGATATCGCCGACCAACCCCCAGAGTTTTGGAATCAGTACAAAACCGATTTCGCACCGGGCACCCACGTTCGGATTCATCCGCTGCTGGACTGGACGGAACTGAACATCTGGGAATACATTGAGCGAGAAAAGATTCCGACGGTCTCCCTGTACTACGACCAGGGAAACGGCAAACGCTATCGTTCGCTCGGATGCTGGCCGTGCACATTTCCCATAAACTCCACGGCGAAGAATCCGAAGGAGATAATCGAAGAACTGCGCAGCGGACAGCTGAAAAATATCGCAGAACGGAGCGGGCGGGCGCAGGATGCCGAAGACGGCGGCGGACTGGAAACCCTCCGCCGGGAAGGATATATGTAAAAGGAGAAGAGCAGACGGATGAACTCTGTAGCCGAAGAAAAAATGAATATTATCGTTGCCGGGCATGTGGACCACGGCAAGAGCACCGTCATCGGGCGTCTTCTGGCGGATACGGATTCTCTGCCGAAGGGCAAACTCGAGCAGATTCAGGAGCTGTGCCGTCGGACCAGCCGGCCTTTCGAATATGCCTTTCTGCTGGATGCGCTCAAGGATGAACAGGCCCAGGGAATTACGATTGATTCGGCACGCATCTTTTTCAAATCCGCCAAACGGCACTATCTGATTTTGGATGCCCCCGGTCATATCGAGTTTTTGAGAAATATGGTAACCGGCGCTTCGCATGCAGAAGCAGCCCTATTGGTGATTGATGCCGTCGAAGGAGTCCGGGAAAACTCACGCCGTCACGGGTATATGCTCTCGATGCTCGGCATCCGTCAAATCGCCGTCCTCATCAATAAAATGGATTTGGCCGGATGGAACCGACAGGTCTTTAAGCAGCTGGAGGCCGAATACCAGCAGTTTCTGAAGGAAATCGGCCTGTCGGCCGCCTTTATCCCAGTCAGCGGAATGGAAGGAGACAATATCGCCCGCCCCAGTGAGCGGATGAATTGGTACCAGGGGCCGACCGTGCTGGAAGCCCTCGATGCTTTTATCAAAGAGCCGCTGCCGGTGGACAAACCTTTCCGGATGCCTGTGCAGGATGTGTATAAATTTACACAGGCGGGCGACCAGCGCCGCATCGTCGTCGGAACCGTGGAAACCGGTGCGGTTCGCCCGGGGGATGAGCTGATTTTTTATCCGTCCGGCAAAAAGAGCCGCGTCAAGACGTTGGAACGATTCGGTTCGCCGACGCCGGAGTCGTATGAGGCGGGCCAGGCGGCGGCTTTTACGCTGGAGGAGCAGATTTATCTGACGCGCGGTCAAATCGCCGCTCGCGCCGGCGAGCCGGCCCCCGAAGTCGGACGGCGCTTTCAGGTTCATTTGTTCTGGATGGGCAAAGAGCCGCTGCGAACGGAAAAAGAATATTGGATCAAGGTCGGAACCGCCAAGCAGCCGATGCGGGTGGAAAAGATCCTGTCCGTGATGGACGCCTCGGATTTGCAGGTCAAACGGCAGCAGGAATTTGTAGGCCATCATGATGTCGCCGAGTGCATCCTGCAGACGGCTCGAGCCGTTGCCTTTGATCGTTCCGACCGGTTTCCGACACTCAGCCGATTTGTTATTGTGGATGATTATGAAATCCGCGGAGGAGGGCTGATTCGCCATGTTCTTCCGGATACGGAAGAATCGCTGCGTCATCGAGTAATGCAGCGCAACCTGAAATGGGCCCTCAGTTCGATCAGCCGTGAACAGCGTTGGGAACGTTACAGTCAGAAGGCCTCTTTGGTTTTGATTACCGGCCGGAAAAACACCGGCAAAAAAACGCTGGCCCGGGCCCTCGAACGCAAACTGTTTGCGGAAGGCAAACTGGTTTACTTTATGGGGATTGCCAATGTGCTGTATGGGGTCGATGCCGACATCAAAACCCCTGGACCGGATATGTCCCATCGTCCGGAGCATCTGCGGCGGCTGGGGGAAGTGGCCAACCTGATGCTCGATGCCGGAATGATTCTGATTGTAACAGCCATCGGGCTTACGCAGAATGATTTGGAAACGATTCGAACCGCCGTGGACAGCGACCTGGTGGAGGTCATCTGGGTTGGGCCGGATATCACCGATATTCAAGCGGATCTGCAGATAGAAACATTGGAAGATCTCGAAGTAGCGGCCGGTCAGGTCAAACGCCTTCTGCAGAAGAAAGGAATAATTTTCAGTGTCTGAGAAGAAAGAAGATCGGCCGATGGATGCTGATTTGCAGCGGATCGAACAGGCCCTGATGGCCGCGCAAAAGGCTGTTGTCCCGTTTATGGGCGGCCGGATTGTTTCCGAGAAAAAGGCCGGCGGAGACCCCGTTACGCAAGCCGATATTCTGCTCGATAAAGTTCTAAAAGAAGCCCTGCTGGAACCCTCCGAAGGGTGGCTTTCGGAAGAGACGGCCGACGACTGGAGCCGTTTGAAAAGAAAGCGGGTTTGGGTTGTGGACCCGTTGGACGGCACACGCGAATTCGTGGAGGGGATTCCGGAATGGTGTATTTCTGTGGCTCTGATCGTAGAGGGACATCCAACGGCGGCGGGCATTTGCAATCCAGCCGCTGGACAGATTTTTCTGGGCAGCCGTTCGTCCGGGGTGACTCTGAACGGTCGGCCGGTTCGGGTCAGTCCCAAAGCCGAACTGGCAGGAGCGAAGATTCTGGCCAGCCGCAGTGAAGTCCGGCGAGGAGAATGGAAACGCTTTGAAGGAGCTGGTTTTGAGATTATCCCAATGGGCTCGGTCGCGTATAAACTGGCCCTGGTCTCGGCGGGCCGGGCGGACGGAATGTTCACGCTGGTGCCGAAAAGTGAATGGGATGTAGCGGCCGGCGTCTGCCTCGTCGAGGCCGCCGGCGGTCAATGGGAGGCCGCCGAACAAAGACGGTCATTCAATCAGCCCAATCCTCTTCTGAACGGCCTCTGGGTAGCCAATGCAGAGCTTCTTTCGTCTCTGAAAAAGATAACGGACTAAAGGACGTATTGCCGCGTCTGTTATTTTGTGCTGCCGGCTGTTTTACAGAACTGTATGACAGTTTTTTCATTGCTCCATGTCTGCAGACTGCTGTCAGCCGGGAGAGAATTTAACGTGGATTTCTTTGGTGTGATGAGGATTCTGTAATCCGCATCTTTTTCTTCGACGGCAATTGGACGTTCCGCGTAGAAAGGAATTCGTTTATCTTCTGAGAAAATACGGGCTTGCGGCTCGGTATGCGCAGCAATCCATCGGGCAGCTTCGATGTAGATTTTCTTGTCGAAATGAAGCGGACGAATGAGTTTCGGTGTTGCTGTCAGCAAAGCTATTGAGAGCAAGCCAATATAAACATAACGGGTTCGCAGTTTGGCAAGCACGTGGAGCCGAGAAGGCAGGGAAGAACAGAAGTGCCATATTCCAAGCGGAATGAAAGGGCAGCTGAGAGCAATGAAAGGCAGCATATGACGTCGACAGATATATCCCCATCCCATGTGGAGGAGAAGAAGAGTAGACATATTCACAATAAGAAAGATGATTGTCATAGTTCTATAGAGATTTTTTAATGGAATGCTGCTTTTGATAAAATGCCAGAGGCCGAGAAGCCAAAATGGGAAAAGAAAATACAACATATTTTCTATAAGGTCTTGGACCAAGTCGAAAGCAGCCATAGGCAAAAGACCTTTTTCGGAAGGGGCGTCCGAGTTCCAGAAAAAATCAGGTGTTGCAGAATGGAGCATGGGCAGTAATTTTCCCGGAAGAATGGAATCCGCATATGTCCAATAAGGCAGGACCGGCAGCAGCCAGGCTCCGGCAGCCAGAACGCCGGCCAGCAGCAGCCGTCCGGCGTTCGGCACAGTTTTTTGTCTCCAAAACAAGAGGGCAAGAACGGCAGCCAGATACAGGAGAATCTGAGCGCACTCCGGACGGAATAAATACCCAACCCCTCCGAGAAATGCCGAGACCATCCACCCAAGAAGAGTTTGTTTTTCCAGATTTCTCAGAAGGGCGTAAAAGGCCGCTGAGAGGAAAAGCAGATGCGGCCAGTCTCGGAGGACATCGCAGCCGTGTTTGGAAACCGGCAGAACCAGTAAAATGAGAAGCCCTCCGAAGGTCCAGACAGGCCGGAAGAGTCGGCACCCGATTTTCCAGAGCAAAAATACACTTCCCAGTTGGGTTAGAAGAACAGCCAGTTGAGAAGAATAAATCCAGGATAAGGTCGAGGAGGAGTTCGCCGGTGGGAAAAAGAGGATTTTGTGGGTTAGGGAGAGCAGCACAGGAAAGCCCGGGGGGAATTTTCGGCATAGGTCCGCATATCCGCTGGGAAGCGTTTGAGCCGATTGAATGTAGAAAACTCCGTCTTCACTGATCACAACCGTGCGGCCGATATGGTACAAACCCAGCAGAGCTGTCAGACCCAGCAGAATGCCTGTACAAAGCGATTGTGTGCGGATGACTCGCCGAGAAAAAGACCCCATCTGCATAAATGCCCTTTTCTTTCCCAATCCCAATTATTAGTAGATAGGACAATATAAAATGGTTGCCTTTTGGGTCAAGGGGAAAAAAAGGCTGTCAAATCGCAGCACATCACGCAAAGCATCTTAAGGAGCAGGTGTGCCGATTTGGAGGTTGGCATCGGCGGCCGTGCCCGGCACCAGGTCCAAGACGGCATTTTTGAGAACTACACTGAAAATGCACTTGTCCAAATCGATTTTGCAGCTGACCATACCCCCTTCCGCGGCGGGAACATTGAGGCACGAATAAACATTGCCCTTGGCTGCTTTTGTGAAGCTGCCTTCAGGAATGGTGAAGGTTTGTGCACCCCAGGTGATGCTGACCGGCAGGGCTGCCAGGTTGGTCCCGGCGACATCCGCAACAGCGATTTCCCCGGTGATGCTCAGCTGATCTGTGCCGGCGGTTCTGCCCTTTGCGGCGGCGGCCTTGCTGATGCGGAGCTCATCTCGATAATTGCGCATCAGCCGGATGGGAATCCGCCCGGAGCCGTTGATGATGGGCTCATCGACCTCACCCGTATAGGAAACACTGCCGATGGTCAGATTCAGCCGAATCGGAGAAGACAGACCGGTCAAATCCACGCGCGACAGCGTGAGCGAAAACGTCTGTGTTGAAAAATCAAACCCCAGGGAGGTAATGCCGCCGGGCTGATTGTTGACAAGCCGTCGGGACCACGTAAACTGATTGCGGACTTTGTCCCACGTAAATCCGCAGGACTCCGTATAGACCATTTTGCCGTCCAGTACGGAAATGACGGACAGTTCAATTTGCGGAACCCAGAACAGATTGGGAGCCCCTGTAAACCTTCCGCTGACAGTCATGGTGTCCTGTCCAATAACGCTTCTGGCCGTCACCTGACAGCGGTTTATCGTTAAGGTGCCCGCAGAGGGGAGGTCTTGCTCCCAGTCATCCGGTTTGGTTCCGTCCAGATAAATCCATCGCTTCAGCGCCTCGTCATAGGAGTAAAGGTTCGACATTGCAAAGGAAAAAGTCTGCTGTTCAAAAGTCCCTAAAAAGGTTTTGGTGGTTATATCGAGCGTAATTTGTGTAAAAGAGCAGATGCTTTCAAAGTCGATGCCGAATCCGAATCCGCCGCCGTTGCCGATGTAATCAATCAGCTCCAGCAGCGAAGAGGAAAGCGAAACCTTTGAACCGTTAGACAGTTTGATGATGCAGGGGTTTTTATAGACGGTCCATATCGACGAAGCCCCGTTGTTGACCTGACTGAGACGGCACACCCATTTTCCGTTTACCACAGTGCCTTTGAGCGGAACTCCGTGGCCCTGGAAGGCATTGCCGGATTCGGAGGTGTTTCCCTTCTGGACCCACTCGAGCGGGTTATCGAGGAGATGAATGTAAAACTGCGGATTTTTGACAGGCACAATGTCGTGAATGGTCAGTACGGCCTCGGTAATCACACTGCCGACCGGGATGGCGGCCTGCTGACTGGAGATTCCCCATATCAGATACTCACCGGGTTTCATCGTGTGCGGATAAGCCGCACGGCCCAGCAAAATCCCCATCAACGCAAAAGCGGCGAGCGGAAACAAGTTTTGTTTTGACTGCTTCATTTTGGCTTCCGGTACGACTCACAAAGGATGTCGAACTGTTCGCCCCCAAAGTCGGAATTTGCCTTTCCTTCTAAAAGGTACGAAATGTTGAGCAGGCGGTCAAAAGGACAGAGCGGCTGACTGACGGATTTCGTCCGATAAAATCCCAAAAATGGAGGTTTTGGGGCTCAGTCGAAAGAAAAAGAACGTTTATCGGCCTCGATATTTATACCAGGCTGAACAGGTCCCTTCGGTGGAAACCATGCAAGGACCGATGGGATGATCGGGAGTGCAAGTTTTCGCAAAGAGCGGACAGGCAGGCGGTTCTACCAGACCGCACAGAACCCGGCCGCACAGGCACCCGGCAGGTTCAGGGGAATTCAGAGGTGTGATGGCCAGTCTCTTTTCGGCGTCAAATTGTTCATAGTCTTTTTTCAAACGAAGCGTCCCGCCTGCAATCCGGCCCAGACCTCTCCAGGGACCGTCCCAGGGCTCAAAGAACTGCTCCAGCAGCTTCAGGGCGATTTCATTTCCGGCAGGGCGCACGGCCGCCTGATACACCGACTCCACGCAGGCGCGGCCGGAGCAGATTTGTTCGCAGATTCGGGCAATGCCTTCGAGAATCTGCATCGGTTCAAAGCCCGCTACCACGCAGGGCCGATGATATATCTCTGCGATGGGCCGATACGCATCCGAGCCGATGATCACGCTTACATGCCCGGGACACAAAAACGCATCGATTTTGTCGTTGCGTCCTTCGAGGAGTGCTTTCATGGCGGGGATGACGAGTTTGTGTGCACAAAGAATCGTGAAATTGCGGACTTCCTCCGCCAGCGCCTGCTGCAGAACAACAGCCGTAGCCGGGGCCGTGGTTTCAAAACCGACGGCGGCAAACACGACGAGCTTGTCCGGGTTTCTTCGGGCGGCGTCCAACGCATCATCCGTGCTCAGGACAATCCGCACATTCGGGCGATGAAGTTTTTCCAGGGAAGTCCGGCTGCCGGGTACGCGAATCATATCGCCGTAGGTGGCGATAAGTGTATCGGAACGTTGCGCCAACTCCAGAAGCGTGTCAATCGTCCCCTGGTCCGTCACGCAGACTGGACAGCCCGGTCCGGAAAGCAGACGAATCCCATCCGGCAAAAGCGAGCGGATGCCGTGTCGAAAGAGCGCCACCGTATGCGTGCCGCAGACTTCCATAATCTGAATCGGCCTGCCGATTTTCTGAACGGCGTCCGTCAGCCGATTTTTTATCAATTGAATGACTTCCGGATTCATTGTGACCCCTCCGGCGGACGGGCCTGCTGCTCCTGCAGACGGGCGATTTCTTCAAAAAGCTCCCAGGTCTTGCGGGCCTCTTCTTCCTCCACTTTGGTAATAGCATAGCCGGCATGGACCAGCACGATGTCGCCCAGCTTCACCTCCGGCGTCAGTGTGGTGCGGATGGCCCAGCGGGTGCCCATAGCATCCACGACGGCTCGGTCGCCTTCCATCTCAACGATTCTGGCTGGTACGGCTAAACACATCTATCTCTGTCCTTTTTATTCTGTTTCCAGCAGGGCGGCGGCAATGGCAGCCTGGCCGAGGGCGATTCCGCCGTCATTGGCAGGCACCTTGCGCTTCCAGAGTACACAAAAACCGTCTCGTTTCAAGGATTGAATCAGCCGTTCGGCCAAGAATCGGTTGCAGAATACCCCGCCGCTGAGTGCAATTTTTTGCAGACCCGTTTGTTCCCGTGCTTTTTTAGCCGTCTGAAGCAGGGCGGCGGCGATGGTATTGTGAAATCGAGCGGCCAAAACCGGAACAGGCGTCCCCCGCGCCGCATCCTCGGCCATCTCGAGAAATATCGGTCTCGGATTCCACACCAGCGGCGGCTCAGGCGGGCTGTCTATCTGAACGGTATAAACGCCTGTTTCCGTCGGGTCGGCGGCTGCCTCCAGGGCCATCGGCAGCTGGGCCTCGAAGGTATTCACAGTCCCCAACCCGAGCAGGGCCGCCGCCGCATCGAACATCCGGCCCAGACTGCACGTCGGCACAGTTTGAAATCCTTTTTGAATCTGTGCAATGAGCACCTCACGTTTTTTCCGGTCCGGCTCCAGCCGCTCTAAGATGGAGTCAAATCGGGAAGGAATCTGCGGCCCCAGAAGTCCCAACAGCGGACGCACGGCCTGTCGGGCTGCCGCATCTCCGCCCGCCAGCGGAAAATAGGCCGGGTGGGCAAATCGCTCGAACTGTAGCTGCGAGGCAATCAGACACTCGCAGCCCCAGACCGCCCCGTCTGTACCGTAGCCCGTTCCGTCGGCGGCCAGCCCGATGACCCGCTCGTCAATCTCCAGCTGATATTCCGCCAGCACGGAGGCGATATGCGCCCAGTGATGCTGGACGGCAAAGAACCGCTCCGCCGGCAGCGAGCGGGCAAACTGAGCCGACAAATACCCCGGATGCAGGTCGCAGACGACAACCTTTGGATCCGCCTCAAACAGCGACTGCAGGTGTTTGACCGCCCGGATGTAGTGCCGGTACGATTTACCTTCCGCCAAATCGCCGATATGCTCGCTCAGCAAATATTGATTGCCCTTGACAAAGCAGAAGGTGTTTTTCAAATCCGACCCAGCCGCAAAGATTTCCTGATGGGCCGGACGAATCCTTCGCAGCGGCGTCGGCACATATCCGCGGGCCCGCCGCAGAAAAGCCGGCCCGCCGGCCACCCAATGCACTACGGAATCGTCAATCGGCCGAAAAATGTCCCGATTGTGCAGCAGAAAGGCATCCGCAACCTCCCCCAGTTCGGTTAGGGCCTGCTGATTTTCATAAAGTAGCGGTTCTTCGCTGAAATTGGCGCTGGTCATCACCAGACGGCAAATCCCCTCCTCCGCAAACAGCAGATGGTGTACCGGCGCATACGGCAGCATCAGCCCAAACGTTTTCGTTCCCGACGCCACCGACGGCGCCAGCGGGTGGGATTCCTTTTGAGGCACCAGAACAATGGGGGCCTGCGGACTGCTCAGAAGACGCGCGGTCTCCGGGGTGATTTGAGCGCAGCGCCGCGCCTCTTCGAGCGAGCGAACCATCACGGCGAAGGGTTTGGCCTGCCGATGCTTTCGCTGCCGCAGACGCTCTACGGCCTCTTCCTGAGAGGCATCAACGGCCAAATGAAATCCGCCGATGCCTTTGACGGCGACAATCCCGCCGCTGCGGAGAATGTCCGCCGCCTTTCGAATGGCCGCATCCGATTCGCCGCAAAGCACCTGTCCTCGGCTGTCTGTCAGCTCCAGCGACGGCCCGCAGGCCGCACAGGCGACCGGCTGGGCGTGAAACCGCCGATCCGCTTTGTCCTCATACTGGCTCCGGCAGCGCGGGCACATCGCAAAGCGGTCCATCGTCGTTTGCGGCCGGTCATACGGGACGTCTTTGATCAGTGTATAACGGGGTCCGCACTGGGTGCAGGTGATAAACGGATAGCGATAGCGGAAATCCGACGGGTCGAACAGCTCCTGAAGGCACTGCGGACACACCGCTGTATCCGGTGTGATTTGACACTGCGGCGTCCCTTCCGTTCGGCTGGGCAGTATCTGAAAATCCGCCTCCGTCTCAACCAGGGCAAGGGGGCTAATCTGCGTGCTTTCGAGCTGCATCAGGGGCGGCCAGTCGGGACACAAAGAGGGATTCTCCAGCCAGGCCAGCAGGGTTTTGAGCTTCTCCGGCGGCCCCTGAACCTCCAGCGTGATTCCCGCCCGGTCATTCAGAACAAAACCTGTCAGGCCCAACCCCTTGGCTTTGCGGTAAAAAAAAGGCCTGGCCCCCACCCCCTGGACGATGCCTTCCATTTTAATTTGTTTCCGCTCCAGCACGAAAAACCTCCAGCCTTGAACATAGCGGCAATGCGTTTTTCGGAAAAGAGAAAAGCCGTGTTTGGCTCTTAAAAGAGAATTCAAAAAATCAATCTCCGCTCGACGAAATGTCCGATAAATCTCTGATTTTAATGAAATATTAAGCGATTTTGTTTTAGAAAAGAAAAATCTTTATATAATCTTAAAAACTTCTTGAAACACAATGCTGTTCCGGATATAATCACGCTTGTCGTAGATGATGAATCCTGCAATGGGGGTTAGAAATATGAGGATTCGAATGATTCAGATTTGGTCAGCGGTTCAAAGGCAAAGACCTCCGCCGCTAAAACAAAAGGGAACCTTTCAATTCTTTCAGGTCTTTGATTTGTCTGCTCTCATAAATAGAAAAATTTGATTCCAATATTGAAAACGGATATTTGAAATGGTAAAATCGATTCGGATAAAAGTGAAAGTGGAAGGGCGTTTTATGCGGGGGCCACCGACCCCGGAACAGAAGGTTAGAAGTCTCTGTTCTTATTTGGCCCCCGCTTTTTTTCTCCTCTTCCATTCACATTCAATCATCTCATCAGTATTTAAGCGAGTTATTGTTTTAGTGCCTGACAACACGAAATAATCATACCACCCCAGTCTCTGTCACTCCCGCGACTTGTTCTCCGAAGCTTTCGAGTGAAGGACGAAAGCGGGCAGCATAGAATAGCCCCGTCCGCAAGGGCGGGGAAAAAGAGAATGAAAATCCCATCCCATCT
Organism: uncultured Phycisphaerae bacterium; assembly: GCA_937949545.1. Taxonomy (GTDB): domain Bacteria; phylum Planctomycetota; class Phycisphaerae; order Sedimentisphaerales; family Anaerohalosphaeraceae; genus JAHDQI01. The sequence continues at coordinate 12,529 of CALEDR010000038.1, forward strand.
TCCCTGGGCTTGCGCCCGGGGCTATTCCCCCTGTCACTCCCGCGACTTGTTCTCCGAAGCTTTTAGCGAAGAAGGAAGGCGGGAGTCCAGAGTTTCTGAGGGAGTTTTATTCTACTATATTTACCGCGCCCCTGCTTCGGGCGCGGCTAATCCTGTTCTGCCCGCTGACACGGGCTCAACATCTCTATATGAAGTCTCTCGTTTTCCGCCGACCGCCGGCGGGATTTTCTTCATTCTTCCTTTATAACTCTTCATTTCCCAAATCGGGGTCAGATACAACTCGAATGCTTCGTTTTCGCCGCAACAGTCAGTTGTGTCTGGCTCCCAAATCGGGGTCAGATACAACGGAGTGGGGATTGCAGTTGGCCGCGTATGCGTTGTGTCTGGCTCCCAAATCGGGGTCAGATACAACTTTTGAAGAACTGAAAACGGACTATAAAGCGTTGTGTCTGGCTCCCAAATCGGGGTCAGATACAACCAACCGGCCGCAGCAGTCGCGGCCGTCTTAGTTGTGTCTGGCTCCCAAATCGGGGTCAGATACAACTGTCCCGTCGTATCTTGTTATCTGATCCCGATTTAGAGCAGTTAATGAGTAAAAAAACCAGGATTTTTGTCAAAAAAAATCCTTTCAAAATGCGGTTTTTTTCTCACCTTCGGGCGTTTTACGCCAAAGCGCTATCCGCTGTTTGCGGACACAACACGCCCCAGACGATTACTCGTCTGATTCCTCAAGGCCCTTTTGGGCCATATCTTTCGGTATTTTAACACCTCCGCGAGCAATATTCAAGGCCGCATTATAATCCGCGTTCGACTCAAAACCGCAGTTGGTGCACTGAAACTGCGCTTGAGTTTTCCGGTTCTCTTTCGCAATGTGCCCGCACTGGCTGCACGCCTGAGAAGTATACTGGGCTTTCAGTTTTTCTACACGGATCCCTTCCCGTTTGGCCTTATATTCTATCATCTGCTGGAGCTCATAATAACTCCAGTTCCGCAGGATCGTCTGGCTGGCGTCATAGCCGCTCAGGTCTTCCATCCGGATCACGGCGGCTTTGTATTTTTTCGCAAACTGAATAATTTTCTTGCTGATTTTGTGATTAAAACTGTGAACAAACCGGCGTTCTTTGTCCTGCATCTTAAAAATCGCTTGATCAACTTTTTGCCGACCGTGCTGGCTGTTGGACGGGATAAATTCCCGCTGCCGGCTGCGCTGCTTTTTCTGCATCGCAAACCGCTTGAGAAGATTCGAACCGCCGATATAGGCACGAGCCGCACCATTGTTTAAAGCACAAACCGCAGGCACCGAAATCCCTAAATCCACACCCACCGCAACGGCCTCATCCTTTTCGCTGCCTTGCTCCGGAATGCCCACACACAGCAGCAAAAACCATTTCTTCTTTCGCCAATCCTTGACAATCTGACTGCCGCTGGCCTTGTAGACTCCGTCCAGGATCCGCTGAACAATCGAGCGGTTGCCGCTGCGGTCTTTGCCAAACAATAGAGAGATCAATTGTCTGGATCCATCGCAGAACATACTCCTTCTCTTCTTTTCGGAGGTGAATGTCCTCATTGTGCAGCGGAAGCCATCCGTTGCGGTACGTTCGAAGCGAACGTTCCCCTTTCAGCAAGCCGTTTTTTAAGTCCGCCTGAAAATCCTGATAAACCTTGGTACCAATATCTCTGGCAAAATAAGAGGGCAGATCGCGAAACTTTTCTCTTAAATAACGATAACCGCTGTTTTTGAAGCTGCAGCCATATTTTTGTTGCCAGTAATCATTCTGTTTTTGTTCCGGAGCTTTGTGGTCGAGCATGTCCTGCCAGGCCGTATAATAGTGTGTCATTACTTTGTTGGCCATCAGGCGGCACTGCTTGAGCCATTCTTGAATCTTGGGGTAATCCTCTTTGTTTCGGCAGGCGATTTCAATCTTTCGGGTAACAATCATAAAAACCCTCCATTCCGCATATTCACAGTACCCTCGTCACATATTGTTCGATCTGCCGCGGTTTCTGCCGCGCCCTTTTCGACCATTCGTTCGTACATCATTGTACTTGCCGAACCTCTTCGGTCAATCGTTCAAGTCCATAAAACGAACAGCCCAACGAAAAAAATAGCCCCTGACACCAAGCCCTCCGTCGACACCCCCCCACATCTTCCGTTCATCCATACCCATTTCTTAATCCGCGTCCATCCGTGTTCATCCGTGGTGAATTCTCTTTGATCTGCGAAATCCGCGGTTGCCTTTTGCCTCTTCTTCTGGTATAATATCCCCAATTTGAGAAGGAGGAACAAATGGGCTTAAAACGAAGGGGCAAGCAGACAACTCCATTTTTATTGGTGTGTCACAGTCCTTCTATTCTGGCACTTCCGATTTTTAGGCTGTCCCCTCTTCTTTTGGCATCTTCCGGACACATCAGGGGGCCAGCGCGTTTACGGCACGTTTGCCGGTTGTTTCTATCACGTTTGCAACGCGTTTGTGCGCGTTTTAATCGGTATTTTTCCCGATGCCGATCGCTCAAAAACCGCATTTTCGGCATCAAAAACGAACTTTTTGCCTTTTCTTGTTTTTTTTCTCTGTTACACTATTTTCTCTGTTACACTATACTGTTTCAAAAAATACGGCAGGAGTGATGATGGCCTTTCTTGCAGGGATTGATGAAGCCGGCTACGGGCCGCTGCTGGGGCCGCTGGTGGCGGCGACGGCGGTCTTTGAAGTCCCCGATGCGCTGCTGCGGGCGGATTTGTGGATGGTGCTCGAGTCCGCCGTCTGCCGACAAAAGAAAGGACAGCGGGGACGGCTCCTCATCAACGACAGCAAAAAGGTCTATTCCCGTCAGGCAGGGCTGAAAGACCTTCAACGAACGGTGCTGGCCTCCCTGCTGGCAGGCGGCTTCGAAACCGTTCCCCAAACAACGGAGGAGATTTTGAACGTCCTCTGTCCCGATTTTGCCCACCAGCGAGGTGAGTATCCCTGGCACACAAGGAAGTCCGAACTGGTATCCATTGATCCGGCGGACATTCGAATTGCAGGGGCTCTTTTCCGGCGGGTTCTGGAGGAGCAGGGGATGCGGTTCTGTTTTCTGCAGGCCCGGTGTCTGGAGGTGGCCGAATACAATCGCCAAATCGGTTTGGTCAAAAACAAGGCCCGTGTTCTGTTTGGTCAGCTGTGCTGTCTGATTGACACGGTGTTTCAAAAAAGCCGTGCATCCGGCAAGGTCGTTCAGTTTCTGATTGACCGGCAGGGCGGACGTCTGCGGTACCGCTCCGAGCTTCAGCGAATGTTTCCGCAGATGGAATTAACCATTCTAAAGGAGGGCGACGAGCTGAGCAGTTATCAGCTCCGGTCGGAGGAAGGGACGATGCGGCTGCATTTTACGGCCGGCGCGGATCAAAAATATCTGCCGGTCAGTCTGGCTTCGATGGCGGCCAAATTGGTCCGGGAACTGATGATGGGCAATCTAAATGCTTACTTTTCAGAGATTTGCGGCCAGATTCGCCCGACAGCCGGATACTGGCAGGACGGTCAGCGGTATATATTAGACTTGACCAAACATCTGGGAGAATGTTTTGTGGATAAAAGTTTGTTGGTACGAGTTCGGTAAATGAGCAGCGGAAACAAACAAATTGCTCATTTTTATAAATATCTGTAAATATGGGCTTTATGTTGTCACTGGAACTATCATAAAATGGATAGAAATCATTATTTTTCCATTCTCTTTTTCAGTATATTTATGGAGTGTTTTTGTTTTTTTGTGATTTTTTCACTTTTTTTCTTGCAAGGGCTTGACAAAGTCTTTATAGTAAGATAAGTAATATTTGATCTTTTACAGTGTTTGATGTTTTGCGGTCAGTAAAACGAAAGCTCCTTCTGCCGCCCGTACGTTCAAGTAGCCCTGGGAAGTTCACCGACTTCCTCCTCCTTCTGCGAAGTACGGGCGGTTTTTTTGTCTCCGAAATCTGCCGCAAAAATTTTCCCTTTCCTAAGCGGCATTCATACAGACAGTTAAGACTTTTTTTCTGTTTGTTCGGTTTTTGTTCGGGTTTTGAGCCGCTCTTTGCCGATATAAAGCAGACCTGAACAGATTGGTTAGGAGAAGCAGGACATGGAAGTCAAACGATTTGATGATTCGCAGATTCCTGTGTGCAAATTCGGTCCGGGCGGCGATTTTGTTGTGGAATGGCCCGCTCCCTCCGTCCCGACGGCACCTGAATCAGAGACCGCAGCGAACCCGATTGGGAAGGTTCTGGTGCTGTTGAACCGTCTGCTCGGCTCCCCGCTGGAGGGCAAGTTGATGGAGGAGTTGGCCGAGGAGGGAAAGCTGTCCGTTTTGCCGCTCCAGACGGCCCTGCAGGAGTCCGGATGCAAAGTTGAGGAGACAATTTGCGATGAGCAGAATGGAGATGTCTGCGATTACTCCCCGGCAACTCGACGTGCTTCAAGCGGCGGCGGAGTTTCAGGACAGGCATGGTTATTCGGCGACGATTGCGGAGTTGTCCGAAAGACTTCACGCAAGCCGGCCCACCGTTCACGAGCATCTGGCGGCCCTCGCCGCCGCCAAACTCATCGTTCGAACCGCAGCCGGGAAGGCACGCTCTTTACGCTTGACCGAACGGGGTCGGCAGCTTCTTGCTCGAACTCGGCGGCCTGAAGCGGCGGAAGCCGCATCCCGGGGTTGTCTGAACGAATCGTCGTCGATTCCTCTGGCAGGGACGGTCTGCGCCGGATACGGGATTGAACCGAGCGAACAGAATGACCGTCTGAGCTTGAAGGAATTGTTCGGCAGAACAGAGGACCTGTTTGCCCTGCGTGTGAAGGGGTCGAGTATGGTCAATGCCGGCATTCAGGACGGAGATTATGTGATTTGCCGCCGGCAGTCTGTTGCAGAAAACGGTCAGGTGGTTGCGGCCCTGGTTGACGGCGAACGGGCAGTCCTGAAACGTTTTTTTCTCGAGCCCTCTGCGGTGCGGCTGAAGGCGGAAAACGATGCCTTTGAACCGATTTATTCGAGAGACTGCCGCATCGAAGGGGTCGTGGTCGGGGTGATTCACCGCCTGTAAAGCAGATCGCTTTCAGTAGAACATCGCCGGATTCCGACGTATATTTTTTTCAGAGGGATTGTGGTGTTGATGACTGCCTGAATGAGAGGCGGCTTTTGTTCCGGCACTCATCAATCGATGGACTTAGGCAAAGACAAGACGGTTCAGCAGCTGCTTGAGCGGTTGCGTGGCAGAAACCCATCTGACCCCCCGATCGCGGTCGAGGGGACGTGGGGTTCTTTTGCGCGCCTTCTGGCCGCCTATGTTCATCAGGGACTTCAGCGGCCTGTCCTGTTTGTCAGCGCCCATATCGACGATGCGGATGATGCAGGAGATGATCTGGAGGTATTCAGCGGTCGAGCGGCGGAGACCCTGCCGGTTTGGGAAAGTCCGCAGGCGGCTTTGGATGCAGCAGATGAAATCGGTTCTCAGCGGGTTCGCATAGCCCTGAATCTGGCCCGGCGGCAGCGCAGCGGTTCGACTTGTCCGTTTCTGATGAGTGCCTCCATTCAGGCGCTGATGCAGCCGGTTCCCTCTGCAGACAGTCTCCTCGGAGGCGGCCTGACACTTCAGATGGGCGGGCAATATGACATTGAAAAACTGGCTGCAAAACTGCTCGAGTGGGGATTTGAACCGGTTGAGCAGGTGGATATCCCCGGCCAGTTTGCCCGCCGCGGCGGGATTCTGGATATTTACGCCTCGGCAGCCGTTAGCGAGCAGTCGCAGGAGGCCTCGGCGGCAGAGCCGATTCGAATCGAATTCTTCGGCGATGAAATCGAAAGCATCCGCACGATTGATTTGGATACCCAGCGGTCCGGACGCTCCCTGAAATGGGTTCAGATTGTCAATCCACCCGCTCAGCAGGTCTTTGAACAGTCGGAACTCTTCCTCAATCTTCTTCCGGAGGAGACGATCGTTTTCCTTGAAGAACCGCTGGAGCTGGCGGAGGTAGCGGAGGTGTTTTTGTCTCGTCTGGAAGACCTGCGGGGATTCTGCCGCTGGGAGTCGATTTATCAGGCCGTCCGCCGGTTTTCGTCTGTGGAAATCAGCCGTTTCGGAGGCGGGACGGAGGCCTTGCGGCTGGATGTCGGCAGCATTCAGGAGCTGGAGCATCGGCAGGCGGGAACCTGGAAAGACCATAAACAGGCCTTGGCGGCGCTGCTGGAGAAAGCCCGGGACTATGAGGTGTTTTTGTACTGTGAGAATCATGCGGAGATTCAGCGGACGAAGGAGATTCTTCAGGAAGAAGGCCGGACTATTCCTTCGTCTTTTCATCTGGAGCTGGGGACGGTTCATCAGGGCTTCTGCATCCGTTCGCTGAAGGTGATTGTCGTATCACATCATGAACTGTTCGGCCGCTCCCTGATGCGCAGACGCGTCCGGGCGATTCGCATGGCTTCGCCTGTGGACAGTCTGCTGGATTTGACCAAAGGCGATATTGTCGTGCATGTGTCCTACGGCATCGGCAAGTATGTGGGGATGGAGTCGATTCCGATGCACGGGCAGATGCAGGAGTATCTGACGCTCGAGTATGCCGACAAGGTGAAGATTCATGTGCCGGTTTCGCAGATTCATCTGGTGCACAAATTCGTCGGGACGATGCCTACGCGTCCGCCCCTGTCCAAAATCGGCACCAAGAAGTGGGAGCAGCAGAAACAGCGCGTGGCCCAGCATGTTCAGGAGCTGGCGGAGGAGCTGCTTGAGATTCAGGCCAAGCGCCAGCAGATGGGCGGGTTTGCCTTCGGGCCCGATACGCACTGGCAGAAGGAGTTCGAGGAGGCGTTTGCCTATGAAGAGACGCCGGACCAGCTGAAGGCGGCGGAGGAAATCAAGCGGGATATGGAAGCACCGGTGCCGATGGACCGCCTGCTGTGCGGCGATGTCGGCTACGGCAAGACGGAACTGGCGATGCGGGCGGCCTTTAAGGCGGTTTGTGCGGGCAAGCAGGTGGCAGTGCTGGTGCCGACGACGGTGCTGTCGGTCCAGCACGGCCGGACGTTTGCCGAACGGTTTGCGGATTTTCCCGTCAGCATCGCGGTGCTGAATCGGTTTACCCCGCCGGCACAGGTTCGGCAGATTCTCTTGGATGCTCGGCAGGGACGGCTGGATATTCTGATTGGAACGCATCGGCTCCTGTCGGATGATGTAGGGTTTCACGATTTAGGACTGCTGATTATTGATGAAGAGCAGCGGTTCGGCGTCGAGCACAAAGAGCGGCTGAAGCGGTTTCGGGTGAATGTGGACATTCTGACGCTGACGGCCACGCCGATTCCCCGCACGCTGCATATGTCTCTGCTGGGTCTGCGGGATATCAGCTCACTGGCGACGCCGCCGCTGGATCGGCGCAGCGTGGTCACGCATGTGTGCCGCTTTGACCCGGAAACCATTCGCAAAGCAATTCTGTTTGAAATCGCGCGGGACGGTCAGGTTTTTTATCTGTACAACCGGGTGCAGACGATTGACCAGGAGGCGGCGCGGGTACGGGCCATTCTGAATGACCCGAAGATAACCGTGGATATTGTGCACGGGCAGATGTCCAAGCATCATCTGGAAGATGCGATGATTCGGTTTGTGACCGGTCAGATTCAGGTGCTGGTGTGCTCAACGATTATTGAAGCCGGGCTGGACATTCCGAATGCCAACACGCTGATTGTCCGGGATGCGGACCGTTTCGGTCTGGCGCAGCTGCATCAGCTGCGGGGACGGGTCGGACGCTACAAACACCGGGCATATGCCTATCTGCTCTTGCCGGAAAACCGTCCGGTCAGCCCGCTGGCGGCCCGGCGGCTGAAGGCCATTGAGGATTTTTCGCAGCTGGGGGCCGGTTTTCGGATTGCTCTGCGGGATTTGGAGATACGAGGGGCGGGTAATCTGCTCGGGCCGGAGCAGTCCGGACATATTCATACGGTCGGCTATGAGATGTACTGCCGACTGCTGGCGGATGCGGTGCGGCGGCTCAAGAACGAGCCGCTGGTTCAGCCGCCGGAGACGGTAATTGATTTGGGTTTTGCACCGGTGATTCCGAAATCGTATATTGCTTCCGACCGACAGCGGATGGAGGTCTATCGTCGGCTCGGTCAGGCGTGTACGCCGCAGGATATCGAACGGCTTCGAGAGGAACTGCGGGATATTTTCGGGCCGATTCCTCCGAAGGTTCAGCAGGTGCTTCAGGCGGCGGAGATTCGCATCCTGGCGCAGCGGCATGGGCTCAAAAGCATTCTGCTGCAGGAATCGGATTTGATTTTTCGTTTTTCCGAGGATGCCAAACCGGAGGATTTGTTCGCCCGGTTTCCCGGACGGGTGACTGTTACAGATCCCAGAACGGTCTATGTACGTCTGGAGAAAAAGGTTCTGGAGCCGCCGACCTTGATCGCCATTCTTCGAAACCTGCTTAAAAGAGGGGGATGACTGCCTCATCTATTTTGGCAAAGACAATACCGCGTTCAGTTCTGAGCCGTCCATGGCGGGGTTTGCCGTTGTCTGCTGAATTTGACGCTGAAGATTTTTGAAAATCTTGCGGAAGTGATATCCGTAAATGGAAAATCGAACTGCCATCTGGAGATAATAAGGATTTTGCAGGGACCAGAGGAGCAGTTTCCAGTAATATGTTCGTCCGCGGCTTAGGACCCCAATGTGCCAGAGGGATTTCAAGAAGGCACGGAGATCGCTTAGGTTTGGACGGAACTTTTTTGAGGGGGGCAGGCGATAATTTTCCAGAAAACTTTTGATGCGCTGGCAGTAGTGGTGCTGAGAATAAATGGTTTGGAGCACTTTTTGATATCCGCGTATCAGATTGTCTTCGCCCATTTTCGGGATAAAGTTGATTGTGCAGTCGGTGTTGTCGCCGGTTGATGCTTTCAAAAGTCGCTGCTCTTTCATCAGACGCTGAAACAGTTTGGTGCCCCGCGGGGCATTCAGCAGGCCGACCATGGCTGTCACAATGCTGCTGTGCTGAATGAATTGAATGACTGTATCGAAAATGGAGGGGTCGTCGTGATCAAATCCGAGAATAAAACCACCCTGCACCTGCAGGCCGAATCGCTGGATTTTCTGTACGCAGGCCAAGAGGTCTCGGCCGCGATTCTGCAGCTTGCTGCATTCAGTCAAACTGGCTTGGTTGGGGGTTTCGATGCCAATAAAAACGCAGTCAAACCCGGCTTTGACCATCAAATTCATCAGTTCTTCGTCATCAGCCAGGTCTATGGAAGCCTGGGTATTGAATGTAAACGGGTAGCGTTTGGCCTCCATCCATTGAATGATGGCCGGCAGCAGCTGGGTTTTGACCCTCTTTTTGTTGCCGATAAAATTGTCGTCGATGAAGAAGACTTCCCGCCGCCAGCCGGTGGCATAGATATGGTCCAGTTCGGCCAAAATTTGATCGATAGACTTGGTTCGAATCTGGTGGCCGAACAGGGTTGTCACGTCGCAGAAGTCGCAGTCAAAGGGGCAGCCCCGAGAATACTGGATTCCCATGGCGCCGTATTTTTTCATTTTGACCAGATCCCATCGCGGCAGCGGGGTGCTTTGCAGGTCTGCCCTGTTGTGCGTGGTATAGATTTTTCGCGGGGTTCCATTCTGCAGATCTTCCAGAAACATCGGCAGGGTAATTTCACCTTCTTTGAGGACCAGATGGTCCACGTGGGTATATAATTCGGGAAGACTTGTGAACAAGGGGCCGCCGGCGATTACCTTTTTCCCTTGCTGCTGACAGCGAGCGATAATCTGATCGGCGGATTTTTTCTGAATGAACATGGCCGTCAAAAAGACCAGGTCTGCCCATTGAATATCCCGGTCCCGCAGGGGTGAGACGGCCGTATCCACAAGCCGTACTGACCAGTCTTTGGGCAAAAGGGAGGCAATGGTAAGAAGTCCCATTGGGGGCAGAATTGCTTTTTTGGAGACAAATTTGAGTGCGTTTTTCAGACTCCAGAACGTGTCCGGCACTTGCGGGTTTACAAGTAAAACATTCATAATTCCTTTTCCTTTCCGATCCGAAATATGGCGGATCTTCAGCCAAGTGCGGGTGGGCGCATCGTGAAGAAGACGAAAAATGGAGCGCTTACATCAGGAGAAAAACTGAATTGAACCGGTGATCTGCCACAACGACAATTTCTAAGACCGGATCAATATGTTTCCACTTCTTTGTCTCAATTGTTCAAAGCGTGCCGAGCCGTATTGACCCCATTGTTTTTCAATTTTTAATTTTAAGCCGACCGGAATCTATACCGGACGAATACACGATAAATTATACTCCGGACGAATTGGATTGGGCAGGAAATTTTTCAAAAACAATTTAATTAAAGAGAATTTTTCTCTTGTTTGTGGCCGCCTTGCACTCCCAATTGACATTGGGAGAGGATTTGGCTACACTCCGGCTCCAATAAGATCGAATGGGAGTTTTTCAAATGGTGCAGGATGAACGGGTTTTGGTAGTCGAACGAAAATTGTTAGAAAGTGCAGGAATGTTTCAGGGAGTCATGCCGGACGCATCGCGATACCTTCCGATTTTTTTTGCGCCGGGTGCCGGACGCTACATGCTTCGTGTGGAAGCGGAAAAAGATCCGTCCTTTAAGCAGATGATTCCTTACGTACTTATGTGTTCCGGCGACCAATACCTGACTTATGTGCGGGGCAAGCGGGCAGGTGAAACACGTCTGGTTGAGAAACGCTCCATCGGCATCGGCGGACATATCAATCCGGCCGATGATATGGAGTTGTTTTCGCCGTATGATACTTATTTAAATGCGGTGCACCGGGAGGTGGCGGAAGAGGTGAATGTGGAATCACCGTATAAGGAGACAATCATCGGTTTGCTGAATGATGACTCCAACGAAGTCGGCCGTGTTCATCTTGGGATTGTGCACTTATGGGACTTGGAGAAGCCGGCGGTCAGTCGCCGGGAGCAGATGATTACACAACTGGAATTTTTGCCGCTGGAGGAACTTCTCCGTCGACGGGACAGCATGGAAACCTGGTCGCAGCTGTGCCTGGATTATCTGTTGGCGGGTTTACAGAAAGGTTGAGGTGATCCGGATTCGGAGAGTTATGAAGAGACATTGGATAAAGATCCTGGTGTTTGGGCTCTCGTTTTTTTATCGTCAGACCATTTGTTTGGCAGAGGAGAAGGATTATATTCCGCCGGCCTTGACGCCGCTGCCGTATCTCATCCGCGACCCGGCTGTCCGCAAAGAGCTGAAACTGACGGCTGAGCAGACCGGCCGTTTGGAAGCGCTTTGCAGCCGCATGGACCCGCACTTGTTCGTTCTTCGGGACCAGCCGCCCAATCCGACGGAGCCGGAGATGATTGAGCATGTCCGCGCCGTGGTGGAACTGATGAAGGAGACGGATGACATTCTCCAGCCCCCTCAGCGGCTTCGCCTGCAGGAGCTGGGGTTTCAGTTTGAGGGAGTTTATGCGATGTTCCGCCCGGCGCCGTCGGCCTATTTACAACTGACCAAAGATCAGAAAAATCGGATGCAGGTTCTCCATCGTCAGTTTTTGCGCAATCAGGAGCAGCTGCGGACCCGTCTGGAGGAAAGCGGGCGGCAGAACGAACTGCAGGAACAGATGGAACAGCTGCGGATTCGGTTTATGAATCAGTTTCTGCGGGTTCTCTCCGAAGGGCAGGTGGTGATTTGGAATGAGATGCTTGGGGAACCGTTTGATTTTTCTCAGACGCAGCCGCTTTCATTCCAGGCCCCGGAACTGGAGGGACTGACCGGTTGGATGAACAGCAAGCCCCTGACATTTCGGCAGCTGAGCGGGCGTGCGGTGCTGGTGATTTTCTGTTCGCCTGAGCAAGCTTCCGCGGAGGATGTGGCGGCTTACAAGCTCTGGGCCAGGCAGTACAATCCTCAGGAAGTGGCACTGATTGGGATTTTGGTCCCGCCGCTGCAGGCTCAAAAGAACGGAATAGAACCGGCCTCCTGGGTCCAGAAAGAAGGGTTGATGTTTCCCGTGGCGCAGGATGCCAAACGGCTGGCGGTCCGGGCATGGGCCAATCCGGTGGTGCCGGGTCTTTATTTGGTTGATAAAAAAGGACGGGTGCGCTGGTGGTGGTACGGTCCGCTGCGGCAGAACAATCTCTCGGGCGACAAGTGGGTCGAAGAGCGCATCGAGATTCTTCGTTCGGAATGACCGTCGCTTTCCGTCGTTTTGGTTTACAAATCTTTGATTTCGTGCAGGGGTTCGATGGGAGCCGGCGGCGGGACTGTCTCATCAAGCACCCGGATGGTTCTCCACTGTCCGGTTCGGTACCGCAGATAAATCAGCCCGCTGAAGGCCAGAAGCGTCAGGCACAGAAATCCCCAGGTCCATCGGGGAGAGAGCTGGGCGATTTTCAGAAGAAAAAGCTGCCCGATAACCAGCGTCCAGTGCATGCTGACGGAAATAGCCATCGCCCAGAACGTATCGCCGGCGCCGCGAAGCGCGCCGCTGAAGACCAGCGTCGTGGCGTCCGCCATCACATACAGGGCAGCCATCCGCAGCATAAAGACCGCTTCCGGACGGGCGGCGGCAAAGACGGCGTCCTCCTGAGGGGGACGGAAGACATCCACCAGAGGATGCGGAAAAAAAGCAAAGGTCAGCAAAGTGCAGAAGGAGTAGGTCCAGGCCAGTTTCAGTCCGGAAAGAGCGGCGCGGTCGGCAATGTCCGGTTCGGAGCGGCCCATATAGCGTCCGACCAGACTGGTCACACCGACATGAATGCCGACCAGCGGGATGAAAGAGACCAGGTCCCAGTTAAAGACGATGGTTACGGCAGTTGCAGTCTGGAGACCGCAGGCGTGAAAGTTGAGAATCAGCAGAGTAAAAGCCAGCATGTTGAGGAAGAATTCGATGCCCGCGGGTGTGCCGTACCGCCAGAGTTTTTTCATCAATAGACCGTCATATCGGAAGGAACGGGTCACGGCAAACACGTGCCGCTCAGGCCCGAGCAGATAAACACGGCCCAGCACAAGCAGTCCAAAGAAGCTCCCGAGGATTGTGCCGTAGGCCGCTCCGCGAATGCCGAGGGCCGGAAAACCGAAATGGCCGAAAATCAGAATATAATTGATAAAAATGTTCGAAACCGTTGACACAATCGCCGAGACCATGACGGTGTGGGTTTTGCCGATGCCGGAGAAAAAGCTGCTCAGGCAGTTTCGAAACAGACTAATCAGGACCCCGTACAGGAGGATATCGAAATAAACCGTTTGGGGGCCGAGCTGTTCCGGAGGAATTTTGGTGAGAAGAAAGAGTTTCCAGGCCAGAGGACGTGCGGCCAGAATGAGCGGCCATGCAAAGAGGGAAACAAGAAGACCCTGTGTAATCACAACCGGGCAATCGGTTTTTCTGCCTGCACCGAAACATTGGGCCGTCAGAGCGGTGCAATAGCCCGTCACGCCGAGAAAGAATGTGCTCAGCATAAAGCAGGTCAGCCCTCCGCCCATTGCGGCACTCATCTGGTGGGGTCCCAGACGCGACAGAAACAGCCGGTCTGTGAAAATCATAATGGTGTCGCAGGCGCTGGAAATGACCATCGGAAAGGCGATGGTGAGCATTTCCTTTATCCCGCCGGGCCCCAGATAATTTTGTTTCCAAAACGAATTCATTCGGCCGAAGGTCGCAAAACAAGAGGCAAAACAGGGTTTTTCCGTTCACAGCGGGGTTATGGTATCGCTGGGGTCCGCTTTTGTCCAGAAAAGTTGGGGATGATTGCCTGTTTCTGAAAAAGATGATATAATATTCTCTTTTCCAAAGACAGAGGTTTGGGATTCATATGGGAACGGAACATATACGGAATTTTTCGATTATTGCGCATATTGACCACGGCAAGAGTACGCTGGCGGACCGGCTGCTCGAGCTGACCGGCGCCATCAGCGACCGGGAAAAGAAAGAGCAGTTTCTGGATGATATGGACCTGGAGCGGGAGCGGGGCATTACCATTAAGGCCTCTGCGGTGACGATGACGTATCCGTATCAGGGCCGGACCTATATGCTGAATCTGATTGATACACCCGGGCATGTGGATTTTCATTATGAGGTGTCCCGCGCGCTGACCGCCTGTGAAGGCGCCCTTCTGGTGGTGGACGCCTCGCAGGGCGTAGAGGCGCAGACGGTTGCCAATGCCTATCTGGCCGTCGAAAGCGGCTGTGAAATCCTCGGGGTGATCAATAAGATTGATTTAACCGGGGCGCGTCCGGACGAAACAGCACAGGAGGTGGAGCATGCCTTCGGCATTCCGACCAAGGACTGCCTGAAGGTCAGTGCCAAGACAGGACAGGGTATTTCGGAACTGCTGGAGGCGATTATTACGCGTCTGCCGCCGCCGGAGGATAAAAGTGGAGAACCGACGGCTGCGCTGATTTTTGACAGCCATGCGGATGAATACCGCGGTGTAATTTGCTACGTGCGGGTGTTTCAGGGGCGTTTGTACAAACGCCAGAAAATCCGGCTGATGGGTTCCGGCCGCACTTATCAGATTACCGAGCTGGGCAAGTTTATGCCCCGAATGACTCCGGTGGAGGCCCTCGGCACCGGCGAGGTGGGCTATGTGATTGCCAATATCAAGAATCTGCACGATGTGACAGTCGGCGATACGATCACCGATTTTCATCATCCGGCGGAAAAACCGCTGCCGGGATATAAAAAGCCGGTCCAGATGGTTTTTTCCGATTTTTATCCGTCCGGGGAGACGGATTATCCGAAGCTGCGGGAGGCGTTTGAAAAACTGGCGCTGAATGATGCGAGCTTCTCGTTTGCCCCGCAGAATTCACCGGCGCTGGGATTCGGCTTTCGCTGCGGATTTCTCGGGCTGCTGCATATGGAGATTGTGCAGGAGCGGCTGGAGCGGGAAAGCGATGTGGACGTGGTGCAGACAGCCCCGACAGTCAGTTATGAGGTCTTGCTGACCTCCGGGGAGGTCAAGCGCATCGACAGTCCGGCAGAACTGCCCGACCGTTCGCGGATTGAAGAACTGCGGGAGCCGATGGTCCGGCTGGAAATCATTACCAGCCACGAATCGCTGGGCGGAGTGCTCCGTCTGGCGGAGGAGCGGCGGTGCAAACTGGTGAAAACCGAATACATCAGCCCCACACGTGTGATGCTCGAATACAAAGCTCCGCTGGCGGAGATTGTCTATGATTTTTATGACCAGCTCAAGGGCATCAGCCACGGCTACGCGACAATGGATTACGAGTTTTTGGGATTCGAGGCGTCGGATCTGGTCAAGATAGATATTTTGGTGAATAAAACTCCCATCGAAGCTCTTAGTTTAATTGTGCATCGGAGCAACGCCGAGAAGCGCGGGCGCAAACTGCTTTTGAAACTAAAGGAAGCCATCCCGCGGCATCAGTTTGAAATCCCGCTGCAGGCGGCGATCGGCGGCAAGATTATCGCCCGGGAGACGATTAAAGCCTACCGCAAAGATGTGACGGCCAAGCTGTACGGCGGCGATGTCACGCGAAAAATGAAGGTGCTCAAGCGACAGAAGGAGGGCAAGAAGCGGATGAAGGCCATTGGCCAGGTGACGATTCCGCAGGATGCCTTTATGTCCATTCTGGACACAAGCGATTGAGTTTTCTTGGAAACCCCCAAATAAAGACTATAATTGTCTTTATAATTCGACTTTTTTCGATAATGTCGTAAAATAGTATAGACTGTTTTACGACGTTGTCGATAATAGTATCATATGGAGATTCGAAGACGCTTATACGATACGATTTTAGCCCGCCATTTGTCATTAAACCGCCGGATGGCCTTTGTCAGCGGGGCTCGGCAAGTCGGCAAAACGACTACCTGTCGGCTTGTTGCCCGGAGGTATTTTAATTGGGATAACGTAGATGACCGTTCGAAGATTGTCAAAGGGCCGTCGGCGGCGGCCGAACAAGCGGGCTTGAATCAGCTTAACCAGGCGACTCCTGTTATCCTGTTTGATGAACTGTATAAGTTCAGAAAATGGAAGCTTTTTTTAAAAGGATTTTTTGATACCTATGCGGATCAGGTCCGGATTGTCGTAACCGGCAGTTCGCGGCTGGATATTCATCAGCATGGGGGAGACAGTTTGATAGACCGGTATTTTTTATACCGAATGCATCCGTTTACGGCCGCAGAAACGGTTCGTCAGGACCTGCCTGAGCCCGGACCGATTGTTCGTTCGCCCAAGCCTGTTCCGGAGGAGGATTATGCCGCGCTCTGGGAGTATGGCGGCTATCCGGAGCCGTTTCTTCGCCGGGATGCCATGTTCAGCCGACAGTGGCACAATCTGCGGGTGCAGCTCTTGCGGGAGGACGTGCGGGATTTAACGAGGATTCAGCAGATGGATCAGTTAGAGCTGCTGGTTCATCTGCTCCTTGCCCGGTCCGGGAGCCAGCTGGTTTACAGCAGTCTGGCCGCGGAGGTCGGTGTAACGATAGACACCGTTCGCCGATGGATTGGGACCTTATGCAATCTACACCTCGGGTTTTTAATTCGGCCGTGGTTTAAAAATGTTTCCCGTTCTCTTCGCAAAGAACCGAAATGGTTTGTATGCGACTGGTCGCTGGCGGAGGATACCGGCAGACGAGCGGAAACCTTTGTGGCTTGTCATTTGCTCAAGGCGGTGGAGGGGTGGAACGACCTGGGTCTGGGGACATTTGTTTTGGGGTATGTGCGGGATGTCTATCAGCGGGAGACGGATTTTATCGTGGTTCGGGACGGCAAGCCGTGGTTTCTGGCGGAGGTCAAGAGCTCTGACACGAAAATAAGCCCCGCATTGTCCTATTTTCAGCGTCAGCTGAAGGTGCCGTTTGCCTTTCAGGTCGTGATGGATGAACCGTATGTGGATGCGGATTGTTTTTCTCGTCCGCATCAGCCGATTGTTGTGCCGGCCCGGACGTTTCTTTCTCAATTGCTCTAAACCGATTTACAGCAGGTGTCCGAGCATGTGCAGGGTGACGGTGCCGGCGCAGAGGCGATGGCCTGCGGAATAGGACAGACCTGCCTGTCGACAAACGCCTCGAAAATCTAATTCATCATTCCAGGTGCGGATGGATTCTGCCAGATAAATCAGCGGGTTGGGTCTGCCGAAAAGGGGAACACTTGCAGCGGGCATCAGATATCGAAGATACATCCAGAACAATCTGCGAACCAATTTGTTTTTCGGCAGGGAGAATTCGAGGATGCCGATGCGTCCGGCGGGATGCAGGAGCCGCTTCATTTCCTTCAGGGCTGCAGAGAGGTCGGGGATATTCCGCAGGCCGAACGCACAGGCAATCAGGCCGAAAGAGCTCGGCGGAAGTTCTGTCTGGACGGCGTCGCCGACCTGCCAGGTTATCTGCTCAGACAGGGTAGCGTATTTTTTCTCGGCCTGCTCAATCATCGCCGGACTGATATCCAGGCCGATGATTTCAGCGGCGGGCTGAAGACGGGCCAGGGCGGCGGCCATTTCGCCTGTTCCGCAGCACAAATCAAGGATGCGCTCTTGCGGCTGCGGATTCAGCAGAGCAGCGGCGGTGAGGCGCCAGCGCCGGTCCAGCCCGAAACTGAACAGGCGATTGCAGAGGTCATAGCGTGCGGCGATGGGTTCAAAGTCAAACACGGCGGTTCTCCGAACGTTCGATTTATCCTGCCTTGTTCAGCAGAATAGATAGGATCAGAAGAATGCCGAAGGTCAGATGCAGGGCGGCAGTCTGACGGTCCAGAGTCTCAATCTGCCGGCAATGACGGGCGGTCAGGACACTGCGCAGGTTGCGGACCGCCAAAGGAGCCGCCAGCAGCGCCAGAAGCGACAGCGCAGGAAGAATGTTCAGGATAATCAGGACGGCCGTAATTCCGAAAGCCGCCAGCACAAGAGCAGCGTATTCGATTGTGGCCCGGCGAGAACCCAGCACACAGGCGGTTGTCTGAATGCCGGCTTTGGTGTCGTCGTCGATGTCACGCAGATTGTTGGCGGTCAGAATGGCTGTCACAAGACAACCGACCGGCAGTGAGACCCACAAGACCGAATGGCGGTATGTGCCGGTCAGGACATAAAAAGAGCCGATGACCATCAGCGGACCCATCAGCACAAAGACCATCGGATCGCCGAATCCCCGATACTTCAGAAAGACCGGAAATCCGGTATAAAAGAACCCGCCGGCCATTCCGACCAGTCCCAAAAGAAGCATCGGCCAGCCGCGAAGCCAGACAAACCAAAATCCGAGCAGCGCCGTAAGGGCAAAACAAATCAGTCCGACGGTCAGGACAGCGCCAGGCGTCAGCAGGCCTTCGGGAAGGACTCGGCTGCCGCCGCGTGTGTCAGGTCGGTCCACGCCTTTGAGAAAATCAAAATATTCGTTGATCAGATTGGTCCCGGCGTGAATTGCCAGCGAGGCGGCCAGAACGAAAGGAAGCAGCCGCCACTGTGTATTTGTGTTGCCGTATGCCAGGGCCGCTCCCAGAAAGACAGGAATGATAGACGCCGTATAAGAAAAGGGGCGAAAGGCCTGAAGCCAGACGGAAAGCCGGGATCGATTCATTTCGGTTGGTTTGGGCAGCTCAGGCGACATCTTTTTTCATCAGCTCCCGCAGCAGAATGGTGGCATAGCAGCCGGAATCCAGTTCGAAGGACAGCTGAAGGTATTCGCCTTTGTCATCCTGTCCGGTGTCGATTTCAGTCTGTTTGGGCTGAAAGCGCAGAGCCCGCCGTCCGCCTTTGGCGCCGGCAGTTTTGAGCCGCCGAAGGTCTTCCTCCTGCAGCGGGACCTGGTCGAGGACGGCGTTTTCGATTTCTCCGGCGGCTCCGCTGATTCGGGTGGTGCGAAGCCCCAGCAGGGGGCCGGTCGGACTGATTTCAAACCGTTCGCATCGGGGCTGTTCGGCCGCAGGGTCTTCAACCGCAAAACAGGCTCCGTTGTCGTGCTTCATCGCCAAATCCCCCTGGAGCACCTGGTCGATTCGAGGCATTCGAGCGGCCAGAACCTGGTTGAAAATATGAGACTGCCATGCCGCCACAAGAAGACTGCGGAACGGTTTGCTGACGGCCAGGGCGGCGCGGCGTTTATCACCGGGATAGTCAATTAGCGACTGCAGCGCCCGCCGCTGGTCGCGGAAACGGAACGGCCAGTTGCGGTAGGCCTTGTCGTATTGGCCTTCTTCATAAAATCGCCGGGCCCGAATGAAATCTTTCTGTTTGTCCAGTTCGGGTTTGCCCAGCAGGATGTCCGTAAACTCTTCGAGACGATCCTTTACGAGGGCCCAGCCGAGCAGGTGCGATTCAAAACGAGACCCGAATCGCTGGGGACCGAAATAGTTCGGCACACCGCGCCGGGCCAGAATGTTTAAACACTGCTCGGCAATTTCTTTGCCGTGCGGGACAGGAACCTCCAGCTGCCGGACCCGGATGCGGAAGCGGTTGCCGGCCAGATGACCGGTTTTGAGTTTGTTGTTGTGCCGGGCGACTTCGAGAATGCGGATGTTCGGGAGCTCCAGGGCCAGCAGCCGATCCGGTTCGACGTGTTCAACCGACATCCATTGGCGGGTGACGGCTTTGGTGTCTTTGCGTCCGGCCATCCCGATATCCAGATGGCGGACCCCGAGGGCGTCGGCAATTCGTTCGGCGGCATCGGAACTGGCCAGGCCGTTTTTTTCAATCCGGAAGAAGGTGTGGGTCCCCTCGCCGGACGGCTGATAAAGAGGAATTTCATCGACAAAGAAATCCTCCGGGCAGACCTTGATGACGCCGCCGATGCCGGGCAGCTCTTTAGTCAGATACGGCCAGGCGGTTGTATCCACCAGTTCAATATTATTTTCAGACAGAGAATCCATCGTTTTCTGCTTTTTTAGAGTTTTCCTTAGGATAGAGACTGGATGGAAAAAAGCAAGAGGCAAAAACTGGACATCAAACGTCAGCAAAATCGCAGAGGATTGAATCGGCAACGGCCCGAGCGGGGCGTGTCAGCTGAATTGTTTCGTGGGTATATTCCAATAATCCGAGAGCGGCGTAGTGCTGAATAGGTTCGGCAAATAATTCCATCGGGTCAAAGCCGGTTTGGGAGATAAACTGTTGTCGATTAATTCCGGCTGTTTTCCGCAGATTTAGGACAGCCGTCTCACAGGCGATTTCGAGGGGGGAGGGTACCTGAACCTCGTCGAAGGCCCATTGGTTCTTTCGGATAGATTCGATGTATTGGTCCAGGTCGGCAATGTGGCGGGTCCGCTGACCATTGAACCATGAAGCGGCGGAAGGCCCCAGTCCCAGCCATGGGCGATTGTCCCAATAGCGAAAATTGTGTCGGCAGGCAAAGCCGGGGCGGGCGAAGTTGGAGATTTCATACGGCTCCAGGCCGGCTGAGGCGAGGAGGTCGATAGCGGCCTCATACATCTGTCGGTCGGTGTCTTCATCTACAGGAACAATTCTTCCGTCCTCGAGATTGCGAAAAAGCGGGGTGTCTGATTCGTAGGTCAGACTGTAGGCCGACAGATGAGGGATGTCGAGGGCGAGGGCTTTACGGACAGACTGCTTCCAGGTTTTTAAGGAAGAACCGGGGACGGCATAAATCAAATCCAGTGCTATATTTTCGAAGCCGCATTGTCGGGCTGTTTTGACGGTTTTGGAGATGTCCTGCGGCTGGTGAAGCCGTCCGAGGAACGACAGCTCCTCCGGATGAAAGGATTGAGCCCCGATGGAGAGTCGGTTGACGCCGGAAGATTTCAATACCGTAAAAAACTCTGCATTGGTCTGAGCCGGATTGATTTCAACCGTGAACTCTTCCGTCGGCCGGCCTGTCTGTTCGAGAAGCCGGCGAAGCAAAAAGTCTATTTGGCTGACCGACAGAACAGAAGGAGAGCCGCCGCCGATGTACAGGGTTTGGATAGGATGATGAACGTTATAGAGCTCAAGTTCTCTCAAAACGGCTCGGCTCCAGGCATCCGCCGCTTCTGTATTGTAGGGAATGGAATAAAAGGAGCAGTAGCGGCATTTGCGGGCACAAAAGGGCACGTGAATATAAACGGACAGGGTGTTGTCAGGAATCGGAGAAGCGTTTGGTTGGAAACGTTTTTCAGACATGGTCCGGTGCAGCCGGAGCAGGCGTTTCGGCCGGAGCAGCGGCAATCGCCCGGCGGGAATGCAGCCAGATTCTTCGCCACAGGCCGGTGAGAGCATAGCCGCCGAAACAGATAACGAGGGCGACCTGCAGCCCTGTCTGCCAAATCAGTGCCAGAATGACGGCGACCCAGAACAAGTGAATGATGGGTTTTTTGCCGCGAAGGTACTGGTTGACCAGATGGGGGTACTCGATGCGGCTGACCATCAGGGCGCCGGCACCGATGGCAATCAGCGGCAGACAATACAGGATTGTTTTCAGAAGCAGAGCAAACAGAGGTCCCCGGGCCGTGGGGTCGGCCTTCATATGTTCAATCAGGACGATCAGTCCGGCCAGAATACCCGCGGCGGCCGGCGTCGGCAGCCCCTGGAAAATCCGATGGGCACTTTCGTCTTCGACATTTTCCACATTAAATCGGGCCAGGCGGACAGCGGCGCAGCACATATAGGAAGCCCCCGCCAGCCAGAGAAACCGACGGAAAAAGTCGGACAGAAAGAACGTTTCTTCCCCGAACAGGTCCGGGAAGTTCTGAATCAGCACACGAAAGGCCAGGACCGCCGGGGCCGCCCCGAAGCTGAGCATATCGCACAGACTGTCCAGCTGGCCGCCGAAACTGGAGGTCGTCTGGCTCATTCGGGCGATGCGACCGTCGAGCATGTCGGCAATCATCGCGATGAAAATCATGTAGCCGGCCAGGGCAAATTTGTCCGGTCCGTGAGCGGCCAGTCCGATGGCGGCAAACCCGCAGATGCCATTGATGAGGGTCACCAGCGAAGGCAAAATCGTAACGGTCTGGAGCCGTCTGGGCCTGGACGGAAAGAAGAAACGGCGTTTTCTGTGTTTATGGCTCATTTTCGTATCGGGCTAACGGCGTTTCGCCCGCTTTGACTTTGTCGCCGACTTTGACCAAAATCTTCAGATGCGGCCCCGCCGGTATATACAGTTCGGTTCGGGAGCCGAATTTAATCATACCAAAGGGCTGACCGGCTGTAAAGGTTTGATTTTCGGCTGCTTGGCAAACAATTCGGCGGGCGATGGCGCCCGAAATCTGCCGCAGCAGAAGCAACTCACGGGGCGGCTGGATTCGCTCCAGCAGGAGGTTGTTGGATTCGTTGAGTTTTCCGGCCTGAACGCCTTCCAGGGCGTTGAGGAATTTGCCGGGCTTGTAGGTGACGGACTTGACGCGGACGGCGCAGGGCATTCGGTTAATGTGGACATTGAAGATGCTCAAAAAGATGCCGATGCGAACGACCGGGTCGGGCCCCAGCGCAGGTTCTCGCACCTTTTCAATATCACTGACGGTGCCGTCAGCGGGGGCAAGAAGCAGAGCCGGGTCGTCCGGAATTGTACGCGTTGGGTCGCGGAAAAAAGAGACGGCCCATCCCAGCACGCACAGCAGAATTGCTTCCGGCAGGATGCCAGCCAGCCAAAGCCCGATTCCGCTGTGCATGGTTTCCGGAAAGACCTGCCAAAAAAACAGGGCGTACACGAGCATCAAAACAAGCAGGACAGCCGGATAAGCCGCCGCCTGCGGAAGGCCGTATTTGGTTATCGGAATTCGCATGACTCATAACGTAGAGGAAAAAGGAGAAAAAAGCAAGACGTCTTGAAATGAAAACGGCGAAGCGGATATGCTTCGCCGTTCTTGTTTTTCGTCTGCGCGATTTTCAGACAATCAGTTCGTTGCCGACTTTTCGGGCGCGGGTGGGTTTGTCGAGGTTGATGCCGAGGGCCAGGCCGATTTCGACCAGCAGGTTCCATCCGGCGGCCAAGTACACATACGGAGTCAGTTCGCCGGCATCCGGCACCTGAATCGTTGGGAAGGGGGTCTTGCGGTTGGCGATGGCGACGACCTTGAGCCCCACGCCCTTGACGAGGACCTCCTGAAACTTTTCGATTTCGGCCTCGATGGGGTCCACCACAAAGACGATGTCTTTGGGGTCCATCACTTCCTCGATGCCGTGGACGGCATACGTGCCCTCCAGATAGTCGGATTTATTTCGGGTGATTTCGTTTGTCTTCAGGGTCAGCTCCTCGGCCACGCCGTCGTTGTATCCGGCAAAATAGATGGTGGGAGCCCCGACGGCCGTCTGGATAATCGACGGGTCGATTTTGAGGGTCAGAGCGGTTTGAATCTGGTCCGCCAGTTTGCCGCAGTTGACATCGGCCAGATTGCCGGCGATATGCCGCAGGAGCGATTCATAAAAGAGGGCCTGCTCAATCACGCTTTTGGTAGCGGCGACGGCCTGTTCCCAGCCGCAGGTGAGGACAAACGTCCTGGCACAGGCCTCTTCCAGCAGGGTGCCGGCATTGGCTGACAGGCCGAAACGGTTGGGGTTGCCCATTTCTTTGAGTTTCTTGGCCAGCAGCACCACTTCTTTGGTGCGTCCGGAGTTGGAGGCGCAGAAAACGGCAAACCGCGACAGGTTGTACTCGGCGGCCTGCCGGGAGCCCTCCGTAAAGACGGCCAAATCCAGCCCCCATCGCAGGGCTTTCCGAATGGCGTTTTTAGCGGGGAAGATTCGGCTGGACCCCTCGCCGGTCAGCAGCAGCCGACCCGCGGAACGGATGATTTGGGCGACTTCTTTGGTTTGATGGAGGTTGAATTTTCGGACGACCCCAACTACATCCATCATCTCACGGACCAAGGCGAATTTTGCATATCGTTCTTCCTGCAGATTCATCGGGATTTCTCCTTAAATATAGGATGTTTATTCAAATTACCCTCGTTGGAGAACGGCCTGGGCAACGGCCTCGAATTGTTCGGTTTCCTGACGGACCCGTTTGACGAAATCGTTTTCCTCCAGCGGCCCGATGACGGCGAGCATTTCCTCGCTGTTTCGGTAGGTAGCCTGCCGGAAGGGGTTTTCATAGTCTTTTTTGCGGGATTCGTAAACTCGTTGACAAATCAGATGCTGGATTTGGACGGCCTGACGGAGGGTTTCCTTCCACTGCTCAGCGGTCAGCGCTTGTGTTTCATACAGTGAGCATAGAGTCGCCCAGGCGTGCTTTTGTTTGTCGGCCGGATACCGCTGCCAGAGCTGGTCGTATCGATCGTGAATCTGCTGCCAGGTTTGCAGCTTGCCTTCGCGGATGTCGGCCCGCAGCCGGTCCACGTCCTCGGCAGGCATCAGCTGGCCGCCTAAATTGACCCAGTCTCGGCATCGGGGGCCCTGCAGAGCGGTTTTCAGGTCTTCGAAATGCGCCTGCGGATTGGCCTGCATCCAACTGAGCAGATTTTTGACGGCATAGTACAGCAGCATCTGCCGATAGGCCTGGTACCCTTCAGCCGGTTTGAGAATAACGGCTTTGCGGGAGGATTTTTCCATTTTTTCGCCGAGCACTTCCAAATCCCCGGCTTCCTTCCCGCCGCTGCTCAGCAGAGAACGTCCCAAAGCAGCCAGTTCATCCGCGGAAAGGCTGTCGGGGTTACGGTCCTGCTTGCGAAGGAGGGCCTTGCCGGTCCACAGTTCCAGCAGGTGCATAGCACGGAAGATTTCCTCTGCGGTATCCGGAGCCAGGCAGTCAAACTCGATATGCTGCGTTTTGCGGATGCGTTTGTCGCGCGTCTGGAACTTCCAGGTATTGCGGGCCAGAGCGTACATGTTGAAAAGCCACCAGAAAGCGGGCATGACCTCCAGGCGGTCCAGGGATACATTGTTGTTCAGCAGCGAAAACGGCAGCGGAATATCCAGTTCGGCTGGGTAATCTCCTTTGGAAAGCAGTACAAAGGAAGCAAATCGGGAAGAGTGTTTGATGCTTGTGCATAGTCCCGGCCAAAAGCCGCGGCCAGCCTGGATTTCGTTGTCATTGGCGCGGCTGTTGTGGTTAGATCCAATGGTGGCACCAGCGGCCATATTGCTCTGGCCCAGAACCACGGAGGCAATCAAGAACGAGTTGTTGTGATGCTGTTCATGGGCGGGAAAAATTAGATTGTTGAGTACTTCACAGCAGGAGATGGTGGAGTTGTCTCCCAGGAAAGAATGAATTAGTCGGGCACCGTATTTTAGGTTGGAATTATTGCCCAGGATAAATCGCACGGCCTTGCAGCCATAGAAAATGTGGCAGCCGCAGCCGATGATGCCGTTAACCAGCTCGACCCCTTCACCGATTTGGCTGGGCTCTTCGGGGGAGGAATTGATGGTCAGGTTTTTCAGTTTGTTGGCGCCTTTAATATAGCAGTGAGCGCCGATTTTGACATCTTTGAGAATCTGGCAGTTTTTGATGACACACTGATCCCCGACCGTGCCGTAGTAGCCGCGGCGGCTGTCAAACTGCTTCTGGGTCATTTCCTTAAGCCGTTCCAGAAGCATCTTGTCGTCTCGATATTTCGCCCAGAGGTAGGCGTCAGCGGTAATCATCCCGTCGAAGGGAATCACACGCCGACCGCCGGCTTCGTTCATCAGGTCCAGCCAGATGCGGACGGATTCGGGCTCGCCGTCTTTGACGATGCCGTTGCCGAACTTGGCGTAGTTGGTCGTGTGCATCTCATGGATGTTCAGCAGAATGCACCGGTTCCCGATGATGTAGTGGGCCAGATAACTGACATTGTGGATGGCGGTATCATTGCCGATGTCGCAGGAGACAATCCGGCTGTTCGTGATGCCGATCGGCACCTGTATATCATGGTGCTCCAGGATCTGATTGCGCATTCGTCCCAGCCGCACCAGCCCGAAAAAGGAGCTGTTTTTGATTTGAGACGGTTCAAACTCGTCGGTGACCAGCACATCATCCCAGTTGTCGGCGGTGTTGCCGTTTTTGACCAGCTGTTCGAGTTCATCGGCCCGCAGATGACGCCAGGCCGGATGGGGCTGAGGGATTTGGCTGTTGCGGAGATAAAACTCGTCTTTGCCGTCCGGCAGATAGGGGGAAGGGATAAAGTTTTTTCCGAGTTGACCGGCCGGAAGCAGAACCACCTGATCCATTCAGACGACCCTCCAAAACAAAATGGAAACGGTAAACAGTTGTTTTCAAAAAAAGTATTGTACGGATATTTCCTGGCGCAGCAATTGTTTTTTCGGGCCGGTTTTATTTCTTTCTTCGTTGGGGTTTGGGGCGGCGGGAGCGGCCGCCTTGACGGGTCTGGACCAGCGGTTCGGCCGGTGCGACAAAAAGCTGACGGGCCGGAACATTCACGGAGACGATTCGCGCCTTCATCGGCTGGCCGAGGTGAATGCTGTGTCCGGACCATTTGCCCACCACGGCCTGCGCCCGCTGGTCGTATCTCCATTCGTCCAGTCCCAGGTCGCCGGGTTCAATGAGCCCTTCGATGCCGAATTTCAAACACTGGACAAAGACGCCGAAGTTGGTCAGCCCGGAGACAACCGTGTCCATTTCGTTGCCGATGTGTTTGGTGAGCATCTGAAGAATCAGAACGGTTTTGAGCTCCTCTTCGGCCTGGTCGGCCTGTTCTTCCGTCCAGGTCAAGTGCCGGCCGATTTCCCGCAGTTCCAGCTCGGGCAGGACTTCTTCCAGTCCGATTTTGTTGAGGGTTCCGCGTATGTAACAGTCGAGAAGCCGGTGCACCAGCAGGTCGGCGTAGCGGCGGATGGGGCTGGTGAAGTGGCAGTAGTGTGTGCTGGCTAATGCATAATGCCCGATATGCAGGGGCGAGTATTCCGCTCGGGGCAGACTGCGGAGAACATACGTATTGATGGCATAGGAAAGAGGGGTGTCTTTCACGGAATCCAGCAGGTCCTGAATGGCCCGCCGGTCGAGGAGGCGGGGGACCTTCATTCGGAACAATTTGATAAAGCGTCCGAGGTTTTTGGCGCTCTGAGCGTCCGGGGCCGGGTGAATTCGCCGAAGGAAAGGGACCCGGAATCGGTCCAGCAGACCGGCGACCGCTTCGTTGGCCTCGACCATAAACATTTCGATGATGGTATGCGGGTAGCTGTCATCCGCTGGGTGGGCGTCGATGACCTGCCCGGATTCATCGTATACCAGCTCTGTCTCCGGCAGGTCCAGATGAATCATTCCCGCTTTGCGGCGCCGGGCCTCAATGGCTCGGGCCAGTGTTTCCATATCCTTCAGCAGGGCGACCACTTCTCCCGGAAACCCCCTGGCCTTTCCCCGCAGAATCCGGTCGGCTTCTTCATAGGTCAGGCGGGCCGTAGAGCAAATTACGGTATTGTCAAACTCCGTCTGGAGGACCTTGCCGTCGGGGCTGTAGGTGATGTACACGCTTTTGGTGAAGCGCCGCTGGCCGGGCTGCAGGGAACAGATGCCGTTGCTGAGCACCTCCGGCAGCATCGGGATGACTTTGCCGGGCAGATAAACGCTGTTGCCGCGCCGGCGGGCCTCTTTGTCCAGCGGGGTATACATCGGCACAAAGGTGCTCACGTCGGCAATATGGACGCCCAGACGCCAGTTGCCGTCGCGGTCTTTTCGCAGACTGATGGCGTCGTCAAAGTCTTTGGCATCCGGCGGGTCGATGGTGATAATGGTTTCTTCGGTCAGGTCAGCCCGGTTTCCGGTTTCGTCGGGATTGAACCGTTCGACGGCCTGTCGGGCCTGCTGCCGGCATTCTTCGTCAAAATCCTCCGGCAGGGAAAATCGTTCCATCACAGCGCGGATTTCGGTATCGTAGCGCCCGGCCCTGCCGAGAATTCGAATGACCGCGCCGCGGGCCGGCTGATTGTTTTGCGGATAGCGGGTGACTTCCACCACCACTTTGTCGTTCTCGCGGGCTCCGCTGGCGGAGACGTCGTCAAGAACAATAGAGCCGAAGAATCCCTTGCCCTCCGGCTGGATGAACCAGATGTTTTGCCGCCGCTGCAGGGTGCCGACAAACCGGTCGCTGCTTCGTTCGATAATCTGGATAATTTGTCCGCCGTACCGCCATTGGCCGTCTCGCTTGCCGCGCCGAATTACCTTTGCCTGAACAATATCGCCGTTCATGGCCCCGTTGATGTCGTCGGGAGCGATGTATAGGTCGCCGTGGGCGTTGGGGGTTATCGGAACCAAAAAGCCGAAGCCCCGCGGGTTGGCGCGAAACGTTCCGATGACGGTATCGGACAGCGGGGGCAGCATCAGATTCTTGCGGGAATCGGTGACGATTTGTCCGTTTCGGCGAAGGTCCTCTACGGCCTTCTGGAAGGTTGCCGCCTCCTCCTTGCCGACCCCCAGCCAGCCGGCCAGCTGCGAAGCCGTCATCGGCTCGTAATCCCGTCGTGTCAGGGTGTTAAGTATCTGTAATTTATAATGTTCCATCGCCCTCGCATTGTACCAGCAGCTCTGTTGTTTGGCTACCTTTTATCGGAACAAACGGGGCATTTTCTTGCATTTTTCCTTTGCGGGGCTACAATGACTTTCTCTTTAGGGTGGCGGAGAAGGAAATTAAACGCAGGAGATTGCGATGAAAATAGTAGTGTCCGGCATGGTCGGATTGGATAAAAAAGAGTATCTGGAGGAGGTTTGCGACTATGCCCGTCGGCAGGGCAAGGACATTCTGCTGTGCAATGTGGGCGATCGGATGTATGCCGAGGCGCCGGATGTGCCGCCGGGGCGCATCCTGGACATCTCCCGAGAGCGGCTGCATTCGCTTCGCCGCAGTGTGTTTAAGGATATTCTGGCCCAGGCCCGAACCCACGAGCATGTGATTGTTAATACGCATGCAACCTTTCGCTGGCGGCATGGACTGTTTCCGGCCTTTGATTTTTATCAGACACGGGCACTCAAGGCAGACTTGTTTTTCTGCATCATTGACAGTGCCGAGCGGCTTCACGTGCGGCTCAAGAAAGACCACCGCAGTCAGCATACCCTCAAAGACCTGCTGGTCTGGCGCGAGGAGGAGATTCTGGGGACCCAGATGATGCAGCAGGGGACACGCCCGGAGGCGCCGTTTTACTGTCTGGCACGCGGACTGCACAAGAATACGGTGGAGACCTTTTATCGCCTGGCGTTTGAACCCCAGCGGCCGCGGGCCTATCTGAGCTTTCCGATGACCCACGTGGCGGGGCTGCCGGATGTGATTGCCGAGATTGACCGGTTTCGCGAGACGATGAAGGAAATTTTTACCTGTTTTGACCCCGGAGACCTCGAGGAGGCCTATTTGCCGTATTATGCCAAGAAGGCCAAACAGGAAGGGCACAAAACCATTGAGGTCGAGGCCCTCGGCCAAAAGGTGACTTTTGATGTGGAGGAGGTACTTCAGATTGAAACCGACATCAACAGCCAGATTTATGCACGGGATTTTATGCTGATTGACCAGTCGGAGATGATTATCAGTTTTGTGCCGGCCCTGCCGGATGGAATGCCGGCCCTGTCCAGCGGCGTAGAGCGCGAGCTTCAGCATGCTCACGAAACGGCCAAGCAGGTCTATGTCATCTGGATACCCAAAAAGGCCCCGTCAGTGTTTGTGACCCAGACGGCCAGCCGGGTTTTTTCGTCCGCCCAGGAGGCACTCGAGTTTTTCCGGAAAGAATACGGAGGGCGAATTTGATTATAAAAACCCCCCAGGAGCTGGCGTCGCGGATTGACCATACTCTGCTGAGTCCCACGGCGGTGAAGGCGGATATCCAGCGGCTCTGTCAGGAGGCGATGGAGTATCGGTTTGCGGCGGTGTGTGTGACCGGCAAATGGGTCCCGCTGGCGGCGGACCTGCTGAGGGGCAGCGGCGTGAAGACGGCGGCGGTGGTCGGATTTCCGCTGGGAACGGCCAGCCCGCGTCTGAAGGCCCTCGAGGCCCAGGAGGCCGTCATGAACGGTGCGGACGAGCTGGATATGGTGGCGGATTTGGCCGCCGTTGTGGAACAGGACGACAAGGCGCTCCGACGCGATATTGAAGCTGTCTGGAAGGTTTGTCGGCAGATGAACCCGCCGGTGGCGCTGAAGGTGATTATCGAGTCGGCGGCGCTGACGGAGGAGCAGATTGTCTTTGCCTGCCGAATCGGTCAGGAGATTGGCGTCGATTTTCTCAAGACCAGCACCGGCATGTACAAGGCCGGCGGGGCGACGGTTGAGCATGTACGGCTGATGGCGCAGACGGCCCCGCGTTGCAGAATCAAGGCCTCCGGCGGCATCCGAACAGCTCAGCAGGCCCTGGCGATGCTCGAGGCGGGCGCCGCTCGATTAGGGGCCTCCTCCTCCGTGCAGATTCTGCAGGGGTTTGCTTCCGCGGCGAAATAAAGGGCCGTTCTATGCAGCCGCTCCGTCCCAGACTGTGTCGATGCTTCCTTCGTCCGGTTCAATCGAAGGCCGCTGCGGCCCAGCTCTGTGAAACGGTTTCCCGCAAAGCGTTTCCAGCCGTCTGGGGCGGCAACGACTCGGTTCATCATTTCAGTGTCTTTTCTGCTCAGCCCGCAGCCGTTTTTCAGGCGGCTCTGAATGAGCCGGCGTTGCCGGCTCAGCTCAAGCAGGCTCTTTCTTCGTACCGATTGGCCGAAGAGGTCCCTGTGCCCGAAGGGGCTTTCTGCGGGGGCTGGATGGGATATTTTGCCTATGAACTGAGCCGGTTTTTTGAAAAGTTGCCGGGGCGGGCGAAGGACGATATCGGAATGCCCGTCGTTTGGCTGGGCTTTTATGATAAGGCCGTTCTTTTTCATCATAATCGGCAGGAATATTGGCTGGCGGCGGTTGAGATAGAAGAGGAAAACATTTCTGCCGAAGAAAAGTTTACCCAGCTGTCCGGCTGGCTCGAGGAGGCCGAACATCAGGATGTGCCGGAGATTCCTTTTGCGGCGGATGCCGAGCCCGTCCGGTTTACGTCCCGAATGAGCCGTCAGGACTATCTGGCCGCTCTGGAGCGCATCCGCCGGTACATTTATGACGGCCAGGTTTATCAGATTAATTTTACCCGGAGGATGGAAAGTCCTTTTGACGGCAGACCCATCGACCTCTTTCACTGGCACAGCCGCTGGAACCCCAGCCCCTATGCGGCATATCTGGCGGCCGAAGACTGGGCTGTCGTCAGCGCCTCGCCCGAATTGTTTTTGCAGATTTGCGGCCGTCGGATCTGTACGCGTCCGATGAAGGGAACGCGTCCGCTTGTCAGCGGGCCGAATGCGGAGGAACGGAACCGGACGGCGTTTCAGGATTTGGCGGAAAGTGAAAAAGAACAGGCCGAACTGGCGATGATTGTGGATTTGGAGCGCAATGATTTGGCACGCGTCTGTGTGCCCGGCAGCCGGATTGTCTCTCAATTCCGCACGATTGAAGAATACGCTACCGTCTATCAGGCCGTTGCGGCGGTAGAGGGGATGCTGCCGCGGCGGAATGACCCGGCGCTCTTTTTGGAAATCCTTCGGGCGGTTTTTCCGGGCGGTTCGGTGACAGGGGCCCCGAAGATACGGGCGATGGAAATCATCGATGAACTGGAGCCGACCGCCCGCGGAGTTTATACCGGTGCTGTCGGCTGGCTGGGGCTGAACGGAGACGCCTGTCTGAATGTGGCTATCCGGACGACAGTTGTGAAGGGCGGACACGTTTATATCCAGACCGGCGGGGGGATTGTCGCCGATTCCCAGCCGCAGGCGGAATGGGAGGAAATGCTCCTGAAAGCCCGGGCCCTGCAGAATGCAGTCCAGGCCGTATGCTCGCGGCCGCACAGGCCGGCGGTTTTTGCTGTTCATCCCAACGGCGGCCATTTATAGTATGGCTCAAAAGGCGGATAACCGGAGGATATTATGGAGCAGGTTTTTCTGAATGGTTCTCTTGTGCCCGCATCAGACGCCCGGATTGGGATTGATGACAGTTCGTTTTTGTACGGAATCGGTCTGTTTGAAACGATGCGGGCGATTGGAGGACGGGTGTTTCGCTTTTCGGACCATTGGCAGCGGCTGGCGGCCTCTGCACAGGTCCTGTCCATTGTGAATTCCTACTCGCAGGAGAAGGTACAGGATGCCGTTGGACAGGTTCTGCGGGCCAATCAGCTGACGGACGCCCGGATTCGGCTGACGCTGACCGGCGGCTCCCTGCGGGCCGAAGAGAACCGCCGTTCGACCCTGCTGGTTACGGCCACGGCCTTTGTTCCGTATCCGAAGGAATATTTTGAAAAGGGCGTGCGGGTGGTCATTACGGATTACCGCCAGAATCCCAAGGATCCCTTTGTCGGACACAAAACGACCTGTTATGGGCCGCGCCTGGCGGCGCTGCGCGTTGCACACGAAAAACTGGCGGCCGAAGCCCTCTGGTTTACAACGGAGAACCGGCTGGCCGAGGGCTGCATCAGCAATGTCTTTTTGGTGCGGCAGGGAAAACTTCTGACGGCGCCGCTTTCCACGCCGGTTCTGCCGGGGATTGCCCGAAAAACAGTGCTCGAGCTGGCCCAGCAGGAAAAGATTCCGACGGAAGAGCGTCCGCTGGACATCAATGACATGCTGGCGGCTGAAGAAGTCTTTTTGACCAATGTGGTGATGACGATTCTGCCGGTGGTGGCGGTCGAAGGGCACACCGTCGGCGAAGGAAAACCCGGTCCGGTGACCAAACACTTGACAGAAAAATATGAGGAAAAACTTCGGGATTCGGCTCTATGAAAATCGCAGAAATAGAACGGCTGCTCGAGGAAATTGCTCCGCTGAGACTGGCACAGGAGTGGGACAATGTCGGATTCCTGCTCGGCGACCGCAGGCGGGACATCCAAACCATCCTGCTGACGATTGATACGACGATGGCGGTTGTCGCGGAGGCTAAAGCCGCAAAAGCGGACCTGATTTTGGCGTATCATCCGATTATCTGGGATGGGCTGAAAAAGATTACCGCCGACGGGCCGACGGCTCCGATTTATGCCCTGATTCGTGAGGGCATCGGTGTTTTTTCCATTCATACGGCTTTTGATACCGTGCTGGGCGGGGTCAATGATGCCTTGGCGGAGATTCTTGAGATTCAGGACCCGAAACCCCTCGGGGATTTTGTCCCCGACCCCAAAGGGCCTCAATACAAGATTGTTACGTTTGTGCCCACGGATTCCGTCAATCAGGTTGCTCAGGCCCTTTATGAAGCCGGCGCCGGCGCCATCGGCCGTTACTCCCATTGCGGATTTCAAACGGTCGGGACGGGGACATTTAAGCCCCTCAAAGGTGCCAAGCCGACCATCGGCCAAAGAGGCAAATTGGAAAGAGTGCAGGAAATCCGTCTGGAAACCGTCGTGTCCGCCGACAAGGTGCAGGCGGCGGTGGCCGCCCTTCGGAGGTCTCATCCCTATGAGACGCCGGCGTTTGATGTGCTGCGCCATTATGACGTGGAAAACCGCCTCGGGTTAGGCCGTTTCGGCAAACTGCGCAAGCCATTGAGTATCCAGCAGGTCCTTGAAAAAGTCCGCCGAGCAACCGGCACAAAAGCCATCGGGATTGTTGGCCCGCACAAGAGGCTTGTACAAACAGCGGCGGTCTGTGCGGGCAGTTGCGGAAAGATTTTAAATGCCGTAATAGATGAGAGATGCGATTTGTATCTGACGGGTGAGATGAAGCATCATCAGGCCTTGGCGGCCGCTGAGTCCGGGTTGACCTGTCTGTGTCTGTCTCATTCCAATTCGGAACGATTTGCTCTGAAAATCCTGGCTCGGAAATTGAAAAAACACCTCCGAAATGTCACAATACGGCTCAGCAAAAACGATAAGGACCCGTTTGTATGGAAAAAGATTTGAACGAGCAGGATAAAATCGACAATCAAATAGGCCAGCCGGAGCCGTCTGCTGATCTTTCGAAGGCCGCGGAGAATGAGCCGGTGTCGAGTGAACCGCCGCGGACGGAATCGGAGGATTTTCAGGAGGAGATGGAGGCATGGCCGGCGGAGGAAGCCGGTCTGACTCCCATGCTCGAAACCGTAATCGAAGCGGTTCTGTTTGCCAGTGATGAACCGCTCAAGCCCGCCAAGCTGGCGGAGATTGCCGAAGCCGGCACCCTTAAGCAGATTCACCAATGCGTTCGGGATTTGAACCGCAAGTACCGGGAAGGCGGTTTTTCATTCCGCATCGAAAAGATTGCCGGCGGGTATCAGATGATGACGCTGCCGATTTTTAATCCGTGGCTGTCGAAGCTGGTGAAGGTCAGGGCGGACAACAAACTGTCGCCGGCGGCACTGGAGACCCTGGCAATTATTGCGTATAAGCAACCGATCATTCGAGCGGATATCGAGGCCATCCGGGGCGTGGCCAGCGGGGAGGTTATTCGCAATCTAATGTATAAGGGGCTGGTGAAAATTGTCGGTCGAGCGGAGATCCTGGGCCGACCGATGCAGTATGGCACAACGCAGAAATTCCTGGAAGTTTTCGGACTGAATTCACTCAAAGACCTGCCCAATGTCGAAGAACTCAAAAACCCCCAAACTTGAGTTTTAAATACTTTCAAGAAGGAGGAGAAAAATGGCTAAAAAAAGAAATTTGAGATTTGATGAGGTTGGGTATTGGTCTGAAATTAAGCTCGATATTTTGCAAAAATACGGCAGTGCTTATACAA
This sequence comes from uncultured Phycisphaerae bacterium, assembly GCA_937949545.1. Lineage (GTDB taxonomy): Bacteria > Planctomycetota > Phycisphaerae > Sedimentisphaerales > Anaerohalosphaeraceae > JAHDQI01. Next base: position 46,998 of record CALEDR010000038.1, read on the forward strand.
CAATTATGTCAAAGCAGAGATCAATAAAGGGATATTATTATATTGATGGATTTGCTGGGCCGGGTGTTCATATATCCAAAACCAAAAAGAAACAAATTCCGGGCAGTCCTTTGATTGCCCTTGATACGAAACCGCCTTTTACAGGGTATTATTTTATCGATCATAATGAGGAAAAAGTTGACTATTTAAGGCAGTTGGCTGCGGATTGTTCGAATGTTAAGTTTTACTCGGGTGATTGCAATAAGATCTTGCTTGAGGATATTTTTCCATCTATCCAGTATTCAGAGTATAAGCGTGCCCTGTGCTTATTGGATCCTTATGGACTTCATCTGAATTGGGAGGTTATGCTGGCTGCCGGACAATCCAAGGCCATTGAAATCTTTCTTAATTTTCCTGTAATGGATATGAATGGAAATGTATTATGGGGGAATCCGGACAAAGTATTGCCGGAACAAGCAGACCGATTAACATCTTTTTGGGGAGATGAAAGTTGGAAAAAAGCGGCCTATAAAAAGCAGGGAGGGCTTTTCGGTGATATAGAAGAAAAAACGTCGAATATAGCAATTGCCCTTGCGTTCCAAAGAAGATTGAAAGGTGTTGCAGGTTTTGGATACGTGTCGAATCCTATGCCGATGAGAAATGAAAATGGGGCTGTTATCTATTATCTTTTTTTTGCTACGCCAAACAAAACCGGGCACAAAATTGTAGATGATATTATGGAAACGTATCGGGCCAGAGGGGCTTCCGATGGCAGCTCAGACATCGATTGAATGGACACAATGTACGTGGAATCCGGTAACCGGCTGTTCGAAAATCAGTGCCGGCTGTGCTCATTGTTATGCGGAGCGGATGGCCAGACGGCTGTGTGCAATGGGGCAGCCCCGTTATCGCAACGGCTTTCAGGTCACGGTGCATCCGGAAACGCTGGAGGAACCTTATGGGTGGAGAAAGCCCCGGTTGGTCTTTGTGAATTCGATGAGTGATTTGTTCCATGAAGAAGTACCGTTTTCTTTTATTCGTCGGATTTTTGAGGTGATGAACCGCTGCCCGCATCATACGTTTCAGATTTTAACAAAACGATCCCATCGCTTGGTGGAGTTGGCCCCGCTGCTGGAGTGGACGCCGAATGTTTGGATTGGGGTGACGATTGAAAAATCTGATTATTTGTACCGTCTTGACCATCTGCGGCGTGTCAACGCTTCTGTAAGATTCTTGTCTCTGGAACCCCTGCTTGGACCGATGGATACTTTAACATTGGAAGGGGTTGATTGGGTCATTGTCGGCGGGGAATCCGGTCCGCAGGCACGGCCGATGAAAGAAGAGTGGGTTCTTCAGATACACGAAACCTGTTTGAAAGAACGAGTTCCTTTCTTTTTCAAGCAATGGGGCGGTTTCAACAAAAAAAAAGCAGGACGCCATCTGCGTGGACGTACGTGGGATGAAAAGCCCTTCGTTGTCCTTCAAGGAAACGACTTAAACGGGTTGCCTGTTTAACATCGCTCTTTTCTTTTTGAGCTTGCTTGATTCAAAGACCTGCCCAATGTCGAAGAACTCAAAAACCCCCAGACCTGAAGTAATACGCAAGGCTCTTCTGGCTTGGTGGGATCAGGGGCATCGGGATTTGCCGTGGCGGCGGACAAAAAACCCCTATGCTGTCTGGCTGGCGGAGATGATGCTTCAGCAGACACGCATTGAAACCGTCATTCCTTATTATGAACGGTTTCTCCGGCATTTTCCAACGATCGAATCGCTGGCGAGGGCCAAACTGGATTTGGTACTGAAACTGTGGGAGGGGCTGGGCTATTACAGTCGTGCGCGCAATCTGCACAAGGCCGCCCAGATGGTTGTTCGGGAGTATGAGGGGCGTTTGCCAGACAATGTCCGCGATTTACAAAAGCTTCCCGGTGTCGGCCGCTATACCGCCGGAGCCGTGGCGAGTATCGCCTTCCATCAGCCGGCGCCGCTGGTGGACGGCAATGTCATTCGGGTCCTGTGTCGGCTGTTTTGCATCCGGGAGGAGCCGACCCAATCCGCCGTCAAAAAGAAACTTTGGCAGCTGGCGGAAACGCTGGTTTGTCCCCGGCGTCCGGGGGATTTCAACCAATCGCTGATGGAGCTGGGGGCCGTTGTCTGCAAGCCCGGCCTGCCGGATTGCCGGATTTGTCCGCTGGAGACGTTTTGTCTGGCCAAACAAAAGGGGCTTCAAGCCGTTCTTCCGAAAATGCCCAAAAGCGGAAAACTGCCTGAATATGAAATTGCGGTTGGGATTGTCTTTCGAAACGGCCGGGTTCTGATTGCCAAACGAAAGGCCGAAGGACTTTTGGGGGGCTTGTGGGAATTTCCCGGCGGCAAGAGAGAAGCAGGCGAGACGCTCGAGCAAACGGCTGCCCGCGAGATTCGAGAGGAGACGGGAATTGCCGTTTCCGTTGGTCCGTGCCTGACGGTTGTGCGGCATGCCTATTCACATTTTAAGATAGTTCTGCATGCTTTTTTGTGCGATTACCTCAGCGGGAAAGCCGAGCCACTCGAGTGCGATGCGGTCAAATGGGTATGGCCCAGCCAATTGAAAAGGTATGCATTTCCGGCGGCTAATCATCCGATTTTTGCACGTCTAACTGAGCGGGCGGGTGTGAACGATTGACCATCTCATTTAGTCTTTCCTCCCTCCGTTTCCGATGATTTACTTGCAGCCGAAGAAGATTTCAAAATCCGTAGACGGAGCGCAGCTGCTCTTCCGTCGGTTTGGTGTCGTATCGTTCGCCTCGCGGGCCGTACCAATAGCCGCCTTCTCTGCGAAGGGTAACGGATATTTTGGACCCGTTGCTGTTGGTTATCCAGACGGTTTCCGTTGCGGCGGCTGAGGCCGATTGAGGATAATAAACCTCCTGCTGACGCTGCTGTTCGGCCTTCTTTTTGTCGGATTGGGCCCCAATTACATAACCTGCTCCGGCACCGACGGCGGCACCGATCAGCGTTCCTTTTGTGTCTCGGCCGACGGCCTGGCCGACTCCGGCTCCCACCGCGCCGCCAATCAGGGCTCCGGTCTGCGCATCACTTTGACAGCCGACCGAACCGAGCAGAATCAGCAACGTCATACCTGATACCAATAGTTTTCCCATCTTTTTTGCTCCCCTGACAGAAGAATCTTTTTTATTCTGCAACAGAACGGATAAAGCGGTTCTTTCTCTTGTTTTGAAACGAGTTTCCGGCTATTATCATCGACATTTCAGCCATTTTAACTGTAAGAAAAGGGGTACTCAAATGGAACCTACGCTGATTATCCATGGTGCGGCTGGGCGGATGGGCAAACGTTTGATTGCTTTGGCAATCGAGTCCGGCTTCTGGAAGGTAGTTGGAGCAGTGGATCATCCGGATCATCCGGATGTCGGCAAGGATGCCGGATTGCTGGCCGGATGCGGGAATGCGGGGGTGGTTTTAACCGGCAGTCTGGATAAAAAGGCGGATGTATTAATTGATTTTTCTTTGCCGTCTGCGGCGGGGCAAACCATTGCGTTTTGCCAGAAGACCAAAACGGCTTTGGTGATGGGAACGACCGGACTTGCCGATGCACATTTGGACCAGCTTCGAAAGGCCGGTCAAACCATCCCGATTGTCCAAGCGACGAATATGAGTTTGGGAATGAACCTGCTGTTCAGTCTGGTAGGACGAGTAGCCAAAAGTCTAGGGGAAGACTATGATATCGAGATTGTCGAGGCGCATCATCGACATAAAAAAGATGCCCCCAGCGGTTCGGCGCTCTCACTAGCCCAATCTATTTGCGAGCAGATAGGTCGGAAATACCCGGACGTGTTGGTTCACGGACGGGAAGGCAAAGAGGCCCTGCGTCAAAAGGGGACGATTGGAATGCATGCGATTCGAGCGGGCGATATTGTCGGTCAGCACAGTGTGATTTACAGCACGCAGGGGGAGACAATTACCCTTTCGCACTCCGCCCATAGTCGAGATACGTTTGCCCGAGGGGCTTTGAGTGCGGCTCGGTGGCTTTTGGGGAAAGCTCCGGGACTTTATTCGATGCAGGATGTTTTGGGACTTCGATAAGCCGTCTTGCAGAGCGGTTGAGATTTGGATACAATGTAAACCCTTTATGATTACTTTCAGGCAAGACAATCAGGAAGAGAAAGGAAGTTTTCATGGGAAAAGGGGATAAGAGAACCAAACGCGGCAAACTGTGGAGAGGGACCTACGGCAAGATGCGTCGTCCGGCCGACAAGGAGAAGAAAGATCGGATTTTCCCGCCGATGCCGCAGCCGGCTGAACAGGGAAGCGGCACTGAAAGCAAATAGTGCTGTCCGGCAGCAGTCAAAACACCGCCGCAGAAAAGGGAAACCCTCGGTTCTGCGGCTTCTTTTTTCGGAAAGGCGGATGGGATGGACCCGACACGGGTACAAACACCCTGTTATGTGATTGATTTGGGGCGGCTGGAAAAGAATCTGGTTCTGCTTAAGCAGGTGCAGCAGGAGACCGGATGTCGGATTCTGCTGGCCTTAAAAGGATTTGCCGCCTGGGGTACGTTTGGCTTGTGTCGGAGGTATCTGTCCGGGGCGGCGGCCAGTTCCCTGCACGAGGCTAAACTGGCGGCGGAGTATTTCCGCAAAGAAGTGCATCTGTGTGCTCCGGCCTATCGGGATGATGAGATGCCTGAGTACCTGCGAATCGTTGACCATATTGTTTTTAATTCCCACACACAGTGGAATCGTTTTCGAAAAGAGATTCAGCAATCTTCTCGTCCGATTGCCTGCGGTCTGCGTGTCAACCCGATGCACTCGGAGGTTACGACCCGCATCTATGACCCATGTGCGCCCGGCTCCCGTCTGGGGATTCCGCCGGAGCAGTTCCGCTCGGAGGAGCTGGACGGCATCAGCGGTCTGCATTTTCACACACTTTGTGAATTGAACGCCGATTCGCTGGTTCGGACACTGGCGGCTGTCGAAAAGCATTTCGGCGGGGCTATCCGGCGAATGAAGTGGATGAACTTCGGCGGGGGACACCACATCACACGGCCGGATTATGATGTGGACCTTTTGTGCCGAACCATTCGGGACTTTTGGCAGCGGTATTCGAATCTGGAGGCAATTTATCTGGAGCCGGGGGAAGCCATCGCCCTGCATACCGGTTTTCTGATTGCAAGCGTGCTGGACATTGTGCACAACCAGATGGAGATTGCGATTCTGGACACATCGGCGTCGGCCCATATGCCGGATGTCCTGGAGATGCCGTATCGGCCGGTCATTACCGGAGCGGGCCTGCCGGGGGAAAAGACCTATACCTATCGGCTGGCCGGGCCGACTTGTCTGGCGGGGGATGTTATCGGCGATTATTCGTTTGACAAGCCGCTTCAGGTCGGCGACCGACTGATTTTTCACGATATGGCTCACTACACGATGGTGAAGAATACGATGTTTAACGGCATCAACCTGCCGGATATCGTCCTTTACGACCCGCAGCAGGACCGCTACATCCTTCAGCGGCGGTTTACTTATGAGGATTTTAAATCCCGCCTGTCCTGAACTTTAAAATTTACTTTTTTTGGAAAAAGAGTAGTATCAATCTCTGTGAGGAGCAGCAGAAAGTGAATTCTGCCGTGAGCGATTTTTGTGATTATTGGCGGCAAAAAGACGGTATTTCTTGTCCTGATTCTGCTTCAGGCGGTTGCGTTTTGTTTTGAGCGGCACGGCGAAAAAAAGCCGGCTGTGTTTGAATCCCTGAATTTCTTTGCCGCGGCGGGTGCTCCAACAGTTGTTTCTCCGGAGCAGAGATATTCCAGGACATTTCTGGTCTGTTCGGCCCTGTTCAAGACGGCGTCCATCTGGGACGGCCGGGAAATCAGAAGCCGTGCGGAACTCTTTTTCCGGGAATGCTGTTTGTCAGGTTTCCCGCAAAACCTGCAGACTCTCGGCTGTCAACTGACTATCTGAGCTGCTTTTGCCCCTCTTTTTCCGGAAGGCGGTTTTTTGTTTCCTTTCCGGACCGTGTCTTTTTCGAAAACTGTCTTGATTTCCATTTTGCAGAGGGTGCGTTTATGAACAACAAAACATCCATCTCTTATCAAATCGAGCAGATTCAAAAGATGCTTGATTCCGGAAAGCCGGAACAGGCGCTGGATTATCTGGACCGGTTGGATTCGAACAATCATCTGATCCAAAATGCACGGGGGGTCTGCCTGATGCGTCTAGGCCAGACGGACTCGGCAATCCAGATTTTGCGCGATTTGGCTTTTCGGGGGCAAATCTGTATTCCATCGGATACACCGCTGCTTTTTGCAGCCAACTATGCTGCAGCGCTGCTGATGAAAGGATATAATCAGGAAGCTCTGGAAATTTTGGCCGATTTAAAACCGGCCCAGCATCCTTATATTGCGGCTTTGTATGATGCCGTTGCAGAATGGAAACGGAGGCTTACTCTGTTCCAGAGGTTGTGCTGTCGGCTGAAGCTGTATCCCAAGAAGCCGATTTCTTTGAACGGTTATCCCGGCAGTCTATAACGGGCCGGGAAAGACTGTAAATTATGTATTTCGGAGAGTTTTACTCGGAAGGGTAAGCGAATGAAGGGTTTCTTTCGACTTCATGTGCGACGGTGTGTTTTAACGGGCCTGCTGACGGTTCTGCCGCTGCTGATTACGCTGTTGGTTTTTCAGTTTCTGATACGGATTATACGCAATCTGTTTGCCCCCGTTTTGGTTCATTTTTTTCCGGATATGCCGATTTGGCTGAAGTACGGGGCTACTTTTGCGGCGGTTCTTCTTTTTCTGTATTTCCTCGGGCTGCTGACCGGTCATTTTCTGGGGCGATGGTTTTGGACGCGGTTTGAGTCGATTTTGCTGAAAATCCCGCTGCTGCGAAGCATCTACAGCGCTTCCCGAGAGGTTGTACTGATGTTTTCCAATCCGGAAAAGAAGGGCTATCGGGAGGTCGTTCTGGTGGAATTCCCACGGCCCGGAATGAAGGCCATCGGGTTCATCACCGGCACAGTGAACGATGAACAGGGGAAACTGTACTATAAAGTCTTCATTCCCACAGCGCCGAACCCTACGAGCGGGTTTCTCGAAATTGTCGAGGCGGGGCAGCTGACCTCGTCGAATCTGACGGTTGAGGAAGGGATCCAGATTATTATGTCCGGCGGGATTCTTGGACCCCAGAAAATGGTTTTGCATGCTTCTATGAAGTCTTCCAATTCTGTTGGAATATCCGGCCTGCAGCGGGCTCCGGAAAGGAGTTTGCCATGACTTTTCTTCTGATAGCGGCGGGGCTTGTGCTGCTGTATTTTGGAGCGGAGTGGCTGGTGAAGGGGGCGGCCGCGGCGGCGGTTCGTTTGGGAGTGACGCCGCTGGCGATTGGACTGACGGTTGTGGCGTTTGGAACCAGCGCACCGGAGCTAACGGTGAGTACCCATGCCGCCCTGAAGGGATTGGGGGACATTGCTGTGACCAATGTGGTTGGCTCCAACAGCTTTAATATTGCGTTCATTCTGGGGCTTTCGGCGGCCATCTGCCCGATTCGCGTTACCAAGCAGCTGATCCGCTGGGATGTGCCGGTGATGATTGCCGTGTCGGTTCTTTGCATTGTGCTGCTGCTGGACCGGCATCTGTCCCGGCCGGAAGGGCTGCTGCTCTTTGCAGGGATAACGGCTTATACGATTTGGACGTTTCGTCAGGCCAAACGGGAGCCGGATTTGGCTTTGGGGTTGGCGGACGTGTTCAAACAGGGCGGTGCCTCGTCAGGGCTTTGGGGGCCTGCGGGGCTTGTGGTTTTGGGGCTGGTGCTGCTGGTGCTGGGGTCTAAGCTGCTGATTGCCGGGGCTCTTCATCTGGCCCGACGTTACGGGATTTCGGAAGCGGTTGTTGGATTGACGATTGTCAGTGCTGGGACCAGTCTGCCGGAACTGGCCACGTCGGTTGTGGCGGCGGTTCGCAGGCAGGCGGATATCTCTATCGGCAACATTATCGGATCCAATATTTTCAATATGTTGGGGATATTGGGGATTTCATCGCTGGTGCGTCCGTATTCATCGCCGGAGCTGACTTTTTGGGATTTGGGGATGATGCTCGGAACGGCCCTTCTTCTGCTTCCTCTCCTGCGGAGCGGATTTGTTCTGAGCCGCAAAGAAGGGCTCTTTTTGCTGGTTTTGTACGGGGCCTATTTATGGCATCTATGGCCGCGATAGCGGAAAAAGTCAGCGTCGGCTTTGCTGGAGTTTGGCCAGCAAGCGGAGAATTTCCAGATAGAGCCAAACGAGTGTAACCAGCAGTCCGAAGGCGGCATACCATTCCATATATTTGGGGGCACCGGCGGCGGCGCCGTTTTCGATAAAGTCAAAGTCCAGCACCAGATTCAGGGCGGCGATGATGACGATAAGGACGCTGAAGGCAATCCCGAGCGGCCCGCTGCTGTGAAGCAGGGGAACATTCAGACCGAAGAACCCCAGAATGAGTGCGATGAAATAAAACAGACAGATTCCGCCGGTGGCGGCGACGATGCCGAGTTTGAAGTTTTCCGACGGCTTAATCAGCCGGGAGGTGTAGGCAATCAGCAGGGCGGCCAGCGTGCCGAAGGTCAGAAAGACGGCCTGAAAGACGATGCCGGGGAATTGCTGTTCAAAGGCCGCCGACACACCTCCCAAAAGCAGCCCTTCCGCGACGGCATACAGCGGGGCGGTGACGGGAGCGGCGGTCTTTTTGAAGATGGTAATCAGAGCCAGAACGAAGCCGCCGATGAGGCCGCCCAGCAGATAAGGAACGAAATTGCCGCCGGTGGAAAAGACATGCCAGGTCCACGAAGCCGAGACCGTGACCAGCCCCAGCAGGACGGCGGAGCGGTTCACAGTACCCTGAAGGGTCATTGTTTTTACGGTGGAATCGTAATAGGGAATGGCCTCAAAGACCTGGTCGTTGAGGGCCGGGTTGGCTGTCCGCATCATAAAAAGCTCCTTTCTTCTGTAAAGGACTAACGTTCCGGATTATTATATCTGAATGAATTGTCCGGTCAATCCGGCAGAAGTTTTACGCTCGGGTGCGGCGGAAGGTTCAGCCGTTCCCGAAAAGGTCAAAGATGAAAGTTCAGAACGAAAGGAAATCCGGATGAGCTCTCAACAGCTGGCCGACGGACTGATGGTGATTCATTTCCTCTGGGTGCTGTTTATGATCTGGGGGATTGTCCGGACAATTGATGCGGCGGCTGCGGTGATGGTTGGCCGGCATCCGCCCCTTCGGGCTCAGCGGTTTCTGGAACGGTGGCTTTTCCGCACGGTTCATCTGGCTGGGATTTTGTTGACGGGAATCCTGGCGATTCTGGGCCGGTATTGTCCGCTGACGATATGGGAGTATCAGCTGCGCCGCGGCGGCCGGCCGTTTGCGGAACCGCCCGAATCATTTCTGCTGGTGTGGATTGAGCGGCTGCTGTATCCGGATGTGCCGCCTGTGCTGCTGGAGGTCGTCTCGGCCGCCGCGGCAGTGTTTACGCTGGCGGTCTATGCCGTGCGTCCTCCGGCCAAAATCCGACAGACGTTGGGTGTTCTTTTGCGACGCAGAACAAACTGTCAGGGCTCCAGGGCCAGCAGACCCTGAAGGATTTGTTCATCGGCTTCAAAGGCTGTCCCGTGGCGGGTGCCGCGGGGAAAGCCCAGCTGCTCGGAGATAATTTCCCAGTTTTTCAGGTCTTTGGAGCGGACGGCGCCGTAACGTCCGCGTGTGTATTCGTCATAGTAGACGACCCAGTATTCACCGAGTTTGAGAACGGTAGGGCCTTCGACCCAGGAGGGGCTGAAGGGGTCGGAGGCAGGGCCGTAAGGGCCGGTGAGGTTTTTGCTGACGGTCAGACGGAGGTTCTTTTTAGGCTGCGGGCGTTTGGTTTCGTCCTTGACAAACATCAGCCAGCGTTCGTTGTCCGGCACAATCACGGCATCGATGACATTAAATCCCCCGTCATACAGTAGGGCGGCTGGGGAGAAGGTTTCAAAGTTTTTGGTGGAGATATAGTAAATCCGGTGGTTCTGTTTGCAGCCCTCACGGGAGATGTCGCCGGTTTCATCCGTTTCGGGAAATCGGCCTGGGATGGTAGTGGACCAGTAAATTGTGAATTGTTCGGTTTGGGGGTCGTAGAGGATTTCCGGCGCCCAGCAGTTCAGGGCGTTGGGTTCGTGGTCCATCACGCCCAGCCGACGCTGCGGCGTCCAGTGAATCAGGTCTTTGGAGTGGGCCAGCCCGATGCCTTTGTCCCACCAGCCGGTCGTCCAGACCATATGGAAGGTGCCGTCCGGGCCGCGGCAGATGGACGGGTCGCGCATCAGTTTGGAGCCGACCTGCGGACGCAGAAGGGGACGGTCGCCGTTGAGGGGTTTCCATTCGAGACCATCACGGCTGAAGGCCAGATGCAGACCGCTTTCGCCGTTGCCGCGAAAGGAGGAGAACAGATAGACGGGCTGGGCGGCTTCGGCCGCGGAAAGCAGAGCAGCGGCAAGCAGGACATAACAGGAGATTCTTTTCATGATTGATTTTCTTTTCTCAATTGTTTTTCTCTTCTCGAACCGATGCTCAACAAACTGGGTTCCCGCTTCTGCGGGAATGACAACAAAAAACCTACACCTTCAGCCGGGCGAATTTGCGTTTGCCGACCTGAACAACCATCCCGCTGTGCGGGGTGATTTCCTGATTGGGGTCGGTGATTTTTTCATTATTGATGCGGACGCCTCCCTGCAGGACGGCCCGTTTGGCCTCTCCGCCGGTGGCGGCCAGTCCGCACTGGAGCAGGAGTTTGGCGGCGGCGATGGGGGCGGCGCTGACGGCCACTTCCGGCATTTCATCGGGCAGCTGGCTTTGGGCGAAGACCTTTTCGAATTCTTCGGCGGCCTGCTGGGCGGCCTGCCTGCCGTAAAACTGCTGCACGATGAGTTTGCCCAGCAGGATTTTGGCTTCTTTCGGGTGAGTCTTGGACGGGTCGGTCAGCTCCCGGATGCGCTCGGCGGGCAGGTCTGTCAGAAGCGTAAAGTAGTTTTCCATCAGATGGTCGGGGATGCTCATCGTTTTGCCGAACATGTCGGAGGGCTTGTCGGTGACGCCGATGTAGTTGCCCTTGGATTTGCTCATTTTTTCTTTGCCGTCCAGGCCGATGAGGATGGGCATGGTGATGACAATCTGGGCGGGCTGGCCCGCCAGACGCTGGAGGTCTCTGCCGACCAGATTGTTGAAGGTCTGGTCGGTGCCGCCCAGCTCGACGTCGCTCTGGATGGCCACGGAGTCATAGCCCTGCATCAGCGGGTAGAGGAATTCGTGGATGCCGATGGGGTCGCCTTTTTTGTAGCGGATTTCGAAGGTGTCGCGTTCGAGCATCCGGGCGACGGTCATTGAGGCGGTCAGTTTGATGATGTCGGCCAGACGCAGGTCGGCCAGCCATTCGCTGTTGAACCGCACCTCGACTTTGTCGGGGGACATATCGAGGATTCTGCCGGCCTGCTCGAAGTAAGTTTTGGCGTTTTCCTGGATTTTTTCGGGACTGAGCATCGGGCGGGTGGTGTTCTGGCCGGTCGGGTCGCCGATGCGGGCGGTATAGTCGCCGATAATCAAGACGGCTTTGTGGCCCAAGTCCTGAAACTGCCGGAGCTTGCGAAGGACGACGGTATGGCCCAAATGAATATCCGGCGCGGTGGGGTCCATTCCGAGTTTAGCCCGGAGAGGCCGGCCGGTTTTGGCGGCATCGGCCAGACGCTGGGCCAGTTCTTCTTCGCGGAAGACCTCGACGGTTCCGCGTTTGAGGATTTGCATCTGCTGGGCAATGTCCATTGGAGTTCCTTATTTTTGTGCCGTTTGGTTCGAACCGTCTTAAAGACTGAGAATTATAGCAAAAGGGCCGGCGGTCTGCAAGGGCAGGGAGGAAAAGGCAAAGGAAGAATGGAGAATGAAGAAAAGGCGGCGGGACCGCCGGCGGGGGGAAGCGGACAAAATCCGAAGTACGAAACCCGAAACCCGAAACGAGAAATCCGAAATCCCAAACACTTCCGCCGAAGGCCAAAGACCCCCAAAACCGGAAAAAAGGGGTTGAAAAGAGGTTGTGAGATATAATAAAATGTTGAAAAGAGGTTGTGAGATATAATAAAATTCCTTTTTATAAATAAATTTTACAAGACCTTGCGGATGGAGAAAATCGGGATAAACGCAGGAGGAATCATGCAAACCATACAGCTGGCATTTCCGCCATTCGAAGGAGAAGAAGAAGGATTAAATGATGCGGGAATTGAGACATTCGAAGGAGATATAGAGGATCATGTTGCAAGAGAATGCGGTCAGAATACTTGTGATGCTGCTTTAGACAAAAAAGAAGTGAAGCTGCATTTTTCTCTTCTTACAGTGCCGATTGATCAGCTGCCGTGCCTGCTTGAATTAAAGGATGTTTTTACTAGATGCATAACTTATTGGAAAGATGATCCTAAAGCAGTTTCCTTTTTCTCAAAGGCCAAAACCTGCCTCGAGCAAGAAACGATAAGCGTACTAAAGATAAGCGATTACGGTACAACCGGACTGACAGGGACAGATACAGACAGAACAGGCAGGTGGTATTCTCTGGTCAGGGCCAAGGGAGCCTGCAACAAAGACGCAGGTGCCGGAGGCTCTTTCGGGATCGGAAAATATGCTCCTTTCGCCGCTTCCAAGCTTCGTACTGTTTATTATTATACACGCACCGCAGAAAATGAGGCCTTTCAGGGTGTCTCACGATTGGTAACTCATCACAATGCCCAAGGACAGAAAGTTCACCCCACCGGCTATATTGGTGAATGTATTCAAAGGAACGGTACATACTCCTTCAATTCCATCCGTAATTCAATACCTGAATTTTTTCGAAGACCTACTGGGGATACAGGAACCGATATATATGTCCCTGCCTATCGAAAAAGCGATCGGTGGGAAGAACAATTAATAATCTCTGTTCTGAATAACTTCTGGCCGGCTATCTGCATGAAAAAAATTGTATTTAAGATAAACAACACTGCTATAGACTCTAATAACATAGAACAATATATGGAACAATATAAACAGCATGAAGCATTCACAGCATACCGATATTTTAATGCTTATAAAAACGGGGTCCCCTTTGAGTGCGCTCTTGAGATTGTAGGCAACTCCGAACTGAGGCTGATAATTGATGACATGCGGGAAAGCAAACCTATTGCCGTATGCAGAAAAAGCGGAATGATTATTGATACCTGGGGACGTTTCAGGAGACGAAAGCCTATTAGCGGGGTCTATATCTGTCATGATAAAAAAGGAAATGAAATTTTACGGAAATTAGAACCGCCTCGTCATGACAAATGGGATCCAAAACGAGGAGAAAACGGGGAAGAGGTGATTGAGACAATTAGGGATTGGATTCGCAGCTGCATTGACAGTCTTCTGAAAGAAGAGACAAATGAATCCTTTCAAATTTCTGCAATGGCTCAATATTTACCCGACGACGAAATTTTCGGGCCGGAGACAATACCAGGAGGGCTTCCCTCGGGCCCCAAAGGAACCACTACATCGCCAATAACTGGTTTGCCCCCGAGGACCCCTCCAATTGCTGAAGGTGGGCATAATACAACAACTGGAGAAGGAGAAGGGACAAACGGCGGCGGGGGCGTCAAAGAAGGAGGCGGGAAAGGGGGCGAAGGACATGACGGAAGAGGCAGTGGTGCGAAGGACGGCGGCGATGGGACAAAAGGGGTCAAGAAAGCTCCAAAAGGGAATTTGCACATGCGATGCATGTATGATGAAGTCCAGCAGTTTTATACAATCGTGCTTCGTTCTGATGCCGAATTTGAAGGCAGAATATCATTCGGAGCAGTCGGAGATGACGGTGAAATGGAAATGCTGCAGATTGAAAAAGTGATGCAGGATAACAAGGAGTTGCCTATAGAAGGAAATGGTTTCTTTGTACAATTGAATCCAGACAATCCCCAGCATTATAGGCTGATGTTTGAAGAAAAGGAAAAGATGACCTTAAGGATAATAAAATGAAGACGACCGAGAGATTCCCTTATCCTGTTTTGTCAGCTTTTTCCGATGATATAGAAAACTCAACATTTGAGTCGACTGTTATTTATCAAACTGACAAAAAAGACTACCGTTTCACCTACACAATCACGTTGCACAATTCCACGATAATACAGCTATTAAAAGAACACCGAGCCGTTCTTGCACTTCATTTTGAATGCGGAAGGACCTTTTTTCGGGAAAAATATAAAATAGAAGACATCACATGGTCTGACTGCATCACCATCAGCGGAACAATTGTAATCCCATGGAGCCGGATATGCGGCAAAACCGAAATCTCAGCATTTATATATGCTGATGATGTTATCGAGAATTACCATCCTGAAGGGCTCCACCCTGATTATCAGCAGACCACTTTTACAATGCGGCCGGGAGAAATATTGGCTACAAGCGGACCGGTGATACTCGATGTGTATTCAGACTATGAGCCCATTCAAAAACCCGATTCAATTATTGTATTCAAACTCGACAAAGAAAGAGAAACAGGCGAAATACACATCAATCTCAATTCAGACAAAATCGAAGTTTCTCTTCCGAAGAATATGTTTGACAAATATGAGGCCTTGCGTACTGACAAGCAGAAAGAGGGCATCATAACATCTTTGCTCGGCATACCTGTATTGATGGAAGGACTAAGATTCATTAAAGAAACTGTGGACGAGAATCTCTCAGAAAACAGGCGGTACCGATGGTTCAGATCACTTGAAAAAAAACTTCTTGAGATGGGAATCAATATCAAGAATGAAGAAAACACTTTTGAAGCTGCGCAAAGGGTTTTTGAAAATCCATATATGAGAGCAGCAGATGATTTTGAAAAGATGGATAGGTTATGAAACTCAAAGTATTTAAGCAGGAATCTCTGGAACAGCTAAAAAGGGATGCTTCAAAACAAATCGATTTGTATCAGAGGACGACACCTTGGCTTAATGAATATTTTCGAGGCGGAGCCTATTACTGTGAGACTCAGATTAATCTGCCCGACAACCTTTCTCTTCTGACTGAAGGTGAACCATCCGATACGGACAAGGAGAATTCGAAGCGAATATATGAAGCATTCAGGGGCAGGATCAACCCGGTGCAAGCCGCCGAGGAGCGATTATGGACATATCTTTGTCATGAAACATTTTGGGACTACATGATTTGGCGATGGCCTCCCAAGAAAGAAGGAACCATTATCAGCAGATATTTTTTTGACGGCGAAAGCAGCAGAGCATTAAGCAGAAACGGCATCTCTCGCCTTTGGTGGTTTGCTCATTTAACATATGATGAAAGCAGAAATGACCCATATGAACTGACAAATATCCTGCTTTACTCGCAGGATATTCAGCATAATCTGCTTGAAAGAAATTTCGGCAGGAACAGAACCATTCTTCATACCGTGCTTGATTTTTTAAGAGTGCACCCTGAAATAAAAGGCAAAGAGCAATACGTTAAAATTGTAAAGACCTTAAACCGTCTGGGCGGAGTCAGGCTTTTAGATGCGTTGGGACCTGAAAGAATCAAAGAGTATATTGAATCGAAAATACTGAATCGATAAAAATACATGGCTGACCATTTAACAAAGGAGAAGCGAAGCTGGAATATGTCGAGAATCCGAAGCCGGGATACGGCACCGGAAAAGGCGGTAAGGTCGCTTCTTCATTGTCTGGGGTATCGGTTTCGGATATATCGGAAAGATCTGCCGGGCAAGCCGGACATTGTTCTTGCCAAATACAAAACGGTTATTTTTGTCCACGGCTGTTTTTGGCACCGTCACAAAGGGTGCCAACGATGCACAACCCCATCCGCCAATCAGGAATACTGGCTTGCCAAATTTGAAAAAAACATTTCAAAGGATAAAAAAAATAAAACGCTTTTAAGGCGTTTGGGCTGGAAAGCCATTACTGTCTGGGAATGTGAAATAAAAAAACCGGATAAGCTGACCCAGCGGCTTGTCAGATTAATCGGGAATTGAATAATTTGCTTCGACCGAAGGGTAATCAATTCTTGCAAATGTCTTTAACACAGCCTCAAAAATAATTTTGGCTCCCTGCGGCGGTACTGCCATTCCTATCTGCTTTCTGATTTGTTCCTTGGAGCCGTAAAAGATGAAGTCATCAGGAAACGTCTGGATTCTTGCACGCTCCCGGTTTGTCAGACACCGATGCTCCTTCCAGTGATAAACATGGGTTCCGCCGCCCCCGCTGCCGGTAATTGTATAGGACGGCAGATGGGGCTGCAGCCGTCGGTAAATATGACTCATGCGGGCTTTTGTGCAGCGAAGACGGGCATTATCAATTCTGCGGCAGATTTCCTCATCTGTCAGGCCGGCCAGCTCATCTTCATACCAGGGCAGATTTCTGATTATTTCCTGCCTTTCCGGAGGAGGCATTCTTAGAAGTTCATCTAAAAACCATGCATTTTGACCCGGCGGTGTGAATAAAAGACGCTCGACAACACGAGGATTCTGGCGAGTTAATTCTGAATTGGCAGCATCTTTGGGGATTTTTGATAAGGCAGCCTGCACAGAGACATACGGAATCTTTTCTGGACCGTGAGTAGGAGCCGGCACCTTAAAATGCAGATGTTTATCTTTTCTGATGCCGACAACAATAAATCTGTGTCGATACTGAGGAATCCCATATTCTTCAAAACGGTATAAATGGGCTGTCAAATTATAACCGTGTCTGCCTGCTGACCGCATTTCTTTCAAAATCAGCTCGAATGCTTTCCCTTCGTCCGAAGAGTGGATCCCTCCTACATTTTCTGCGATAAACCAAACAGGATTCATCTGATTCAGAGCTTCAATTCCTGCCTTATACAGTTTGCCGTATTGCCCGTTTACACCTTTTCTCTTCCCTACGAGGCTGAAATCGTTACAGGGAAAACCGAATGCCAGTGCAGTTATCCTCGGGTAAGAAAAAATTTCCTCCCGGCAAAACACTTCTGCATCCTGACATACAGCTTTGCTACCGTACTTCTCTGCAAGATTGCGTCTATATGTTTCGACGGCATCTGGGGCCTTGTCAACTCCCCATACAAGCGAGATAGAGAAACCCTCTCCCTTCGATGAAACAGCCGGCGAAGCCAGTGCTGCTCCTAAAGCCAAGCCTCCAGGTCCGCAAAACAGTTCACCTAATTTAAATATCATAAAAGATTAAAAATCATCAAAAGAGTTTTTGTAAAAACAGCCAGCCTATGTATAATCTACAGTAAATACAAATCAAGCCTTTTCTGCATAAGGAGATGATGATGGATTACGAAATTGCGGAACAAGCCGCAAAAATATTTGGCGGGGAGGCGTGGGATTCCGGGGGCGGAATTTGCCTAATCTGCATTCCTCAAAGTAACGGTCGGCTGGTTGTCATATCTGATGAGGCAGTCTGCGAATATAACAGCGAAGAGGACTTCGAAAAGAATCTTGCAAGCAAATCTATTCTTCTGCATTAATTTTGCAGCGAGTTTAACAAGAAGGAAGTTTTTCCTCTTCAGCAGGGCAGGCATTTGGGTTTGAGGTCGGCGGCGTTGCGGTGGGCCAGGACGGCGGCACGGAGTCCGGCCGCGGTGGCCGCGAGGGTTTCCATCTGCTCAGGCCGGATGGGATTGTCGGCGGCTCGCCAAAGCAGCACAAACCCGACGGCACAGCCGAGCACCCCCAGCGGAACAGCCGACAGCGAAACCTGTTTGAGCACACCGGGCGGTGCCTGCATCCCCAGCGCCAAGAGACGATTGGCCGAACAGACACGGCCCGCCAGCGCAACAGCCGACGCCGTCTCGACGGGAAACCACTGCTGAAGCTCGTCGCGTCCGACGGCGAAAGTCCCCTGCGGGGCGGCGGCAATATGGATATCGAACCCCCCTTTTTCGAGCAGAAACACAGCCACTCCCGCATCCGGAATGCGCGAACGAATGGACTGGGCGGCCTTGTCGAGCAGGGTTTCGAGCGTGCCGCAGCTCAAAAGCGTTTCATAAAAGCCGGCCACGAAGGTCAGCCGGGAAAGTTTTTGGGCGAATTGGCCGTGGGCGGCTACCATATCCTGACAGAGGATTTCTATCTGCTGATTGAGTCGGCGCTGGCGGGAGCGAAGGGCTCGAATGACGGCCAGCGCACGCTGATTTCGACGTTGTGCCAAGCGAGTTCTCCTGCAAAACCTTCTACAATTTACCTATACCGTCATCGGCGTTTAAACAGGCCGGCTTAAGCAAGAAAAAAGGAATCCAGGAAGACAAGTAATCAGGAAAACAGGCAGTCAGGTCAGCAGATAGTCAAGGGGTCAAGGGGGAGAGGCAGCAATTCAAACAGAAACGGAGGATTCCGTTTGGCGATTTCGGGCTTGAGAGGGTACATTTATAAGGAGTTGCTTTGGGGGGTGCTTTTTATAGTGGGACGGCCTATGAAAGATGTAAAAAAGCGGATTGAAGAGCTGCGGGAGGAGATTCGCCGACATGACTATTTATATTATGTGCTGAATCAACCGGAGATATCCGACCGTGAATATGATAAATTATTTGCTGAACTGAAGAAACTGGAAAGCGAGCATCCAGAATTGATTGTGCCGACTTCGCCGACCCAGCGGGTGTCGGAACGGCCGGTGGAGGGGTTTGAGCCGGTGCAGCATACATTTCCGATGCTCAGCATCGACAATACATACAACGAGGAAGAACTGCGGGAGTTTGACCGGCGGGTGGCCAAGGGGCTGGAGGGAGCGGAGTATTCCTACACGGTGGAGCTGAAGATTGACGGGCTGGCCATCAGCTTGCGGTATGAAGAGGGGATTCTCCGGCAGGCGGCCACGCGCGGAGATGGGCGGACGGGGGATGATGTGACGGCCAATGTGCGGACGATTCGCGCGATTCCGCTGGAGCTGAAGAATAAGGAATCGGCACCGGAGGTGCTGGAGGTACGGGGGGAGGTGTATATGTCCAAAAAGGCCTTTGCGGAGCTCAATGAAGAGCGGATGGAGGCGGGCGAGCCGACCTTTGCCAATCCGCGGAATGCGGCGGCTGGTTCGCTGAAACTGCTGGATGCCCGGATTACCGCGACGCGGAAACTGGCATTTTTCGCCTATTCGCTGGGGCAGGTGAGCCGCCCGCTGGCCCAGACGCACTATGAGGCCATGCAGAAGCTGCGGGATTTCGGCATTCCGGTCAATGAGCATATTCGGCACTGCCGGACGATTGAGGAGGTGATTGAGGTCTGTCAGGGTTGGGCGGGAAAGAAGGAACAGCTGGCGTATCCGATTGACGGGATGGTCATCAAGGTCAACCGGTACGACCAGCAGGAGATTTTGGGCTACACGGGGCGGGCGCCGCGGTGGTGCATTTCGTATAAGTTTGCGCCGGAGCAGGCGGAGACGGTTGTGGAATCGATTGATGTGCAGGTCGGCAAGAGCGGAATTCTGACGCCCGTGGCGAATCTGCGGCCCGTTCCGCTGGCGGGTACGACGGTCAAACGTGCCAGCTTGCACAATTTTGACCTGCTGGCCAAACTGGATGTGCGGTGCGGGGATACGGTGGTGATTGAAAAGGCCGGTGAGATTATCCCGCAGGTCGCAGCGGTCAAACACCAGCAGCGGAATCTGTTTGAGAGCCGGCCGTTTGAGGTGCCTAAGACGTGTCCGGCGTGCAGCCAGCCGGTAAAGAAAGATGAAAACGGGGTCTATATTCGGTGTGTCAACCCGCACTGTCCGGCGCAGATACGGGAGCGGCTGGAGCATTTTGCGGGCAAGGGACAGATGGATATCGAGCATCTGGGACCGGCGCTGATTGAGCAGCTGGTCAGCCGGGGGCTGGTGAAGACCTATGCGGATATCTATCGGCTTCGGCTGGACCAGCTGGCGTCGCTGGAGCGGATGGCGGCCAAGAGCGCTTCGAATGTGCTGGCCAGCATCGAGGAAAGCAAGCGCCGTCCGCTCTGGCGGCTGATTGCGGGGCTTGGGATTCGGAATATCGGCACCCAGTCGGCGCAGATTCTGGCCAACGAGTTCGGTTCGCTGGAGACACTGATGGAGGCGTCGGTGGAACGGCTGCAGCAGATTGAACAGATCGGGCCGGTCGTGGCGCAGAGCGTTTATGACTATTTCCACAATCCGGAGAACGTCCGGGTGCTGCGGGAGCTGCTGGCGGCGGGAGTCTGTCCGACGGTTGAACAGGTTAAACAGTCCGATGCCCTGGCGGGCAAGACGATTGTGGTGACTGGAACCCTGAAGCACTTTACGCGTCAGCAGATTGAGCAGACCATTCAGGCACACGGGGGCAAGCCGTCCTCTTCCGTCAGCAAAAAGACCTCGTTTGTGGTGGCGGGGGACAATGCGGGCAGCAAACTGGACAAGGCGCGGCAGCTGGGGGTCGAGGTGATTGATGAGGAGGAGTTTTTGCGGCGGATTGGTCAGCGTGTGCAGCCGTAGAGGCCGCGGGGGCGGATATACTCCAGCACGGACGCCGGCAGCAGCTCAGAGACATCTTGTCCCTGAGCCAGGCGGCGGCGGATTTCGGTGGCGCTGATGTTAATGAGGGGAACGGGAACGATATGATCCTGGAGCCGGCGGATTTGTTCGGCGGTAAAATAGGGTTTGCAGGGGGAAAAATCGGGTTTCGGATAGCCCGCCCGATACATCACGGCCAGGGTGCAGAGGGCCATCAGCCGGTCAATCCGGTGCCAGCGGGGCAGGTCTTTGACGGCATCGGCCCCAACCAGCCAAATCAGCGAAGCAGAAGGCAGGCGGTTTCGGAATTCCTGCACGGTATCCACCGTGAAACTCGGAGCGGGCCGATGGTATTCGCAGTCGCTCACCTGAAAATCGTTCCAGTCTGCCAGGGCCAGCCGCAGCATGTGCAGGCGGTCATGCTCGGATGCTTCCGGCGGGTCTGATTTATGAGGGGAGCGGCGGGCGGGAATAAAAATCACCTGCTCTGCATTCAGATGACGACGGGCGGCCTCGGCGGCCTCCAGATGGCCGTAGTGAACCGGGTCGAATGTCCCGCCGAAGAGAATGATTTTCTTTTGCATCGATTCAAAACTCACAACATCCTGTGGAAACCTTCCCACGAGACATCATACCCCAGGAAAATTTTTTCAAAAACAAAAAATTTTTCTAAATAAAACAAGCCGCTCTTTCTCAGAGCATATCCGAAAAGAGTCCCGAAGAGCCTCGGCGGAGGAGCTTTTTCAAACTCTCCTTTCTGTTGGGTCGAAAGAAGGGTTTTGATGCATTTTAGGAAATGTGCTTTTTGGATAAAAGCGGCCGGATGGATGCAGTTCGCTGAGAAAACAAACAGCGTTTTGCACGGGTTGGGAAGAGGAACGGACCGTTAAAACGTCTTATCTCTGACGAAAAAAATGAAGGAAGATTGAACTTTTTGTCGATAATTCTGTATAATCAGCATCGATGAAATGCTCTTTGGCAAAGCCAAGACGGCAAAGGAAAAGAAAAGTACAGACCAATCCGAAAGGAGGTGACTGAAGAATGGCAAAGAAAGCCGCAAAGAAAGCCGCCAAGAAAACAGCCAAGAAGAAAGTCGCCAAGAAGAAAAAATAACACCCACACAACGGTGGCGCACAAAGAGGGTTTTGCAGGAACTGCAAAATCCTCTTTTGTTTGTTCCTGCTTGATTCTTTTGACCGTCTCGTAAAAAACCCGATACAATTGCGCCGCTGGGATGCGCTTTATAAGTCCTTGTTTATAATAGATTAATAGATGGTTCCGCCTCGCTCTGCATAGGTTTGAATCACACCGGCGGCTTCCGAACGCAGCAGGTCTGTTCGGACGTCAATCCCTCTTTTTTGAAGGGCCTCTATCCAATCCGAGGGTTTGTGTCCCTCGTCAAATCCGACCTGCCGTGCATCTTCCTCACGAGCGGCACAGATCAGAGCCGACATGCCTGACCAGGGAATTGCTCCCAAACACATCGCACAGGGCTGGCAGGAGGAATACAATTCATAACGTCCGCTTAAATGAGAGGAAAGACGGTGTTTGCCGAGAGTCTTCTGGGCCAGGGAAAGGGCCGTAATTTCCGCATGGGCGATACTCAGACCGGAGTATACAACCAGATTGGCGCTCGCAGCAATCAATCGGCCGCTGTTCTCTTCAAAAACGGCTGCGGCAAACGGTCCGCCGGTGCCGTGTTCGATGTTCCTTCGGGATAGGCCGATTACCCATTTCATTTTCTCTTCGGCAGAAGGGAATGACTGCTTGAAGGAGCGCAGGAGGTCCTGCAGCCACGGCGGCAGGCTGACGGAAAATACCGTTTCCATTTGTCTTGTCCTTTCTCTCGGCTGGGCCGAAGCGATCTGTTTTTGCTTGCTTTTATACCTGGAGGTGATAGGTTTTTTTATCTGAAAAGGCTTTTGACGAAATCGCAAGATTTTTTTGATTCCGCCAGGCGAACCATGACGATACAGGAACAATTCCGAACAGCGACCTGTCAGTTTCCGGTGTGTTCTGACGTTGCGGCAAATGCAGAACACATCCGCTCACTGATAAAGCAAGCCGCCCGGGAAGGGGCGGATGTTGTTCATTTTTCCGAATGTGCTCTCAGCGGATATGCGAGCGTGGATTTTGAGACGTTTGACGGCTACGACTGGGATCTGCTCAGAAAGGAGACTTTGGCCATTGCGGCGCTGGCGGCGGAGGTGCGGATTTGGGTGGTTTTGGGGTCGAGTCATCGGCTTACCGCTCCCCATAAACCGCACAATAGTCTTTATTTGATCAGTCCGGAAGGGAAGATTGTCGACCGTTATGACAAACGGTTTTGCACCGAGTGGGACCTGAAACACTATACGCCGGGCAATCATTTTGTCTATTTTAACATTCGCGGGATAAAATGCTCTTTGCTGATTTGTTTTGACCTTCGGTTTCCGGAACTGTACCGGGCGTTGTATAAAGAGGGAGTCAAAGTGATTTTTCAATCTTTCTATAATGCCCGCCAGCAGGGTCCGAGCATTCATTCGGAGATTATGCGTCAAACGATGCAGGCCAATGCCGCCGATAACGGATTCTGGGTGAGCATGTCCAATTCCTGCGGCTGGTATTGTCCGTATCCGTCCTGCTTTATCCAGCCGGACGGTCGAATCATTGCTCAATGTCCGGAGCATCAGGAGGGGATGATTATCAATACAGTGGATTGGGGTCAGACGTTTTATGACCCGTCCGGGCCGTTCCGGGATTTGGCGGTTCGGGGGATTCTGACCAATGGTCCGGAGGAGATTGCTGATGAACGGTCTCGAAATCGAACCTGTTTATGAAGGGCTGCGGTGAAGCTGGCGGTATTTGTGGGGAAGCATTCCGGTGATTTCCAGAAATGCCCGCCGCATATTGGAGGTGTAGTGAAAACCGGAGCGAATCGCAACCGTCTCAATCGGCAGATTGGTCTCGACCAGCAGCGTGCGGGCCAGTTCAAAATGTGCCCGGATGATTTCATCATGGATAGACCGCCCCAGGGCCCGCTGAAACTTCATCTGCAGCGTCCGCTTGCTCAGGCAAAGCTGCTCGGCGATGTCATCCACCTGCAGCGGCTGCGACGCATGGCTTCGGATGTACCGCAGCGCCTTGATGAGTTCCTCATCCTCCAGCGCATACATATCGGTCGAACCGCGCTCCCGCACACCCGCCGGCTGAATGCGTATCCATTGTCCCCGCATCCGCTCTTTCCCGCGGATGATGTCATCCATCAGCCGGGCCGCCTCATATCCGGCCGTCTTGAAGTTAAACGCGATGCTCGACAGCGGCGGGCTGCACAGACTGCAGATGGCTTGGTCATCATCCACCCCCAGCAATGCGATTTCCTCCGGAATCCGCAGCCCCGCCTCCGCCGCTACATTGTTCAGATGGCAGGCCAGCACATCATTGCTAACCAGGACGGCGATGGGCTTCGGAAGCTGTTTGAGCCAGTCGATCAGGGGCTGCTGGCCTTTCTGAAGGATGGTATCAATCCACAGTTTGGCCGCGGGCACCGATTCGCTCCGAATCGGACACGGACTGCTTTGGAAGGTATGAAGTGTTCCCCCATCCCGCTCGACACACCGCCGGAACGATTCCATCCTTTCCATAGACCAGCGGGCCTCACTGATTCCAAAAAAGGCAAACTGGGTAAACTTTTTGCCCTTGAAATAGTCATAAGCCGTCTGAGCTATCTGGTCCGGGTCGGCGCTGATATACGGAATCGAGAGCAGATTTTGAAGGGCCGAGAATGCGATAACCGGCATCTTGATTTTGAGGATTTGCTGGGCCATCATCGAGGTTTGGATATTGGCAAAAGTTCCCCGACAGCCGCGTTCTTTCAAAAATTCGATAGATTCAAAAGACGAGTCTGCCCAGATTATCAAATCCCAATCCCCTTTGTCCCGAATGTACTCTGTGATACCGGACAGAATGCCTTGGGTGTTGTGAGTAATATTGGTGTAGGCAAAAGCAATTTTGACTTTTGGTTTCATTTTGCCGCTGACAATATTTATTTTTGCGCAAAATAAATGTCCGATAGACAGAATATACGTTTGGACTCTGAGAAAGTCAAGGAGAAAGCCGGCGATTTCCGATGAATAAAATCCTGAAAAGATGGGCAAAAGCAGTCTTTTCTCTCTTATCTCTATGAAATACAAGCCGTTGCGCAAAATTATCTTTTTTTAAGCGCGAGATTGCCTTGTTCATCCTTGCTCCAAAATCGAAAATGAAACTGTCAGGCGGAAAGTATGAAATGAAAGTTTCAAAACTTGCGGGAAAAAAGGGGATGATTATGAAACGAAAGGCATTTACCCTGATTGAGCTGCTGGTTGTTATTGCTATTATTGCGCTGCTCTTGTCGATTTTGCTGCCTGGCTTAAAGACAGCCAAAGATATTTCCAAGCGGGTTATTTGTGCCTCGCGTCTTCGTCAAGTGGGAGTGGCGATGCGCTCGTATTCGCAGTCGTATGAAAATCTGCCGGATGCGGTGGACCGAAAAGGCAAGCAGGAATTAGGGCATGGGTATGCGGTCTATCGCGGAGATAAGCCCGAATGGATTGATGCCAACGGCAAACCGATACCGATTCGCTGGGCGAAATTGTATGAGAGCGGCTTTATGGAGGAGCCGAAGATTTTTTATTGTCCGGGCAATCGCCTGGAGCTGTATAAATATGAATCCTACTGCCAGCCGGCTCCGTGGGGCACTTTGCCGCAGGATTTCAATGCGCGGAACGGCAGCAACCAGTGGATTCGCATCGGCTTTACCTATTTTCCCATCGCCCGCAATCCGGTGATGTCCACTACCATCTTTGCGCCCGCGCAGTTCCCGAAGAAATTCACGGATTTGCATCCGTCTTTGCCGTATGCAACGGATGTCTTGTGGGGGCGGAAGAACCTCAGCCATCAGCGTCTTCAGGATTCCGGTTCGGAGTTTAAGGCATCCAATAATTATTCGGTCAATGCCCTTTTTGCGGATGCTCATGTGAGCAACTGCAAGAATCCGGAGGTCTTCAAACATCCGGTCTGGGACCGGTTTGACGGCAGTCAGGTGGATTATAACGAATACTATTACACCGTGTTCCGTCTGATCGGCGGAATGTAATCTTGCTGCCCCTTGGGGGTTCCGACGAAACACATTCAGTAAACAGAAAACAGAGAAGAAAATCCGAAGTATGATTCCGGTTGCCGTTATAGGTACAGAGGGGTATGCACATAAGCAGCTGGAACGGATTTTCTTTTTAAATACGTGCTTTGATGTTGTGGGCGTCTGCAGCGAGCCGAACCGCCGTGAAAAAGGCTACCGGATGTGCGTGGAGCGCGGCATTGACGTGTTCGACGATGTGAAAAGTTTACTGGAGGCGGTGCGGCCGCGGGCGAAGGCGGTTTTTGTTTTTACCGGGATTGACAGCCATTATCAGTATGCTCGGCAGTGTCTGGAGCAGGGATTTGAGGTCTTTTTAGAAAAGCCGCCGGTGCCGACCATTCAGCAGATGGATGATTTGATTGCTTTAGAAGAGCAGACCGGACGGCGTGTGGCGGTGCTGTTTCAATATTTATACAGCGGAATTGTCCAGACGCTCAAACGCCGGATTGTTTCGGGTGAGTTCGGGCAGGTCCGGCGGGTTCGTTCGCTGGCGGCCTGGCAGCGTCCGGATGCCTATTTTCGGCGGAATCACTGGTGCGGCACGGTGCGGACCTCCTGCGGGGAATGGGTGCTGGACGGGACGCTGAACAATCCGCAGGCGCACGTGCTGAGCAATTCGCTGTATCTGGCGGGTTTGCAGGCGGACCAGATGGCTTATCCGCTGGTGGTGGAGGCGGAGCTGTACCGTGTGCACGAAATTGAATCTGAGGACACCAGCAGCATGCGGATTGTGTGCGAAAACGGCTGTGTGCTGATTCACAACACGACGCTTTGTTCGGCCTCGGAAGTGCGCAGCGAAACGGTAGTGGAATGCGAGCGGGCAACGATTACGTACCGCAATTTCAATCAGGCCCAGATTGTTTTCAAGGACGGCCGTCAGGCGGAGTTTCTCGAAGAATCCGAAGACCCGCGGATGGAGATGCTCAAGGATGTGGCGTTCTGTTTTGAGACGGGCCGTCCTTATAAGGTGCCGCTGTCGCTGTGCCGTCCGTTTACGCTGTGTGTGAACGGGGCGTTCGATTCGAGCGGGGAGCCGGCGGATATCGACCCGGCTCACGTGGTCAAAAGCCGTCATAACGGGCTGCCGATTACGCTGATTAAGGATATCGTGCCGATTATGCAGCGGGCTCACTCGAGCTGCCAGCTGCTGTCCGAAATCCAGGTCCCCTGGGCCCGTCGCGGGCGTCCGATTGTGATGAAGGAATATTCGAGTTTTCCCGGTCAGCGGGTGTCGTGGGAAAGCTGACGCCGCTGACCGCGGCTGACTGTGCTTTGATTTCTTCTTGGGTGAATGGAGGGGGTGTTGTTGTCTCTGTTCGGGTCATTGGAAAACACAAGGCAGCACAAAAGAAAATGGTGCTGTCTGGCGGGAAAGGCTAGGCGAGGATATCCTGGATTTGTGGTTACGCTTCTGTGCAAGGTAGAAAGGCAATGAAAACAAAGAATCCATCCTTCGGGCGCAATCCGCTTCGAAAGAGCTTGCTCTTGTGGTTCGGCTGTTTTCTGTGCAGCGATGTTGGTCTGTCTGCGGCCTCGGCAATGCTGCAGACGGATATTCTCTACGGGAAGGCGGGCGGACAGGAGCTGCGGTTGGATGTCTGTGTGCCGCCGGGCCGGGGACCTTTCGGGATCGTTCTGTATGTGCACGGAGGGGGCTGGAGCAGCGGCGATAAAACGCAGGACCGGGATGAACTGCTGGAAGTCTTTACCAAAGCGGGGTGGGTGTGGGTTTCGGCGGATTACCGGTTGGCGCCCGCGCATCGGTGGCCGGCGTGTCTGGAGGATGTGCAGGCGGCGATTCGCTGGGTGAAACAGCATGCAGCGGACTACAAGGGAGACCCGAACCGGATTGTGCTGGCCGGATACTCCGCCGGCGGGCATCTGGCTTGTTCGGCGGCCGTTTGGGGCAAAGAGGATACGAAGGTTCAGGGGGTCATCGGTCTGGCGCCGCCGGTGGATATGGTGGCCGACAATCAGCGCCGCGGCGGATTGAGCACCTCAATGCAGAACCTGCTGGGGCTGGGGCCGGAACTGAATGAAGAGTCTGCGGCGGTTTTGAAAAAAATTTCCCCGATTTGGGATGTTCGGGCGGGGCTGCCGCCGTTTCTGCTGGTTCACGGCACACGCGATCAGAGTGTGCCGTATCAGCAGTCGCTGGATTTGAAGGCGGCTCTCGAACGGTGCGGCGTGCCGTGTGAACTGATTCCCATCGAAGGCGCCGGACATCGTCTGACAGAATGGGAGCGGTTTGAGCCGCACTGGAAGCAAAAAACGGCCGATTGGCTCCGGAGGACCTTCGGCCCTTCTTCCTCCCTTTCCGGCCGGCGGATTGTCGTCAGTGCGGATGGAAAGGGAGATTATTCCTCAGTTCAGACGGCGATTGATTCGATTCCGTCGGGCAATGCCGAACCGGTTGAGATTTGGATTCAGCCGGGCGTGTATCGGGAACGGATTGTCATACCGGAGGACAAACAGCTGATTCGAATGAAGGGGCAGGATGCCCGCACGACGATCCTGACCTACAATTTGTATGCGGGGATGCGGGATGAGAGCGGCAAGGAAATCGGCACATTTGCGACGCCTTCGGTGACGATTCGGGCGGACGATTTCGTTGCGGAGGACCTGACCTTTGAGAACACGGCCGGACCCGTGGGGCAGGCGGTCGCACTGGCGGTCTTCGGCGACCGATGCGTTTTTCGGCGGTGTCGGTTTCTGGGCTGGCAGGATACGCTGCTGGATCATCGCGGGCGGCATTATTATGAGGACTGCTACATTGCCGGTCATTGCGATTTTATCTTCGGCAGCGGCACGGCGTTTTTTGAACGATGTCATATCCATTGCCTGGAGGCCAGTTATATCACAGCCGCCTCGACCCCGCCGGAGCAGAAGTGGGGCTTTGTCTTTTCCAACTGCCGCATAACGGGGGAGCCGGCGGGGCGGGCCAAGACCTATCTGGGGCGTCCGTGGCGGGATTATGCGAGTGTGGTTTTTCTGAACACGGAGATGGCAGACATCATCCGTCCGGAGGGCTGGCACAACTGGAACCAGCCGGCACGGGAGAAGACGGCCCGGTATGCAGAGTATCAGAGCCGCGGCCCTGGGGCCAATCCGGCGGCGCGCGTGCCGTGGTCTCGACAGCTGACCCAAGAAGAGGCCCGGCAAATTACGGTGCCTTCCGTTTTGGGCGGTCAGGACGGATGGTATCCGAAGACGTCGGGCGAGTCTGCTCGTACGCCGAAAAAGGAACAGGGTCTGCGGCTGTGGTACACACGGGCGGCGCAGGAGTGGACGGAGGCCCTGCCGATTGGGAACGGGCGTCTGGGGGCAATGGTGTTCGGCGGGGCGGCTCAGGAGCGGCTTCAGTTCAATGAAGATACCCTTTGGAACGGAGAACCTCATTTCTACCATCGCGAAGGGGCGGTCCAATATTTGCCGCAAATCCGGCAGCTGCTGGAGGAAGGCAGGCAGAAAGAGGCGGAGGAGCTGGCGGCTCGGGAGTTTATGAGTGTGCCGCTGCGCCAGAAATCATATCAGCCGTTTGGGGATTTGTTTCTGCGGTTTGACGGTCATCAAGGGGCTTCCGATTACCGGCGGCAGCTGGATTTGGAATCCGGCGTTGTAAAAATTCAGTATCGGCTGGGGGATGTGAAATTTGAACGAACCTATTTTGCCAGTTATCCGGACCAGGTGATTGTCGGGAAAATCTCCTCCGATCGGCCCTGGCAGGTTTCGTTTACGGCCGCTTTTCAAAGCCCGCATGAGGAGATTGCTGTCCGGCGAATCGATGACAGTCAAGTCGAGATGACCGGCCGGGTGAAAGACGGACAGCTGCGGTTTGCGGCCAGACTCCGTGTTTGGGCGGAAGCCGGAACGGTCAAAGTTCAGGATGACGGCTCAATTGCGGTGGAACGGGCGGATTCGGCCTTTTTTGCGCTGACCGGTTTTACGAGTTTCAAGATCTTTCAGGATATCAGCGGCGAGCCGTCGGCCAAGTGTGCCCAGACCCTGGAGAAAGTTGCCGGCAGGATGTATGCGGAACTTCTGTCGGCCCATCAGGCCGATTATCGCAGTCTTTTTGGGCGTGTTCGGCTTGATTTGGGGCAGACGCCGGCGGCGGAATGGCCGACAGATGAGCGGCTCAAAGACCCGTCTGCCGACCCGGCCCTGGCGGCACTGTATTTTCAGTATGGGCGATACCTTCTGATTTCCAGTTCCCGGCCCGGAACTCAGCCGGCAAATCTGCAGGGCGTATGGAATGACCAGCTGAATCCGCCATGGGGCAGCAAGTACACGGTGAATATCAACACGGAGATGAATTACTGGCCGGCCGAAGTCTGTAATTTGTCCGACTGTCATCAGCCGCTGTTTGATTTGATTGCGGACTGTGCGGTCAGCGGGCGCAAAACCGCTCAGGCCCATTACGGGGCCCGCGGCTGGGTGCTGCACCACAACACGGATTTGTGGCGGGGGACGGCGCCCATCAATGCCGCCAACCACGGGATTTGGGTGACGGGCGGGGCGTGGCTGTGCCATCATTTGTGGGAACATTATTTGTTTACCCAGGATGAGCGGTTTCTGGAGAAGCGGGCCTATCCGCTGATGAAAGAGGCCTGCCTGTTTTTCGTTGATTTTCTGACGGAGGACCCGAAAACGGGTTGGCTGATCAGCACGCCGTCCAATTCTCCGGAACATGGGGGGCTTGTAGCCGGTCCGACGATAGACCATCAGATTATTCGCTCGCTGTTTGAAGCGACAATTCAGGCGGCCCGAATCTTAAAAAAGGATGACGAACTGGCCGCTCAGTTAGCCCAAATCAAAGACAGGATTGCTCCCAATCAGATTGGGCGGCACGGTCAGCTTCAGGAGTGGCTGGAGGATAAAGACAAACCGCAGGAAACACATCGTCATTGTTCGCATTTGTGGGGTGTTTATCCCGGTCGGGATATTACGCCGCAGCAGCCCGAACTGTTTCAGGCGGCGTGTGTGTCTCTTCAAGGGCGCGGGGACGGCGGGACCGGCTGGGCGAAGGCCTGGAAGATGAATCTGTGGGCGCGGTTTGGAGACGGGACGCGGGCGCATCGGCTTTTGCTCGATTCCCTGAAAGCCAATACCTATGCGAATCTGTTCAGTGCTCATCCGCCGTTTCAGATAGACGGCAACTTCGGCGGCACAGCGGCGATTGCCGAGATGCTGCTTCAGAGCCATCTGGACCGGATTGACCTGCTGCCGGCCCTGCCGAGCGCTTGGCCGAGCGGTGCCGTTTCAGGTCTGCGGGCGAGGGGCGGCTATGAAGTGGATATCGAATGGGAAAACAGCCGGCTCAAACAAGCCCGGATTCGCCCCTCCAGGGCAGGGACTTGTCGAATCAGGACATCGGTGCCAGTGGAGATTGTCTCCGGCTTTCAGCGGGTTGATTTCAAGCAGAAAGAAGATGCTGTAATTGAGTTTGACGTACAACCGGCAAAGGTTTATACCTTGACCGCAAAAGCATTTTAGAGCTAGGAGCGGTCCACAAGGAACTATTGAGAGTCGAAAGGGTTTTTCAATGAAACAGAAACAAATGCTCACGGGCGGGCGGTTTCTTTTGACGGTTTTGGCGGTCTTTTGGGTTTGCGGCTTCCCGGCTCAAGCCCTGACGGAGGAGGAAGGCTGGCAAAGTGTGCCGGAGATTCTGGCCCGCATTCAGCCGCCGGCCTTTCCCGAACGGGATTTTGTGATTACAGATTACGGGGCGGTCGGCGATGGGAAAACAGTGTGTACGGAGGCCTTCCGAAAGGCGATAGCGGCCTGTCATCAGGCCGGAGGCGGCCGCGTCATCGTGCCGGGGGGAACCTTCCTGACGGGGCCGATTCATCTCAAAAGCAATGTGAATTTGCATCTGAAGGAAGGGGCAATTGTCCGGTTTTCCAACAATCCGGCGGATTACCTTCCGGTGGTGTTTACCCGGTTTGAGGGGACGGAGTGTATGAATTATTCGCCCCTGATTTATGCCTTTGAACAGGAAAACATTGCAATTACCGGCAGCGGGATTCTCGACGGCAACGCCGATGAAAAGGCCTGGTGGCCCTGGAAGACAATGCAGAAGGCGGATGTGCAGAAATTGGTTAAGCAGGGAGAGCAGGGAGTTCCCGTGGCCGAGCGGGTGTACGGCCAGGGCCATTATCTGCGGCCGAATATGATTCAGCCGTACCGGTGTAGAAATATTTTGATTGAAGGGGTTACGATTCGCAACAGTCCGATGTGGCATATTCATCCGGTGCTCAGTCAGAATATCACGGTGCGGAATGTCAAAGTCATCGGGCACGGGCCGAACAATGACGGCTGCAATCCGGAATCCTGTCGGGATGTGCTGGTTGAGGGCTGTTATTTTGACACCGGCGATGACTGCATTGCGATCAAATCAGGCCGCAACAATGACGGCCGCCGCGTGAATGTGCCGTCGGAAAACATCATTGTCCGCAATTGCACGATGAAGGACGGACACGGCGGGGTGGTGCTGGGCAGCGAGATTTCCGGGAGCGTTCGGAACATCTTTGTCGAGGATTGTCTGATGGACAGTCCGAATCTCGACCGCGGCCTTCGCTTCAAGACCAATTCCGTGCGCGGCGGAGTGATTGAGCGGATTTTCATGCGGAATGTGGAAATGAGACAAGTTCGGGAGGCGGCGCTGAAGATTGACTTTTATTATGAAGAGGGAGACAGCGGACCGTTCAAGCCGATTGTCCGCGATATTTTTATGACCAACGTGGTCTGCCGCAAGAGCAAGTACCCCTGGCATATCCGCGGCTATCCGCACAGTCCGATTCGAAATGTGGTGCTTAAGGGCTGTGTGTTTGAGAATATGGAAAAAGAGGGGGTGGCGGAGGCGGTGGAGTCGTTTTTG
>CALEDR010000039.1 GCA_937949545.1 uncultured Phycisphaerae bacterium
ATCACAAACTTGGCCTCTGTCTGCCCTTCAAACTTGGATTTCTTCCTTAAATCCAGCTGACGGATCTTCGTGATTCGATCCAGCCGCTCCAATTCCAGCAGAAAGGCATAATACGAATGAAAATCCCCGTGCAGCTCCATCTCGAGGGGCTGCTCAATATATCCGCCGTTGGTCGTTATCTTAAGAGTCCGAATCATCTTCGGCACCAGACCATGCCGCTGGGCAATGAGCGTCACATTCTCCAGCACCGTGTGAATTTCGCTGCTGGGAGGCAGTTTGCTCTCAAATTCCCGAATAATTTTCTCCATCTGCTCCAGCTGACTGCTGAGATCTTCCGAAGCCGCCGTGGCTCGACGGAGCTCCTCGAGTTTCGCCCGCCCGGCCTCCACCTGCATCCGCTGCTGCGTCAGATGCTCATTGGCCGGGCGAATCATATAGGCGTACGAAACGTACACCATCGCAATAATCATCATAAAAAAGACAATATGCCGAATTCCGCTGTTCATCGGATTTTCCTTTCCGTCAGATGGTTTGGTCGCGCTTTTTGCGGATTTCCTCAATGTCCTTTCGGGTCAGCTTCAGGTCCGGACGAATCCGCGCCGTCAGACGAAACTCCCGAAACTTGATTCCCTCCACATCCCGCTCCTGGCTCTGAACCAGCTGCACCTGGTCAAACAAAACGGCCTCACTCAGATTGGCAATGTAGTTGGCCACTTCAATATCACTGGGAGCCAACCCCTGAATGGTCAGCGTCACTTCCGGTTCCGCGGGAGCGGCCGGCACCGCAGGAGCGGCATTCGCCGCCGCCGGACCCGGTTTGACTGCAAAGCCCGGCTTCTGCGCCGCGCCCGCTTTGGGAACCGCAGACGCCGGTATCGGGGTTTTGGGGATTTCCCGTTCTTTCATATCCAGAGCCGTCAGAGATACCCCTCCCGGCAGGTTGTTGGTCAGACAGGCCAGCAGGATGCTTCGCGGCACCGGCTCGATCAGTGCAGCCGTCATCATCATCACATTCAGCCGCGTCTTGTTCTTGCTCTTTAACTCCTCCAGTTTGGCGATTTGCTCTTTGGCCTGACTGAGCTGGCGGCTCAGTTCATTCAGCTCGGCCTGAACCGAACGCTGCCGCATCTTCAGCACAGAAAAGGTGGCTCCGATCCCGCACAGGACCGCCACCAGCAGAATCAGATACAGAGAATTCGCACGGCTGGACTGCCGCTGCTGAATATAATCATCCGGGACAAAATTAATCGTTGCCATGTTCGTATTCTCCGTCATTCAGAACGGTTGGATTCTCTACCCTTTCACACCCTGCAGGCTCAGCCCGAAGGCCAGAGACCAGTCCACCTTGGAATTGCGCCGGTCAATCATCATTTTCTGTTCCACCGGGTCCAGCCGAATCGCTGAGAGGACATCGCCGACCTGGGCGGCAATCTGCATCCGCTGGGCCAGCTGAGCAACTCCGTCACACACCGCCCGGCTGACCCCGCTGCCGGTCAGAAAAACCAGCCGCTAGATCGGGGCGGCCGAGGGCATCGTTTGATAATAGCGGGCACACGCATCCAGCTCGGCAATCAGCCGGTTCATCAAATCCCCTTCCCCACTCAGTTCACTGAATCCGATGGGAACCACCCGGGCAAACAGAAGCGCTGTACCCCGGCAAATCACCACATTGCAGTGATGCGTGCCGACCGACATCAGCATCGACACGCGGTCCTGCTCATTCCGACGGCGGCAGAAAAACCGGGCATAGCTGGTTACCATCGCCAGCGGCCACGGAATAATCCCCGCTACCTCCAGGCCTGCCTTCTCATAAATCGCCAAATGCACCTCCAGCGCCAGCCGGCCCGCCCCCATCACCATCACCTCCACTTCCGAGCCTCGGGCTTCCAGATGTTCGACCGGAATGTATTTCAGCAGCCCCTCTTCCGGCTTAAACGGAAGCTTGCCCTGAACTTTGGCAAAAGCTGCCTGTTCAATCGCCGCCGCAGACGAAGACCGCGGAACGCGAACCTGATCAATAAACAAATCATCGGAAGGCAGGGCCGTCATCACCTTGACTCCCTTGAAGGAATTTTCGCGAATGATTTCCCGCAGGGCCTCCAGTGCCCACCGCTGCCAGTCCGGCGTGCCGAACTTGATTTCTTCAGGTTTTGTTTTGATTCCTCCGGCCTGAAGAAACAGACCCTGTCCGTTCTGCCCGAGCTGGACCGCCCGCAGATGGCCGCTACCTAAATCCACTCCGATTGGACCATACTTCTTACCGAACATATTATTCCGTTCCCTGGCACATGGCCTCTTGACACTCTGTCCGCTTCACCACCCATACCGTCCGGAGAACACCGTCGAAAGACAATTTGTCTGCTCTTTCGTCGTCAGGAACCTCCCTCAACATTAGCACTGTCTGAGAGGGTTTTTGCCGACTACAACACCGGCTCATTTAAAGTGTACATAATCTTCCGCTTTTCAGTCTCGCCGAAACAGAACCGACATTCTGCATAAGAGTTCGTCCGATAAAATCACGCAGATTTTCTTTGCAGAAGAGAGATATTTTTCCCCGAAAGCTCTCTTTTCTTTTCCAAAAACCAAATCAAAAGAGGAGGTTTCGAAAAGAAAGACCGTCGGCTTGTTCAGGTCCTATAACGAGAAAGGATAAAAAGGCAGAATCAGACATAGAATATTGTTTTTGCGGCACTTACTCCGCCTTCAGAGAACGGCCCATCAAAGCCGAAATGGCCTCCTTGGTTGTCATCCGGCCGGACACCACAGCCAGGACCGCTTCGGAAATCGGCATCTCGACCCCCCACTTGGCCGCCAGGTCCACCACCGAACGGCAGGTCGTCACTCCCTCGACAACGCCTGCCGTCTGTGCCAGGGCCTCCGCGGCGGTCATTCCCCGCCCGATTCGCTCACCGAAGGTGCGGTTGCGCCCTTTGGGAGATATGCAGGTAGTCACCAAATCGCCCAGGCCGCTCAAGCCCGCAAAGGTGCTCTCCTGCGCCCCCATGGCTACACCCAGCCGCTTGATTTCCGCCAGCCCCCGTGTAATCAGAGCAGCCTTGGCGTTGTCTCCGGCCCCGATGCCGTCAATCCCGCCGGCGGCAATCGCAATCACATTTTTCATTGCTCCGGCCAGTTCAACCCCTTTTAAATCACTGTTGGTATATACCCGGAAAAAGGGAGTCGAAAAGGTCTTTTGAATCGCCTCCGCCAAAGACAAATCTTCACAGGCCGCCGTCGCCGTGGCCGGAAGACCCTGCATCAATTCTTCCGCAATCGTCGGTCCCGACAGGGCGGCAAACATTCGATCTGCGCCGAGGACATCCGACAGAATCTCCGACGGACGAAGCAGGGTGCCATTTTCGAGCCCTTTGGTAACGCTGACAATCGGAACCATCGGCGGCACAAACGGCTTCAGACGGCTCCAGACGGAGCGAACATACTGACAGGGAACCGCCGACACCAGCAGCTGGGCTCCAACCATCGCTTTCGAGTCATCCGGCTCCAGCCGCAAATCCTCCGGCAGCCGATAGCCGGACAGAAAACGGGTATTTTCCCGTGCTTTCTCAAATTGAGCCAGCTGAGCGGCATCATGGCCCCACAGGGTGGTCCGGACCCCGTTGCGGCACAGCAGCATTCCGCAGACGGTCCCCATCGCCCCATCGCCGATAATCGTCACCTGTCGAAACATATCGACAGTAAAACATACAAAGCGGCGTTTGGCAAGAAATGTTCGCGAACTTGACGGGAGGATCAGAGGCAGACTTCTTCGGGCTGGGCCCCCAAATGGCGCAGATGAGGCAGCTGATTGCGGCCCAGCCACCCTTCCAGAAGCACCCCCTGCTCATCGTAGGACTCTTTCAGACCCGCCGCATGCGTTCGCAGAAAAGCGATGATTCTGCCTTCGGAAGCCCCGCAGCGCAGGCGGATATAGATATTCTGTCCTTTGACGTAATCCAAAACCCGCTGCGCCAGCAAATCCAGATTCAGACCGGAGCGGGCTGAAATGCACAGGGCATCCGGATAGACAGACTGGAGGGAATCGAACAGCCCCCCATCGGCGATTCGGTCGCACTTGTTCAGCAGCAGCAGAACGGGTTTGCCGCCGCAGCCGATTTCCTCCAAAACAGTCTGGACGCTGCGAATCTGTTCAAAAGCTTCGGGGCTGGAGGCATCCGCCACGTGAAGCAGCAGGTCGGCATGGACGGCCTCTTCGAGCGTGGCCTTAAACGAAGCAACCAAATGATGCGGCAGTTTGCTGACAAACCCGACGGTATCACTCAGAAGCACCTCCAGACCGCCGTCAATCCGCCACTTGCGGGTGCGGGTATCCAGCGTCGCGAAAAGACGGTCCTCCACAAGCACATCAGCCCCCGTCAGGGCATTCAGAAGTGTGCTTTTGCCCGCATTGGTATAGCCCACCAGACAGATCTTGAAAAAGTCTTTTCGAGCGGCGATTTCCCGCAGAATCCGACGGTCAATCTCGGCCAGTTCACGCTTAAGGTCCGTAATGCGTTTGCTGACAAGTCGGCGGTCGATTTCGAGCTGCTTTTCGCCGGTGCCGCGTGTGCCGATGCCGCCGACTGCACCGGCCGCCGTACCGCCCCCCGCGCCGGCCACGTTATCCAAATGACTCCACATTCGCGTCAGACGGGGATAGGTATATTCGAGCTGGGCCAGTTCCACCTGAAGTTTGGCCTGTTTGGTCTGTGCCCGCGTGGCAAAAATATCCAGAATCAGTTCGCTGCGGTCCAGGACCCGCACTTTGACGATTTTTTCAAGTTCTCGAATCTGCCCGGGCGTCAGGTCATTGTCAAAGATGACCAGATTGGCCTGGGTTTCCTGAACCTTTTGGGAAAGGTATTCGGCTTTGCCTTTGCCGATATAAGTAGAGGAGTTGATGCGGCTGAGCCGCTGCTGCAGGCGGCCCACGACAATCGCCCCGGCACTTTCCGCCAAGGCCGTCAATTCCGCCAAATTATCATTTTTCTGCTGACCGTTTCGTTCCTTCGGATAGGCCCCGACAAGAATGGCGCGTTCCTGCTGGACCTTGATATGCTCTCTGATTTTTTCCAATTCCCGCTAAAACACCTCCAAAAACAACTTCCTATTTTGTTTATCTATTATAACATTTCTTTGAAAAAAAAGAAAGGTTCACGGCAAAGACAGTTGAAATCACAGAGGAGTTCAGTCGCCGTCTTCAAAAACTATAACGGATTGCTGCATAAAGATTTGTGTTGTCTCGGAATTGTCCAAAAAAGGTGTTTTGGTAGTCGCCGAAAAAGATATTGGACCCCATCTCCATTGACCAGCTGTCACTGGCTTTGTAGTGCACGTTCGGCCGAAGATACGCATCCTTGTCGGAGGGCGAATAATACCCAAAAAACGACAGCGTCAGGTTCTGATTCATCAACAGTTTCGTCAGCCGCCCCGTTACCACGTGGCGATACTCATCCCGCGTCATCCCCGGTGTCCGCTTGTACGCCTCATAATCCAGCATTTGCTCCACATAATACTGAATCCCTGCCGTAAAATCCGTTCCGATTTCCTGGGTATAGCCTACCAGATAGCGCATCTCGGAATTGGCCGTCATCGGGTCATCGCCGTTTTCATCGTCGCGCGACTGATAATAGCCGATTTCCGCATTCCCGATGCCCTTGCCGACCTGCCCGCGGACGCTGGCCCCATACACATTCAAATCCGGAAAGGTGGCGCGTCCTGCCGCATCCTGTCCGGCAGGACTTTTCCAGAATCCCTGATAACCATACAGCGCAAATTCATAATTGTTAATGTTTTTATACAATCGCAAGGCAACTTCATCGTCCTGGAACCAGCGGTCGGGCTTGTCGGTATGAACCTTGGCATCGCGTCCGGCCGTTCGACCCAGATTGGCATTCCAATAAGAAATATACTCCCCCCGGATAAACCGGTCCCTGTCAAACTGGGGAGTATAAACCACATCCAGATTCGCCCAATCGCTGAACAGACTGACCTTAACCGCATCCGACGGGGCTTTCAAGTATTCCACATCACGGCCGATGAAAAACGATTG
The DNA here is from genome assembly GCA_937949545.1 of uncultured Phycisphaerae bacterium. Classification (GTDB taxonomy): domain Bacteria; phylum Planctomycetota; class Phycisphaerae; order Sedimentisphaerales; family Anaerohalosphaeraceae; genus JAHDQI01. The sequence continues at coordinate 6,050 of CALEDR010000039.1, forward strand.
CCAGTCCTTAGGAAACAGATCGTTGATAAACAGCATATCCCCGGTGCCCCACGTGAGCACCTGCCGGCCCAGTTTCACATCCATCCACTCGCTGGGACGAAAGAACATCCACGTCTCCCGTGTCTGGTAGCGGCCCTTCTCCTGAACCCAGTCCCCGAAAACATCTCCTTTGTATTTGAACTCCGCCCACTCAGAATAGCTAAACAAATCCAGCTGGAAGCGGGATTCCATCACCGACATATCTTTTTGAGTGCGGTCATTCTGCAGCCGATAGCCGCCGCGAACCTCCCAAAAACCGTGAACCTCCGGCGGCAGAGCCCATTGACTCCAAAAAGATTGATGCTCCGTATCTTCGCCACCAGCCGCCCCAGCTGCCAAAACCAAAACAGCCGCCGCACATCCTCCCCAAATCTTTCTCATCGCATCGCCTCCCGCGGCGGTCGCCGCAGATACCGTTCCGTAAACAAATCATCATTCAGCCCAATGTTATACTGCACATTACTGAACTTCATTTCCGTCGTGCTGCCGGTCCTCAAATCCCGAACAACGGATTCCGTCACCGTCAGATACTCCACAGAACGCTCGCCTTCTTTGGCGGCTATCGGCTCAACCTTTTGGGACTCAATGACCCGATAGAGTACGCCGCTTTTATCAAAATATTCCATCTTCATCGGAATAGAAGTCTGGCGGTCAATTTCCACCGTAAAATACGAAAACTCCACCGAAGAGGGATTTTTCGGTGTGTTCTTGATGACGTACCGCTCCTCGGTTACACCAGCCAACTCGTGGACATCCTCCTCCAGACTGCGTCCGGAGACGTCCTCATAAAGAAAATCCGAACCGACAAAACTGGTGCGCTTATCCGAAGCGGCTATCCGATTGACCAAATCCAGCGAAGGCAGATACAGCCAGCGGTCATCATCCTTATCCAACGCCGAAAATTTGTGCACCATAAAAACCATCCTCCGAACATCCGGCGGCTGGAGAAAATACACAAAGTATTTCTGATTGCCACCCTGACCGTTCTTGCGCAGGATGATAAACTCCCGGGTGCGGACGTTGCCGTTTTTGTCGGTAATCTTCATCGATACGGTGCTCTTGCCGTCCAGGCCCTGATAATAGGCCATATGATTAGCCCGCTGAACAATCTGATCCACCGAGGGGATATCCGCCGGCTCCTGCGCCGTTGCCGGCAAAGCCGTCAATCCGGCCGTCACACAAACCGTCAGACAAAATCCGACTATCTTCATTCTGAATCTCCTTTCTATCCTTTTACACCAAACTTCCTTAATATCGTCATCATCGGACACCAATTGGTAAAGGCCGACTGCAGAAGATTGACTCCTACAAAGGCCGTAAACCAGAGCCAGTACAAGCTGTGCTTGTACGCCAGAATCACACTCAGCAGAACAAAAAAACCTGCCAGACCCCGCAACATTCGTTCTACCGTCATAGTTTACCTCCCTTCTTCAGAAGATACAGATTTTTCTGATTCACTCATCCGGCAGGCCTGACGCCGCGACAGGATCCCGCACGTTAAGGCCAGCAGCGGAATCAATCCAAGACTAATCCAGGTTAATTTCCCCACACCGACCTGCCAGTATTGATGCACATTCAGCACAATCAAAACCACCGTGGAAAGCGAAATAACCAGACAGAACCCGCAGTTGCAGGTCGGTCCGACCGGCTGGGCAATCGGGCGGAACAGAACTTTTTCGCCGATTTTCAGCAAAGCCGGCAGCACCAGCAGCGTAACCACACCCGAGAGGGCCATAATCGCACACAGAAAGATGCCCACGGTCTTATACGGCACCAGCGGAGCCGCCAGCAGCGGCAGAAAGCCGATGGCAATCACCAGCACATTGCGGGTGATGGCCCGGGCCGGTTCGCCGAACATCTCTTCGGACACCTTCTCCCACGAACCGGCCTTTTTGTAATGCTCCCGCGCCCGTTCGAGGAAATGAATGGCAAAGTCCACCGCCATTCCGAGTGTCAGGGCGCTGAGCACTGCCACGGGCATATCATAATCCTTGCCCAGCCAGCCGATCAGACCGTATATCATCACAATCGTGATGGTCAGCGGAATCATGCAAATCAGACCCCACAGCACGGAGCGGAACAAAAGCGCCATCATAATAAAGACCACCAGAAAACTGCCGAGGAACGACTGGAGCATCCCCCAGACCATCTTGTTCTGCCAGATGATATTGATATAAGTCAGCCCCGCCCACTGATGCTCCAGCGCAATCGGCGGCGGACTGTTCTTCCAGTATTCCTCCACCGCCCGCACGACCCGTTCCATATCCCGGTTGTCGCCGCTGGTCAGCTGCATCCAGATAACCGCTTCGGTCATCTCCTGCGTAACCATGTGCCACAAATCCTGCGGACGATGGCTGTTCTGGTACTGGATCAGACATTCCGCGACCTGTTCGAGTTTGTCGGGAACCCGGAAACTTTCCGGTCGGCCGTCCACCAGTTCCTGATTGACCTTCATCACAATATCCGCAATGGAATTGCTCTTGCCGACCAGACCGGCCTTTTCCAGATGGGTCTGAAGCTCTTTCATCCAGACCAGAACCTCCGGCCTTTTGAACGGCCGAAGCCGCTCCCGCTCCACCCCGAAAAAGGCCTCCAGTTCCTGCCAGCCGTAAAAGTCCTGGTCCGAGGCCTGCTCCATCCGGGCCTGAGCAAACCGAATCATCTCTTCCATCAGGGCCGTCGCCGTTGAACCTTTGGCCGCCAGCTCCCGCAGTTTGTCCCCAGCCGAAACAGCAGCCTTCTCGATGGACGGCTCTTCGGCTCTGCGGATCTCCGCAAGCTGCCGGAGCCGCTCCTGGACTTCCTTGACAAACTCCGCCTGGACCGGATGTTCATCCGGACTTCGAAGCACCAGATAAGCCATATACGTGCCGCCGAAGTGTTCATTGAGTGCGATGTCCGCCTGCCGAATCGGGTGACGTTTGGAGAACCATTTGACCGGATTGTCGTTGATGACAATCTGTGTAATGCCGTACACGGCCCCCGCCGACAGCAGCATCAGCACCGCCAGAATCGGCTTGGCCTGCCGCACGGTCATTCGTCCGGTCCGGGCCAAAAGCCGCGTCAGCCAGGTCTGGGCCTCTTCCTGATGCACCGCCAGACCGAAATTCGCCAGGGTTCGCTCCGGAAGCAGCATCACATAAGCCGGTACAAACGTCACCGTAAAGACCCAGGCAATCATAATCCCAACCGACACAAACACGCCGAATACCTGCACCGGCGGGATCGGCGTCAGGGCCAGCGATAAAAAGCCCGCCGCCGAGGTCAGCGAGGTGTACAGCATCGGAACAAACAGAACATGCATCACTTCCATAATGGCCTGTCGGCGGCCTTTTTCTCGCGTATAGCGGTCAAAAAACTCCGACAGAATATGCACGGAATCGACCACCGCTATCGGCATCAGAAAGATAGGAATCATCGAGCTCATAATATGAACCGGATAGCCGAAGCCGATGAGAAGCCCCATTGTCGAAATCACCGAGACCATCGCGATAATCATCGGCGACAGAATCAACGCCAGTTTGCGGAAGAACAGCAGCATCAGAAGAAAAATCGTCACCATCGCCAGCGGTGCAGAGACCGCCATCTGAATGAACATCTCCACCCCGAAAGTATCCTCCGCCACAGGAAGGCCGGTGATATGATACGACTCAGTTCCTCCCAGCTGCGCAATCTTCTTATTCAGGGCCGAATAGACGCGATAACTGAGGTGCTTATCTGTCAGCGGCAGCAGCAGCATCAGGGCCTTGCCGTCTTCGGATACCATCGTGCCACGCAGCAGCTGGTTGGACATCACCTTATCGCGAATTTCAAGGGCCTCCTCGTCCGTTTTCGGCGGCTGAGGCATCAGCCATTCAAACCGCACCATACCCCCGCCCCCTTCAATATGGTCAATCAGAGAAGGAGCAATGATGTCCACTTCCACCACACCGGCCGGATGGCCCGGATGCTTCGGATCCTCCCACCGCAGCGTCTTGGCAAACTCCGTCAACTCATAAACACGCCCCAGCGTGGCCGCATTAAACACGCCCGCCGGATGTTTTTCATTAATCACTCCCAGCACCACGATGTCGCTCAAATCAAACCGCTGTTTGGTCTGATTGTGAAAAACCCGCACCGGTTCATCCGACGAAAGCATATTCTCCGGGTCTGTATCCACCCGAATCATCGGAATCATCCCAGCACAGGCAAGTGTAAACAGAACCATCGTCCAGGTAATCCATTGGGGATGATCTGCTGAGAACGCAATGATTTTATCTTTCAGTTCCATCGCTGCTCCTTTCCGCTGCTCCAATCAGACAACACAAAATTCTTCTTTTAACTGTTTGGCTGTTTGGGAATCCGCAGAATGCCGGCGGGCAATCGAACACCAGGTCTGGTATCCGCCGCTCAGGTTGCGCACATCAAAACCGTTTTGCAGAAGAATCCGCGTCGCGGCATAACTGCGCACCCCGACTCCGCAATAGGGATAGATCGTGCGGTCTTGGGGCAGCTCGTTCAGACGCTGCCGCAATTCATCCAGCGGAATATGGACCGCGCCCGGGACATGGCCGCGCTTCCATTCCCCGTCCGTGCGGACATCTAGAACAAAATCCCCTTCCCGGAGGCTTTCAAAATGCGCCAACGGCATCGTCCCATCCAGCACGTTGGCCCCGACAAACCCAACCATATTGATGGGGTCTTTGCCGCTGCCGTACGGCGGAGCATATGCCAGTTCCAGCTCCATCAGGTCAAAAACGGTCATCCGCTTTTGAACCGCCGCTGCCAGCAAGTCGATACGCTTGTCCACCCCATCCCGGCCGACAATCTGGGCGCCCAGAATCCGCCCGTCCGGTTTGCTGAACAAAACCTTCATATGCAGCGGAGCCGCCCCAGGATAATAACCTGCATGATGGGCCGGATGCAGATAGATTTTCTCGTAATGCAAGTTCGCTTTCTTTAAAGCCGCTTCGGTGGCCCCCGTCATCGCCGCCGTCAAGCCAAAGACCTTCAAAATGCCGGTTCCGATGGTACCGCTGTACCTGCGATTCAGGCCGCAGATGTTGTCGGCCGCCATACGACCCTGCTTGTTGGCCGGTCCAGCCAGCGGTATCAAAACCGCTCCGCCGAGAACCGGATGTTTTACCTCGACTGCATCACCAATTGCATAAATCGACGGGTCACTCGTTTGCAGGGTATCTGACACCTCTATCCCCCCCAAAACCCCCAGTTTCAAGTCGGCCTCTTTGGCCAGTTTTACTTCCGGCTTGACGCCGACTGATAAAATGGCAAAGTCGCACTGCAAAAGCATCCCGGATTTCAGACGTACGCGAAGAGCATCGGCCGTTTCCTCAAAAGCCGAAACGCCGTCATTCAGCCACAGGGCAACATTCTGCTGCTGCAAATGTTCCTGCAGATAGAAGGCCGTCTCCGGGTCCATGGCGGTGGGCAAAACGAATGGGGCCAACTCGACAACAGCCGTCAGCAGTCCGCGATGATGAAGATTTTCCGCCATTTCCAGCCCAATATAGCCCCCGCCGACAATTACAGCACGTTTGGGATGATGGGCCTGAATAAACGAATCAATCGCATCCGCATCCGGAACCGTGCGCAGGGTAAAAATTCGTTTCGAGCCGACTCCCGGAATCGGCGGTCGGAACGGCTCAGCGCCGGGAGAGAGAATCAAAAAATCGTAGGATTCCCTGTATGTCCTGCCTGTGCGGCGGTCCTGAATCTCAATTTGCCTGTTTTCCCGTTCGATTCGAACGGCTTCCTGCTGAACCCGAACATCCACTCGGTACCGTTTGGAGAAGCTTTCCGGGGTCTGCAAAAGCAAATCCTGGCGATTGGCAATCGTCCGCCCCAAATAATACGGCAGCCCGCAATTAGCAAAAGAAATGTAAGGGCCCCGTTCAAGAAGGATAATCTCGGCTTCTTCATCAAGACGGCGAAGGCGTGCCGCCGCCGTCGCCCCGCCTGCTACACCCCCAACGATGACAATCTTGCGGCTCATTGACTGACCTCCTCAGAAGAAATTAGGGCTCACAATGATTATAAACACAATGGAGAAGATGAATCACGTTTTTATTTTTGATGCGGTAAAAAACGTTAGTCCCTTCTCTGCGACATTCGAGAATATTCTTATCCCGCAGGATGGCCAGCTGCTGGCTGACCACGGCCTGCGGACAGCCAATCCGCTCCATAATCTTGTTGACGCAAAGTTCCTCCTCGTTGGCCAGCGCTTCAATAATCTGAAGCCGAATGGGATGGGCCGCCGCCTTCAGAACCGCCGCCGCTTTTTGCGCTAATCTTGCATCCATAAATATATCCCTTCATTCATAGGAATATCTATATATCTATATATCATTATATTCAGAAAAGAATTTTCGGTTCAAAGTGTTTTTAAAAAATCTTTATCTTACGGTATGATAAGACGTTATGTCTGTTTTTAACAAAAGACAGACCAGAGAGAACTGTAGATTTCTGACTTCAATAAGCTATTTTTGTGCTTAAAACTTATAGGTCATTGACACTCCAACAGATGGGGCATGCGAACGGAATGCTCCGCTGGCACCATAATTACGTTTATTCAAATCCTTATCGAAGACCCCCAGCAGATTCATCCCGTCAATCCGGAAGGTTAGGTTTTGATTGGGTCGATACTGAAGGCCTAAATTCAGATAATAATTGCCCCGATAGCCGCGCTTCCAGTCCGGATCGATCGGATAGTACTCGTTTTGACTGAGCTGGTATTCATCAAAATCCTTCAGACCGCCGAATCCCCAGTAAATCCGCATCGACCCATCGGCAGTCCATTGTTCGCTCAGCTTATGCTGAAGAGTCAGCTTCGTTACATGATTGGACCACAAGGCCCCGTCATCTCCATAACCGTAGGCCTGCGAGGTAATAATAGTGCTCTGCCCCGGCGCCAGCGAAAAATCATACAATTTAGTAAATCCGTGGGAAACCGTGAATCGTGTCGTCTCTGTATGATAAGAGCCCTCCAATTCGAAACCCCAATTTCGCTGAGTCCCCACCGGCACGGCAGCCCCAGCGGCAGCCGAATACGAAATCAATTCCAAATTATAGTGCCAGAACAACGACGCCGCTAAATCCAGGTTCTCACTCTGGACCCGTTCATACCGCAGCTCAACATTATCCAGAATCTCCGGGGCGCCGTCCGGCAGATTCATCAATGCATTCGCCCGCATTTCTTCTTCAAAATTGGTCCGCACAGAACGCGCCCACAAAAGTTTGTAAACATCTCGTCTCGTAGGGGCATAAATCAGCGAAGCCCGAGGAGAAAACATCCGACTGCTGTAGGTATGATCATCCATCCGACCGCCAAGAAACACCGTCCATTGATCACTGATAGTCCACTGGTATTCCCCAAACAGCGAATACAAATTTGTGGACCAGCGATTCATGGGAACCCCGGCATTCTTCATCGCATCATCGGTAAAATCCATATCCGGATATCCATGGGCTTTTAATCCCAATTCATGATGCGAAACCTCCACCCCCAAGGCCGCTCGATGACGGTCATTGAAGGAATGGCGAATCATAGCTCGCCCATAGTATTCATCTTCTCGATAGACCTCGTTAAACCAGTTCACCGTATGGCGGCGATAATCGAACAAATCATAACTGAAGGCCAAACTCAAATCCGTCTGTTCAGACAAATTGGTCTCATAGCCGACATATCCTGTCAGCTGCTGATACTGATAAAAATTTTGTTCCAGTGCCGATGACGCTTCATACTCCGGATACCAGATGATACGTGGATCCCCCCAGTCTCCCTCCCAATCCGGCGGAAAAATCGGCAGCCAATTTCCTGTCATGCGGCTCCGGATATAATCCGTCCATCCGTAAGGAACCCGCGCCAGAGCCCCTGTTGTCCAAGGAAAGGCCTGCCCCCCGCGCGTATAACGAAGCCAATAGGTCCAGTTTCCCTCATTATATTGAGCGAACAACTTGATCGGCGGAAGCCCCCGTGCGGCCGCCTGATCAGCGGGCATATTGATGCGGGTCATCGCCTCCCCGGCAGCCGTACCGTCACCCGGCAGATACGGAGCCCCGGGAGATTCATTCCAGCCAAAATCAGACGTAGTCGGAAAATCAAATCCATAATGCACGGGAGCATCATACTTGTCGGCTCCGTTGTACTTGCCAATGCCCACATAGGTAAACAGTCCGCCGTCTCCGTCAGAAAAACGTCGGCCATGTCGAATTTCCGTCGAATAGAACTCCTCCACCGCCCCGCTGCGGAACGTCACATCCGTCCCTTCAAACGTCAGCCCGCTGTGCGTAACAATGTTGATGACCATCGAAACCGCCCCGGGACCGTACAACGCCGAGCCGGGCCCTCGGATAATATCAATATGATGAATATCCTTCAGAAGAACCAGGTCCCGTTCGCTGACAGCTCCATAATGCATTCGGTCGTTCATCACTTTCCCATTCACAGTCAGCAGATACTTATCATCCCGGTCACTGATGATTCCCCGCAGCCCCAGATTATCCGGCTCCCAGGTATTGCGAAGCCACTGCAGGTTGGGCACATAGATATCCAGCAGTTCAAAAAGATTCCGAGCACCGGATGCCGCAATGTCCTTCTCGGTAATGGTTGTAACAGACGCCGGCACCAGTCGCGGGGCCGACTGGGTCAGGGAGGCCACAGAGTCAATTCGGACCTCCATCAGCTGCTCCAGTGACATCTCAAAAAAATTTTCGGACGTCACCCCCTCCGTCTCAACAGCATACAAAATACCCGACAGACAAATCCACAAGACCCCCCTGATAACCCAATACCGATGACAGGACATAATTACTCCTTTTCTTCCTTTGCCCTGAAAACCTCCCCGACTGCCGTCCTTCCATTTGTTCCAAATCGTATTTTTGGACCTCCCCATTCAGTTTTTCAATCAAGGCCCTCCCAAAAACAGCCAACAACCCCCTTCAAAACCGCTCCCCCAACAATTTCTTTTCTCCCGGACGTCCGATAACAGAAATAAAAATTCGAGTGAACCCCACTGTCTGTTTTGCCGATACCCGAAGTGTTTCTTTGTTCGGGATTCCGATTCTTCAAAGGGACCCTTATGATGTCGGCGACGAAAAAAAAGAGGAGGCAAGCGGCGCAATGGATTGTGCTTTTTATCCTCCGTTCAGCGTTCGGAGCAGACCCTGCGGAAAACTTAGCATCCTCCGACCTCTTTAATCTCTCCCTCGAACAGCTGCTGAATATTGACATCTCTGTCGTCTCCAAAAAAGAAGAGACTCTCTTCGAAGCGCCGGGAATCGCTTCCGTGGTCAAACGGGATGAATGGACCCTGTTCGGCGACCGGTCCCTCTTTAGCCTGATGCAGCGGCAGCCCAGTGTTTATACCCGAAACTCCTTTGTCTTTTCCGACAATCTGGCGGGCTTCCGCGGGAATATGTCCACCCACGCAGAAATGCATACCCTCATCCTGATCAACAACCGGCCCGTTCGCGAAAGTGCTCTCGGTTATAACTTTCCTTTGTATATGGCCTATCCGCTGGAGGCCCTGGAAAGCGTCGAAATAATTCGCGGACCCGGTTCCGTGCTCTATGGAACCAACGCCTTCACCGGGGTGGTCAATCTGAAAACCCGACGTCCTCCCGATAAACCGCAATGGACCCTGTCCGGTATGGGCGGCTCCTGCGACTATTACCAAACCGGTTTCTCCGGCGGAGGACGATTCGGCTCTCTGGGCCTATTCGGCACCTTTCAATCGCTCGGCCAGCAGGGTGAACCCTACAAAATGTTCGACGGATTGGGAGTTCCCGGTCAAGACAACCGACACAGCCGAAACATTTCCGGCACCCTGCATCTGTCCTACGAGGGCTTTACAGCCGACCTTTTCGCCGCCGACATCGACACCTATTCCATGGGGGTCATGCCATTCTGGTCCAATCCGCACCACGCCTCCCAAACCAGCCGCCTGTTTGCGAATGTCGGCTATCGGCACACCCTCACCGAATCGGTCGAACTGGAAATGAATCTGACCTACAACCAGCAGAAAGACAGTCTGTCCAGCCCTGCTCCGCGGAAAATCGGCACCAACACCGAGGACTGGCTGGGCGAAATCACCCTCTACGCAGAACCCTCGGAAAACCTCAATCTCGTGTTCGGATATCTGAAAGAACAACGCCGAAATTTCCGCGCCGATGAGGATCACTTTCAGTCTATACCGCCCTACAAATACGTTCCCCAAAGTGCCTATGCCCAGGCGGATTACAAAATCACATCGTGGGCCAAACTCATCACCGGAACCCAATGGAATGAATCCGGGCAGGGAAAAGAAGATTTTGTCTTCCGTCACGGCCTGATTCTGACCCCTTGCCAACGCTGGGGAGTCAAACTGCTCTATGGAGAGGCTTTTCGGGCCCCGGTGGCAATGGAGTCGGACCTGTATGACCCGCCGATTCTGACAGGAAATCCAAATCTGCAGCCGGAAACCATCGCCACCTACGATGCACAGATTTTCTACCACACCGGGAAAACCTTTGCCGCCCTGACAGTCTTTCAAAGCACAATCGAAAAATTAATTATTTACGATACCTCCGTCTCGCCGTGGTCCTATATGAACGGCGGCAAACAGACCTTCAAAGGCCTCGAATTCGAATGGAAGCACTATCTGTCCCCGCACTGGCAGATTTTGGGGTCGTATCTGCACCAAGAAAATCAGGCCGATGCGGGGTTGAACCCCACCGTCGTGCCGGAAAACCTCTTCAAAGCAGGAACCGCCTATGAATGGCCAAAAGGGTCAATCGGCATCTTCTTAACCCATTTCGGCAAACCGCCGCAAATCGACTCCCCGCTGAATATCAATCCCAAACCGGACGCCGTAACCCTTTTGTCCGTCAACCTGCAAATAGACATCTCCGAATGGATGGGAATGACAAAAGGACGCTCCATCCTGCTCCTCAAAGGAGAAAACCTTCTGAACGACAAGGAATTCGCCCCCACATTCGCCTATACCGGCTCCCCCAACTCTTTCCCCTACGGCGCCGGCCGAACGTTCTATGCCGGCGTAAAAATGACATTCTAAAAAAACAGGGCCGCCTCGTTGCCCGAAGCAGCCCTGTCAAACCATCAGCTCCGCAAAATCTGTTTACTGCTTGTTCACGGTAATCACCCCCGCAGAATAGGCCGGCATCCGCAGGCGAAGGGTCTGTCCGTTCACGCCGACAACCTTGGCCTGCACGCGAACAGCATTCGGCTCCGCCAGCGTGTTGCGGGCATACAGACTGCCCGGAGCTACATACTGCATCACGGCCGTCTGAGGTATAAAGGAACCGTCAATCTCGAACGCCAGGGATTTATCCGTCGGGTCCGGATTGACCACACGAATCGTCAGCGTCCGTCCATCCCCCGACAGCAGACTGACTGCATTCAGATTCGTATCCTCGCCGCTCATCTGAACCCGATAGGGTGCATAATGATCGCGCCACAGTTTCATCACCACATAATTCGGAGCCGCAAACCATCCGGTATGGTCAAAATTGATAAAAGCATTGTCCCAGCCGCTGGCCGACGTGTGCCGCAGGAACAAGGCCGGCCCCCCAATTTTGAAATGGGCACCCTGCCGCTCATATACATTCAGAATCCCACCGGCATACAGACCCGTCCGCCAGTCCGTACTCTGGGCATTCCATTCCGAGTTGTAAATCTTGATGTCCGGATTGGCGGAATTGGCAATCCGGTTGGCCAGATTGAGCAGATAATTCTCGTAGTTCACCGGCCCGGATTTGAAGTTGCTCGGATCTTCGTAATGATGCACACTGATAAAATCAATCAGCGGCGCACAGCCGTTCAGAATCGCCTGATTCCAGCTCTGGTCATAGCCGCCGCTGCCGACCGCTATCAGATAAATCGGCACACCCAATTCATCTGCCTTGGCCCGCATCGCCGGAGCAAACAGCTGTACACGGGCAATATAGGCCGCCGAACCGGCTGCCCAGGTCTCGTTGTCAAGTTCCCAATAGACCACATGGTACGGTTCTGGATGGCCGTTGGCCGCCCGCACAGATCCCCAATAGGTCGTTTGGGCATCACCATTGCAGTATTCCATCCAATCGAGGGCATACTGCAAATACGTCTCCGGCGTATCCGGACTTAATTTCCACTGCGCCGGAGCCCCGCAGGCACTGTTCAAAACACCCGTGTTGATGCATATCAGCGGTTCAGCGCCAATCCGCTCACACATCCGCAGAAACTCATCCGTCCCAAATGAGTTGGTATCCTGGTCATCCCACATATACGCCGGGTATTTCCGCCTCTGATGCTGCGGTCCGATTCCGTCTTTCCACAGATACAGCGAAGCAAAACAGCCGCCCGGCCAGCGAATAATCGGCGGACGCAGCGCCTCCACGGCCGCCAGCAGGTCCGGACGATAGCCGCCCGTCGCCAGAGCATCCGCTCCCATCATGCTCACCTGGTCAAGAATCACGGTCCCCGGCCCCAGCAGCACAATCCGCAGCGAACCGCTGTTCGTCGAACCCGTCGAAGCAATCTGGAACGGATACTCCGCCCACTGAGCCGTTGGGGCCGGCAAATCCGCCTGCCCAAGCACGGTCGAGCCGTTCCTCAGCTCAACCCGAACCCCGGCCGGCAGCGTCCCCTTCATCCACAGCGAGCCGCTGTATGCCTGCGGGATAAACCGAAAGTTATCCTGCTGAAGACACGCACCCGCGGACGGAGCCTCAATCTTTACGCTTACATTATCATTGAGGGCATCGGATACCGTCGAAGCCGTGCCGTCGCCGAAGAACGTCCAGTTTTTCGCCGCAAATTGTCCGGACGGCAGGGTCGGCAGACCGCTGAACAGCACGGTCGAATTCGGAATTGAAACAACCTGGATGTTCCGATAGCGGGCCTGGGTCGCCCACGTCCCTACCCCGACCATGCCGGTCAGGTGCGGGCCGCTGCTGTCGGTATAGTCAAACAACAACGCATCATTCAGCCAAACCCGGTAGCGATTGCCCTCGCAGCGGATGCGAATGGAATACCAGACGCCGGTCGAAATGCTGCCGGAAACAAAAGAAGTCACAACGCTTCGGCCGCCGTTGACTTCTTTTTCAATCGCGTGCTGCGTATTGTTCCAGCCGCCGATATTGCACCAGTAGAAATTGTCCGCATCGGACGCCCGAAACAGAATCAAAAACGCCTCGTTGCCGCCGTCTTTTTTCGCTTCGAGCGTCAATTCATAATTACCCCATGATGGATCGCCGAACTCCATATGCACATCCGTTGAAAGCGACGACTGCACCAGTTCATCCCCTTCAATCGACCAAAGCCCGCCGCCGCTGGAGGCGTCCAGTTCAAAACTGCGGTTCCAAACCAACTCCCCCCACAGACCCCCGTTGGCCGAATGATAGATATGTTCGAGAAAATGCCCATAGACCTTCTCATCAATCGTATTGACGACAACGGAAGGATTGACGGCAAAGGGCTGGGGCGAAATCTGAATCGACCGCTCGTACAGGTCTTCCTGATACATCAGCGTATCCCGCAGCCAGTCCCCCGCCAGCAGCTCCAAATCCAGCGGCGGCTCCGTCGCCAGCCAGACTCGGCTCAAAATCGCCAGGTCCTCCAAATCCACAACACAATCCAGATTGTAGTCGGCCTCCACATAGCCCCAGACACCGCAGACATCCGCATAAATAGCCGCCTCAACCTCATAGAGTCCCCCGTTATAGGCGGGGTCGCTGCTGGAAACCGTATGAACGATTCGTTCAGTCGTTCCCAACTGCCCGACATTCGCAATCCCCACCGTCACCGTCTGCGGCTGATTCCAGTCAGCAGGAGTAAAGGTGAGCACAATCGGCTGTCCGCCGCCGCTGCCGACGGTCAGAGAAGCCGGCGGCTGAACCGTAACAACCACATTGGAAACCGGTGCAGCCAGAAGCTGAATCGTATAACTGTCGGTTCGAGACGGCTGACTGATAAACAAAACCGTCCGTCCGTCGCTTTCAGTAATCCGAACCAGCGGCTCGCTGAGGGCATTCGGTCCCCAAGCCGCATGCTGGGCAATTTCGGCAGCAGACAAGGCCGAATCCCAAATCCGAAACTCATTGATGGAGCACTGCACATACGGGTCGGCATTGTAAAGGCTGCGGGCCAGATAGGCATAGGTCGTGCGAAGTCGGCTGAGGGTGGTCGTCCCTAATTCCGCCGTGCCCTGCAGAACACCGTCGATATAATACGCCAGTGTGGTTCCGTCGATGGTCAGGGCATAGTAGTGCTCCTGCCCGTCATTGAGTTCCGGCCCGTTGACGCCGACCTCATAAGACCACGGAGCGGAACTGCTTTCGGTATTGGCGATGGCCGCCCGCGAGACCTCATCCCCCCGGGTTGTGCACAGCATCAGATAATCCCGCCCAAAACCGTTGCTGTAACGGCCGCCGAACGCCGCTGTCATGGAATACGACTGATTGACGGCCGGCTGAGCGGACCACAGCTCGAGGGTAATCGCTGAATACGTATTGACGGCAATCGTCTCCCCAGGCAGCTCCACATAATCATCGCTGCCGTCACAGACGACCTGTCCGCCGGAAATATATGCACCATTGGTCAGCGTTCCGTGCGCTGTACCAACGCTGTCTGAGGCATCGGCAGTAAAACTGTACCGATGACGAAGAGCCCCCGAAGCCGAGCCCCAGGAAAAGACAACAACCAGAAGCAAACCCACCCACGTTTGTGTTTTCATAATACCCCCAATCGCAAGAAATAATCCGTTTTCATTCCCCCCGCAGGATACACAAATCCGCTCCGGCACGGACTTGAGCCGTGCCGGAGCGGCTAAAACCTCAACTCACTAAAACCAGGTTGGCAAAATCCTGCTGATTACTGGCAGGCACTGGCCGGATAGATACCGCAGTTGAGCCACTCCGAAGCAATCAGGGCAAAATCAGCCAGCGTCACTTCGCAGTCATTGTCAATGTCATACGAAGGTTTCCACCGGCAGTACGGACCCGCATCGGCCACGTACAGGTCGGCCACCTGGTCCGCCGTCAGAGCATAGTTGTAAATGCGGAATTCATCCAGACCGCCGTTGTAATACTGGTCGCCGGACCAGGCACTGCGTCCAATCCAGCTGTTGGTGCGGGTGACAATATTCGGCAGCGGAACCGTGCCGGAGGCAACCGGCAGACCATTCTTGTAAATCACCACATTGCCGTTTTGGTTCATCGTCACCACAAACATCTGCCACTGGTTGAGCGCCAGAGCACCCGCCGCATCGACCAGACCGCCGCTGGAGGCTCCCAGATAAACATGGAACCGCAGGGTTGTGCCCGTCCCGACACGGCTGAAGAAAATGTTGTCACTGGGAGCACCATTGTTGAGCGAAATGAACCGAGCCCAGTTGGCCGCCGCCGCAGGGTTGGCCCAGAAGGAGAAGGTCAGACCCGGCGTGAAGTTGTCAAAAACATCCGGCAGGTCCACATAAGCCGTGCCGCCCGACAGGAAGATGGCCTGGCCGACTTTGCCCGCTGCATAACTGAAGGTATCTCCGGTTGCTGTTCCGTTATTGCCGTTGCCGGAGTAATCATTCGAATCTCCGTTGAACGGATAGTAAGCCAGCATCCGCTTGACCGCCAGACGGACCGAGTTGGAATCCTTGGTGCCGCCGGTATTGGTCGCCCGGGCAAAGTATGTGCCTTCATCCGCCACTTCCAGATTGGCAATGCTCAGTGTGGTCGTCCACTCATCCCCGACATTGGTCAGCGTAATCGTCACATCCGGATCGGCACCGGTCACTTCCACATTGTTGCGGAACCACTTGACCGTCGACGGCTGAGTGCTCAGGAATTTGGCCGACAGAACCGCCGTTTCACCCGGGAAGGCGGCTGTGTGAACCGGCTGAACCGTAAAGACCGGGCCTTCCGGAGCGGTTGTAAACAGATACATCGGGCCGACATACCGTTTGCCTGTACCGGACTCAATCACATCCACACGCCAGGCATAGGTCTTCTCTTTTGCCAACGTAGAAGCATTCAGATACAGATTCGTCGTCGTGGCATAGGGAGTTCCCGGATTCACCGTCAGCGCATAATTGGGATCGATAACGTTCGGGTCTGTGGAGATGAAAACCTCAAAATGATCAACAGAAATCCCCGAATCGACCGTCCAGCTCAGCGGCGCGTAAGGATTGTAAGGTACATCCTGGGCATTGTTCGCCGGAGACATACTCAGAATGACGCAGTCCTGATAGGTATCCGGACCCAACTGATTGCTCAGTATCACACCCGCCTGCGTGAGCGCATGATTGTAGATGCGGTATTCATTGATGTAGCCGGCCCAGGTGCCGTCCACGGTATAGACGCCCTTGCCGATGTAGGCCTTGGCATTGCTCAGATTGGCCAGAGTCGTGCTGCCCAGCGGAGCCGTTCCCTGCAGAACCCCGTCGATATAGAGGGCCACGTTTGTGCCGTCCACAGTCATGACATAATGATGCTCAATGCTGTCATTGTATTCCGGACCGTTGACGCCGACTTCATCGCCCCAGGGGGCATCCGAATCGGGCGTGTTGGCAATAGCGGCACGGGCAACATTGTCGCCGCGGCCGGCAGTCAGGAACAGATAGTCCTTTCCATAGCCGTTGCCCCACGTATCCCCGAACGATGTGGTCATCGTCCAACCGTTATCAGTAGTTTGAGTGGACCAGTACTCAATCGTAAGCTGCGAATAGGTATTGATCGCAATGGTCGATGCCGGCAGATTGACAATGGCACCTGTGGCATCCGACCCGCCGAAAAATTGGATCCGACCGCCGGCAATTACAGGACCATTGACCAGCGTCCCATCCGCCCCGCCCACAGAATCGCTGGCATCAGCCGTAAAACTGTAGCGGTGAGTTATCGCCGCCGAAGCCGGCCAGACCAGCAGACCTGCCAAAACCAAAATCATCAATCGCTTCATAAGAACAACCTCCCAAAAGAAATCGTTTTGGTTTACGGCCTTGAAAACACACCCTCCAAAGCCGTTTGCTTGAATTACCCTGTTTCCTCGAAAAGCAGCTTCTTGACTCTGCTGAAATTACAACCTTTTCAGGACCGCTTGCGTCCCAGCATCAGAGCCCCGAGTCCCAGCAGCATCATCGTCGCCGGCTCCGGAACCAGAAACTCACTCGGACTCAAAGCCGCATCCGAAAACCGAATGTCATCCATATAGCCGTTGATATGGTCCACAAACCAGGTATTGTACCAGCCGCGTCCGAAGGTCCAGTTGGCGCTAATCAGGGCCAGCGAATTATCTCCGCTGCCCATTGGCGTCTCCGCCGCTAACACCCAGCCGGCACTGCTGTTGGGAGTTCCGTTAACCCACAGCCGAAGCGTACTGCCGTCGCTGGTCGCCGCAATCCGGTACCACTGATCCTGCTGCATCGTAAACGTCGAAGTCGCCAGATACCGGGACCCATCCGCCGTTCGGAAGTTAATCCGGAAATAGTTATCCCATGTCTTCTGCAGATACAGAATCGACTCCGGATCCACGCCCGGATCCGCACTGCCGTCACGGCCGATAAATGTCTGCCAGCGATTATCGGAAATCCCCCCGACCAGCTTGACAGCGCATTCAATCGTCCACTGCGACGGAGCCCAACCCACCAGACCTCCATCAAAGGAATACCCGTCCTGATGATGGTCGGCATTCCGCATCGCAAGCCCAACCCCCGTCGGCGTATGGTCTGTCCACGACGGGCCTCAGTAGTCATTCCAGCCCCGCATCATATAGTGATTCACCGTGTCATAGGTCCCGCCGGAACCCTCTGGCTGCCCAGCCGGGGTAAACGGCTGACCAGCCACACCATCCTCAAAATCCCAGTAGGCAATCGTCGTGGCCAAACTCGCCGCACTCATCGAAAGCATCAAAACCAATACCATTTGCATTTTCGTTTTCATCATTCCGCCACCTCCAAAAAAGTCAGTAAAACCGTTTGATAAACCCAACCACACACTCCACACTTCACACGCTTTTCACACACACTAGGGTTTCAGCGTCAGCACCGTCAGCGAAAACGGAGCAAACTCGTACACAAATCGGCTCCCGACGCCGTCATATTCGCTTTCCTTTGGAACCACCTGATCCGGACGATCCAGCGTATTCTCGTCCTCGGCCCCGCCCCTAAGCACAACCACACGGGCCTTCGGGGAAAATGCCTTGCCTCCCTCCAGACGGATCTCCGCCAAAATCGACTGCTCCGAGGGATTAACTGCCTTCAGATAGACCTTGCCATCCGCCTCTTCGGTCACCGACACATACAGCCGCTCTGAACCTTCCACCTTCACCTCACTCCTCAGATACCCCGCCCCTTTGTGCTGACTGAACAGTTTCTGCACATAATAATTCGGCGTTCCAAAGCAGGTCAGATTGTCAAACCAAATCAGATTCGGCTTCCACTGCCAGCCCTCCACATGCGCCGTCAGCGGCGCATACGCCGTCATCACAACCACATCCCCGTTTCGCTCCAGACCCGTCAGAAACG
The DNA here is from genome assembly GCA_937949545.1 of uncultured Phycisphaerae bacterium. GTDB lineage: Bacteria > Planctomycetota > Phycisphaerae > Sedimentisphaerales > Anaerohalosphaeraceae > JAHDQI01. The sequence goes on from CALEDR010000039.1 coordinate 24,577, forward strand.
CCGCCTCCGCCAGGGCACATATCAGATTGTTGCGGTTTTCCGGACTGGCGACCCCGTGCGACATCGCCGCATATTCACCCACAAAAATCTTCGGCCCCTGCCGGTCATAGGAATCATAGTGATCGAGCAGTTCAAAAAACCGCGGATAGCGCCGGTAAAAATGCTCATCGACGATATCGGGCTTTAAAATTCGCCACTGAGACCAGAGATACGCAACCTCCGCCGGACCGTTGGGGAAAATCTCCGGCTCGGAACCGCAGCCGGCAATCAGCTTGATATCCGGATAGTTCGCACGGATGGCCTTTTCAAAAACCTTGTAGCGTTCGATATACTGCGGCCCCCACTGCTCATTGCCGATTCCGAGGTATTTGAGACCGAACGGTTCCGGATGGCCCATCTGAACCCGCACCCGCCCCCATGGGCTGTCGGCGGGCCCGTTGGCAAACTCAATCAAATCCAGGGCATCCTGAACGTACGGCCCGAGTTTATCCAGTGCGCAGACCTCACCGGAATTAAACTGACAGGCCATTCCGCAGTTGAGAATCGGAACAGGTTCCGCACCGATCTGTTCAGACAGCAGAAAATACTCAAAAAACCCCAGCCCGAATGACTGATAGTAATCCGGAGTCAGGCGATGCCGAAACTCCGTATTCCATCGATTAATCAGTGTTTGGCGGTCTCGAAGGTCCCCGATGGTGTTTTTCCACTGATAGCGAAGCGCCAGCGTCGAACCTTCGACAATGCATCCGCCCGGAAAACGCAGAAAGGCCGGCCGAACCTCCGCCAGCAGCTGCACCAAATCCTTCCGCAGTCCGGGAATCGGACGGTCGGCCTGCCGAGCCGTATCAACCGGGAACAGTGAAATCATATCCAATTCGACCGTCCCCTTCGACATCGCCAGCACATTCAGTCTGGCCTTCGGCTCTGTAACGGCCGCTTTCATTGTAATCTGATAAAACGCCCAATCCGCCCCTTTGACCTCCAAGGACCCTTCAAGCACCTTGAGGTCTGAGGGAGATACGGCTTCAATCCGAAGCGGCATCGAGGCCCCGCTCGGAACCCGGGCAAAGACGGTAAAATAATACTCCCGGCCCTGATGAAGACCGATTCCCCGGAAGCCCTCGTTGGAGACCCCGAAACCCTTTCCGGATTCGTCCACGGTGATTCGCAGAGCACGGGCATCCGATTCTTTATATGGCTGTTTCGAAACGACGGCGGCCTCTCCTTGGGCCCCTTCCCGCCGGATGACAGTCCAGCCCATCATCGCATCCGGAAACTCGAACGAACGGTTCTTGACCTTCTCTTCATACAGCCCGCCGTCCGCCCCGAAATTGATGTCTTCAAAAAACAGCCCGTACATCATCGGGCTGATCGCATGCGTCGGCCGATCGGTATAAACCGTCACACTCGCCTGCCGCTGAGCCAGACAAAACACACCCATCCACAAGAACATCCCCGCGGCGGCCGCCCTGCCGCTATCTCGCATTCCCTTCCACGCTCTCAAAGTCTCCCTCCGAAAAAGGTTCCCTGTTCTTTCCTTTCTCAACACGGCAAGAGGCACCAAGATCTATCACCACCAGAACCACATCCCAATTTGAATCCGCGGATTCATCCGATCAAACCGCCGCCAATCCACATGTCCATCCGTATAGGCGGCATTAGCCCCTTCCGGCAAAAGCCCGGCGCTGTTGCTCTGACGGGAATAGTGATTGGTATTGTCCCAAAGAGTCCCGTCGCTCATCTGCGGGTCATCAATTCCCCCCTGTGTGAGCTGATCAAACCGATTCCCCACCCGGCTTGGACCGTCACTGAGCACGGCATCTATAATCATAATCCGAGAACTGGCTGCCTGAACCTGGGAAATCTTCCGAATCCACTTGGCCTGTTCTCTCGGATTATCCAGATTGGCCGGCAAAGTAGAATTCCCGTTGGCATCAAATTTATCAAACATATAAATATACGGAAGCACCCGATAATAGCTCAGCCGCTGCGATTGAGTCAGGGTGCCTTCATTCCGAAGAGGTACAGGGCTCCGGTAAGGACCGCTTCCATACAGCCAGCTGAACTGCCAGAAACGGGCATCATCATGTCTTTTCATTTTGTTGGCCGGACAGAAGAACGTCTTGTTATCATCAAAACCTGCATATCGGGACATCTGATTGGTCGTCTCAAACAGCATATCCCACAACCAGTACAAAGTCGTAGAACTTCGATAGCTCGGCACCGACGAATTATTGTCATTGGCGTACAGAAGGGTCCCCAGCGCCTGCTGCTTCAGGTTATTGGCACACATTGTTTTCTGGGCATAAGTCTTGGCCCGGCTCAGCGCCGGAATCAAAACCGCCAGCAAAAGCCCAATAATCGCAATCACCACCAGCAGCTCAATCAGCGTAAAGCCTCTTTCGGTCCGACCTTGAATGGGGTTGTTTCGGTTCATCTTTTCTTTCTCGCTTTTTGAATAAGGTTTCACGTTCCAGTTTGGCTTACAATTCGACGTTTATGGCTCCAATCGTAAAACCGGCGCCCCAAACAGGCACCAGTCTCCGTGCTCTTCATTGTAGCCGGCCGGCACCAGCTTGCCCGGATGCACAACCGCCGCCAGCGTCAGAAACCGGTCCTTGGGGTCCAGCGGCACAGAAATCCGGCAGAACTGCCCTTTCCCAACGGCCCTCTGAAAGAACCGGACCTTGCCGTCCACCAATACATACAAGTCGGACAGCCCATACTCCGGCGCCGTCGCAGAAATGCCTCCGACCGACTCAAAACCAAGAATGCGGATGCCTTTGAGGGCCTGACGCATCGACTCCAAATCAAAGGTAATCCCCTGATTGGCATGGATAAAGATCGCCGGACTTTCTGCATTCCCATAGGAAACGCCATTCAAAACCAGCCCGGGGCCGCCGCCGCCGAATGACTGCTGCGTTCCGTTGACAATGCTCACATAATAGTGACGGTTGGTCTTCGGACATTCCTCAAAAACATCTCCGCGGCTGGAAACAATCTGCGGCCCCTGAGAACTGTCCGGAACAAACACCCCATCAATAAACGGATGCCACTCCACCGTCCGGTACCGATTGTCCACAAACGGAAACCGGTCATAATAAAAAACATCCATTCGCATCCCCCGGGCATTGGCCGGGTCGATCCCGCACTCCAGACATCCCGTCCCCAGACCGTTGCCTCCCCCAACCATATCCGCCAGATTCAGGGTCCTTTGCCCCTTCCAGACCATCTGGGTTTTTGTGTCGATCCGCTGGGCAAAATGGACTTCTTTGAGAGCAATTTCCTCCACCGTCGCCCCGCCGTCACGAACCCGGCGAGCCTGACCAGCCTGCACAGAATACACATCCTGCTCCCCCCGCCCAGTCACCAGCGAGGTCCTTCCTTTGGTCACATGCAGCTCCACCGAACAGTCCACATTCGCCAGAACCCCGAACTCCGTGCCCAAATCCACAATCCTCATTCCATTGGCCAGAACCGTAAAACCAGACGCATAATCCGGAACCCGGGCATAAACCCGCCCGTACGCCAGCGAAAGCATATTGTCGGATTTGCAGACAAACTCCGCTGGTCCCTCAAGGACAGCCCTCGCCCCAGAGTAAAACTCAATCTCCAGGATCCCCGACCGAAGAATTCGCGGCTCATCCGTATTGTACAGCAAATCCTGAATCTTCAGTCCTTCCTCTCCATTCTGCCACCTGGGCTCCACAGCCTCCGCTACAAAAGCCACCGGTTCCCGTTCCGGCAGAAACTTTACGGAGGCAAAAAAAACCACCAGCGCCGCCATCGAGGCCGCCAGGACCCACAGCGCCGCCTTCTGCCGGTCCGGACGAGATGCAGCCGTCCGGCGAACCGGTTCCTCCGCCGGTTCCTCTTCTTCCTCCGGCAGCTCGATGGAAGGAGCTATTCGCTCCTCCTCAGCAAATATTTTCAGCAGATGGAACTGTTCATCAATTTCATCCTGGGTCCCCAGAGACGCCGACGGGATCACCGTGCTTTTGCGCAGTGCCGAAGCCACTAAATAAAAATCCATCGCATACCGCAGAGCGTCAGCATCGCCAGACAAAAACGCATTCAGACGCGCTATCTGTTCGCCCGTGGCCTCGTTCTCGAGAACCTGATACAAAAGCACATCCAGTTCCTGACGCCGTACGTCTTCCATCTGCTGTCCCCGTCTTAAGAATGCATCCGGACACACTGAACCAGCTGGCTGTGAATCCGGCTTAAAATCTTATACACATTTAGGACAGAAAGTCCCAAAAGAACGGCTATCTGTTTGGGTTTTAAATCCTGATAATAACGCAATTCAATAAACCGCCGACCGCGGGGGCTCAGCTCCTTAAGACACCGCTTAAGCTTCTCGAGCACTTCCTCGCCTTCCTTATCCAAATTTCGGCTGGCCGCCATCAGCTCATCAAACAGCCCGCTGTGCAAATCCACATGGACAGTTCGCTCGTTCCTCTTGCGGTATTCGAGGATCTTGTAATAGGCCACCTGAATCCCCCAGGCCACAAAATCCTCTATCGGCCGGCAGTCTTCATATTTCTGCCACATCGTATGAACCGTCTCCTGCAGAATGTCATCCGCATCTTCAAAATTGCGGACAACGCTCAGAATAAACGCGTAAATCCGCATCTGCTTCTGCATCAGCAGGTTCAAAAACTCATCCGGCTTTACCTGGTCCTTTTTGTCCACTATATGCTCTATCGAACAATCTTTCCTTGTGTAGTGCCCGAAAATGGAAAAAATTAGACATCAAAAACACAAAAAATTGTAAGTTTTTTTAAAATCCAATTAAAAGAGGGCAATCTATGTCTTTATTGAGATGTATACCGGAAACTGAGTGTCATAAAAAAAGGGTGGAAGAAGGGATTCGAACCCTCGACCCTCAGAACCACAATCTGATGCTCTAACCAGCTGAGCTACTTCCACCGCACACGCCGCCGAAAACCAGCGGACCGAAATTGCCATCCTATCGAATGGAAGGCCGCTTGTCAATCCCCTCGAAAAATCGCCTGGTTTTCCGGGTCTGTTTTTCTTTTTTGCGTCTTGCTTTACCCCCGATGTCCCGTATAATTGTTCCCCCGATAGACCCAAAACAATCTGGTTGAAGAAAGGGGAAAATTCGATGGCAAACGCAGTAGTCAGTCAATCCGGCGGCCCTACGGGGGTCATCAACGCCTCGCTGGTCGGCGTGATTACGGAAGCAATCAAGCACAAAGAAATCGACAATCTTTATGGGGCGGTCCACGCCGTTTCCGGCATTGTAAAAGAAGACTTTATCGACCTGAAAAAACTGTCCGTGGAAACCCTCCGCCGACTGGCCCTTTCGCCTTCGTCGGCTCTCGGCTCCAGCCGCGACAAGCCGGATGAGGAATACTGCAAAAAAATTCTCGATGTATTCCGCAAATACAATGTGGAGTATTTCTACTACATCGGCGGCAACGACTCCGCCAACACCTGCTACATTATTAACAATATGGCCGAGAAGGTCGGCTATCAATTCCGGGCCTTTCACGTACCCAAGACCGTGGATAACGACCTGCTGGTGACCGATCACTGCCCGGGCTACGGCACCGCCGCCAAGTTTGTCGCCTGTGCCCTCATCGGTGATGATCTCGACAACCGCGCCCTTCCGGGTATCAAAATCGATGTCATCATGGGCCGGCACGCCGGTTTCCTGACGGCCGCCTCCGTCCTCGGCAAGCAGCGGGATGACGACGGTCCGCATCTGGTTTATGTGCCCGAACGGCCGATTACGATGGACAAGTTCCTGGCCGATGTCGAGGCCGTCTATAAGAAGCTGGGCCGATGCGTCGTGGCCGTCAGCGAAGGCATCTGCGATACCGATCATGTCACCTGGACAGAGAAAATCGCCCAGACCGGCGAAAAGGACGCCCACGGCAACGTGCAGCTGTCCGGCACCGGTGCGCTGGCCGACTTCCTGGCCGCTCAGGTGAAAACTAAACTGAAGGTCAAACGCGTCCGAGCCGACACCTTCGGATACCTGCAGCGCAGCTTTGCTGGCCTGCAGTCCGAAGTGGACCGGCAGGAAGCCGAAATGTGCGGGCGGATGGCCGTGCAGTACTCGATGAAGTACGACAACGGCTCTGTGGCGATGAAGCGAACCGGAAGCGGCAAGAACTACGGTGTGGAATACTTCCGCACCGAGCTGGCCAACGTGGCCGAAAAGACCAAATCCCTGCCGGATGAGTTTATCAATGCGGAAGGCAACGGGATTACCCAGGCCTTTGTCGAATACGCCCTCCCGCTGGTGGGTCAGCTGCCGCAGACTGAATATCTGGGCAATTACCCGCGAATCAAGAAAAAATAAATATTATTCTCAGTAAAACAAAAACGCCTGTCGGACTCATGTTCCGGCAGGCGTTTTTTAGCCAGGTTATTTTCTGCAATAATCGGTCTTGTATTCCGTGATTACCGCCTCCACCCTGCTTTCCGTACCATCAGCGGCGGCATCTGCTCGGGCTTGACCCGATTCATATCCGGCTTTACACAGCTGCGTAAATTCGGATAAACTTTAATCTCATAATTGAGCATAAGCCAAGGTACCGGTTTCTTCTCCAAACGCTTCATAGTCGGCCCCTATTTTGACGTTTCGGACTTCCTCCCTCTCATCGGCCGAATCTTTGCCCATCTTAACTGCCGCAATCAGAGTTTTCCCCTGTCCCCACACGCCCGATAATCGTATAATAAACAATGCCAAGAACAGGAGATGTTTATGGATTTGATTTTACGTGAATCAAAAACTTCGGCACACTTCAGCATCAGTTATGTGCTCGCAGGCGGCTGGAATGCCGACCCGAGCGTCCAGATTGATTTTCAGAAAGCCCTGCTCGAAAACGGACTGGAGTTTTCCCAATCGCTGTTTTACAAAAACGGCTTTCAGCTTCGCCGAGAGCCGCCGTCTTCCCCGCTGCAAATCCTCCTCGAAAGTCCGGCGCCCCAGATTCACAATCTGAAGATTATTGCCCTGAATCCCAACTGCGATCTGGATTACTTCTGCCGGGAGGCGGAGGCCGTAACGGCTGCCTATCAGCAAATTTGGCCGGCTGAACAATACCAGCTCCTGAACACCAGCGCCCGCATCGACCATTTGTACAGCACAAAGGTTCACGCCTTTCAATATCTGTGGGAAAATCGGCTCAATCAGTCGCCGGAGGATTTTAAGACATTAGGCGGACGGCCCGTGCACGGCGGCGGACTGCGCCTGCTGATTCCGCCTCACGCCGCCGAAGGACAGGAGCCGGTCACCATTGAACTGCGGGTCGAATCCTTCCTTCGCGAACCCCGCAAGCTTCTGGTGGAAACCGCCTTCACATGGCCCAAGCCGCGCGTCCTGACAGACAGGGAACGCTTTGACCCAAGACCTTATCTGGAAGCCGTCGAAAACTATGCAGCAACCGAGGTATGGAACTTTATCACCCACGGTTCCGGTCCAGCCGGCATATGAAAAAAATGGACGCGGGATGTTACAGCTCCTGAATCGGAATCCGTCCCAGGGCCGCTAGGGCCATATCCACCTGTCCCAGCGGGGCACTGACAGCAAAGCCCGCCACGTGCGAGGCCAGCTGGGCAATCATTTCGTGAGCAATTTCCGCCCCGATGCGGCGTCCCTCCTGGCGGGTTTTGGCTTTGGCCATGCGCTTCAGCAGCGCCTCCGGTACAACGACCCCCGGCACCTCATTGGCCATAAACTCGGCATTTTTATAACTGACAAACGGCCAGATGCCCGCCAGAATGGGGATGCGGCAGTTCTTCACCGCCGCCTGAAACGCAAAAAACATCTCCAAATCAAAGACCGGCTGCGTAATGGCATACTCCGCCCCGGCCTGCACCTTCAGCCGAAACCGGTCAATCTCCCGATGAATGTCCGAGGCAACCGGATTGGCACCAACACCGATAGTCAGCCCCAGCGGCTCCGGCAGAGGATTGCCCGCAATGTCAATCCCGCGGTTGAGATTCTGAACCACGCGGGTAAGGGCTATCGAATCCAAATCAAAAACCGCCGTGGCATTGGGATAATCGCCCAGTTTGGGCGGGTCGCCCGTAATAATCAGTACATTCCGAAGACCGACGGCATACAGCCCCAGCAAATCGGACTGAAGGCCGATGAGATTTTTATCCCGGCAGCAGACGTGGAGAATCGTCTCAATTCCGACCTCTTGCTCAATCTTAACGGCCGTAACCATCGGACTGAGCCGGGCGCTGGCACGAGGGCCGTCCGGAATATTGACCGCATCAATCCCGTGCTGGGCACACAGGCGGGCCCGCTCGAGCACCCCGCGAAGGTCCACCCCGCGCGGCGGCGTCAATTCCACGCACACAATCGGCTGACCGGCAGCCAGTTTCGCCCCCAGTTTGGACCGTTCTTTGAGCAGTCTGGGCTCGACACCCGCGGGGGCGGATACTTCTACTCGGCTTGCAGACACGGACACGGCCGACGTCACCCGGTCCAGCGGACGGACAGCCTTGGCAATCTGACGAATATGTTCCGGCGTCGTGCCGCAGCAGCCCCCGATAATCCGCGCCCCGTTTTCGAAGAACCGCTTGGCATATTCCGCCATATACTCCGGTGTGCACATATACAGCATCCGTCCCTCCACCTGCCGGGGCAAGCCTGCATTGGGCTGCACGGAAATCGGCTTGTCGGTAATGCCGCGAATCCGCTGGAGGGCCTCGAGCATATGAGAAGGCCCAACCGAGCAGTTCAGTCCGACCGCCGCTACCGCCGGATGCTGGGCGGCAGCCAAGAGGGCCTGTTCAATCGGGGTCCCGAAGACCGTCTGGGCATGTTCCAAACAAGTCATCTGTGCCAGAATCGGCAGCTCGCAGACGGACCGGACCGCCTCTACAGCAATCAGAAGTTCCGCTTCGCTGCTGAAGGTTTCCAGCAGAAAGAAATCCACTTCCCCTTCGAACAGCGCCCGCGTCTGTTCGGCAAAAACCTGATGGAGCATGGAGGTTAATTCCGGGTCCGGTACCGGAATATTCAGCCCGCTGGGACCAATCGAGCCGGCCACCAAAACCTCCACGGGCACAGCGTCTTTGGCGATTTCCGCCGCCGTCTGGTTGATGGCCGCCGTCTTGTCCGCCAGCCCGAACCGCCCCAGTTTGATGCTGTTGGCGCCGAAGGTATTCGTTTCAATAAAATCACAGCCCGCCTGAACATAGGCCTGATGAATCTCCCGTATCCAGTCCGGCCGAGATAAATTGAGCTCCTCAAAGCAGGTGTTGACAAAGGCCCCCCGCTGATAGAGCATCGTCCCCATTGCCCCATCACCGATAACAATGCCTTCCCGAAGCCGCTGAATCAATCCTTTTTTCATAATAATAGAAGTAATTATATATACAAAATCTGACCCGTCTTGTAAAGAAACCTCTGCAAAGACCTTATGTAGACAGTATAGACCCATTATGTTGCTTATTGGAAAACCAAAAATCCTTGCAATTTTTGAATCTTTGCCTATACTGACCCCTCAGTCTCAAAACTCAAATCCCCCTTTTAATTAAGGATAGACTGGAATGGCTGACAAACTGGATGACCTGAAAAAGGTACGGGAATTGATTCACTTAATGAAGGAAAATGATCTCGTTGAGGTGGAAATTGTGGATGGGGACCAGAAAATCCACCTGAAACGTCCCCAGCCGGCGACGACTGCTTATATTCCTTCTGCGGTTCCGATGGCACCTGCAGCGTCTGCGGCGCCTGCCCCTGCCGTCCAGAAACCTCAGCCGGATATGGCTATGCCGGAAGAAAGCGGCCTGCTGGAAATCAAATCCCCGATTGTCGGCACCTTCTACCCCGCCCCCAATCCGGAGGCCGCTCCTTATGTCAAACCAGGGGACAAGGTCAAGCCCGATACGGTCGTCTGCATTGTCGAAGCGATGAAAGTGATGAACGAAATCAAGGCCGAAGTGTCCGGAACTATCGTGGAAGTCCTCGTCAAAGACGGCCAATCCGTCGAATTCGGCCAGCCCCTTTTCCGGGTGCGTCCTTAATCCCACCAAACTGTTCCGGAACAATTTGAGGAAATTATGTTCAGCAGAATCCTGATTGCCAATCGAGGCGAAATCGCTCTGCGGATTATCCGGGCCTGCCACGAACTGGGCGTCGAGGCCGTGGCGGTCTTTTCCGAAGCCGACCGCGGAGCCCCGTATCTTGAAACCGCAGACGAAGCCATTTGCATCGGACCGGCTGCGCCGGCCAAAAGTTATCTGAATATCCCAGCCATCATCAGCGCCGCCGAAATTGCGGATGTGGACGCCATTCACCCCGGCTACGGCTTTCTGGCTGAAAATGCCCATTTCGCGGAGATCTGCCAGGAATGCGGCATCTCCTTTATCGGCCCAGACCCCAAATCCATGCGCATGCTCGGAGACAAGGTCCAGGCCCGACTCGTTGCCCAAAAAGCCCGCGTGCCCCTCGTCCCCGGATCCGATGGCGAGCTGAAGGATGAATCGGAGGCAATCAAATTGGCCAACAAAATCGGCTATCCGGTCATCCTCAAAGCCGCCGCAGGCGGAGGCGGACGCGGAATGCGGGTCGCCCACAACGACATCAGTCTGCACAAGGCCTTCGCTGCCGCACGCGCCGAGGCTGAAGCCGCCTTCAAAAACGGGACTCTGTATCTGGAAAAATACATCGTGGAGCCCCGACATGTCGAAGTGCAGGTGATGGCCGACAAAACCGGCAACGCCGTGCATTTTTACGAGCGCGACTGCACCATTCAGCGCCGGCATCAGAAACTCATTGAAGAATCCCCCTGTCCGGTGCTGGACGAAAAAACCCGCGAGGAGCTGTGCCGCTCGGCCCTCCGGCTGGTGCACGAGGCCAAATATCACAACGCCGCTACGGTCGAGTTTCTTCTCGACCGCGACAAAAACTTCTATTTCATCGAGGTCAACACCCGCATTCAGGTGGAGCACCCCGTCACGGAACTGGTTACGGGCCATGACCTGATTAAATGGCAGATTCAAATCGCCGCCGGAAACCCGCTCACGCTGCGCCAGCGCGACATCAAACAAATCGGTGTCGCTATGGAATGCCGCATCAACGCCGAAGACCCCGCCCGAAACTTTGCCCCCTGTCCGGGTCCGATTCACCGCTTTATTGTCCCCGGCGGGCCGGGCGTGCGGGTCGATACCCATCTGGCTCAGGGCTCCGTCATCTCTCCGTATTACGACTCAATGGTCGCCAAACTGATTGTCCATCAACCCACCCGCGAACAGGCCATCGCGACCATGAAGCGGGCCCTGCGGGAGTTTCGCATCGAGCCGATAAAAACTACGATTCCGGCGTGCCTGAAGATCCTTTCGCACAACCTGTTCGTAAAAAATCAGGTGGATACGAGTTTTATCGAACGGCACATGAGTTCCTGATTCGAAAGGAAATGCTCCATGCATCCGCAGCGGACCATCGTTCCGTTCCTGCTGCTTTTGCTGCCCCTGACGGCCTTTCTGGCGGTCATCGCGGCCCATCGTCAGGCCATCCTTCAGAAAAAAATCTCAACCCAAGAGCCCGCCGTCCGGCAATCCTTCGGAACTGACACCTGGCCAATCTTTCGCGGAAATCCCCAATTGACCGGAACCGCTGACGGCGAACTGCCCGACCAACTGACCCTTGCCTGGAAATTCAAAACCAACGGCCCCGTCAAATCCACTCCCATCGCCGCCGAAAGCAAAGTCTATCTAACCTCCACAGACCAAAAACTTTACGTCCTCGACCTCAAAACAGGTTCCCTTCTCTGGAGCAAAGAATTGGGAGAGATGGAGGCTTCCGCCCTCTGGACCGAATCCGCCCTCTACGTCGGTACCACAACCGGCTGGCTCTACGCCCTCCGTCCCGCTGACGGCACCGTCCTCTGGAAATATCAAACCAATGGCAAAATCGCTAGCTCCGCCAATTTCCTCCACGATCGGATTTTCTTCGGAAGTTATGACGGTACCCTCCACGCCCTCCGCCCAGACGGCCAACTCCTATGGACCTACCAAACCGAAAGTTATCTGAACGGAACACCCGCCGCCGCTCCTTCGGCCGTCATCGCCGGCGGCTGCGACGCCAATCTTTACCTCATTCATCCAGATGACCCTAATCAGGTTCGCCGAATCGACACCGGCTCCTATATTCCCTCCAGCCCCGCCCTCTTCCAAAACCTCGCTTACGTCGGAAACTTCAAAGGACAAATCTTCTGCGTAGACATCCAAACCGCAAAAGTCCTCTGGACCTCCAGCCATCCTGACGAGGCCTTTTTTGCCGCACCCGCCGTCAATGAACAATACCTCGTCATCGGATCCCAAAAAAACAAAGTCCTCGGCCTTGACCGAAAAACAGGCCGGCTTCTCTGGACATTCCGTACGGAAGACGCCGTCAACACCAGCCCAGTCATCTGCGGCACGAAAGTCCTGTTCGGCTCCGACGACGGCTTCCTCCGAATCCTTTCCCTCAATGACGGCAAGCAACTCTGGTCCGCCAACCTCGCCCGGCCGATCGCATCCTCTCCGGCCGTCGTGAATAATCTCGTCCTAATCGGCTGCAATGATGGCTTTGTTTACGCCTGGAAACAACCGGACTGAAAACGCATGTTCTTTTTTGTATTCAGCACATCCAATCAGGAAACCGAAGGGCCTGCCCTCACAATAGACTGTCCATCCTGCGGCGAAAGGGGGCCGGCGGATTCCGCAGAAATGGTGGAGAACGGAACTCTTTTCTTCTTTATTCCTGCAATTCGTAATCGCACAACGCGATTAACCTGCCGAAACTGCGGAAAGAGCTTTCACCTGAATCTCCCGCTCAAAGACGTCTCCCAACTGCCTTCTGCCGACCTTCACCAAATGCTCTGGGATACTCCGTCCTCCGTGCTCCCGAGTGTGCTGGCCATGATTGCTTTGGCCGCCTCTATAATCCCCTTCGCCGGGCTCCTTATCGCACTCATTATCCAGCCCTTCATCTGGAAAACCCCCAGCTGGCAGAGAATCCTTTCATTAATCACCGCAATAATTTCCTTCTTCACAACATTTTTTTACATCGCTTTCTATTCGTAAGCTCATAAATAAAAAATACTTGCAACTTTATCGGACGCAAACACTTTAAAAGCCAAACTATTCTATAAATAAATCTTGCAATATTTGAAATATTTGCCCTATAATCCGCGTATAAACTTACAGAAAACACAACAGTTCTTGGACAGCCCCATGGGACCGGAATTGAAAAAGGCCATACAGGATTTGAGTTTGCGGATGCGACTGATTCGCGCCGCCCAGGAAGGCGAAGCGTCCACCAATCTGACCGAACGCGAAGCCCTGATTCTCCAGCAGCTGTTGGAGCGTTCGGAAATGACCGTCTCTGAAATCGCCGAATCCTGGCCGAACGTCAGCGAAAGCACCATCTCCCTAACGATCACTCGGCTTTGGCGTGAAAAGGGACTCGTATCCAAGACCATCAAGCCCGACAACCAACGGATTACTTTGGTCCAACTCACCGACAAAGGCCGACAGACGATTCAAAAATATCTCGAGCAGCAGACCGAACGATTCAACGCTCTTTTCCATGCAATCCATGTAACACCGGAAGAAAAAGACGCCCTGATCCGCATTTGCACACGCGCATCCAAATTCCTGGATGAATACCTCTCAACAATGCAGAATCAGCCGTCAAAGCCCTAAGAATCACACAACCAAACCGGACCTCAAAGGCCCGTTCTTCCATGAAAGGAGATAGGCCATGAATCCAAAAAACACAAAGTGGATCCTGCTGATCTTTGTTTTTCTTGCCGCCTCGACAACCGCATCAGCCCGCAGCAAGCCAGACCAACGCGGCCAACCGCACCCAAACAGCCGACCCAGCTCCGCAGAACCCCAAAAACCACAACCCCAACCTCCAGCGGCTCCGTCAGATAACTCCGACAAAGCCCAAAACTCAACAGACACCTCAGAAAATCCCTCTCGAATCATCTTCTTTTCAACCGCTCAAGCCGCCCCAAACCGAATCCCCCTCCCCCGAACCGTTCCGACCGCCGCCACACCGGCCCGCCCTTCTCCTGACCAAACAGCATCGCTTCAGCCCGCAACCCAAAAACACAACAAGACAGCCGACAGCTCCGTCTCGTCCGAAAAAACCGCACATAGAACCGTCCCAACCTCCGCTTCCAAGCCGACAGACAAACAGAATGCCTCCAAAGCCCTCCCAGCCGACTCAAAAACCCTTCTCCGACCGCCTTCATCGGAAAACCAACCTTCTACCCAAACACAACCCCAGGCCGACACCTCCTTGACCCCCTCCGCGCGTTCGCCCAGCCGTCTGAATACCTCACGCCGCGTCATCATCGCCAATCGTTCCTCCGAGCAATATACCCAACGCCCCCAAGAGAACTCTGACAAAGCAAAAGAAACTCAAGCAGCCAACGACAAATCCAAACCGGATCGACCGCTGACACCACGCAGCATGCTGACTTCAAAATCAATAAAATCTCCAACGGACACGAAAAACCTTGCACCCGCTCGGCTCACGGACTCCAGCCAAGCCGTCTCAGACCGTTCCAGCCCACGCGTCATTGCCTCCAAAATTGAACGACCCAATCCTCCTGGAAACCGCGACAGTCGACCCAAAACGGTTGCCCTTTCCGCAAGCCCCGCTACACAACCCACACGCTCTGAAAGCCCAAACATCCTCCAAGCGGATGAACTGGCCAGCCCGTCTCGACACGACCACGGCAAGAACGAAAAACTCTCACGGCCGGAAATCCGCCGTGACCACAAAGACCAATACGACAGCAAAATCACCATCACCCCAGAAAAGAAAATCGTTATCGTCGGCGACATCACCCCTCATCACCCGCGGCCCTACATTCCCCCCCGACTCCACCCGGACCTGGTCATTGTCCGCAGCAGTCCGAACTGGCAACATTCCGGTTCTTACTTTTCCCTGACATTCTCCTTAAATTCTTGTGCTCGACTGGCCTGCGTTCCCTATCGGTCCTGCTGGGGGCTTACCTATTACTACCCACGTTATCATCGCCGTTATGTCTTTGTGAGCATCGGCGGATGGTGGCCCTATGAATACCGCTATATCCGCTATTACTGGTACGGCTGTCATCCCTATTACTGGTACGGCCCCACCGTCATCTCCCCCGCCCCCGTCCTCGAGCAGAACACCTACAACACATACAACTACTACGGATCAACCGCTGTCACCTCCCAAAAAAGCTCAACCGCTTGGAAGTATCCCTTTGGCGACACAAATTATGACGTAAGCGGCTATATCGAAAAGATTTCCGCACCCGATGCCCCCCAGTTCCAGACCGCCGCAGACCTGTGCTTTGATCGAGCCGTCAATCTCTTCCTAACTGGGAAATATGCGGAGGCCGCCGATCAATTCCGAGAAGCCATACGGATTTCTCCAGAGGACATCATCCTGCCTTTCACCTACAGCCAGGCCCTTTTGGCTGATGGGGACTATGCCCGTGCTGCGGCCGTGCTCCGTTCGGCCGTCTTAGCTGTTCCCGATGACCAGTTGACGATTTACTATCCGCGCGGGCTCTATGACAAGGAAGAAACGCTGCTGGCTCAGATTCAAGCCCTCCAGAAAGCTGCCGAGGAGGAACCCTTTGCGGCAGATTTCTATCTCCTTTTGGGGTATCAGTACATCGGTATGGAACAGTACGACAAAGCCGCTGAATACCTCGAAAAAGCGGCCAAAGACCCGGCCAACCAACCTGCCGCCCAAAAGCTCCTCGACCTGCTCGCCCAGCTCCAGCAGCCCGAAGACGATTAGCCCTTGTAAATGTGAACGATTACGCACTCCTTGCAGACCGCCGGCTCATCCCCGGCGGTCTCTTTCTTTCACTCTTTTTCTCTCTTTTCATTCATGTCCATCCATGTTTTTTTATCCGGGTTAATCCGTGTCCATCCGTGGTTTTCTTTAATCTGTGTAATCGTGAAATCTGTGGTTCTTTTTTATCCGGGTTAATCCGTGGTTAATTCTTGAATCCGTGTCTATCCGTCGTTCACTTTTGGGTTTTTTTCTGGTATAATATTTCTCGTTTTGAGAAGGAGCAACGAAATGGACTTCAAACGGAGGAACAAACAAGCGACCTCAAGGTTTTTGGCCTCCTCAAATCCTGGTCTTGTTGCCTTGGCGATTTTCTGCCTTGTCTGTCTTCTTCTGACCTTTTCTGGGCACATCGATGGGTTTTGCCTGTTCTTTTTCGGCACGTTTGCTGGTTGTTTTCGGCACGTTTGCAGCGTGTTCGGGCGCGTTTCAATCGGTATTTTCCCCGATACATTTCCGACAAAATCCCCGTTTTTCGTCAAAAAACGCATATTCCCCCTATTTTCCGCTTTTTTAAATGGTCAAAATTTTCATTCACCAAGTGTCCGCCTTCGCTGTCCATTCAGAACCCCTCCTTGCTCCATCCAAACATTCGGATTATACTGACACCTTCGAAAACCAAACGGACAAGACAAAACGATGCTCGAACAACTTAAACAACTCCATCCGATCCTGCAGGCCCTGCTGGCCACGCTCTTTACCTGGGGCCTGACCGCCCTCGGAGCGGCCACCGTTTTCTTCTTCAAAAGCATCAACCGCCGCACGCTCGATGCGATGCTGTCCTTTGCGGCGGGCGTGATGATTGCCGCCGGCTACTGGTCCCTTCTGGCTCCGGCCATCGAGATGGCCTCTAATCAGGGACAAATCGCCTGGATTCCCGCCGCCGTCGGATTCCTGCTGGGCGGAGCATTTCTGCGGGGAGTTGATGTCCTCCTGCCCCACCTGCATCTGGGCTATCCGACCGAAGAAGCCGAAGGCATTCATACATCCTGGCGGCGGAGCGTCCTGCTGGTTCTGGCCATCACTCTGCACAATATCCCGGAGGGACTGGCGGTCGGTGTCGCCTTCGGTGCCCTCAAATACGGCCTGTCCGAAGCCAGCTTCAGCGGGGCTCTGGCCCTGGCTATCGGCATCGGCATCCAGAACTTCCCCGAAGGAGCGGCCGTATCGGTTCCGCTTCGCCGCGAAGGGTTTAGCCGCCTGAAAAGTTTCTGGTACGGCCAGTTGTCCGGGGCCGTCGAACCAATAGCAGGCGTAATAGGGGCCTGGGCGGTCATGAGCATGACCCCCCTGCTGCCCTATGCCCTGGCCTTTGCGGCCGGGGCCATGATTTTCGTCGTGATCGAAGAGGTCATCCCCGAATCGCAGCGGGCAGGCCACGTGGACCTGGCCACCACCTTTGCGATGCTCGGTTTTACCGTGATGATGATTTTGGATGTGGCCCTCGGCTGACCGCCGTCAGGAATTTGCCTGCGTCTTTTTTCTGCGAGTGAGAACGTGATAAGCCAGCATCAGGACAAACAAGACCAGCAGCAGCTGCAGGACCCGCCAGGCGGCATGGTCCACAGAGGCGTTTATCTGACGGGTAATCTGGTCCTGGGTCTGGGGCATCTGCTGCAGTGATAAAACAACCTGATGGATTTGGTCGGCCGTCCGACCAATATTCGACACGAGGGCATCAAAGTCCCGCATCGTAAAGGGCGGCCCCGCCTGCGGGTCCCGCTCTTTGGTAACCATAAAGGGAGCGACCAGCTCGCGGGCCGCCGCAGCCGCCTTGGCGGTTTCCTCGGCCGTCTCCTTGAGCGTCCGCCCTGTCGTGTCCAGCGATTCAATCGCCGCCCGCACTTCCGCCGCCGTCCCTCGAGCCGAAACCAGTGTCTGATTCATCGCCGATTGGGAAGCATCCTCTTCCAGCATCGCCGTCAGCTTTTCGGCGGCTGTCGACAGCCGAACACTGCTTTCCGAAAACCGCTCCAGACTGGTCAGCAGCGACTGCATCTGTTCAGAACCGGCCCACTCATCCATAAACAGCTGGGCCTCCCAATGCATCATTTCCGGCAGGTCGCGGACGACATCTGTAAACCGCTCGGCGGTATTGCGGAACTGATAGACGGCATCCGCCGTGCGGTCCACCCCGCGCATCGCACTGAACGGCGCCATCGGAATCGTAACCACATTCATCAGCGGACTGGAGCCATCCTTCTGCTCCTTGGCAGCCATCACAACCAGATTGGAATAGGTGCCCCGAATCGGATTCCTCCGTGCAAACTCCAGCAGATTTTCATAGGCGGTCTGATACTTCTGTTCATCCAGAAACAGCTGGGCGATTCGTTCGATTTCCTTCTCCACGTGGCGGGTAAAATCAATAGCGATGTCTTGTTTCTCCCCATAGAGGTCCTTTCCGTCTCCCTGCTCCAAATACAGCCGCATCCGGAGCGTAAAACCCCAAATCTCCAGAAACGCCACCACCGGATCGGATGGCTCAAGCATGGTATCAATGGCCGAGATGATCCGCATGCGCATCTGCAGACTGGTGCGCTGAGTTCGGCGCCCGTTCTGCATATCGAGCTGTTCGCCAATCCGCTTCAGCTCCGCCACATAATAATCCCGAAAGGTATTCAGCAGTTCCCGCAGCTCCTCTTTGGTAATCATTCCTTCCTGAGGGGTTCTCATCCCGCCGAGCATCGAACGCTGCCCTGCCTCACAACCCAGTCCGACGAAAAACAGCCCCCCCATCAGAAAAACTGCCGCAGCCCACTTCATACCAACCTCCACAAGTACGGGTTTGAGTTTCTGCTTTCATTATATGGCAAAGACAAAAAAGCGGTCAAATGGAAAATGTCCAGGCCCTTAATCAGAAATTCCAAAGATCGATTCCTTTTTGACCAAGTCCTTCCCGACCGTTATAATCTTGTTCATATTTTTATCCGAACACTTTCGGAGGATTTGATATGCAAACAATCCTGCCGGCGGTGCTGCTGGCAATGGGGCTTCTGCTGGTTGCAGCCGTCATCGGGATGATGCGGATGCTGGCGGCGCTTCGCCGGGATACCGCCGCACAGCAGAAAACCAGTGAATTGTTTCAGCAGCAGCTGGAACAAATCCGTCAAAGTCATCTGCAGTTATCGCAGACCCTGGAAAAGAATCTTCAGTCGGGTCAACAGAGTATCAGCCAGTTTCTGGCCCACAGCGGACAGACGCTGGGCGAACTGAAGGAACAGCTGGGCCGACTCAAAGGCGACAGCGAACAGATGCTGCGCATCGGCCAGGAGGTCCGCAAACTTCAGGACATTCTGAAAGCCCCCAAGCTGCGAGGACAAATCGGCGAATATTCGCTGGAGGGGCTTTTGGGCAATATTCTGCCTGCCGAACATTTCACCATTCAGCATACCTTCAAAAACGGCAAAATTGTCGATGCGCTGGTACGCCTGCCGGATTATACGGTTCCGATTGATGCGAAGTTTCCGCTGCCGGCTTTTGAAAAGATTGCTGCCGCCGAAAGCGAAGAGGACCGCAGCAAAGCACGCCGGCAGTTCCAAACAGACGTCTGCAGACACATCGACAAAATCGCCGAAAGTTATATCCTGCCCGCTGAGGGTACAGCGGACTTTGCCCTGATGTACATTCCGGCAGAAAACGTCTATTACGAAACCGTCATCCATTATGACTCAGACAAAGTAAATCTGCCGGACTATGCCCTTGCCAAAAAGGTCATTCCGGTCTCCCCCAACCTGCTGTATGCCTATCTGATGACGGTCGCCATGGGGCTTCGCGGGATGCAGATTGAGAAACAGGCCGCCGAAATTCGGACGGCTTTGGAACGGCTGAACGGCACATTCGGCTCATTCGTCGAAAGCTGGGGAGTGCTGGGCCGGCATCTGCGAAACGCCCAGAATCAATACGAGGAAGGCGACAGCCGCCTGAACAAGTTTACGCTTCAGCTGGAACAAATCCGCCGTGCAGACAAGTCATAGGAGAGCGAACGATGGCAAAACAGCGAATGATTGTGATGGGGCTGATGGTGTTTGAACTTGTGCCATTCATCGGCTGCCGGCAGCAAACAAACCCCTCCAAAGGTGTGATTGTTCTCGTTCACGGGGCCTGGGGCGGCGGCTGGGGATTCCGGCAAATGGAGGAGCTGCTGCAGGCCAAAGGGTATCGGGTTTATCGGCCTACGCTGACCGGTCAGGGGGAAAGAGTGCATCTGGCCAGCGAAGAAATCGGCTTGGAAACACATATCCAGGATATTGTAAACGTGGTTTTATATGAAGACCTCAAAGATATTATTCTCATCGGCCACAGTTACGGCGGGATGGTGATTACAGGAGTGGCCGACCGCATCCCGGAGCGAATCAGCCGGCTGATTTATCTGGATGCTGTTCTCCCAGAGGATGGAGAAAATCTGCTGGACCATCCGGCTTTCGCAACGAACAAATCCCAGCTGCTGGCTGGGGCTCGCGAAGGTTTTATCCTTCCTGTGTGGGTCCAGGAAGATCAGAGCCTGCCCAAGGATGTTCCGCATCCCTTAAAAACACTGACAGACCGAATCTCCCTAACCAACCCAAAACGTTTGGAGATTCCTGCGGACTACATTCTAACAGTTGACCCCGGCGGAGTGGAGCAGCTGGACACATTTTATCCATTTGCCCAGCGGGTGGCCGGCTATGAATGGCCGGTGCACCGAATGGAGGCCGACCACAACCCGCAGCGGTCCAAACCAAAGGAACTGGCTAAACTCTTAGACGAAATCATCCAAAATAAGCCGGTCAAACGACCACACCCTTCTTCAGAATCAAATTAGCATAAAGGGCCGGTTCACTGGTGGCCACAATCGCAAAGGCATTTCGAGCACGAGCATAAAAGGCGTGCCGTTCAATGTGTTCAAAATCGATGAATTTTTCACCGCTGGCTCGAATGATTTTTCTGTATTCCTCCCAAATTATCGGCCGTGTTGGGTCGCCGGGCACAACCTGCATCAGCGCGACCGGATGCTCCACATACTGGTCCAGCGGGAAAAATTTCAAAATGGCTTCCAGCAGCGGAGGAATCATCATCCCATCGGCCCGAATCAGCCGGCGAGCGTTGGAGACGGCCGGAAAGTTGCCGTCCGCCAGCACCAGTTCATCCCCGTGGCCCATTTCCATCAGAACTTTCAGCATGTCTGGCGAAAGAATCGCCGGAACTCCCTTGAGCATACTATCCCTTTCCGAAACTATTCGGCTCCTATTCTACTCAAAAAAGGCTCGGCAGGCAAGAAAACAGATTTAGTAGGTTCCCGGCGAAGGAGCCCCGGCGGTCCAGTTGGCCGGGTCGTTTCCATACGCAGAAAGAGAAATTCGCTGCAGGGCCGCCCCATAGCCGTCCGGCTGCGTCGGCCATGGGGGCTCATCATCATAGGTTACCTGATCCACGCGAATCCAGGAACGAGTTTTGCCGAAGGGCTGTTCCCCGGGCCGACAGAGACGGACCTTCTCACCTCCGTTGCTTAAAGAAGTTTCATTCTCAAAGGGACCGAGAATGGGTATGTTCGCCGGAATCTGGGAACCGTAATAAGCCTGCAGAGCGGACGGGCTTTTGGCGATAATCAGCACACCGCCGGCCGGAATCTCCGTATTCGGCGGGAAGACAAAATCAATGCCATCCTCAAAGGCCCAGGGAACCAACTCCTGAACGATAACCCCCGGAGCCGTTTCCGTATCGACCCAGTCCTGCAGCAGAACCGGCTGCGAGGAAATATTAACCAATTCAATATATTCATTGCCCGTGTTGCCGGGGCCTGGATTGTACTGGATTTCCGATATCACAATCGGGCCGACCTGCGGATAGGCGTTGGGACTTCCGGGAGTCGGAACACTCATCGCCACAAAATCCATATCGCCGTCGCTCTTGAGATAGCGTCCGAAAGAAACCCCGCTCAAAGATGCACCGAACGGCTGCACGGCCTGATATCCGCCCAGTTGGCCGCCCTGGCCGGAGGTCAGATAAACCGTTTCTCCGTTCTCGCTGAGAGCAAATGCGGATCCGAAATGAAGGTCTTCATAAAAGACAATATATCCATAGGGAGCCAGCACGGTTTCCTCCGGGATTTGATATTTCATCAGACTGCTGCCGCTGTCGCTGAGGAACCAGCCGCTGATGGATACCGCCTGAGGGGTCGGGTTATACAGTTCAATCCAGTCGGGCGCTGAGCCATGAGAATGGGCCAGCAGTTCATTGATCACAACACTACCGGGGGCCAGCCCGATTTCCTCCCGGCCGGGCGAGCCGCCGGCGGTCGTGCTGACCCGCCAGCCCGCCTTCCGACCCCAGACCGACAAGTCGCTTTCCTGCGGATTCAATAAAGTCAGAGAAAATCCTGCACCGTCGGTCAGCGGATGCCACGAATCCTTGTACGCAAACGACAAAATGACCTCGCCCAGCGCATCCGTGAGCGTCAGGGTCTCACCGGCATTGTCCAGAACCCCCTCGTCCCATTGTACAATCGGTACGCCGGCGGGGACATCAGTATAAACGGCCTCAAAGGCAGCCTTGTTTTTAACCAGCACCAGAAAACCGCCGCCTTCGATGGAAATATTTCGGAACGTATGCCGGATACCTTTAGTAAAACGAACCCAGTCCAGATGAATCGTCTGAGAGCCGATATTTTTCAACTCAAGAAACTCCAGCTCCGGGTTTGTCGGGTGATACATGATTTCCGTGATGCGGAGATAGTCCCGCACCGAGCCGACCTCAAAGACGGCTTCCGCCAGCGCGCTCCACAGTCCCACACTGGTTCGGGCACGCGCCTTGATAAACAGAGTCTTGGAAAGGGTCAGCGGAGCATTGTAAACCGCCGCCGAAGCCGTATTGATCGCTCCGCCCGGCAGCCGCGGGTCTGTGTCGTCAAGGGTGTACCAGATTGTATTTTCGCCGGCAGAGATCGTCAGAACGGCCCCGCCGGCGGCCCGTCCGCCGTACTGCAAAACACCGTTGACAAAGAACTCCGGAGCCGCAATCGTCGGATACCACGGCGGATTTTTCGAGGTAAACTGCGCCAGGACAACATCCCGCCGCGTCGGAATAAAATTCGTCCGCAGCCGATTGCATTCGTTGAGCCATTCGACATTTCGGGTATAGGGAGTAGCCGGACGCCGGTTGTCGCCCCAGCGGGCGGACTCCCCGACAATCGCCCGGTCTATCCAGCCGGTTAATCGGTTAAACAGAGCAGCGAAGTTTTCCGGCGTCAAGGCACCATTGTGAAAGAAATGTTTGTGAACCCGGTCGGCAAAAAGAATTCGATACTCGGGATTGACAATCCACTTCTGATGCAGTCCGGTCGGCGCCATCGCCGTATTCTTTGTGGTGGCATCCACTACGGTAAACGTGTCGTCATCCATCACATGTTCGCCGTCCCACATATGCCAGCGCCAGCGTCCGGACGGGTCAAACCGATTCCGCGTCGCGTACCAGTTTTTGTGGTCCCAGTCGCCGTTGCCCAGATAGAAGTTGGCCAGCAGGTAATCGATGAAATCGGGAACATCCAACTTTTGTTTAAGATTTTCAAATGCCGTCAGAACATTCGGACTGGTCGGCGAAAGAGCAAACAGCGCCAGATAATCCTCGTTGCTGCCGCTGACGACATTTGTATAGTCGTGCTTGATGACATCATAATCATCTTTCTCACCGCCCAGATAGGCCGCCGCGAAGGAATCATCCGGCCGCTCATGCAGCCAGTACAGTCCCCAGTACAGACCGTTCAGATACAGATGCACGGGTCTGCCGTGACAGGCATAACCGCCCATCGCCAGCTGCGTATCGGAGGCCGCCTGATCGCGCACATATTCTCCCCGCAGACGCTGTGTGGCATTCGGATGCACCCAGCTGTTCTGCGGGCGTGAATCCAAAATAACCGTATCAAACCAGTCCGCCGCATCCAGCCCGAACAAAGGATACCGGAGCTGACCGCCGTAAACCCCTCGGAAGGTCAGACGGAAGGACAATTTATAACTCTTCCATCGATTGAGAGTCGTGCCGCCTCCGCTGACGCCGCCCTGCATCCGAACTCCGCAGTTGGTGTGGAAGGACTCAATACCCTGCGGGTCCAGCCATTCTATGGAGCCGGCTCGTTCCGTTCCGTCCTGACTCTGATTGATATAGATTCCCGTGCCGGAACCGAAAAGCTGAGCAATCGGTACCACCAGCGAAACCGACGGAATTGCTTTCAGGTCGTCTTTAAGGGTTGCCGCATACAAAGGTCCGAACGGCCCGCTCGGCGAGGCGATATCCGGGTCCACCTGATAATCCCCTGTGACGGAGCCGCTGTACGTGCCGCCGGGCCAGGTCGTCGGATAGCCGGCAGGCACCACCTGCGCTCCGGTGGACGGATTGGTTGCCTGCATAAGAACATTATCCAGAAACAAATAGGTCTGCGTATCCACATTCGAAGGCAGCCAGCCGGTTTTGAAGGCCGCTGCACGCAGGCAAGTCGTCCGGGTAATTTGAATCGGATTGGCCGGATTGTAGATTTGGCCGTTTGTTGCAGTCGGCTCGGTTGTGTCTGTCGTATAGCGAATAACCGCATCCGGTGTGGAACAGGAAATATGAACGGTAAACGGGGTCTCAAAGAACCCGCGTTTGACGCTGAATTGGGTGTCCCCGACAACCCCTTCATAAATCCCTGTATTGGCGGCCCCCCGGGTCGGTGAAGTCAGATAGCCGATTCGCCCGTCGGAGCCGACACCGTAGGAGACCAGTCCCCGCTGAGGCGGATACGGGTCAAAACGGTCTTCGATCCATTGACCATCCGGACGAACCAGGGCCAGAAACTCCCCATCCATCGACAATTCAAAATTGGTATGCAGATTCCCCCCGTCGTCTGCAAAAGGATAGCCGTATTTTGCTTCGTCTTTGTTGGACGCATAAACGACCAAATAACCCCATGGACCGATGGAGACACCGGACGGAAACCGCCACTTGGTCAGATTGTTTTGACTGTCCGTCAAATACCATCCTTCCAAAGAAACAGTCTGATCGGACAGATTGCGGATTTCAATCCAATCCTCATAAGCAGGCTGCCCGTTGACCTGGGTATAGAGATTCACCGCCGGCAACGGACGCAAATCGCTGATATTGGAGTTAACCGCCATAAATTCATTGATTGCAAGCACCTTCGGCGGACGGGTGTATTCCGCCGCAAAAGCAGTCAGCTGACCCTGGGAAACAAAAATCTCCTGAGGCGGCGGAGAAAACCAGCCCGAAAGCGGCAAAAATTCAACCGTATGAGGCCCCTGCGGCACCGAAGATAGAACGGTCTGGGAAGACAGCCAGGTTCCCCTGTCCAGCCGCCACTGAGCCCCGGCCGAAGCGGCTTCCTGAGGCAAAATCGTCACCTGTACCGACCCCAATCTCTCTTCCAGCCAGGAAGAGGCCAGAAAATAAAGGTCCGACAAGTCCGTCCGCCCGCTGCCGTCTAAATCGAATTGATTCGGTTCACTTTCAGCCAGCCAGCCGGCGGCCCAGTCGCTCAGGTCCGCCAGATTCACCTGACAGTCCCCATTTACATCCCCCAAAGGACAGAGCGGCTCTTCCACCGTGATAACCACTGTATCGGCCGCTTCCAGTTCGCCATCGCTCGCCCGCAGCTGCAATTCATAGCGGCCGGCTGTCGGAAAACGCACCGAGACCTGCGGCTGATTAAGAGAAGAAACAAATACCGCATCCGCCGGTCCGGAAATCTGCGACCAGACAATTTGGACAGTCCCGTCCGGATTTCCAAAGCCGTCATCGAATACGGAACCGTTTAAGGTCAGATACTCACGCGGACGCCGGAGGATTTTGTCTGGTCCGGCATCCACTCGGGGAGCTGTGTTGCCCTCCTCGGCCAGCATAAATCCGCCGAAGGGATACGCCCGATAGTCGCTGCCGTAGGCCTGAGCCCGCACCTTGAAACTTCCGGTCCCGTCTCCAAGGTCTGCTACGCGAATTTGGTCCCAGCGGACAACATATCCGGTGGTGCTCAGATGATTGCCGCCGGCCCGTAAAACGGTTTGTTCCCCGCTTTTCAAATAAACGCCCTCTGAACTGTTATTAACCGCGCCGATATGACCGGAGAGGGTAAAAAGCGTAAGGCGTTCTGGATAGAGGTACCCCCGAATTGCCGTTGTAACGAAGGTGTAGTTTTTTTGGGGATTTAAACCAGTAAATTCAATCTCGACCCACCAGCCGCTGCTGCCGTAATAAATCAGCCGATTCGAGAAGTCCACAATCCCGCCGAAAATGTCATAGGCCGGGGTACCAGACCGCGGCTGACTTTCCCCTTCGGCGGAACCGCTGGTTTCACTGACACCCAAACCAGCCGATGCATTCCATTGAAAGGAAACCCTGACAGGGGTTTGGAGGCCGGTTGCAAAATCAATCAAATACCCAGAGGTTTGTGATGTAAAACCGTTATATATAGTCCAGTTTGTTACATTCGGGGCTGTAGTATCATCCGTTCCCCGAATGCAGTCATTGTAGGCAATGAAATTACAAACACCCAGAGACGACAAGAACAAGACAAAAAAGAGGCGTTTTTTCACTTATCCCTCAACAAACTATTGGTCTTTTTTAGTTAAATATCATGAAAAGAATGAATTTTACAAAGTAAATTCGTTTTTCTATTAAAATAGGAAATTACAATTCACTCAAGGCTCGCAATGCTTCTTCCTGATCGCTGAAGTGGGCTTTTTGTGTTCCGATAATCTGATAGTTTTCATGGCCCTTTCCGGCTATCAGGACAATATCCCCCTCTTTGGCTTCATGGATAGCCAAACGGATGGCCTTCCTTCTGTCTGGTTCAATCACGACAGATTGAGTCCTGAACGCAGAAGTAAATCCCTTTACTATATCTTGAATAATGGAATTTGGTTCTTCAGTTCGCGGATTATCGCTGGTTACGATGACCCAGTCAGCAAGCGCTTGGGCCACCTGGGCCATACGGGGACGCTTGGTTTTGTCTCGGTCGCCGCCGCATCCGAAAACCACAACCAAACGACCCCGACAAAGAGGACGCAGGGTGGTCAAAACGTTTCGGAGCGCATCATCCGTATGGGCATAATCAACAAAAACACGAATCCCGGCCTCCTGGGCTTGGCCGCAAAGAATCGGTTCCAGACGCCCCGGAACCGTCTGAAGCGCCGACAGCCCGGCCGCCACCGTGGACAC
Source organism: uncultured Phycisphaerae bacterium (assembly GCA_937949545.1). Classification (GTDB taxonomy): domain Bacteria; phylum Planctomycetota; class Phycisphaerae; order Sedimentisphaerales; family Anaerohalosphaeraceae; genus JAHDQI01. Next base: position 51,605 of record CALEDR010000039.1, read on the forward strand.
ATCCAGTCCCACGGCAAAACAAAGCCCCGCCGCCGCCAGATAATTGCTGATATTATGAAGACCCGGCAATGGCGTCTGCACCTTTTCTTTCACATTTCGAAAGACCAGATAAAATTCACTGCCCGCGGCGTCCATCGTCTCGATTTCTGCAGAAATATCGGCTTCCTGATGCGTTGAATACCACAGAATCCGACGATTGATTTTGGCAGCAATCTGAGCGGAAGCATCGGAATCCGCATTCAGCACTGCCAGAGCGTGAATAGGCAGCCCCGTGAAGAGTTTGGTTTTCGCCGCCAGATAGGCATCCATCGTTTTGTGATAATCCAGATGGTCTCCGGTCAAGTTGGTAAAAGCCGCTGCGGAAAAGGAAATCCCCGCCAGCCGATTCTGGTCGAGGGCATGGCTGCTGGCCTCAATCATCATAAAGCGTCCGCCGTGCTCAACCATTTTGGCCGCCGCTTCCGCCAGTGTCAGCGGGTCCGGCGTGGTCAGAGGTGAATCGACGATTTCGCCGATCAAATCATACTGAATGGTTCCGATTAATCCGCAGGGCAGCCCGGCTGTATTCAGGACTGAACGGACAAGGTATCCGATTGTGCTCTTGCCGTTTGTGCCTGTAACGGCCAAATTGGTCAGTCGGCTGTTCGGATTGCCGTACGAGGCCTGAGCCAGCTGACCGAGCGCCGTCGAGCTGTCCTGAACAAGAATGAGTTCCACCGAAGGCGGCAAAACCATCGGGCGTTCCGCCACAATGTATTGGGCCCCCTGCCGGACGGCCTGGTCAATAAAAGTATGCCCATCTGCATGGGCTCCGCGAACCGCCACAAATACATCCCCCGGCTGCACCTTCCGGGAATCATTCCGCACACGAATTAACCGAGAACCATTTACTCGAGCCAGCAATTCCGTCAACGTCATTTGAGAGCAACTCCGCTGCAGTTTGACTGCTGTTTTGTAGACAACGCTACTCTACAATTGTCTTGTTCGTTTCATTGCAAATCCCTTCCGTCAGGATTATAATTCTTTATCGACCAAACAACCTCCGGCTCCTGAATATATTAGGAAGGACGGAATGATGAAAAATGCAAAGAGATTTCAGAACAGTCGGACATCGGATCTGCACCCCATCATTTGGATTGCAGCCCTCTGGTGTCTGTCTGTCGATGTCCGGCTGCTTTGGGCAGCCGACGAAGAACCCGCCTATATGGCCGTCTTTCTGGAGGGCAAAAAGGTCGGGCATTCCATTCGCACTCGACAGACAAAAAACGGCCGAATTGTTTCCACGGAAGAAATGACCTTTACCGTCTATCGGGGAGGGCAGACAACTCGCCTATACACCCGGGAAACCCATATCGAAACTGAAGACGGAAAACCTCTCAGTTTTGAAATGATTCAGGACATCGGCGGAGGCATCCAGAAGCGAAGCGGGGTTATCCGGCCCGACGGACAAATGGATGTCACCCTTGAAATCGGCAGCACGAAACAAACCCTTTCGCTGGTCTATCCGCCGGGCGCCTTGATGAACGAAGGGATGCGGCGGCTCCAGAAACAAAAAGGGCTGGCGGAGGGAACAGAGTTTCAAGCCGTTATCTTTCGGCCCGACATGCTCGAAACAACCGGCGGTATCCTCTCGATGACCGTCAAAGGCGGCCCCAAAAAAGAAATTGATTTGCTCGGCAGGAAGGTTCGGGCCTATGAAACGGAAACGCTGCTCCGCGTTCCCCTGCCTTTCGGGAATCAGATTCAGACCATTCGAACGGTCAACTATTGTGATGACAATCTTGAACCGCTGAAGATTCTGGTTCCCTTTGGAGACAAAGCCCTCGAACTGATTGCCTGCCAGAAAGAACTGGCCTTACGGCCGGAGGATATCTTCGACTTCCTGGCCCTGATGACCGTGCCCAGTCCGATTCCTCTGCCTCCGCTCGGGACGGTCTCGGCGATTGCCTACGAAATCACCGTTCTGTCGCCTCAGGAGATTCTTCTTCCTTCAGATAACAATCAGAGCGTCGAGCCGCTGGGAGACAAACGGTTTTTGCTGACGGTTCGTCCGGCTGTGCCGCCTTCCGACGTGCCCTTCCCCTATACCGGCAGCGACCCGGAGATTCTGGACGCCCTGAAACCGACAGAATATCTCCAGAGCACCGACCCGAAAATTGTCGAAATGGCCCGGACCGCCGTCGGCACGACAACCGATGCCGCCAAAGCCGCCCGGCAGATTGAGGCCTTCGTCCGAGGATACATCAAAACCGCCGACTTCTCCGTCGGCTATGCCTCCGCTCGCGAAATCGCCGAAAGCCGCCAGGGCGACTGTACTGAACACGCTGTCCTGACCGCCGCCCTCTGCCGGGCCGCGGGAATTCCCGCCCGGGTCGTCAGCGGACTGGTTTACACGGACAACCTGGCTGGACAAAAAAATGTATTCGGAGGACACGCCTGGGCGGAGGCCTATGTCGGCGGAGTCTGGATGGGACTGGATGCCACGCGGGCTCCGCAGGGGTATGGACCGGGCCATATTATGCTGGCCAAAGGCAGCGGCAATCCGACCGATTTTCTGAATCTGACAACCGTCTTTGGAAGTTTCAAAATTGATAAGGCGACGGTGCTTCCCGCCCTGCCGACCCAACCCCCCAAAACTCCGGAACCCTCCCCATCTGGTTTCCAATAAATATACCTTTTTTGCAGGAGTTTTTCTATGCAGCCCTGTTCAGACAGCCAAAACCATTCGAAGCACTTGTGCAAACTGACTGCCGACGGTCTTCACCGCCGCTGCCCGGAAGACTACAAGGGGCTTGTCGAAAATCCCCAATACGTCTGCAAAAGCTGCGGGCGGGTTGCTGTTCAAAAAGACTTCCTATGCACCCCGGTCGCACTGGGAACCTGGGAAGAATAAGCAGACCGGACTATTGCGGGCTTCCGGAATCCCGGCTCGGCTCCGACGGCTGGACCGGCAGCACCGCATGAATCGACCGGATATGCAAATCGCGCTGCGGGAAGGCGATTTCAATGCCTTCTTTGCGGAACTCCCGGTCAATCGCGCAATTGATCTGATGCTTAACATCCACCAGACAGTCCATTGAAGGAATATAAACCCGCAGCTCAAACTGCAAAGCACTGTCCCCGAAGCTGTCAAACACCACACGGGGAGCGGGGTTGTCCTGAATGACATTCGGATGAGAACGTGCAATCCGATATAAGACCTCTTCGACTTTCCTGACATCCGAACCGTACGCAACCCCCACTGGAAACGCCAGACGCAGCACCGTATCCGAAAGGGTCCAGTTAATCAGCCGGCCTGTGATAAATTCCCGATTGGGCACCACCAGTTCCTTGCGGTCCCACAGTTGAATCGTCGTCGCTCGGGTCTGGATTCGAGTGACCCGCCCGGTAATCTCTCCGATGGTCACGACATCCCCCACCCGCAGCGGACGCTCCAGCAGAAGCAGCAAACCGCAGATAAAGTTGGCAAAAACCTCCTGCAGGCCAAAGCCCAAACCGACGCCAAGGGCGGCAATCAGCCATTGAATCGACGACCAGCGGATGCCCAGTTCAGAGGATACCAGCATAATTCCGACAATCACCAGGACATACCGGCAGACGGAGGTGATGGCAAACCGCACCCCGGCATCCAGCGGGAACCGCCGCAGAAGACTCACTTCCAGAAAGCCGGGAATGTTTCGGGTCAGAATCACCGTCAGAATTGTGATAATCAGCGCCCGGAACAGTCCGGCCATCGTAATGAGTTTCACCTGCCCCTGGGCATCCGATGAGGTCCACAGATGGACCTTTTCCAGCACGCCGAATGCGGGCAGCACAGACCTCCAAATCCAGAAGACCCCCGCCGCCGTCAGCACAATCACCAGTGCATTAATCAGTTTGCGGGTCTGCCCGAACAGATGAGCGAACCATTCCGGAGAATGCTCTGTCCGGCCTTCTTTCCACGGAGCGGCTGACTCCGCAGGCGCAGCCGGTCCGACAGGTTCAATCGGCTGAAGATGCAGGGCCTGCTGAAGCACAGAAAGCCAGCGAATCAGCATCCCGTAGACAAACAGCACGGCCAGCAGAAACAAAATGGTCCCCTGCAGATGCTGCTCAAGCTGCCGGGCGGTAAACCCGTATCCGAGAATGGACAAATAACAGAGAAACAGCGGT
>CALEDR010000040.1 GCA_937949545.1 uncultured Phycisphaerae bacterium
GTCCACCAGCTGCATCGACTGCACCGCATAATTGGTGGTGTACCGAATCCGAAGGGCATACAGCCCCGCCTGCGCCGAACAGGTGTACTCCATCCACTCGCCCGCCGTCATATACACCCCGTACCCAGCCCCGCCGTCCGATATGGACAGAATATCCACATCTACATCCGTCCGATAAACCCCATAGCTGTTGCCGACTGTGGTGTCGTAATACGAAATCCCCTGCCCGCCTACGTCAAAATCCTCAAATTGCAAAATCCCCGGCAGCAAAATCGGATTGCCTGAATACGGCATTCGATTCTGGAAGTCAATCCAGTTCAGACGATACCCCATTCCAACAAACTCCAGTTTGAGCACAGCCAAATTCTTCTCGGGCAGCTCCACTGACGGCACAATCACATTCTGCCAGGCATCCAGCGAACCGGTGTTTGGTACATTTACCGTCGCCAGCAAATCCTCATCCATCCAAATCCGAATCTGTCCGCCGGACTGAACCGAGGATAGACGCACATACAAATCCCTCACGGCTGCATTGCTACTGACCGTATAGGTAAGCCATTCTCCGTTTTCAATCGAATCCACCGCATAGCCCGCAGTATTATCCACAATTGAAACAATATCAACCGACTCATACGTCCGATACGCCCCGCCCGAATTGCCGACCGTCGTATCCGCATAGGCATATCCGGGTCCCCCGAAATCGAAATTCTCCGCCTCCACGCGACCCGGCAAAACAGCCGCTGTACCGCTCCACGGCGACTGCTGTCGGCGAATCTCCACCCAGTTGACTTCCAGGCCGGCTGACGGAAAGCTCAGCTCCAGCACACGCCAGGCCCCTGCTTCCAGCGGCAAATCATTCAGCATAAAGGTCCCAAACGCATCCAGAGAACCTGTACTGTTCACCAGAACTGTTCCGACAACCGCATTGTCCAGCTTCACGGTCACCGGAATACTGTTCCCAGCCGCAGACGCACGCAGATACAGACAGTACTGTCCGGATTCCGTCACATTGACGGTATAGCGGAGCCATTCTCCCGCTGCAATATTCGTCACAGCATATCCGCTGCCGTAATCCGAAATGCTTCGAATATCCACATCCCCGTCTGTACGGAACGCACCGCCGCTGTTGCCGACTGTTGTATCATAATAAGCCGCTCCCGACTGCCCGAGGTCATATTGCTCGGCCTCAATCCGTCCGGGGATTACGGCCGGCTGACCGCTGTAGGGCCGGCTGCCGCCGGAGGCGTACAGCGCCGCCGCCTCACTGGTCGTCACCGCATAATCATAAATCCGCACGTCATCCAGCAGCCCCTGATAATAGGCATCCGCTGTCCAGTTGCTCCGTCCGATATAATTCGCCGTCCGCGTCGTACTTTGCGGAACGCTCGTCGTCGCTGTCAGAATCAGCTGACCGTTTTTGTAAATCTTCACATTGTTAGAGGAACGCTTGCTGATGCTCACCACGAAATGCTGCCAGGTATTCAATGCCAGCGCATTGCTCGCCCGTACAGCCGTCCCGCCTGCGGAACCGTTAAAAACCTGCACAAACAGGTCATTGGTTGTACCGTATCGGCCTACAATAATGTTGTGGGCATTCGGACCGCTTCCCAAATCCACAAAGCGGGCATAATTTTTCACCGCCGTTGGATACGCCCAGAAGGCGACGGAAAAACCGTTGTCAAACTCGTAAAAGCCGCTCGGAAGCTGAATATGGTCATCCATCCCGTCAAACTGAAGGGCCCGGCCTAATACGCCGGCGGTGCCGTTGGCATCAAAAGTCATTCCCCCCATCAAAGTCCCGCTGCGGCCTTTTCCGGAAAGGTCGCCGGCCGTCGTCCCCGCCTGTTCATCCAGGCGATAATAGCCGATACACTCAAAATTGATGTCCAGAGAATTCGCCATCGGCGGCAAATGGTCGCGATACACCACCCCCGCCGGCGTCAGAGCCCCATCCAAAATCAATTCACGATTTGTACACCATTGATAAATCGCATAGCGTTCTACATAAGGCAGACTGGCCATCCGTGTGGTCAATTCATCAATCTTAGCAGCATTTTCCTCATAGGTCGGGTGCGGAGTCGTCCAGTTGCATCCATTATTGAATTCCGTAATCCACAGCGGCCTCCCCGTCCGCTGATGAATCCCGCGCAGCCAGCTTTCCAGCTGATCTGCCGTCCAGTTATTCTTGTAATAATGCACGGCCACAAAATCCACCCGCAGCCCGAGCGCATCCGCCTGGTCAATAAAATCATACAGCCAGCTTAAGCCTCCATCGCTCGGTGCCGGCGAGCCCAGCCGAAGGCCGGAGGCCGTCAGATTCGGCCACGCATCGATCACCTGCTGAACCGTCATATTCGCCTGGTCAGTCTTGTCCGGCTCATTGAAGGCCAGCACATGCGTGGAGTTCTGCTTGCTGTTGATATTCGAATAACTGTTCCAGTTGGCATTGTGCCGCATCGGCACATATTCAATATCCAGCGTCGAACTTGCTGCGTTGTCCCAGTCATAGCGCCAGGTGCAGTTGACCATCGCCGCATCCGCCGCTCCGCCGCACCAGCCCTTCTTGGAAGGCCACCGCCACGGAATCACCCGCACAAATGATACATCATTTTCCAAATCCGCCGGCATTGCTCCTATCCAAAGGTCCGCATCCTTGGCGACATACACCCGGCTGGGGCCTGTTCCGTCATCATTGGCCGCAAACGTCACCATATACCCGCGCTTCAGCCGGAACGAACGGATATTGTTGTTCATCGCCCCCAGCTGTGTCGAACGGTAATACGTATAATTGCCCAGATTCGCAGAACTCCCCGTAAAGTTCACATTGCTGAATACCTGCAGAGCCTGATAACTGCTCGAATGCGGAATCACCACCGTCCCCGCCTCATACTGGACAATCCGGATGGTTGTATTCAGAACAGCGGCGGCTCCGTTCACACGAATTTGATTAAGGTAAGCTGATGTATTGACGGCAGAGGGCTTCAGCGAGCGGAAAAACAGCCAGGCATCCGCAGAATTCAGATGTACAACGCTGTTGGTCAATGGGCTCGTACCGGTCAGATGCAGCTCGGATGTGCCCGTCATATACACCGTCGCATTGCTCAGACTGCCGTAGGTCTGAATGCTGTTGTCAATATAAAGCGTCGTTGAGCTCGGAATCACCGTCAGTTTTCCGTTGGACTGGTCAAACTGGTAAACAACCCCGTTTGCCTCCTTTTCCCACACCCCGCCGCCCTTGTTTGTAAAACCAACCACCGTAAATGTGGACCCGAAGGTGCGGTTAGACGCGCTGACAATCGTCCAGCTGTCCCCTGCGCTGGTTCCCGCCCCGCTCAAATCAAAAACAAAATCGCCGTTCAGTCCTGTTTGAGCCCCCGTTCCGGAAATGCTGTTGCAGACTCCGTTGGCCCCGATTACAAAATTCAGCACGGCATTATCCGCCAGCACAAACCGTCCGTTGTTGACGATGCTTCCTGTAAATGTATTGGCTGACGAATAAAACGTCAGCGTCCGTCCGTCGCCGTCCGAGCCCGGGTTGGTAATTTTTGCATTTCCGCTGACGGCCGCATAAACATTAATCGGCCCCTGTTTGGCGTACATCATTGAGTCGGCGGCAATATGAATAGTCCCATACAAATTGCAGACATCCGCCGCCCCATTCCGATGGTCAATAATTGTTCCCCCATTGCCGATGAGATTATTCACCGTAAGGCTGCCAGTTGAACCGGTCCCCTTATACATCAGAATCCCGCCGCTGTTGATGGTCAGTGAATTGCCGCCGAAAACATAACTGCCCCCGTCCGGCGGGGTGCGCAGCTGAGCAATGCTCACCACATAATCATTGCCTGCACTCGGCGGCTGGCCGTTGCTCCAGTTCAGCCCGCTGTTAAAAGAAGACTGCCCAATCGCATCCCCTGCAACCAATGTAATCGTGGCGGAAAAAACGGGGACCGTCCAAAAAACCGCTGCCAGCAAAATGATTTTTTTCATAATTCCCCTCAAACAAATCCTCTCCTTGGGTTTCATCCGGGAAAAAGAGTCTGATTCCCCAAAACCAGACTCCGCAGTCATGAACCTGTATTTTTCAGTAAAGAATTCTTTTACACCCCCATTTCTTTGACGAAAGAACCAAAAATCATTATTTATTATACTGCTCTTCGCTCGCTTCGGCAAGCCGCAATTAAGACAAAAAAAGGCAGGCAGAGCCCATTCTTCGGTCCGCCTGCCCCTTCATAACTTCTTATTGGCAATCCGGATACAGACCGCAGGCCAGCCAGCTTTGGACAAACACGGCAAGGTCTGCTAAATCCACCCGGCAATACGAATCAATCGTGTTGACAAAATTGTACGAACTGCCGGTAAACGCTGGAGTCAAACAAGGCTTCAGACCTGTTTTATCCACATACTCCTGTGCTATCAAGGTACCTGAAACTGGATAGTTATATACCCGGAGGTTGTCGATGGCCCCGCCGAAGAAGCCCGTTAACACAGTCCGGTCTTCCGCTGTTCGGCTGGCTCCAATCAGCATTCCCCGCTGCCACGGGAGATACTGATCCGGTTTGCCGGCCGTCACAGAAGCCACCTGCTCACCATCCACATAAATTCGGACAAACTCGCCTTCCTTCCAGCTGGCACCGACGAGATGCCACCGGCCGTCATACAGATTAAATCCGGTCATCCCAGGTCGGCCTTCCGCCGTGCCGATTTCCTGATATTCCTGCTGGAAACCTTGACCGCGGATATTCAGCCGGGCATTCGGGGCCGTGTTCAGCGAGAACCCAAATCCCGTGGTCGCCCCGTCGTTGTAGTTCAGCAACACCGTACCGGCCTGTGTGGGCTTCACCCAGCACAAAACCGTGCCCTCCGACATTCCGTTGGCAAAACCGGCTTTCGGATAGGCTTCCGCCCCCAGGTCCACATACTGACCAAGACCATTGAATACAGCATAGGTCCCGTCAATCGGAGCCGTACTGCCAAATGTCGGTCCTGCCAGAGGATTGTTTGGATCCGTAAAGTCCTTAGCGACTCCGTGATTGCCGTCAATTGAATCATTCCAGGTATTCTCAAAGTCATACCGGGCCAGCATTCGATTGACAATCAGAGCGGCCTGCTGACTGGTTGTGCTTCCTTCTGCATTCGTCAAAACGCAATAGTACCAACCCTGATCGTTGATGCCCGGGTTGTTGATTGACAGCGTCGTATCTGTATCCGCCCAGGCGATTGAATATTTGCTGCCTGCTGTCAGAACCGTATCGTTTACCCCATCCACATATTTCTTCCAGGTGGGCTGAGCAGCAGACAGTTCGCTGCGGAACTTCACCGTAAACACTGCAGGAGGAGGTGTCGGATTCGAGCCGTCTACACGAACCTCACCCGGCTGTTCTTCAATGTACGGAACCGCCGGAATGGTCTTAAAGCTCCATACGCCGCCTCGAATCGTATTCGGGTCCGTCGGAGAAGAATCCTGAATGCTTTCATCCACACGCCAGTAGTACGTCCTGTCCGCTTCAATGAACAGCGCCGGCGGCGTGTAAGAAGCCGAAGCTCCTGCAGCAGGAATTGTGATAGGCGTCATCCCCACAAAATTGGGCTCTGAATGACGCAGATACAGATAGTGCTTGGTAATATTCGGATTTATCTGTTCCGGATTCGTCGGGTCCATCCCCGTATTCCAGCTGAGCACGACATCCAGCGGAATATTCGTGGCCCCGTTGGCCGGAGAAGGATTATAGGCCGAACCGGACACATACACCGACAGATTCTCGCCGGGACTGGTCACAATGTTGTCAAAATGAAGCCGTGTGCCTGCTGTAATATTGGCACCATAGTTGGCAATCGTATAAAACCGATCCAAATCACCGTCCGTCCCGCTTGTACGAAACGCAAAATCCGTCGCGACACGGTCAGCGGCTGTAGCCGGCGAAGGTGTTGTCTTGATATACACCGAATAGGTATTACTGCTATTGTTGACAACAATCCAGAGATAATACCACGTATTGGCCTGAAACGTCCCCACCGTCTGAGAAGAAGCGCCGTTCCGGACCAGCAGATTTCCGCGTACCAACGCGACCTGACAGTTAAAATTCGCAAATCCGCCGCTGGTCGGAGCGTCAATCGAAGTCAGTCCAAAGGACTGGTCCAGCGCTGTCGTCGTTACATAAAACTGACAAAACAGGGTCCCAATCGTGTTGTCCTTGATGGCTTTCTCTGCCGGGATTACTCCATACATTCCGTATTGACCAGTATTATTGGTCTCCAGATAAATCACACGGTTATTGGGATTCGTCGGATCCACAGCAATCTGCCGGACCCCCGAATCCGCTCCCGGGTCTGTCCCGGCACCGCCGAAAATGGGCACCCAATTTCCGCCCGTCACTTGAGTAATCACACCCGTCTGATAACTCTCAAAATCATCCACCAGAGCCGATTGGACCGAAACAGCCAGTCCGATAAACAATCCCGCCAAAAGCATCCTTTTCATTCGTTTCCCTTTCTACCACCAAAAGTTTTCTGGGTTTAAATGCTTGCCTCCTTTCCTCCCCCAACGCCTGGAATAAAGCACCGCATTTCCAAAGGGCGAGCTGTCCTCTTTATTCGGCAAGAACAGCCCGCCCCTAAAGATTCAACATTCAAAAGAACTCCAGCTGGATCATTCCGCTCTTACCGCTTGCGGAGAACGGACATCAGCCCACCCAATCCCAACAGCAGCATCGAAGCCGGCTCTGGAATCACCGTTAACATCCCTGTACTTTCCTGGAACTGATAGAAAACACCATTGGCATTTTTCAGCCAGGTATCCCCGTCGCCTTTGGGAGTAAATCCGGCGACGGTAAACGTATCCGTATAGTACGTGGAAGCAGCCACTGTATTGACAATCAGCCAGCTGTCCCCAATCCCTGTGCCGGCAGCGGTCAAGTCAAAAACAAAATCACCGCCAAAGATCGAATGCTGCTGCGTTCCAAGGGTACCGTTCGAAATGCTGTTGTTCACACCGCTTGGGCCAATTACAAAATTCAGATTGGCACCCGCCGCTACTTCAAGTCGTCCGTTGTTTACGATGTTGCCTGTAAACGTATTGGCAGACGAATGAATCCATATCTTGTTGCCGGAAACACCGTCCGAGGCCTGAATTGTAATCTGGGCACTGCCGCTGATGGCAGAATAAATACGAATGGGACCTTGCTTTGGATAGAGCGTCGAATTGCTTTTGACATAGATATTCCCATACAGATTGCAGATGTCCGTTGAACCGTTGGCATGGGAGATCATTCCGCCGTCCAGGATCAAGTTGGCAATCGTCAGAGATCCGGCCGAGCCGGTCCCTTTATACATCAGACCGCCATTATACCCATTGGTATTGTTAATCGTCAGTGAATCTCCGCCAAAGACATAACTCCCGCCGTCCGCCGGAGTCCGAAGTCGATAATCACCGGTGACATAATCATTGCCCGCACTCGGTGGATTCCCATCCATCCAGTTTAGCCCGGTGTTAAACGAAGACTGTCCCAGTCCATCCGAAGCTTTCATAGAAATGGTAACAGCAAATGCCGGGCAGACCATTCCTATCAGAAAAAGACAAAAGAACTTTTTCATCATCTTTCCTCCATATCTTTTTGAACCCTGCATGTTCCATTTGATCCGCCTTTGCTGCAGGTTTTCAAAGGCCGATTTGTCCACACCTTCACACTGCACACAACACACTTCACACGTTTTTTTATTGGTCTCCCTGAATCGCCCGCAAAATCTTTTCAAATGTCTGGACATCATCGCCGGGGCCGTTCGAATAAACGCCATCGGCACGATTTTTATTGTTCCAGGTCTCGGCACTGAAAATATTCCGATCCATACAGAAACTGACATGACCGTCTCCGAACAGTGCTGAGACGCCTTGCGGTGCAGAACTGAGACTGCGATTTTGACGATGAGGAATTACCTCCCATTCTTGCAGGTTGTCCACCACCACCGGACGGATCCCCAACTGGCTGTAGAATTTCTTGTCATAAATCCAGTAATTATAGGAGGTCCTCACAAAAGCATGCCCGCCATAGGTGGGCACATACGTCCCCCAGGAACCCGCCTGAGTATAGGCCTCATAGTAGTAAGGATACGGATAATCTGTAATCCGCGGCTGCGCCGGACAATAAAAAGACTTCGGCTCTGTAAAATAATCCAAATCATATAAGACCGCCAAGTGAAACGGACGCGGCCGGCCGTTGCTCAAAAGCAGACTGCCCTGATGTGTAATGACTGCATTGTACGGCTGCGGCTTTATATTGGTCACTCCGCCGCTGGTGCCGGAAACAGACGGGTCATATCGGTTGCCTGCATAACTGCCCCCCAGGTGATACATCGGAATCAGCTTATCATCAAAACTATGGCTGTAGGTTCGCAGGGCCACACCAATCTGTTTGACATTGCTGCTGCAGATAACCCGTTTGGAGATGTCTTTGGCTTTCCCGATGGCCGGAATAATAATCGACAGCAAAAGCCCGATGATCGCTATCACCACAAGCAGTTCTATCAATGTAAAGCCTCGGCCGGATTTCAACACGTGCTTCATCTCTCTTTCCTCAGTCAGATTAAGGTTTGCCGTTTTCATACAAGTCCCGAATCTCGCCGCCGGACAAACACCGACGGAAAATCATCAGTTCATCCACCACCCCGTCAAAATCCCCTTCCGGGAGAACATAATCCTCGATCTTCATGGCCCCCAGAAAAATCTCCGCCGGCTCGGTTTTGGCAAGCCCTTCATACGGGGCCGACTGGAACAGACTTCCGTTTACATAAAAACGAAGCTCCTTGCCGTCATAAACCACCGCGAAGTGATACCAAACCCCGCTTTGGGGAACGAATGTCTGACTGTAAAAGCCCGCTTTTCCCGCCCCGTCATACTGTCGAAATTCAAACCGGTTCTTCTGGTAATTGTAAACATACCGGTCATCAAACAAAGAAAACTGATAATTAATCCGATACCCTTGCCGGCAGGAAATCAAATGCCCGCCCCACTGCTGATTGTCCGGGAAATAGACCCAGGTCGAAATCGTCAGCGGCGATCCAAACGAAAGCCCTGCCTCCGGCCCAATCAAAATCGCCTGGCTTTTTCCCCGCTCAAATCGGACCGCTTCTTTCTGCGGCCATCGTCCGCTCACCCAGCCCGGCTTGTTCCGCCCGTCTCCTCCAAACAAACCGTCACTGCTGCGTCCGCCTCCGGCGGCATTGACCAACCGGTCTGGATTGTCCGCATCCCGTTCAAAAAAGTAATGCGCCGCCAAAGAACGGTCCTCCCGATGCAGACGGTACACCCACGACCGCCAGCGGTAATACCCGCCGATTCGGGAGGCCTGTTCGAAAACCTCAACCTGATTCGAACGAACAAAATGATACGGATTCACAAAAGCGGCTGTCAGCTGGCCTCGTGCGTCCGCCGCCGCTCCCTGTCCGGCATTCAGCAGCAGACTTCGGGTAAACTTCACCGGGTCCGACGAGTCCCGGATCTGAACAGAGCCCTCGTAAACATATGCTTCCGTCTGACCGTCTGGTTTGACATAAACCCCAAACTCCGTCCCGTAATCAACCAAACTGGCTGTAGGAGAACGCACGACAAAGGCCTGCTTTCCGGACCCGTTCATTGACGCCACCAGACGCCCTTCCTGCAGATAAATCTGCGCCGGGGTTTCCAGACTAAAGGTGGACGGACCTTCAAAGAGAACAGCCGCCCCCCCTTCCATAACAACTTCCGCCAGCCCCTTCACCAGGTGAATCGGCCCCGGATAGAGTTCAGAGCCCTCCGTCAGAGGACGGCCGCTCGCATCCTGCCATACGGCATTGACCGTCCGTTGAACCCGGCCGACAGTCAGCCCGTTGTTCCGAGACGGGGACAGGTACGCATAGGCAATCAAAAAAATCAAGGCCGCTGCAGACAAAAGCAGCGAATAAATGGAAAGTTTGCTGACCGGTGCTCGCACGGCAACGGCTTGGACTGCGGCTTCCGCCGGTGCCGGTTCCTCCGAAGAACGCTCCACCCACACGGCCTCGGCCGTCTTTTCTTCTTCCGCAAGAATCTTCCAGGCCTGCTCGTTCAGCAACGAATCGGCCGCCGGGTTTTCCACAAAAAGACTGGCCCCTTTTCGCCGATGCAGGTGAGCATACACCATCAGAAAATCCACATACTCCCGACGAGCCTCCGGATTCGACTCCAGCAGGGCCGCCAGAGCGGATTCCTGTTCCTCCGTCGCCATCCCGTAAAGGCTGGCGAGCATCCAGTCATAAAAATCATTCGGCAGAGAAGTCATTGTGCCGCCTCCTCGGCAAGTGTCTGCTTAATGCACTGAAGCAGATTCCGATGAATTCGTACCAGTGCATAATAAGTAGCCCGTGTTGACTTGGAAATATGAGCGCCGATATTCTCCAGCGTTAAGTCCTTTTCATAACGAAGTTTCAGAATATACCGATCCATTTGAGCCAGTTTGTCGATACACTGCTTCATGGCCCCCATTCGTCGGTCCATCTCCGGCAGCGTCCGGACAACCTCCTGTTCGAGCGATTCCGCAAGGGCTTCGCTTAAACAGAGTTTCCTGCTCTTTTTTTTCTTGAAATAGGAAAGAATCTGATACCGAGCAATTGTTAAAGCCCAAGCCACAAAATCCATACCGGGTATAAAAGAGGAGAATTTTCGCCACATCACCGCAGACGCTTCCTGCATAATGTCATCGGCGTCTGCCGCATTCGGGACAAATGAGAGAATGTAAGCGTAAATCCGCTTATCATTCAGCATCAGCAGACGCAAAAACTGTTCCTGGCTATGTCCTTTTTCCTCCGGCATCATCTGTATCTATCCCAAACTTCTTATTTTTTACGAAAAAAACATATGAGAAACCTTTTTTCATTTGCAAAACACGGTCCATCCATGACGGCTCTACAATATCCTGATAATACCTTATAAACACATTCTTTTCGATGATAAAATAGGAAATGATTTACGGTGCGTTGTATTGACTTCCTTTGCTAATATTGGTAAAATGAAGTCTGGAATTCGAGGGTAAAAATGGAAGGTCAAACGGATATAAAAATCCTGATTCTCGATAGCGCTAATCGGATATCTAGACCGCTGTCCAGTTTGCTTAAAACAGAACCACAGAATGTCTGCGCCAACATTTATGAGGCGGTTCAGGTTCTTTCCGCCTGCCCTGAAGAAAAACTGGTCCTGTTTGTTGCTCCGGCAGAAGAATTAGGAAAAGAAAGCGGCTTCTTTCAGGCCTTTCTGCGCCGCCGTCCTCACATTCGCTGTATCGCCGTTCTTTTCGACAAGCAGGACTGCCCGGTTTCTCTCCAGCAGGCTGTTTGGGAAGGGCTCATTGTGCCCTGTCCGCCGAGTATTCCTGTAACAGAAGCGATCCGCTGGCTCCTGGAAAAACACCAGAAACTCCTTTCGAATGAAAGCAAAAGGATGCCAACGCAGCCGGATGCCGTTCGAATCAGTCCGGAAGAACTCCAGGCCCTTTTCAGCCCGGAATAAACATGGAAAAACGACCGAAAAAAATCCTGTTCATCGCCCCCCCCCAAAAAGCTCTGATCCATCCGGAGCATCTGAATGGAACGACCATCTGCGAATCGATTCTGGGGGGAATTGAACAAATGCAGTCCATATCGTTTGATACGATTGCCGTGTTCCTGTCCGAGATTCAGGGACATCCGGAACAGGCCTTGCGTGCCCTTCGAAAAGGCAGTCCCCACTCGCGCATTCTTCTTCTGGCCCAGATGCTCGAAGAGCCGCTGGCCCGTGAGCTGACGGGACGAAGCGGACAAATGGAGGCAATCGCGGATGACTATCTGATATGTCCGGTCTTGGCGGAAGAGCTTGTCCGCAGCCTTCAAACCGTGCCTGACGTCCACCCGCTGACCAGTGAACGCGAACAGCAGTACCAGGAGCAAATCCGTCAGCTCGAAAAACTGGCGACGGAAGACGATTTAACGGGGCTGAAAAACCGCCGCTACGTCAATCAGTTTCTTATTCAGGTTCTGGCGCTGGCCCGGCAGTATCAGTTTCCCGTGACACTGCTGCTGTTCGATATCGACAATTTCAAGCAGTACAATGACCAATTCGGCCATGCCGTCGGAGATCAGGTCCTCATTCAGGCCGGCAAACTGATTCGCCGGTGCTGTCGAGCCCACGACGTCGTCGCCCGCATCGGCGGGGATGAATTCGCCGTTGTGTTCTGGGACTTGCCGGATCCGAAAAAAAAGACCGACAGCTCCGGCCCTGTCCACGAACGGCGCCACCATTCGGCCAGGCATCCCCGACAGCCCCTCTTTATGGCCGAACGGTTTCGCCGAAAAATTTCGTCTTCCCGGCTCCCCATGCTCGGTCCGGACGGACACGGGCAGCTGACCATCAGCGGGGGACTGGCGTCCTACCCTGATGACGGAAAAACCGCCGACGACCTCCTCAAACGGGCGGACGAAGCACTCCTCGAAGCCAAACGACAGGGAAAAAATCAAATTGTTCTCATCGGCAGCAAGAACGAACCCCAGCCTTCTTCGGCGGAACAAAACATGTCCAGACCGCCGCGAAGTCCTCAAACCTTATAAAATAGAAGCCAGCGGAACCACGGCATCCCGAAGCATCTCAAGATTGTAAAGCCGCCCCAGATCGAAAACAAGCAGACAGCCGTGGCTGTGTTCGGAAGCCAAAATGAGCGTATTATCCCCGATGACGCCCCACCCTTCATCCTGCGGCTGATGCCCCAGAACAAACAGCTCCACTTCCAGACGCTCCGCCATCCGCCGAAGGGCCTGCGGACTTTGATGCCTGCCCCAGGTCAGCAGATAAACCGAATTGGGCCGGCGTGTATCTTCCATGGTGTACGGGCGATCAAAAATCTCCAAATCGAACGACTCCACATAAGAATCCGCCGGCAGCGAGTGAGAAATCCAGATTTTATTCGGTGTTTTGACTGCAAGCGGCTGGGAAAGCAGATAATGCACCATCGTCTGATGGACAAGCCCGAAATGGTCCTGGTATTCCCGCTTCATTGCCTCCTGCATCGCCACATTGACCTCCCGCCCGTTTTTCATCACGGTCCCCTGATTGACGACGGCCGTATCGTGATTGCCCAAAAGAATATGCACCTGCCCCGGATACAGCAGCTTGTAGCGAATCGCATCCTGAAGCAAGCGGTAGGAAAGGCAGCCCCCGTAATCATCCTCCGGCCCGCCGTGAAGAATCTCCTGAAAAATCACATGGGTCTCGGGATGATTTTCCAGATCCGCATAGTCAACAATTTTTTCAAAATGTCTCCGATGACCATGCAAATCCCCCGAGACAATCACGCGTCCTCTCTCCGGCAGCACGATCAGGTTGCCCCGCCGGAAAGGATCGGTTCGGTTGGCCTCAGCCCCCTTCAGATACAGCTGGATTGTTTGCTGCGACATGGCTTTGCTGGTTCTGCAGACGAGCTCCAAAGATTTCGCGAATCATCACATCCAGACGGGCAATAATTTCCGACATACTCGACGGGCGGTCTCCCGGACGTTCCTTCACACAGTCCATCACAAGATTGGACAGCGCCACAGGAATCTTTTTGTAGATTTCACTGGGCGATTTAAAATCGGCGGTGACCGGCACAGAAAAGCCGTATTCATTCTTTTTGGGAATCAGCGTCGGGACGTTTTTCCCCGTCAGGGCCCAGTACATCGTGGCGCCCAGATTGAAAATATCCGTTCGGTGGCTCAGATGCTCCCGACGAACCTGTTCGGGGGCGATATAATCCGGCGTTCCCTGAATTCGCTTTTTCACCTCGCCGATTTTGCAGCTTTGCCCCAAATCGATGATTTTGATGGCCCCTTTTTTGCTGAAAAGGATGTTGTTGGGCTTGATATCGCAGTGCACATATCCCTTCTGATGCATCGCATTCAGAGCCGTGGCAACCATTCGAAAAATCAGCAGCACGTCGCCCAGACTGATGCCCGGAAGCTCTTCCAGACTCTGCCCGTCAAAATATTCCATCGAAAGCAGCAGTTCCTGCGTTCGGAGAAGTTTTCGCTTCCGAAGAATCTTATAGCATTTTCGAATATAAGGATGGTCAACCTGGCGGCTGACCTTGTATTCGGTCTCCATCTGCTCAAAAATCCGGAGGTCTTCAGGGGTTTCCATCACCACCCGTTTGAGTGCTACCGTCTGGCCGCTTTCTTCATCAATTGCCAGGTAAATCAGACTGCGCGCACCGGTGCCGATTCGCTTGATTATCGTAAAACCATCGATGTCGACTTTTTCAATCGGCATTACTGTAAATCCTTTTTCCCTATATACTTAATTCTATATACCTGAAAAAATACTCCTTCGCCATTGTGGACTTTCTGGAACCCTACCAAAGTATATTCGTCCCTAAACGGTTTGTCCAGCAAGAGTTTTTTGACAAAAAATGTAAATTTTTTGAAGGAAAGGAGCCATTCTCCCATTTCCCCCAAAGGACATAACCTTCTTGCTTTTTTGTTCTTGACCTGAAAACCCCGATGCAGTATAATTCGTAGAATAAAACTACGGGAGAAAACTCTTTGAGAACGCATAGTCCTTAACAAAAAGGGCTGATTTAGCATAAAGCCGCAACGAGCGCGTCAGCGCTGTCCGTTGAAATTTCACATTATCTCTTCCCGGACGTCAGTCTATGCTTATTCTCCATTCCCTCGACGGGGAATGTGTATATTTAAAACGATTAAAAAGAATATAAACCTTTATTATAGAAAGAGTTAAATATGAAAACGCTGTCGCTTGCAGCCGGGTTTGTTCCGGGCCGTATGCTCACAAAAGACAACCTCTATGATTGGTCGAGCAAGACGATGATTTGTATCGCCATCTCGGCAATCATCCTCGGTGCCTGGGCCCAGCGGGACCAAATCGAAGAGGTCCTCGATCGGCTTACGTCCCTTCAATGGGGAATCGCCTATCTGGCCGTCGTCCGCAGCCTCTTTGTCATCAATATCGCGGCCCTTCTTTGGCGTTTCATCCTCGTGCTCTTCTATAAACCCGCCCGGACCTGTACGGACAGCGAATTGCCCACCTGTACCGTCATCATTCCTGCCTACAACGAAGGCCGCCATGTAGCCGATACTATCGACAGTGTGGCGGCCAGCAATTATCCGGTCGATAAACTCCAGATTATCGCCGTCGATGACGGCAGTGCCGACGACACATGGGACTGGACTCTGCAGGCTGCCGCTCGGCACCCTCATCTTGTCACCCCTCTTCGACTGAAGCGAAACAGCGGCAAGCGAAAAGCTCTCTATGAGGGCTTCATCCGGAGCCATGCGGATATTCTGGTGACCATCGACAGCGACTCCCTCATTGAGAAAAACACGCTGCGCAATCTCGTCAGCCCCTTTATCACACAATCCAACGTCGGCGCCGTCGCCGGCAATGTGCGTGTGCTGAACCGTCATCAGGGTCTTATTCCCAAGATGCTCGATGTTTCTTTTGCCTTCAGCTTTGACTTTATCCGAGCCAGCCAAAGCCAGGTCGATTCCGTCCTCTGTACCCCGGGTGCCTTGTCCGCCTACCGACGAGACCTCGTCATGAAAGTTCTCCACACCTGGATGAATCAGCGATTCCTCGGTCAAAAGTCCAACATCGGTGAAGACCGCGCGATGACCAACCTCATTCTCAAACAGGGTTTCGCCGTCAAGTTTCAGTCTAACGCCGTCGTCTTTACCCAAGTCCCCGTCCGCTACAAAGGACTCTGCAAAATGTTCCTGCGGTGGGCCCGAAGCAATATCCGGGAAACTATCGAAATGGCACGCTTCGTTTTCAAGCCCTTCCGGACCAACCGCCTCGGAGTCCAGCTGAACTTTCTCCACAGCGTGGTCAATCTCTTCGGGGCAACCTTTATGATTTTCGGTACACTCGGCTGCATCCTCTGGGAACCCCAGGTCTTTCTGGCCCAGATCCTTTTGGGGGCTGAACTGATGGCGATTATCCCCGGTACATTCTATGCTTTCAAATACCGCTCCAGCAACGCCCTCTGGGCCTTTGCCTACTCGCTGTTCTGGCTGGCCGGTCTCTTCTGGATCAGCCCCTATGCCCTCTTGACCGTCGGCAACAACAAATGGCTCACCCGCACCCTGCCCGCCGCCGGCACCGTCACCGCTGCGGCCATCAGGCAACCCGCAAAACCTGCCGGCAGTGCTGTCGGGCGCAGCCTTCTGCCCGTTTGAGCAGACAGGATGGAATCTGCTTCAAAAGGCAAGAATCAACAACTCGCTTCCCGGCGCGTTCTCTATACACAGCGTCTGGGCAGCGGAAGAGCTCCGTCTTAGACATTTCTTTTGGAACATCTGGTTTGGGCTGGGAGATTTGAGAAAGATATTAGGATTCACATCCTTTCCGCTCCAGCACAACCAAGCAAAACAGAAAAATCGGCGACGGGACAATTCGTTGCAAAATTCAAGATTTTCTGTAACAATGGCGGGGATTGACCGTCTAAAGGGCGGGTATTTTGTTCTCTGCGGTGCAAGTCGGCATCTTGAAACCTATAAAGGACTCTCAAACGTGAAAAAGAAACGGAAAGTTATCCTGTTTGTCGGGATTGGCCTGGTTCTTCTGATTTCCTGCTTCGCCGTTCTTTCTAATCAGATGAAAAAGAAGGCTCTGGCCAAAACGACGCTGAAGGTGCGCACGGAAGTCGTGAAACGGGGCGAACTGGTGGAAACAGTGAACGCCCCCGGCGACATTCAGCCCCGAACGAAGGTCGATATCAGCGCCAAGGTGTCAGCCCGCATCACAGAACTGCCCTACAAAGAAGGCGAAACCGTCACGGCAGGCAACCCAAACGCTAATCCGCCGATTCCGCCGTCCGTGCTGGTGCGGCTGGATGACCGGGATATGGTCAGCCGACTCAACAGTGCCGAAGCAACCTACGAGGCCCAAAAGGCCCAGATTGAGGTCGAAAAGGCCCGGATTTTCAGCCAGAAGGCCTCACTGGCGGGACAAAAGAGCCGCCTGGAGCAGGCCCGTCAGGACTTCGAACGCCAAAAGAAACTCTTCGAAAGTCAGGACATCAGCCAGTCCGCCTATGACCAGGCCCGGACATCTTTTGAAGAGCTGCAGGCCCAGGTTGAAGCCGCTGAAAAGAACCTGCAGGCCGCCCAGCTGAATCTGGTTGTGATGGAGCACAATCTGCGGGCGGCTCAGGCCCGTGTGGAGGAGGCCCGAGAAGCTCTCAGCTACACCACGATTACCGCTCCGATAGACGGCGTAATTACCCGCCTGAACGCCGAGGTCGGGGAGGTCGTAATGACCGGCACAATGAACAATCCCGGCACGGTGATTCTGACGGTGGCGGATCTATCGCAGATGATTTTGAACGCGCAGGTCGATGAAAGCAACATCGGGCGCGTCAAAGTCGGCCAGTCCGCCAAAGTTCACGTGCAGGCCTTCTGGGAAGAGGAGTTCAAAGGCACCGTGCATTCCATCGCCCTGACCAGCAGCCGCTCCACCACCACCGGCGCCAAATATTATGAAACAAAGATTCTGCTGGAAGGAGACGTGGGCAAATTGTACACGGGCCTGACGGCTGATGTGAACATCGAAGTCGCCCGCTATCAGGATGTGCTGCTGGTGCCCAGCCAGGCGGTGCTCGAACGGCGAATTGACGATTTGCCGGAGGAGGTCCGCAAAAACAATCCCCTGGTGGACCCCAAGAAATCATTCCTGACAGTCGTCTTCCGCCTGGCAGACGGCAAAACAAAGATTACACCCGTGCGCGTCGGCCCCAGCGACTTGCTCAATACGGTCATCGAAGCAGGGCTGACCGAAGGCGACAGGGTCATCGTCGGTCCGTATAAAATCCTTGAAACCCTTCAGAATAATATGCCTGCAGAAGAAATCGCCGAATCGCAAGAGCCGACTCATGAGTCCTGATGACGTTCTGATTTCCCTGAAAAACATTCACCGCCGCTATCGTGTCGGCAGCGAAACGGTACACGCCCTGCGCGGCGTCAGTCTGCAGGTGCGGCGCAACGAATATGTAGCGATTATGGGCCACAGCGGCTCCGGCAAAAGCACCCTGATGAACATCCTCGGCTGTCTGGACCGGGCGGACGAAGGCACCTACGAACTCAACGGCATTCTGACGACGGAAATGAGCGGAGCCCAGCTGGCGCAGATACGAAACGAACAAATTGGATTTGTGTTTCAGTCGTATGAGCTGCTGCCGCGTCTGAACGCTCTGAAAAATGTGGAGCTGCCTCTGCTGTATTCGAAGATCGGTTTCCGGGCACGCCGGCGGATGGCGCAGGAAGCCCTCGAACGTGTGGGGCTGGCCGAACGGATGCACCATCGGCCCAACCAGCTCAGCGGCGGCGAAAAACAGCGCGTGGCCGTCGCCCGGGCGCTGGTCGCCCGCCCCAGCCTGCTCCTGGCCGACGAGCCAACCGGAAACCTCGACACCCAGACCAGCCAAAGCATCATGGCCCTGTTTGAGACACTCCACCAGCAGGGCCAGACCATCATCCTGGTTACACACGAAGCGGATATCGCCTGTCATGCCAAACGCATCGTTCGAATGCGGGACGGGCAAATCATCAGCGACCTGCCGGTCGAGCAGGACCCGACATGGACCCTGCTGCATCCCAGGGGGGCCGTGTCGAAAAAGGAGGACCAATGAAAACGCTGCTGCTGACCCCGCTGCTTTTTCTGCGTCTGCTGCTCCAGAGCATCCTGCTGGCCTTAGGACAAATCTGGGTCAACAAAACCCGCGGTCTTCTGACGACGCTGGGCATTATCATCGGCGTGGCCTCCGTGACGGCAGTTGTGGCCGGTATGAACGGAATGAATGCAATGATTATGGAGAATTTCGAGTTCTTCGGCACCAAAAAAATCTTCCTATGGCCCGAGCGGCCTCGAACCGGTTCTCAGAAAAATGCCAACTGGTGGGAAATCCGCTTCCGTCCCGAGCAGTTTGAAGGCGTCCTGGAACACTGCCCCTCCGTCGAATATCTGACGCTGATGAGCCGAGTGGGCAATATGACCGCCCGCTGCAAAGACCACACAGCGGAAAATGTGCAGGTGACCGGCGTCGAAGAAAGCTGGTTTAAGATTGAAAACCGCTCCATCAGCCGCGGCCGACCCTTTTCCTATCTCGACCAGCGCCAGGCACGCCGGGTCTGCGTCATCCCGCAAAAACTCCAGGAAAAACTGTATCTGGACCGCGACTGCATCGGACAGACCATCCAGCTGGATTATCATACTTTTCTGATTATCGGAATCGTCGAAGAGCGGCCCCGGGCGTTTTTTGAAGGACAGGGAGACCGCATCGAAGTCTTTATCCCCTTCCAGACGGCCCAGTCGATTCGCGAATCCTGGATTGAGGCGATGGCCTCCTGCAAAAGCACAGATTTAGCCGAAGAAGCCAAGGCAGAACTGACCTTCTTTCTGCGGAAAATGCGGAAGGTTCCGCCGGGAGAACCCGACAACTTCGGCGTTTTCTTTATGGAAAGTGAAGTGGCCAAGGTACGTTCCATGATGACCATGCTCCGACTGGTTGCGGTAGCCATCGTAAGCATCTCGCTGGTCGTCGGAGGGATCGGGATTATGAATATTATGCTCGTATCCGTCTCGGAACGGACAAGGGAAATCGGTCTGCGGAAGGCCGTCGGAGCCAAGGCATCCGCGATTCTGATGCAGTTTCTGGTCGAAGCCGTCGTGCTCTGCCTGATTGGAGGATTGATTGGGCTTGGGTTGGGGCATCTGCTGGCCAAGATTATCTCGCAGACCGCCGGCTTTCTGGCTAAGGCCCAGGTCCCGGGCTGGGCAACCCTGCTGGCCGTGGGCTTTTCCACCGCCGTCGGCATCTTTTTTGGAATGTTTCCGGCCGTCAAAGCGGCCCGTCTGAATCCCATTGAGGCCCTGCGTCATGAATAAAAAATACATTCTGCTCGGATGGATTGTCGGACTGCCTCTTGTTTTGCTCGGCTGTGATACAACTCCGGAACCGGTTTCGTTTTATGAAGCAAAGACCAAACTGGAAAAACTTCGACAAATTGAACCGCTGATTCTTCCGGCGGCTGAACCGAATGAACAGCCCCAGCCCGCGGCTCCGCTGCCGGAGGAAATCCGGCTGACCCTCGAACAGTGCCGGGCATGGGCGCTGGAAAACAATCTGGGGTTAAAGGCAGAATTGTTGAGCCCAACGATTGCCGCCGAAGCACTCAGCGCAGAAGAAGCCAAATTTGAGGCTTCATTCTTCACACGCGTCCAATACTCCAAAACAGACCGACCGGTCGGTACTGCTCTCTTTGTCCAGGGATCCAGTACCGACTCCGGAACAGTAGATTTGGGTGTCCAGATGCCCCTGCAAACGGGCGGCACTCTAACGGTAGACCTAATAGATAACAGAACCCTGACAAACCAGACCTCCTTTTTCCTGAATCCATCCTATACCAGTGCCTTGTCCTTCTCCATCAGTCAGCCGCTGCTGCGAAACGCCGGGCATCGGGCTTCTATGCATTCCATTCGGCTCCGCCGGTATGAGCAGCAGATGGCTGAGGCCCGAACAAAGCTGGAGGTCATTTCCGTTCTGGCGGCGGCGGATCGGGCCTATTGGCGTTTGGCGGCGGCCCGCAAAGAACTGGAGGTCCGGCTTCAGCAGTATGAACTGGCCAAGGCCCAACTGGAGCGGGCTCAGCGGATGGCGGCGGCAGGCCAGACGGCGGAGGTCGAAGTCCTGCGGGCTCAGGCCGGAATCGCCTCCCAGACCGAGCAAATTATTCTGGCGGAAAACAATCTTCGGGCCCGTCAGCGCGAACTAAAAAGAATCATCAATCAGCTTAATCTGCCGGTACAATCGGCCGTGCGGCTGATCCCGGCCACCGAACCGGACTTGGTTCGATACGAACTGGATGCAAAAGATTTGGTCGCCAAAGCAACCGAGAACCGAATGGAGCTGCTGGAGATGGAACTCCAGATTGCCCGGCAGGTCAGCACCATTGACTACCTGAAAAATCAGGCCCTGCCGGTCGTCAACCTCGAATATACCTACAATATCAACGGGTTAGGACCCACACGAAGCGATTCCTACGACTTGCTTCAGGAAAACCGTTTTGCCGACCACCGGCTGGGACTGACTCTGCTGATTCCGCTGGGCAACGAAGCCGCCAAAAGCACCCTGCGGGCTGCCTTCTATCAGCGGATGCAGCTGCTGGCAACCCAGGAAAACCGCAAGTCGCTTATTGAGATGGAAGTCCTGAACGCCGTCGACCAGGCCCAGGCCAACTGGCAGCGGATTCTGGCTGCTCGGCAGAATGTCCTGTTGGAGGCCCGGCTGGTTGAAGCAGAAATCCGCCAGTTCGAAAACGGTCTTCGAACCTCGACCGATGTTCTGGAAGCCCAGGCCCGTTTGGCCAACGCCCAGAGTGCCGAGATTCGCGCCGTCACGGAATATCAAATCTCCCTGGTGGACCTGGCCTATGCAACCGGCACCCTGATGGGAGCCGCCAAAGTCGATTGGGAGCCCATTACCGTCCGCCGATAACCATCACAAAACATCGGCTGCTCTGATAATCTGAACAGGTCCCCGGGATATTCTCGCCCTCTTTTTTGATCCTTTTCTTTTAAATCGTAAAATTATCAGCCCTTGGGAGTGTTCCCTAAAGTATTTCGAAAACGCCTGGTCTGCTTATTAAGCAGGAGCCATTTTCGGCCGATACACATACATCCCAAAGGGCAAACCTCCCCGAACAGATTCCGTAGGCAGTTGAAAGCGGGAAAAAAGTTGAAGCAATGGAAAGGTATTTGCAGTTTTCTGTTGAGCACAGCGCTGGCTTGTACAGCCGCTGAAGCGGAGGAATCCCTTTCGACCCAGCCGGATCTGTTCGAACTGCCGCTGGAAGCCCTGATGGAAATCGAAATCACCTCCTCCGCCCGCCGCCCCCAGTCCATCAGCCGTGCCTCTCGGGCCGTCTATATTATCACCGCCGAAGATATCCGACAGGCCGGCCCGACCCGCATCGAGGACCTGTTCCGTCTGGTTCCCGGAATGGATGTCTTCCAGACCAAAGGTCTTGTTTCAGCCGTCGGCAGCCGCGGCTATGTCAAATGGAACAATGAACGAATGCAGATTCTTCTGGACGGACGGCCCTTGTACGACCCCTATCTGGGCGGAGCCCTGTTCTATCTGCACCCGATTTTCCTGGAGGAAATCGAACGAATTGAAGTCATTCGCGGGTCCGCCGGCGTGGCCTGGGGCGTCAACGCTATGAACGGCGTTATCAACATCATCACCAAAAAAGCCGCCGACACACAGGGAGGACTCACCTATGCCGCAGCAGGCAATAATGACCTGATTCACAGTTTCCTCCGATATGGCGGAACATCAGATAATGTTTCCTGGCGGGCCATGCTCGGACATCTGGCCAATGACGGATTTGCCCGCGAAAACGGACTCCGAGTGCCGGATGACTACCGCTCCTTCCTGAGCACTGGTCGGGCGGAAGTCCGCTTAACCGAAAACTCGACCCTGATTCTGACAGGGGGACATCAGAACGCCTATTCCAACAACGAAACACTGGATTACTTTAACATTCAGTGGGAAAAACGGCTGGAGGACGGAAGCGTCTGGCAGATACGCTGGACGGAAAGTTATATCTTCCGCAACGACTGCACGAACTATTACTCCGGCTCAAACAACTGGCTCTACAACCGGACGGACATCCGTTCCCGAGAAGAAATCGTCGAAATCCAGCATAATTTCCAAACCGGCCGGCACAATATCGTCTGGGGAGCCGACTTTACACGGGATATTTACCGCAGTACGCCGCTCAATGACCAGCAAAATACCATTCCGGAGGATTTTGAAAACAATCAGGGCAGCATCTTTCTCGAAGATGAAATCACGCTGGCTGATGATCTGTGGCTGACAGTCGGCTGGCGGGGACACTACAACCAGCTAACTCACTTTGATTGGGCGGGCAACAGCGCTCTGGTCTGGGAGTTTGCCCCCAAACATTTCCTCCGCGGAGCTGTCGCCCGTTCCTTCCGCCGACCGACCCTCTGGCAGATGTTCCGCTGCGGACCATTGAAATATGAAGACCGAGTGCGCATTGAGGGCGAAGGAAATGATTCGCTGGACAACGAAACGATGATTTCTTATGAACTCGGTTACCGCGGCCAGTGGACTGACAACCTGTCCGTTAACATCGAGGGATATCTCAATCAGGATAAGGATATGATGGCCCTTCGGAAAGGACTGCTTCAGGAATCTCAGCCGTGGCTGCCGGGCTCCGATTGGGTGGAACAAGACTGGTATGACAAATGGGATAACGTGTACAGTGTCACCACCTACGGCATCGAAAGCAGCATTGAATGGCAGCCGACCGCCTGGTGGCTCGTGCGGGGCTTTCATACCTATCTGCATCAAACCAGACGCAATGAGCTGACCAACTGGCGAACCGGCGAAACCGGCATTATCTTAAGTCCCAAGCATCGTGTCGGCCTGACAAACCGCTTCAAACTGGATGAAGTTACCACGCTGAACACCCAGTTGTATTGGACGGATACAGCCACTCCATACCTTGAGTACATTCCAGGTAAGCCCTTCTGGCGGCTGGATGTCCGCCTGGCCAGACGGCTCTGGAACGATCGGGCGGAAATCGCCGTCGGGGCTATGAACCTGCTGGACCGCAATCACTACGAAGGCGGCTACGACTGGGGCACCGGCCGGTATAACGAGGTGCCTCGGCAATTGTACGTGGAATTCTCCTGCCGCTTCTAACCGCCTCAACGAAGTCCGCCAAGCGGCTCCTGCCGCAGGAAAAAACGCCTCGTATCATTCCTTGGACCAGATTCGAGTATTCAGGTTCAGGTCCTCGACAATCCCCACCGCCAGCTGAACATCTCCAAAATATTCCTGGATGGTCTGAAAATCCAGCAGACTTCGAAAGAGTTTCGGCTCAAACAAAGACCGGTCGAACCAAACAGCCAGATAGAGTTTGGAATCGACAAAAGACAAAAAGATTCGCCGCCCGGTCTTTTGGCGAAATTGAAGAATGCGTTCCATCAGGTTGGGGGAAAGAATATAACGGGCTTCAATCGGGTCCTGCCCATACACGACAAACTCTTTTTCAAACCGGGGGTCTTCGAGAGCAATCAGATTTGGACGAGCCGGATTCAGAGATTGGAGGGTTTTGCCGAAGCGTCCCAACAGCTTTTCGGCTGTATCCGGAAAAACAAAGGTTTGGGTTCGAAAATGCTTGTGAAAATCGGCCATGAAAAAAAGGCCGCGAAAAATCGTGTGAACAGTCGTCGTCTTACCGCTTCTCCGGATATGCTGGGCCAAAATCTCCGAAAACTCTATCTGGGTCTTGCCGACCCGTCCCCAGACTCGATCATCCCCCTTATAAAGGTTAGACCTTGTCTGAAACAGCTCAGACCGAAGAAAATCTTCCGGAGCGACTTTTCCTTTGGGATCGTACTGCAGGCCGGGCTCCAGAAACCAGATCAGACGGCGGATAATCTGCTCTTTGAAATCTCTTTGATAGCCCCATCCCGAAATCACGAGAAACCCGACGAAAAGAAAGAGCAGCACCAACATCGGCACCATCACGGTCGCCGGCTCTTTCGTGACGGCCAATAAAGGCCCCGTCAAAAAAAGTCCGCCCCCCAGAAGCACAAGCAAACCGATTCCCAACCCTGCCAAAATCTGCCGACGCTTTTTCTCCAGAACCTCCAAATCGGGAAGAAGGGTTTGTTCGTAAAAGGTTTTGATTTCCTCAAGGGTTTTCAATCTTCCGCCCCCCTGCTTCTGTCTGACCGAATGCGGCCTTCGGAACCCCCCGCTCGGACGCTTCGATTTGAAAGAGTTCCTGAGGCTCAAAACCAAACAGCGCCGCCAGCAGATTCGTTGGAAACATCTGGACCGCATTGTTGTAATCGGTCACAGCGGCGTTAAACGCCCGCCGTGCCGCCGATATTTGTTCTTCCAGCTCATTGAGCGTCCGCTGCAGATGCAGAAAATTCTCAGAGGCCTTCAAGTCCGGATACCGTTCCGCAACACCGCGAACGACACCGACCAGCTGCGTCATCAGGTTGTCGAGGTTTACTTTCTGCTCCATCGAAAGCCCCCCCTCGCCTGTGCACGCAGTTCGCTGACTTTCTCGAACAGCTGCCATTCGTGCTCAGCGTACCCCTTGACCGCCGCAGCGAGGTTCGGCACGAGGTCCCACCGCTTTTTGAGCATCGCGTCCATCGTCCCGAAGATATTGCGGATTTGGTTGCGTTTGGAAATCAGAGAATTGTATCCCCCAATTCCAAACATCACCAGCAAAAGCACAGGCAGCTCAAAAAGCCACAAACACATCAGCAGCTCCTTACTTGTTCTGCAATCTCGAGAAACCATACCGCCTTTTTCTTACTCCGTCAATAAAAAGAGGGGATTCCCCTCGCGGCTGTTTCAGAAATCTTTTGAATCTTCTTAGCAATTCTGATTCTTGTAAAATGCCTTTTTTTATGCTATAAGTGAAAAAGCATCTGAGCCAACAAAAACATAACTTGCTGAATGACAGGATCTTAGAATGAGTCAGACGCTCACCTACAAAATCTTGCAGCAGCATCTGGCTGAAGGGAGACTTCAGCCGGGTGAACCCATCGGAATTCGCATCGACCAAACCCTCACGCAGGATGCCACAGGAACGACGGTTTTTCTGCTGTTTGAGTCAATGGGAATTGCCCGTGTTCGCACAGAGCTGTCCGTCAGTTATGTAGACCACAATATGGCGCAGTTCGGACCGGAAAACCACAACGACCACCTCTATCTGCAAAGCATCGCCCGCAAGGTTGGGGTCTATCATTCACGTCCCGGCAACGGCATCTGTCATCAGGTCCATCTCGAGCGTTTCGGCAGACCGGGGGCGACCCTGCTGGGTAGTGATTCCCATACTCCCACCTGCGGCGGACTGGGCATGCTGGCTATCGGTGCCGGCGGGCTGGATGTCGCCTCGGCTATGGGAGGCGGGGCTTTCTATATGACCTGTCCCAAAGTCATTGGTGTGCACCTGACCGGACGGCTTCACGACTGGGTTTCCAGTAAGGACATTATTCTCCATCTGCTGAGTATTTTGACTACAAAAGGGAATGTGGACTGCGTGATTGAATATTTCGGGCCGGGCGTGCAGACGCTCACAGTGCCTCAGCGGGCCACAGTCACCAATATGGGCGCTGAATTGGGAGTAACGACCAGCATCTTCCCCAGCGACGAAATGACCGAACAGTTTCTGGCCGCACAGGACCGGCCGCAGCATTACCAGCCGCTGGCCGCCGACCCGGATGCCCATTACGACCGCATCATTGAAATTAACCTGTCCAAACTGGTTCCGATGGCAGCCTGCCCCTCCTCGCCGGACAATGTCGTGTCGGTGGAGGAGATTGCCGGACGAAAAATTCATCAAGTTGTCATCGGCAGCTGCACCAACTCCAGTTATCAGGATTTGATGATTGCCGCCGAAATACTCAAAGGGCGGAAAATTGACCCATCCGTTGAGTTCGGCATCGCCCCCGGAAGCCGTCAGGTGCTTCAGATGATTGCGCAGAACGGGGCACTGGCTGATCTTTTAGCGGCTGGCGCCCGCCTGCTCGAAAGTGCCTGCGGCCCCTGCATTGGGCAGGGATTTTCTCCGGGCGATGGAACGGTCACTTTGCGAACATTCAACCGCAACTTTGCGGGGCGGACTGGAACCAAAGGCGACCAGTGTTATCTGGTGAGTCCTGAAACGGCGGCGGCCTCGGCCATTATGGGTGAAATTACTGACCCGCGGAGTCTCAAAGAGATGATTGGACTGCGGTATCCGACCATCAAACTGCCGAAAGAATATCTGATTGACGACAGCATGATTGACCCGCCCCTGCCGCCGGAAGAGGCCGTCTCCGCCGTGGTCACCCGAGGCCCCACAATCGTTGTCCCTGAGTCCCCCAAGCCCCTGCCGGAAACCCTGACCGGACAGGTTCTTCTTAAGTGCGGGGATAAAATCACCACCGACCACATTATGCCGGCCGGCGCCTTCCTCAAATACCGCTCCAACGTACCGGAATATTCCAAGTATGTCTTCAACAGTTTCAACGAAGAAGGCAAACCGACCTTTGCGCAGCGCTGTCTGGCACTGAAAAAACAGGGCCTGTCCGGGATTGTCATTGCCGGAGAAAGTTACGGCCAGGGCTCCAGCCGCGAGCACGCGGCGCTGTGCCCGATGTACCTGGGGCTGCGGGCGGTTTTGGCCAAATCCATCGAACGCATTCACCGGGCCAACCTGATTAATTTTGCTATTGTGCCGATTGAGTTTGCCGACCCGGCCGATTATGACAGAATTCAGACGGATGATAGGCTCGAAATCCCCGACCTGATCGGGGCAATCCGCAGCGCCAACGAGGTGGAAATCTGCAACCGCACGCAGGGATTTTCCTTCAAAGGCCGTCTGGTTCTCTCTCACCGGGACCGGGAAATCCTGCTGGCCGCGGGCCTGCTCAATTACGCCAAGAAGAAGGCCATGCCCTCATGAACGAAAAACCGTGTGTCATTACTTTGTTTGGAACCAGCCGTGCCGGTGAGCAGGATGATGTCTTCCGCTTCGCCGAGCAGATGGGGGCTCTGCTGGCCCACAGCGGGTATGCCGTTGCCAACGGCGGCTACGGCGGCGTGATGCTGGCTTCCGCCCGAGGGGCGGCCTCCGCCGGCGGCCGAGTCATCGGTGTCACCTGCCGTGCCTTCAAGCGAAACCCGAATCCCTATTTGACCGAGGAAATCCCGACAGATACCCTTACGGAGCGGCTGGCTTCGCTGATTCGGCTCGGCAGCGCCTATCTGGTCTTTGCCGGCGGGACCGGCACCCTGCTGGAACTGGCGGACGTCTGGGAACACAAAAACAAAGGGTTTCCGGGAACCGACAAGCCGATCATCCTGATGGGAAACTTCTGGCAGCCGCTGGTGCAGATGATGGCCCAGGCCGACCCGAAAAGCACCCGCTGCATCCGAACCGCCGAAACCCCTTCAGAAGCCCTGGCCATTCTTCAGCAAGAGGGACTCCGATGAAAAACATACTGATTCTTTTCCTGGCTTTGCCGGCAATTGTCCTCGCGCAGGCCGCTGCGGGAGGGGAAAAACCCAAAACCCGCCCCTTGCCGGAAGGACTGGAGCTGCGGCAGGTGGAAGGGGTCGCCCGGCTCAACGAGAAGACAAAGGCCTGGCGGTTCAGCCCGCATACAACCCTCACCAACCGCGGCCTGACAATTACCCCGCAAACCGAACTGACTATCCTGCCTTCCAGCGCACTCGAAAAAATCCTCTCCTACGCCGGAACGGAAAATCAGGTCCAGGTCCGCATCGACGCCGTCGTAACTCAGTATCAAAAGGGAAACTTCCTGTTTATCTTTGATGCGGCACCTCTGAAGGACTCCCCCGAAGCCGAAAAACAGCCGGATAGTCCCAAACCCACGGAAGCGGAGATGAAAAATGTCCTGCGGGCGGCCGCCGATCCCAATGAATCCTCTGTAATTCCGCCGGATATCCTCAAGCGAATGAAGCCGGCCCAGAAAACCGATTTTGCCCGAATGGCCCAGACAGCCCCCGCCGCCGTCAAAGAAGATACAATGCTCGTCAGCCGAACCGGACGCTTTGTCCGCCTCGGTCCGGCGGGCGAGTTTGTCCTGGACGGCTTCGGAAGAAACGTATCTGTACAGTCATTCGTTCTGCTGCCCTGCCGGACGCTCGAGCAGGTCGAACAGCAGCACAAGCAGTCGCTGGAGCGGATTCGATTTCGTGTGTCCGGGGTGCTGACCACCTTTCGCGGACGAACCTTTCTGCTCCTTCAGGGGGCGGCCCGAACCTATACACACGGCAACTTTACTCCGTAATCCTTTTCTGTCAGGAGCGTTTGTGTGAGCGGAACTCTGGAGTCCATTCTGCTGATTGCCGGACAGCCGGACTTTGAAGCCAAAAGCCGACGCCTGCTGGAAGAACACTCCATGCGGACCTTTCTGGAGGGCAAGCACGGTCTGGCCGAATCGGTTCGTCAGATTGTCGCTGATGTCGGGCGGCGAGGCGATGCAGCCCTGTGCGAATACAGCGAACGGTTCGACCGAGTCCGACTGTCCCCGCAGGAGTTTCGCATTTCGTCCAAAGATATCGAAAAGGCGCACAGGCAGCTGTCCCCCGACCTGCTGAAATCCCTCCGTAAGGCCGTCCGGAATGTCCGCAGGTATCAGTCGGAGATTTTCATCGGCCGAAAAAACCGCCACCCCGGCATTCGCTATCTTCCGCTGGAGCGGGTTGCCGTCTGCGTACCCGGCGCCAGCGCCCCCCTGCCGAGCACCCTGATTATGACCGCCGTGCCGGCCCAAGTGGCGGGCGTCAAAGAAATCGCCGTCCTCTCCCCGCCCCGCTGGCAGGGAAGCATCCATCCGGTCATTCTCGGCCTGTGTCGGGAACTGAACATCACGGAGGTTTACCGACTGGGCGGAGCCCACGCCGTTGCAGCGCTGGCCTTCGGGACCCAAACCATTCGCAAAGCCGACAAAATTGTCGGGCCCGGCCACGACGTCGTCCAGCTGGCCAAAAAGGAGGTCTTCGGGCTTGTGGACATTGATTCCTTTGCCGGCCCCAGCGATGTGCTGATTGTCGCCAACCGGCAGGCCAACCCGGACTGGGTAGCCGCCGACATGCTCAGTCAGGCCGAACACAATCCCGGCGCCGGCATTGTTGTGACTGATTCAGCGGATTTGGCCCAAAAGGTCCTGGCGGCCCTCGAAGAGCAGCTGCCTCAGCTGGACCGAGCGGAAGGGACACGCCAATGTCTGCTCAAATCCAGCGGCATTCTGGTTTTTCCGTCGCTGGATGCGGCAATTCACTGGGCAAATGACTTTGCCGCCGAACATGTCCAGGTCCAATGCGGCCGGAAAAGCCGAGCCGTCGCCCGCCGGCTGCAGAACGCCGGCGCAGTGTTTGTCGGTCCCTATTCGCCGGTGGCCGTTGGCGATTACTGGGCCGGTCCGAGCCATACCCTGCCGACTCGACAGACCAGCCGATATTTCAGCGCCCTGACCAGCAACGATTTTGTCAAATCCATCAGCTGGATTGAATACACGCAGGAACAGCTGCGCCGCAGTGCGGGGGATATCATCCGGCTGGCTCAGACGGAGGGTCTGGATGCCCATGCCAAAA
Source organism: uncultured Phycisphaerae bacterium (assembly GCA_937949545.1). Taxonomy (GTDB): domain Bacteria; phylum Planctomycetota; class Phycisphaerae; order Sedimentisphaerales; family Anaerohalosphaeraceae; genus JAHDQI01. The sequence continues at coordinate 30,192 of CALEDR010000040.1, forward strand.
GCATTCAAAAACGCCTCCGGAAACAACCGCCAAAGAAAGGATAATCTTATGGAACCGGTAGAACAGGCCGTCTGTTTCTTCCAGAAAGGATACAACTGTGCTCAGGCAGTCTTGGCCGTCTGGTGCGAGCGGTTCGGGCTCCCGCAAGAAACCGCCGTCAAACTGGCCGGCGGGCTGGGCGGCGGCATCGGACGAAACGGCGAAATCTGCGGTGCCCTGACCGGGGCCGTTCTGGTGCTCGGTTTGCGCTACGGCACAGCCGATCCACAGGATAAGAATACCAAATACGACCTGTACCGCAGGACCCACGAGCTGATGCATCGATTCAAAAGCCACGCCGGTTCGCTCTACTGCCGACAGCTGCTCGGTTTCGATATGGCAACTCCGGAAGGGCTGGCCGCCTCGCAGAAACCGGGCGCCTTTGACGAATGCCCGCAGTTTGTGCGCATCGCTGCGGAATTACTGGATACAATGCTCGAATAAGAAAGGAGCCGAACATGCCGCTGACAAAACACATTATCCTGGGTGTGCACATTACAGACCGAATTCATCATGTCGATTCCGTCCAGCATCTTCTGACAGAATACGGCTGCAGCATCCGGACTCGTCTGGGGCTGCACGAAGCCGAGGCGGGCTTCTGTTCTCCCAATGGACTGATTCTGCTGGAAATGGCCGACGATGAAAAAACAGCCAACGAGCTGGCGTCAAAATTGAACGCTGTGGAAGGTGTCGAAGTGAAAAAAATGACTTTCGACCATCCCTAAAAGGTCCGGGAATCTTCGCAAATGCTCACGGATAATATCCTTGATTTGATCGGCCATACGCCGCTGTTGCAGCTGCGCGGGGAGCCCATCTATGCCAAGGCGGAGTTTCTCAACCCGGGCGGCAGCATCAAGGACCGAGTGGCCCTGGCTATGCTCGAAGGGGCCGAGCGGGACGGGAAACTCAAACCCGATTCGATCATCGTCGAGCCCACCTCCGGCAACACGGGCATTGGGATTGCCTTGGTTGGACGGCTGAAAGGTTATAAGGTCCGTATTGTGATGCCTGAAAATATGAGCGTCGAACGCAAAAAACTGATCAAAGCACTTGGAGCCGATTTGATTTTGACTCCTGCCGAAAAAAGCATCGCCGGAGCCGTCGAAACAGTCGAACAGATGCAGGCCGAAGACGGGCGTGTCTTTGTCCCCCAGCAGTTCAAGAATCCGGATAATCCCCGCATCCATTATGAGCAGACGGCCGTCGAACTTTGGCGGCAGATGAGCGGTCAGATTGCCTGTTTCGTAGCCGGAGTCGGCAGCGGCGGCACCCTGCAGGGCATCGGACGTTTTTTGCGGGAGCATAAGCCGGACGTGCGAATTGTCGCGGTTGAACCCAAAGATGTCTCGGCCCTGCTGGGCCATGAGCCTGGCCTTCACCAGATTCAGGGCATCGGCGACGGCTTTATTCCCGATATTCTGGATGTTTCGCTTGTGGATGAAGTTATAGAGGTAACGGATGAGGACGCGATCGAAACCACACGGCAGCTGAGTATCCAGTACGGCTTTCTGGTCGGGATTTCTTCCGGTGCCAATGTCTGGGCGGCCCGGCAGATGACGGCTCGAATCCGAGGCCCTATTGCTACGGTCCTGCCGGACCGGGCGGAACGATATTTCAGTACAGCCCTGCTGTAAAAGGAAAACCAATGGACTATCAAACCCTGAAAAATCGGCTGCTCGAATTCCGCCGAAAGCGGGACTGGGAGCAGTTTCACGACCCCAAAAACCTGGCGGAGGGACTGATTATCGAGGCCGGGGAACTGTTGGAAAACTTTTTGTGGAAGCCGCCCGCCGACTGCCGAAACTTGACGGAGATAGAACGCAAAAGGGTCGAGGAAGAAATCGGCGACATCTTTGCTTTTTTGATTTATTTGTGCTGCGAACTGAATATTGACCCGTTTGAAGCCGCCCACCGAAAGATTCGTATTAACGAACAAAAATATCCGGTCGAAAAATCCAAAGGAAAGAGCACCAAGTACAAATACTTATAAGCACATCGGCTTTTCTGTGCCGGGCGTTCTTTCGAAGCGTCCGAGTCAAGGAAAGCCGAATACGGTTTGTTTTTTGGCTTTTTCCATCAGGAGGACGTACCGGATGAAGTTCCGGCCGAAGCCGGTTCTTCTGGATTTTTGGTGTCATAATATTTCAGGGCCTCGCGAACCATCGGTTTAAATTCTTCTTCGAGCTTCCACGGCTTGGTAATGAACTTGTAGATGTGCCCTTCATTAATTGCCGTCAGCAAGGTTGTAATCTGCGTATAGCCGCTGAGAACCATACGAACTATATCCGGATACAGCTCCCGGACCTTTCGGAGGAGCTCCAAACCGTTCATCTCCGGCATCCGCATATCGGTTACGACTACATGGACTTTGTTTTTACTAAGGATCTCGAGGGCTTCCGCCCCACTGTTGGCAAACAGGCAACGATAGGGTTCATCCATCAGACCTCGCCGCAGTGACTGCAAAAGCCGCACTTCATCATCGACAAATAACACCGTTGGATTTTCCATATCTCACCTCATATTTCAACGTCATGGATTACTGATTTTGATACTCGATCGGTATTGAATTGTTTCTCGAAAACCTGTTTGGTTGGAATTTTCGGAGCTTCTTTGGGCAGTTTGATGATAAATTTCGTGCCTTTTCCGACTTCGCTGTCCACCAGGATTTGCCCCCGATGCTTATGGACGACAATATCATAAGAGACGCTCAAGCCCAAGCCGGTGCCTTTTCCCGCCGGTTTGGTTGTAAAGAACGGGTCAAAAATCTTGGACTGAATCTCCGGCGGGATACCGGGGCCGTCATCTTCAATTTCACAGATCACTAACTCGGATTCCTGCCGGGTCCGAATCCAGATATGGCCGGGACCCTGACGATTCTGCGAACGAATGGCCTGCGCCGCATTGACCAGAATATTCAGAAAGACCTGATTAAGCTGGCCGGGATGGCAATGGATTTGGGGGAGTGTACCCAGTTCCGTCACAACCTCCACATCATACTTGATTTCATTGCGGGCGACCACCAGGGTGCTGCGAATGCCTTCATTCAGGTCATAATCGCACATTTCTGTGCACTGGTCAATTCGGGAGAAATCCCGCAGACTCTGAATAATAGTCGTCACCCGCTGAAGCCCTTCCTGCGACTCTGCGAAGAGATCCTGAATGTCTGTCAGGATAAAATCGATTTTCTTTTCCTGACGATAATGCCGGATTTCCAGCAGTTTTTCCAGCACTGCCGGCTGCGGATTTTTTTCGAGGATTTGGCCTAACTGTTCATACAGATCCAACAGGCCTTTCAGTTTCGCCAGATAGGTTTGAAGGGTCTCGAAATTGCTGGCCACAAATCCGACGGGCGTATTCATCTCGTGAGCAACGCCGGCAGCCAAATGGCCGATGGAAGCCATCTTCTCCGTCTGGACCATCTGAGCCTGTGCCTGCTGGCGCTGTTTGTGGGCTTTGGCCAGTTCTTCGAGGGCTTTTTGCGTCTACAGATGATTCTTCTTCCGCTCGAGAGCAAAATAAATCGACTTGGTCAGAAAGGCCTGGTTGAATTCTCCTTTGGTCAGATAATCCTGGGCTCCGTAGGACATCGCCGTCAAATCTGCGGCTTTTTCATTCTCGCCGGTAATGACAATGATGGCCGTTGCCGGATACTGCCGATTGACCTGATCCACCATCTCCAGGCCATCCCCATCCGGCAGATGGAGGTCCAGGAGCAGCACGTGAAACGGATGCTGAGCCAATTGTTCGAGCATAGCCTGTTTGGTTCCGACACAGACCATGCGGTCATTTGCCCGTCTCAATCGGCTTTTTTCGAGCATTTTCTTCAAAAGGGTCCGGCAGGTCGGATCATCATCGACAATCAGAACAGAAAGACAGCGGGTCTGTGGATTGGCCGAAGAATTATCGGCCAGATTGCTCCGCTGCGGAGTACTTCTCTGTTCCATGGGGTGTTTTCTCCTTATTGAGCCGATTTGATCTGCTCAATCCAATCGGGCTGAGTCAAAAAGACTTTCAGCCGCTCGAAGGCCTGATGAATCTCTTGGAACATCGAGACTGCTTTCCCCAACTGGTTGTTTTTGGCGGCCAGTTCCAAGGCAAAGGCCTTTTCGGCCAGTTCTGCCGCTGCCATATTCCGGGCCGTCCCCTTGATCCGATGGGCGAGCAGCTGCACGTTGGGGACATCTTGGGATTCCACCGCGCGCTGCAGTTGTTCGAGCACAGAGGGAGTCTCTTCCAGAACCGTCTGAGCCACCACCTGCAGAATCTCCGGGTCATCGCAGATTTTGGACAAATCCTCCCATCGAATCAAAGGAACACTCTTCGCGACCGGGCTCTGCGGTGCAGTTTGTTCAGGGCTGCCGACAGCGCTCCGGCACAAATCCGTCAATTGTTCCACCTGCGAACGAATTTGGTCCACTTGTTTGTCCATATCGTCGTCCTTTCCAGAGAGGTGAGCAGAAAGCACTTCTTTCAGTTTTTCGCGGTCAATAGGTTTTTGCAGATAGCCGCTGCATCCGGCGGCCAGACATTTTTTTTCATCCTCGTGCATGGCGTGAGCCGTCAAGGCGATAATCGGCAGGGTACAGCCCTTTTCGCGAAGCAGCCGTGCCGCGTCATAGCCGTTCATCACAGGCATTTGCATATCCATAAAAATCAGATCAAACTTCTCCTTCTGGGCAAGGTCCACGGCCTGCTGACCATTTTCGACAATGTCCACCTTCAGCCCCATCTTCTCCAGGAGCAGACGAATGAGGGCCTGATTGCCCTTGGCGTCTTCCGCCACCAGCACTCGCCCTTTCAGCGGTCCATTCTGCGGCTCGGATTTTTCCTGAGTAAGCTCCTTGGCCACGGACTCAGAATGGTCATAGCGATTCATCACGGGCTGGTCTTTGACATTGACACCGGTCGGCAGAATAATGGAGAAGACCGACCCTTTGCCCAGTTCGCTTCGCACCTCCATACTGCCCCCCAGCAGATGAACCAGCTGTTTTGTAATGGTCAGCCCCAACCCTGTTCCGCCGTATTTGCGGGTTGTGCTGCCGTCGGCCTGGGTGAAGGCCTCAAAAATCTTGTCTATCTTGTCCGCCGGAATGCCGATGCCGGTATCCTCGACATCAAACCGGATGCAATCTCCTTCTTCCTGCCGCTGGATGTACACATTTACAAAGACGTGACCCGATTCGGTAAACTTGATGGCGTTGCTGACCAAATTGACCAGGCACTGGCGCACCCGCACGGGGTCGGAATAAATCATCACCGGTAAATCGCTGCACTGGAGAATCTCGAAATCCAGCCCCTTGTTGAGGGCCATTGGGCGCAGAAGGGAATTGAGGTCTTCGAGAAACTCCCGCAGAGAAATCTCGACAATTTCTGTACTGAGTTTGCCCGCCTCAATTTTCGAGAAGTCCAGAATGTCATTAATCAGCTGGAGAAGCATCCGGCCGTTGTTGAGAATCAGCTGAATGTACTTGCGATGTTCCGGGCTGATACCGGGCTCTTCGTTGAGCACATCGCTGAAGCCGATGATGGAGTTCATGGGCGTGCGGATTTCGTGGCTCATATTGGCCAGGAATTCACTCTTGGCGCGGCTGGCTTCCTGGGCCTGCTTGGCCAGCAGATTCGCCTTTTCCACGGCCAGTTCGAGCTGCCGATTGGTTTGCTTCAGTTCGGACGTGCGTTCATTGACCATTTCTTCCAAGTGGTCGCGGTGCTGAATGAGTTCGATCTGGGCCTTCTGTCTCTGTTCAATCTCTTTCTGAATCTGCTCCAGCATTCCGTTAAAGGCCTCAATTAGAATTCCCACTTCATCCCGGCTGGTCAGTGCGGCTCGGACAGAATAATCCTTCCGCTCCGAAACCTCTCGGGCAACCTGCGCCAAAGCCAAAATCGGTTTCGAAATCAGCTGCTGCAGGGAAGAAGAAAGGATATATGCCACGACGGCCGCCAGCAGGAGAATACACAAGTTAATGACGGCGCTGCGATGCAGAGCTTCTCGAAGCGGCTGCAGGTTGGAACAAAGAATAATCCGGCCGATGGATTCATTCTCCAGAACAATCTTTTCCGACAGGATCAAAAATCTGTCTGTGAAATAATACTCTTTTTGCGCCAGAATCTTCAGGTCAATCCCGAAATTTTTGAATCTTTCCATGCTCTGCTGGTTTTGTTTCTGAAGCTCCAGCCCCTGATAGAAATCCGTAAACAATTCATCGGTTCGATTCAATACACAGACATATTCAATCGTCGGCTTGACTCGAAAAACCTGAAGGGTCTGCTGGGCTCCTTCTATATCATTGAACTGAACAGCTGCCTTGCAGTTTTCCGCGGCAATCTGGGCCTGGACTTGAAGGTCGCGAATCAACCCCTGCCGCTGCACCTGCCGGTCCCAGAGCAGGAAGATTCCGCCGGCTAAAATCAATGCGGCCAGCGACGTGCCCATAATCACACCAGTAAGCTTTCGCCGGATCGTCCAGCGGAAACCGGGCAGAGGACATGACCGCTTCGCCTCATCCTGATTACAACGGACATTACTTTGCATTGGATGCTTTCTCCTGAATTACTCGACGAGCCAACTTCAGCAATTGCGAACTGATTTTCAGACCCTGTTTTTCGGCCTGAGTCAGATGAATTTCAAATCGAACCTTGTTCTCTTCCTTCACAAAGACAATGATGCCTTTGGCGTTAAGAAACCCCTCCGCTTCTCCCACCGTCAGGATAGGAAGCGATTGGACCTGCTGCAGATGTTCCGCCAGCCAGTTCTTTTCGGAATTGCAGTAAAACAGAACGTGACAGCCGCGAATTGTCTCCCCCTGTTCATGCCAATACTGCTCGACAGCCGTCTGTTTGTCGGAAACCTTTTTGACATAAGCCGCCATTCCGGGGACAAAAATCAATTTCAGAGGGCGGTCTTTGATTTTCTTGTCCATCAGCGGCTCAAAGGCCTTTCCGAACGGATTCTCTCCGACAATGCCGATTTGCATCGGCGGTGGAGACGAATCATTCCCTCCTCCATTCTCCATCTTTTCCGGAGGCCATTCGGTAAACTTCATAAAATTGTAAATAAAAGCCGCTTTCACCTGATACTCCACTTCCTCCGGCGACTTGCCCGATTCTGTCATCGCCTGGCTTAATAAAATCCCTCCCGGCAAGCCCACCGGCACATCTGCTGGAACCCACGTCCCTTGCAACAGCCCGAATAAGAAAATCCCCCCCCAAACTATCCCAGATTGCCTTCGCGCAGCGGCAAAAGCCGCTGCGGAAACACCGTCTGTCCTTGGGTGTTGGTTCCAGTCAGGTTTTAAGCATCGCTTTGACGGCATTCGATGCTTGACCCTTTCAGAAATTCCTTCTTTTAACCTTTCACGGATTCAACTCCGGCTCCCCTCGACTGTCTTGTAAGTCCGTAAACAGAATTCACACCAACACATTTTCCAACATCTTTGGTCATTTCGACATCCTCATTTATCAACTTAATGTTAATGTGCAAATCCGCCGGCAAAAATTTCTTCAAAAAAAGACATAAGCGATATAAGTCTTTATGAATAGGAAAGTTAAGACAAACCAGATCCCGCAAATACTTTCGGACGTTTTTCGTAGACTTTTATCGGACGTATCCAACTGCCCAGGACAGTTCAGTCTGGACGCCCGGAAAGAACTTTTGAGGTTCGACTGAGATGATTCAGATGGAGTTGGTGAAATTGATTATTTTTATCCAGAAGATTGCACAGCAGCCGCATCTGCGAGAAAAACAGTTCCATCAGGGCAAGATTGGCCTGTGCCGTCGCACGGGTATAACCTGGCAGAATGACAAACAGATACCCGACCGGAAAACGTTCCGTATACAGCTCACTTCCTATTAGACAGCCGCCATCCATCGAACCG
>CALEDR010000041.1 GCA_937949545.1 uncultured Phycisphaerae bacterium
CCGTCCGGCCCGAAGGTGGTGATGTCGCCGGCAATCTGAATATCGTGTTTGCCGAGGACCCACAGATTGCCCTGATGGGTGCTCAGGGCCGGTCCGCTGTTCTGGTGCCGCAGGTCAATCGAGCGGAATAGCTCATTGAAACCCAGTCCCCACAGCCAGAGGTCGCCGGCGGTGCATTTGCGGACGTAGCCATCGGCCTGAATGTAGCGGCCGGCGTGAAGAACCTGGTCTCCGAAGCCGTTGAGTTTGGTATTGGCCATCAGGTGAATATAGTCAATGGCATAAGCGCTGCCTCCCAGATAAATCGTGTTCTCAGCAGCGTCGATTTGAATGGAACGGCCTGCAATCAGGTCGCCGCCGACCCGAACATCTCCGATTTGTCCGCCTTTGGTTTTGTCGGCGTTGGCATACAGTCCGATATGTCCGGCGGCAAAGACCTGTCCGTCCAGCCGAATATGGTCATCGGAAATCATTTCGATGCTGCCCTGGAGGGCCTGTGTGTTGCCGTGAATGGCAATGGTATCCAGGAGATAGCCGTCCAGTGCCCCGTTTCCGGCCCGCAGATTCATACTGGCGGCGGTGACATTTCCATAGACCGTCATTTCGGAGGCCTGGCCGGCGAGCATGCCGGACTGCATCATCAGATGCCCGGCGGCGTTCAGGTCGCCGTACCCCAGAATATCATCGCCCGCCTGAAGCGTCAGGTCGCCCAGCCCGGTCAGGGTATTGGCGGCGCGGATATCGCCTTTGGCGGCCTGGAGTCTGCTGCCGGCGGCGGCAAGCGTTTTGTCGCGGAAGGTGCCGTTCTCGCCGAGATACAGACTGCCGCTGCTGACCGTCACGTCGCCGCCCAGTTCCAGCTCATATCCGGCATTCCAGCCGCCGTCGAGCGTCAAATCGCCGGCTCTTGTTTTCTGAATAGAACTCTTTGCCATCAGTTTTTTCCCGCTGCCGTCCGCATCGAACGTCTGATGCCCGAGTCCGAAGGCGATGACGGGATTTTCAAAAATCAAGTCTCCCCAGACGGTGCTGACATCGTCGGCCAGGTAGATTCCGCTGCCGCCGGACAGATTCAAATCGCCGGCGGTTGTTTTGCGGACAGAGCCGTCCGCCCGCATCCAGGTGCCGGCCTGAATTGTTTGGTCGCCGGTGCCGTTCAGACGCGTATTGGCGGTCAGCCAGACATATCCGGCCGCTGTCGTGTTGCCTCCCAGGTAAATGGTGTAGTCGGATGCGGACATTTTGATGTTGCCGCCGGCGGTGACGTCTTGGGCCAGAAGAATGTCGTCTTTGGCCCAAAGTGTAATGCTGCCGCGGTCGGCGGTAATTGTTTCCGAGCCGAGAATGTCGCCGTTGGAGGACGTGACCTGGATGTTGCCTTCATAGGCCCGCAGCGTTTTGCTTCGGATATCTCCGCTGCCCTGGAGGGTGATGTTTTTCTGGGCTGTAGATTCGATGGATTTCCACTGGTCGGCGGCGTTTTGGTCTTTTCCGCCGTTGGCGGCATCAACAATGATGACGGAGCCGCCTGTGCTGTTGGCAATCAGGTCGGTGTTATTCTGATTGCCGAAGGTGAAGTTTTTCAGATTCAGGTCCGGCGTCTGCTGGAGTTTGAGCGTGCTGCCGGTTACCTGAATGAGTGTGTTTTCGGCCTGAATCTGACCGCCGGCAACCAGGGCCAGATAGTGTTCACCCTGCAGCAGGGTGCAGTTGTCTTTTTCCGAGTTGGGAATTCCGTCATTTTTCAGCAGAATATTGCCGCCGGCCTGCAGAGTAACGCCGTTTCCGGTTACATTGCCTGCATAGGTGTCATTGTAGAGGGCGATATTTCCGCCGGCCGTCACGTTGCCGTCCAGTGTAATCATGCCGGGGTTGTATCGGATTGTTGTGATATAATAGCCGGAGTAATAGCCGGTCGGAACCCACTGATAGAGTTCTTCTTCGCCGGTGACGGAGATTTCAATATTGCCGCCGGAGGTCAGGGTGCTGCGGGCATGGATGTTGCCCCAGACCGGTTCCGGATTCAGGCAATCCCGGCCTGTGATAGTCAGGTTTCCGCCGGCTGTCACGGCCGCACCCAAATCAATATCATTGCCTTTCAGGTCAATATGGCCGCCAGCAGTCAGGGTAGCCGCCGCAGAAGTTTTCAAATCGCCGTTGACGTCGTGGTTGTTATCCGCAATCAGGTTCATATTTCCGCCGGAGGTCAGGGGGGCGTTGACGGTGATATGGCGGTCGGCGTTCAGGTTCAGCGTGCCGCCGGTCTGGACAACCGAGTTGACTGTAATGTCAGTGTCGGCATTTAAGGTGATATCGCCGGAGCCGGTAAAGCGGATTCCGCTGTCCAGCATAATCCAGTTCTTGGCATTCACAGTCAGCGATGTGTCGGCACTGTTCTGAACATCCCGTCCCGCATCGAACCAGACCCAGCCGGTCTGGGATTCACAGCGGCTTGAATAATCGGTTTCAAGAATGACCGAACTGTAGGACAGATACTGCTCGAGTTTTTGAATCGGCAGGCGCGAATACTGGTTGTCGCCGGAATCGCTGTCCAGCGGTTTCCAGATATCGGTGGAATTGTAGAAGATGCCTTCTTCCGTTCCGGAGGCGACGACTTTAATATTTCGAGGGTCCAGGAGGAAGGTTCCTTTGCTGCCGTTGGCGGCAGTCAGATCCACATCGCCAGCTGTTTCGGTATAAGCCTTTCCGGACAATTCCGCAAAGCCTCCGCTGCCGGATTCGGAGCCGCCTTTAGCCTGGATTTGGGCGCCTTCGCTGAAGAGGGCGGCCTGCGGAGAAAAGACAATCACCTGTCCGCCGTCACCGTTTTCGGCGGCATTGGCGGAGGTGACGCTCTGGGAACCGAGAACGACGGCTTCTCCGGCCGTCAGGGCAACCCGCCCTCCGTTGCCCTCTTGGGCATCTGCCGAGACCGTGCCGAATTGGCCGACGCGGCCCGTTTCGGTCTGCACAGAGGCCCCCAGGCCTTTGAGGTCATCGAGGGCCTGTACGTACAGGTCGCCGGCGGCCAGGACAATGGTGCCGGCCGGGGCTTCGATTTTCCCGCTTTTTTCGTTGACGGCAAGGGTGGAGGATTCCGGAGCGGAAGCCAGCCGGACCCGCACGGGGCTGGATTGACTTTCGGCCAGATACACCTCATCCGCCGAGGCCAGCAGGACAAAGCCGCCGGCTGGGGTCTGGATGATTCCGCGGTTGATGACTTCCCGCCCAATCAGAGCCACCTGTTCAGCAGTAATGGTGCCGAGGTTTTTGACGGCTCCGTCGGTGACGATAAACTTCAGATTGTCATTTGTCAGAAAGTCCTGATCGCTGATGGTCATGGCGCCGGCGGTGAATTTGGCGGCCTGGACCGAAGCGCTGGGGCCAAACACAATTCCGTTCTGGTTGACAAGGATGACATGTCCCTGATTGCCGAGGATTGTGCCGTCAATTCGGGTCGCCGAAGATTGTAAATCACGGTTGAGCACTACAAACGCACCGCCGTCCCGGACAAATTGCAGAGTCTGTTTGTCGCTGATATTCAAATCCTGCCAATTGATGATGGCCTTGGCGGGCCCAGCACCGCTATTGACTGTCACCGTAGTGATCCCCTCCGCGGCGATGGGGCTGAAAGAAACATTACCTGTCTGCGGGTCCGCTCCGCTTATCGCCCGCACCTGTGAGATATTCAGATGAAGCATGCAGACAATCAGCAGAAGAGAAGTGGACTGACGCACCGTGAGACCGAAAAGAAATTGAGCAAGCGTTTTCATCGGATTCCCCTCAATTAAATACTCAATTCAAAATATGTTTTTCCTTCCTGTGTGTTTTTGAGTGTTACCAACGGATCAAAATGCCGGCGTGAAGCCGACCTTTTCCTTCTCGAGTGTTTTCCGTTGCAATTAACGGATATCCGGCATAAACCGTTCCGGTTAAATGAGTGCCCAGTTCAGTGATGATTCCGCCGCCGACGGAGCACAATTCGGTGTCTGTG
>CALEDR010000042.1 GCA_937949545.1 uncultured Phycisphaerae bacterium
GGCCCATCAGGAACGCTCGCAGGCCCGCAAGTCGATGATTGGCTCCGGCGACCGCTCCGAACGCATCCGCACCTACAACTTCCCCCAGAACCGGCTGACCGATCACCGCATCAACCTGTCCCTCTACTGCCTGGACAAAATTCTGATGGGGGATATGGATGAATTAATCGCCGCTCTTCAGGATTACGACAAGCAGCAGCGACTCGAAAATCTCTAATCCGAACAGTCCGAATCGGCCGCCACCTTCAAAACACGCCCCTGACAGCGGTCACACGAACAAATCCCGACTTTTCGAAGATGGCTCGACCCGACCAGCGATTTGCTGTCCACCAGCCGGGCCCCTTTGGCCTGCATCTGACGAAGGGCAATTTCCGCCGCGTGCTTTTCCAAGGACCCGACCGCATCCGACAGCACAATCACATTCCGACGACGCATCAAAAGACCGAGCACCATAAACTTCACCGACGTCTCCACCGGAGCCCCAAGAACCAGAAAATCTGTGGCCTTGACCTCACTGAGAATGCGGTCCGCACGCGGCTCTTCAAACGGATCTTCACTGCGGAGCTCCTGAATTACCTGATCATAGCGCTCGAAAAGGTCACGCGGAAAATCCGTATAGCCGTCAGAGGAATACGCCACCGAGCGAGCCAGATGCGTATAACGAATCTTGCAGGCCCCCTCCGTGCCCGCCAGACAATAGGCAGGACCGTGATGAATCCCATCCTCTTCGAACAGCCGTACCGTAGAAATGACCCGGATATGCTCCTTCCGAACCCACGCCATCACCCGGCGGATATTGGCCAAAATGCGGCGGTGATTCCGGATGCAGGCCTTGCCGTCCGCCGTAAACAAGTCGCGCTGCGTTCCCACATCGATGAGAATCCGCCGTCTGCGCAATGTTAATGCCGGCCGAATCATTTTGGACCTTCTTTCTGTTTCCTGTCCGGCGACCCTGATGATTGTACGCCGGGCAGCACAAACCGTTCAAGTTCTTTCGGTGTATCGAACCGTCGGCCGCTTGACTTTATTGATTTTTGCAGGCAAAATCCTCTTTTTTGGGCCAGACGATTCCGATAAAACCCCTCGGGGGTTTCAAAAAAAGCCAAATGCTTAAGAAAATTGTATTAAATCCAGCGTATATTCTTCCGGCAGACTCTTGGAACGGTCCGGTCGATTGGTCCGCCCTGTTTGGACGACCCGGACCGGTGCAGATTGAAATCGGCTCCGGCAAAGGCACCTTTTTGGTCCATCAGGCGGCAGCCTTCCCACAGGTCAACTTTCTCGGAATTGAGTGGTCCGCAGAATATTACCGTTTGGCCGCCGACCGCATCGCTCGGCATCAGTTGGCTAACGTGCGGATGATTCGCACCGATGCGGCCGATTTTCTTCGCCGGCACGTCGCTGACGGAACCGTCGAGATGTTTCATCTGTATTTTCCCGACCCCTGGCCCAAACGCCGGCATCACAAGCGGCGGTTTTTCAGCCGCGACAATCTTCAGCAGATGCTTCGCTGTCTGCAGCCCGGCGGATGGATTAACTTGGCCACTGACCATGCCGATTACTATGAACAGGCCCGGCGCATCGCACTGGAAGCCCAAACCGACGGGCGCGTCGAAACGGTACCGTTCCTTCGGCCCGCCGGCGCCCGTGAAGGCGAGATGACCGGCACCAACTATGAACGAAAATATCTCAAAGAGGGGCGGGCTGTTTACACCCTTACCCTGCGAAAGAGCGAACCATGAATGAACTGCTGTCTTTGGATGATTTGCAGGCCCTTCTGCAGCGGCACAGCCGAACGCTCGAGCGATTGACCGAACGCCTGCTGACCGAAAACAAAATCCATAACCTCACGCGGATCTCGGATTCCGAATCCGTCCGCATTCGGCATTTTTTGGATTCGATGGCCGCCTTGAAGATCTTAGAACCCTTTGCCGGAGAACGACCCCTTCAGTGCGTGGATGTCGGTTCGGGCGCCGGTTTTCCTGTCCTGCCGCTGGCCATTGCCCGTCCAAACTGGCGTTTTGTTTCCATCGAAGCCACAGGAAAAAAGGCCGCCTTTCAGCGGAAAGTCATTGCAGAACTGGGCCTAAACAACGTCGAAGTTGTCGCCGAACGTGCCGAGGAGCTGGCGCATCAGAAACGCTTTCGCGAGCGGTTTGATGCGGCATTGGTGCGGGCCCTGGCAGATTTGTCCATCGCCGCCGAACTGTCCCTGGGGCTGGTGCGGCCGGGCGGCCAGCTGATCGCCTGGAAAGGACCGGAGTGTCTGGACGAATTGAAGCAGGCACGGGCAGCGCTGGAGCAGATGGGCGCTTCCGACGTCCAGACCTTCCGCTATCTCCTCCCCACAACCCCCACCCCAACAAAAATGACTTTGGCCGTCGCCGACAAAACTCACCCTACACCCCCCAATCTCCCACGCTCTTTTGCCCAAATCAAACACAACCCCCTGAAATAAGTTTGCGTGCACGCCAAGACACCGGTCATTCCTGTGACCTGTCCTTCGAAACTACCATGAAAAAAGAAAAGGCGAATCCGGCAGCGCCCTTGTCGTTCCCTCACAGGCCTCCGTCTTTCCTGTGTCTTGTCCTTCCGAAGCTTCAGCGAAGGAGGAAGGCGGGAATCCGTTTTTTTAAGAAGCTTCCGGCAGCCGGGAAAATCTGAAATCCGAGTCTCGAAATTTGAAAACCGGCCGGCGGAAAAAAGAACTTGAACGGACTGCTTTCAAACCCACCCCTTCTTTATTCTTAATTTACCCCCAAACCTCTGCGAAAAAACAGCCCGGGCGATAAGCCCAGGGAAAGAAAAGGCACAAACCCTTCCTGCTCTTTCTCCCCGCCCTTGCGGGCGGGGCTATCTTCTGCCGCCTGCCTTTCTTCTTTCCCTTCCCTAATCGGTGCCATCTGTGAAATCTGGAGTTGAAAAGTCTTTTCTTATCTTTTGCTCAATCTGTGTCATCTGCCCGCCGTGCTGCGCTCGTCGCGACAGGTGAAATATGTAGTTCAAAACTCCGTTCCGTCTTTGCCGTTTGCGCTTCGGATTTAGGATTTCAAAATTTCCCCGGCTGCCGGCTGTTCTTTCTTCCTTCGTAATTTTTATTTTTCATTTGCTTTTATCTTCCGGCCGTTTGCATGCCTCTCTTCTTTTCAATCGCAAAAAAACCCTTGCCCCCGGGGCCGGTTTTTCCGAAAATAGCCCCTTTACCTAACAAAAAACCGGTTTTCTTTCAGGCAGGAGTGTGTTATGGCGGACAAGCGGCTGGAGAAGTTTTCGATGGGAATCGGTGATCGGTTCGGGCATCAGGGCCGGGCGCAGCTTCGGGCGATGCAGGCGGCACGGACGGAGGGGATGGAGATTGTGCCGGTCTGGAATAAATCCTTTCGCGAGCATTCCATCATCGGCACCCGTCCGGCCGATGTCCGCGCCGAGGCGGATGCGGCGGTATCGGAGATGGGGTGGAAGCATTCGTATTATGTGGATGCCGACCATATCAATTTTAAGAATGTGGAGTCCTTTATCGAATGCAGCGATTTCTTTACGCTGGATGTGGCTGAAGAAATCGGTCATCCTGCGGATCCGAAGGCGATGGAGGCCTTTGTGCGAACCTGCCGAGATTTTTTGGGGACGCTGAGGATACCGGGGATTGAACGGCCGTTTGTCATCAACGAAAAGATGCTCGAGGCGGCCGCCGCCAAATATCTGTTTGCCGTTCAGCAGGCGGGCCGCATTTATCGACATCTGGCGGAAAAGAAGGGAGCCGGCACGTTTATCACGGAGGTGTCGATGGATGAAACGGACAGCGCTCAGACACCGGTGGAGCTGCTGCTGATTTTGTCGGCGATAGCCCGGGAAGGGATTCCGGCCCAGACGATTGCTCCAAAGTTTACGGGCCGATTCAATAAAGGGGTCGATTATGTCGGGAATGTGGAAGAGTTTGAGAAAGAGTTCACTGAGGATTTGGCGGTGATAGCGTTTTCGGTGAAGGAATTTGGACTGCCGGAGAATTTGAAGTTGTCGGTGCATTCCGGCAGCGACAAGTTTTCCATTTATGGGCCCATTCGCCGGGCGATTCATCGATTCGGGGCCGGGCTGCACCTGAAAACGGCCGGCACCACCTGGCTGGAGGAGCTCATCGGCCTGGCCGAAGCGGGCGGCGAAGGGCTGGCCATCGCCAAAGAAGTCTATGCCAAAGCCCTCGAAAACCGCCAGGCGCTTTGTGCTCCGTATGCGACGGTGATTGATATTGATTCGGCCAAACTGCCTTCACCGAAGGAAGTGGACCGGTGGGATGGAAAGCGGTTTGCGGCGGCTCTGCGGCACAATCCGAAATGTCCAGATTACAATCCTCATTTCCGGCAGTTGCTGCACGTGGGCTACAAAGTCGCCGCCCAGATGGGCAGCCGGTTTACAGACGCGCTGGAACGCTTTGAAGGAGAAATCGCCAAACACGTCTCGGCCAACCTGCTCGAGCGGCATATTCGCCCGGTCTTCGGCAAGGAAGGGGCCGCCTAAGAGCTTTCCGGCAGAAACTCGAATGGTTTTTGGGCGACGGAGAACGGCCGGTATTGGCCGATGCTGTTCAGCAGCCCCAGCGCAATATAGTTGGTCAGCAGACTGGAACCGCCGTAGCTGATAAACGGCAGCGTCAGGCCGGTAATCGGCATCAGTCCCAGCGTCATTCCGATATTGACGAACACCTGCACGGCGAACATCGTGGTGATGCCGACGGCCACCAGCCGCCCGAACGGGTCGGTATTCCGCCAGGCGATTTCCATCCCCGCCGCGATAATCACCCCGTACAGCAGCAGCACCAGCACACACCCCGCCAGCCCGAACTGGTGGGCCACAATGGCAAAGACAAAGTCGTTGTGCTTGTCCGGCAGGAAGAAAAAGTCGTCCTGTACATACGGCCCGCGGGCAAAGCCGTATCCGAACAGCCCGCCGGAGGCAATGGCCTGCTTGGCCTGCAGGAGCTGATAGCCCCCGCCCTCTTTCCAGTTATGCAGCCGTTCGGGCCTGCCGACCAGAATCCGGGCCAGCGTGGGGTGTTCGCGAGCCATTGCCCGAACTTTGGGGCTCTGCAGAACCAGACTGGAAATCCGCATCCGCTGATAATCACGCATCGACATCCAGAGGATTGGGCTGGTCAGCAGGGCCAGGCCGATAATCAGCAGCAGATGCCAGCCCTTGGCCCCGGCCGCAAAGAGCATCGCAAACAGAATCGGCATCATCAGAATGACCGTCCCCAAATCCGGCTCCAGCAGAATCAGCACCATAGCCAGAAAGGTCAGGGCAAAAGGTCCGATAAGCCCCAGCAGCCGGCGATAATTTTTGCGGTAGCGCAGGTAATACGCCAGGGCGAGAATGAAAGCAATTTTGCAGAACTCCGACGGCTGAATCTGGAAAAAGGTATGGCTGCCGACGGAAAATTCAATCCAGCGGCGGGCCCGGCCCTCGCGATAAGGCACAAACGGGATATCGATGACCATATCAACCAGCAAAATCGCCAGCAAAACCAGCACGACCGCATACAGCCCGTAAGAAACAGGCCCCAGCCGGCGATAGCCGACGAGGTTCACCGCAATCATCCCAATGAGACCGATAGCGACATAGAATATCTGCTTCCTCCACAAAAAAGCCAATTTAGCGGCACGCTCAGAGGCAGCTCTCGAGGGTTCCGCTTCTGCGGGTTGCGTCTCCGTATCGTTGACGTTTTCAGGGTTAAGATAGGGAGTTTGCGGCTCGAGTGGTGCCGGATGGCCGACGGCGTAAATCACGGCAACGCCGACAGCTGTCAGTATCAACCCGGCCGAAAGCATAAAAATCCGCGTAAAAAGCAGCCGTCCTGTAAACAGGTCTTTCAGCATCTTATTTTCTTTGTTAAATATTGAATTCTGAATATAAAATATCGGATTTGAGCTTCTTACTTCGAGCTTCGAATTATTAGGATTTACCTATTGTATCGTCTTTTGAAGGGGCGGAAAAGGAATCTTTTGGTCCAAAATCAAAATAGAGAATGAGGACAAGCGGAATCCATATATAGTTTTTTAATATTGGCAAGATGGGTCTTATGGGAATTTTTTGGGGATTTTGAAAAATTTTCTTGATTTGGAGGGGAGTTTATTGTATTATCAGCGTTGTGTTGAGGAGTCGAAAAGTGATTGATAGTGATCAACGAGGAAGGGTGATGAAAGGTCATTTCGTTTTGTCATTCCGCAGATTGGGGGAAAATTGGAGAATGAGAAAACCTTGAGGCGCGTGGCCTTGAAGGGTGATGAATAGGGAAAAAGAAAAAGAGAAAGGAAGGTGTAGCAATGAGAAAAGTACTCCCGATTTTGTTAGCGATTGCGATCGCTGCGCCGACATGGGCGAATGTGACTGTGTCGGTATCGGAAGGGGCCGCCAATGATGAGATCGCTGAACTGAATTTGGCGATTGACGGCGGTTCTGTGGTTCGCGGACTGGCCCTGAAGGTGACGATCACGGGTGCCAATCTGGCGGCCGTTGCGGATGTGACGAATGTGATGTCTGCGTTTAATGCCTACATTGATTATTACTACAGCAACCCGGGGTTCCTGGGCTCGCTGCCTAATGAGACGGCCCTGCCCGGCACGGGAGCGCATGCCCTGGCCAATCCGGATGCGGCCGGTGTTCTGTCCACGCTTCCGGCGACCACGTTTGTGATCAGCCTGGGCGCTTTGGACAACAGCGGCAACCAGGGCGGTGTGGCGGCTGGCGGCCTGCTGGCCAAGATTAAACTGAGCAACTTCACCGGCAGCAGCGCTCAGGTCTGCATCGAGCCCGATGCTCTGCGCGGCGGAATCGTCGGCGACAGCCTCGGCACCGTTTCGGCTGCCGGCTGTGCCAGCATTGCTAAGTACGTTTCGCCGGAGTGCGTCAAGTCCACCGCTCCGTTCTACGCGGCTTGGGTTCAATTTGGCAAACCCAACTGTTGGTGCTATGCTCGTAACTGTAAAGGAGATGCGGATGGGAAATCTCAGAGCAGTAAATCTGGGACGTGGTGGGTAGGCACGAATGATTTGAATGTCTTGTTGTCAGCTTGGCAAGTTTTGGAACCTCCGGCCGGACCAGGCATTTTGTCTAAGCCAAATGGTATTTGCGCTGATTTTGCACGGGATGCACAGAGCAGCAAGAGCGGAACATGGCGGGTGGGGACCAATGACTTGAATATTCTTCTTGCTAATTGGCAAAAGTTGGAACCGCCTGCGGGGTCAGGTATTGGCGACTGCTCTGGTGCAAATTATAATTTCTTTGTGACCCCAAATTAAATTATTGACACACACTTCACACGCGGGAAGTTAACGTCCATAGACAACCGATTGTTCGAACAATGGAAAGGAGAACAGCTATGAAGAAGTTGTTGGCTTTGGTTTTGGTTCTTGGAATGGTTTCGTTGGCGAGTGCGGGA
>CALEDR010000043.1 GCA_937949545.1 uncultured Phycisphaerae bacterium
GACAAGGGCATCAGAATCGGAACAATTTGAGCATCCGGAAACAGATATTGAATGAAGGGAATCTGGACTTCAATGCTGTGCTCGCCCAAATGCGCCGCAGGTTTAGCGGAAGCGCCGAGCGCGACAACTTTTGCAGCCAGGTCTTCATCAATATGGGCCAATCCCAAAGGAGTTTCCCAGGCCCCTTTGTCACAGACAGCCGGCAGACCGCTTTCGTATCGATGGGAGGCACCAAACAGGACAAAGGTATCCACCGTACCGTTGACCTGACGGACGGCCTGGAAAACCATCGCCGCCAAATCGCCGCTGAAAACCCAGCCGGCGTGCGGAACAATACCAGCCACAATCGGATGGGGCAATTCAACGGAAAAAGGGGTTTTTGGAAGACATTCTTCGATTTCGCTCAGACAGCCGGAGCGGCTTGCAGAATAGAATTGTCCGGCAACAGCAGGTCTTCGAATCATGATCATGCTCCTTTGCTTGACAAACCTTTTCAATGTATCCCCTACAATAATTATCAATGCCTGCTTTCTTCCTTCAAAGCTCCGCGGGACAGGCCGCAGGAAAGACAAGGGGGTTTGTCGAACATGCAGCTTGAATTTTAAACCAACGCCGAACAGTCCGCCAGCAGTTGTCGGACTTTTCTGATTTTTTCGCTAAGATGGCGCTCGTCTTCGGCACGAAGGGTAACATGTCCGACTTTTCGGCCGGGGCGAGGTTTTTTGCCGTAAATATGCAAATGGGCATCGGGAATTTCCAGAACAGCCCTTCTGTCCGGAAGATTTCCGATACAGTTAAGCATCGCTGTCGGGGCCAAAGACGCCGTTATTCCGAGCGGAAGTCCGAGGAGGGCCCGAAGATGATTTTCAAACTGACTGGTCAGAGCCCCTTCAATGGTCCAGTGTCCCGTATTGTGGACCCGCGGCGCCGTCTCATTGGCAATAAGACGGCCCTGAAACTGGAAAAACTCGACTGCCAAAACCCCGACATAGCGGAAATGCGTCAGAATCCGCTGCAAATACAACTCAGCCGTTGAGGCAGCGGGGTCATTCGGTCTGACAACCGATTGAATTAAGATTCCCTGCTTGTGCGTGTTTTCAGCCGGCGGATAATACACAATTTGACCTTCGGGATTCCGGGCGGCTACCATCGAGACTTCGCGCTCAAACGGAATAAACTGTTCAGCCAGGACTGGCGAGGAAACAAACCGCTCCGGCAGATTTTTCAGACTATCTTTGTCCTGAAGCACCCACACCCCTTTGCCGTCATAGCCGAGAGAGCGGGTTTTGAGCACGAACGGAAAGCCGAACTGTTCGGCCGCCCGCTCCAGATCTCGTGCCGTCTGCACAGCCAGAAAGTCCGGCGTCGGAATCCCCAGCTCCTGAAAAAGCCGCCGCTCCAGAAGTCTGTCCTGCTTGATTTCCAGAATATCCGGGGTCGGATGCAGAGGAATCCGTTGTGCCAAAAAACGGACAGCCTGAAGCGAAATGTTTTCAAATTCATAAGTCGCAGCCTGTGCTTCTGCGGCCATTTTTTCCAGCAGCGCTGTATCGCCGTAGTCTCCTATGAGCGGCCTTCCCAATGAAAACGCACAGGCGTCCGGGGCCGGGTCTAAAAACTGAAAATCCAGCCCTAAAGGCATCCCTGCCAAGGCCAACATTCTGGCCAGCTGTCCGCCTCCGAGCACACCGACAATCATTTGGCCCTCCTCGGGTCCGGATTCCGGAGCACGGTTTCGGTCTGATTTCGGCGATACTCTTCGAGAGTTTGCCTGACCTGAGGGTATTTCGAAGCCAGTACGGCCGCCGCCAGAAGAGCCGCGTTGACGGCCCCGGCCTGTCCGATCGCCAACGTACCGACGGGAATCCCGGCGGGCATTTGGACAATCGAAAGCAGCGAATCAAGCCCCTGAAGGGCCTTGGATTGGATGGGAACTCCAAAAACCGGAAGTGTCGTTTTGGAGGCCGTCATGCCCGGCAAATGGGCCGCCCCCCCCGCCCCGGCGATAATCACCTCCAATCCCCTTTCCGACGCACTGGAGGCATACTGAAACAACTTATCCGGGGTTCGATGGGCTGAAACGACCTCAACTTCATAGGGTATCGCCAGTGTATCGAGTGTTTCGGCAGCCTTCTGCATCGTTTCCCAGTCCGACGACGACCCCATGATAATTCCGACCAGCGGTTTCATAGATTTGAATTCCTTTCCGGCAAACCCAACGTTCTTTTCAGAAAGATCTTATTGTGCCAAAAACAGACTTTCCCGGTCAAGCAAATTTCATTCCTCAGAGCGGAACAAACAGCCAAATTGCGGAGGTCGATTCTTCAGAATCTAGGACTTTCTCTTGCACTATTCCGCCTTGCCTCGTATGATATTCTCGGTAAAATCGAATCCGATGGGCTTTCCTGCAGGAACTGCTTATGGAAAACAAGAAAAAATACTTCCAATTCCGTGCCTTCATTTCTCTTTTGACAGCAATCTGCTTTGCAATAGCGGTCATCAGCGGTGCGGTGCTGTTTCTTGCCCCTTCGGGACGCGGCGCCGGACGGGGATGGGTATTCTGGGGGCTGAGCCGCCGTCAGTGGGAAGAGCAGCATATCTGGTTTTGTCTGATTTTTACCATTGCGGGGCTTATCCATCTGATTCTGAATATTCGCCCGATTTTGTACTATTTAAAAATTGTCGGTTCGAAAACCTACCGGTTTCGGCTTGAATGGCTGGCAGCGCTCGCCGTCAGCGCTGTGGTTTTTGCGGGAACGTATTATCGATGGAAGCCGTTTGCGGCGTTTTTGGAACTGCCGCAACAGATAAGGCAGCCCAGCCAGCCTTCCGAGAGAGCAGATGTGATTGCTCGCAGCGGCAGTCAGGAAAATCGGACCGGAATCGGCCAGATGACACTGGCGGACTATTGCCGGCAGGAGGGACTGGAGCCGGCCAAGGCGATTGAAATTTTCCGGAATCGCGGGCTGACGGTCCAGCCGGACATGACAATGCGGCAGATTGCAGACCTGGCTGGCGTACATCCGAGCCAGCTGAGGGAAATGCTGAGAACTCCTTAAGTTCACGGCAGAAGTTTTTCGAGCGAACTTTTCCGGTGAAGACAGTCGCAAAGGCGGGCGTAAATGGAAGAATGAATCTGGCAGACTCGGGATTCAGAGATACCGAGAGCCAAACCGATTTCTTTCATCGTCATTCCTTCCTGATAATACAAAGTCAAAATCAGTCCTTCCTCTCTGGAAAAACCGCTTCGAATGTATTCTCTCAGGTCGTGAATCTGTGCCTGCAGGGCCGGATCAGGACTTTTTGTGTCGGTGATGCCGCTTAATTCGGAAAAGTCCCCCTGCCCATCCGAACCTGCAAATTCCCGACTCAATGAAAGAAGATGAACCGTATTAACTTCCTTTAAATAGTCATAATACTCGCTCAGATTCATCTTTAACTCCGCGGCCAATTCTTCATCAGTCGGCGGTCTGCCTAAGACAGCCTCTAATTTCTGCAACGCGGTGTAGTAGCGCCGGGCCTTTCGGCGAGTCAGACGCCCGAAAAAGTCATTTTTGCGGAGCATATCGAGCATCGCCCCTTGAATGCGAAAGGTACAGTAGGTTTCAAACTTGGTATTGCGGGCAGGGGCAAACCTCTCGATGGCGTGAATCAGTCCGACGGCACCGGCACTGAGCAAATCATCCATCTGGACGGAGCGTGGCAGACGGGCCGCCAGCCGCTCGGCCGCATAACGAACTTCGGGCAAGTAATGCAGAAAGATTTGATTTCGGGTGTGAATGTCGCGTGTCTGAAGATACTGCTGCCAGAGCTGGCTGAGTTTATCCCCGCCAGATTCCATTTGTTACCTCCGTGCAACAAAAGGCCGTCTTTGACTGGCTCAAATGAGCATTCTCCGAAAATGGACTTTATCGAGCGCGGGAGAAAAAATCTTCAGAATTTTTTTGCGTTTTTCCATTTTTTTCACGCATCAAACAAAACGATGTCAAACGGTTGGATGCCCGCCTTCCTCCTTCGCTCAAAGCTGCGGAGGATAAGGCTTCCCAATCACGGCAGGCTTTGATAGATACACGAACAATACAGGCTCTTTTTCTCCCGGCGCTTACGCCCGGGGCTAGGTCTCCTGCAGAAATTTTTCATAAGTCGGCGTTGTGGATTGTTCATCGGATAAGCAGAGCAGTTTTTGAACCTGCGCAAGCGGGCGCCACAGGATAGCCCCGCCCGAAAAGGCGGGAAAAACGAGGGCATCAAAAAAGTCCGGCTTGCTCTTTTCCTTTTTTGCAAAAGAGGTCAAAGACAAGGGGGTTGTCAGAGACACTCTGATGGTTCAGCGAAGGCCGAGCATTTCGAGCACAATGGCGGCGGTTTGGGCGGATGCTTTGCGTGCGGCAAAAGGACGCATCAGTTCCACAAGAGCGGTGCTGGTCTGAATAAGAAGCAGTTTGTTATCGAGCATCGCGCAAGTGCGTGCGGCCATGGCAGAGATGCGGGGCAGATACGGCATATATTCCGGGACGAGTTCTTTACGAGCCAGGATATTGACCAGCGACAGAAAGCGGGTTCGGACCAGCCAGCGGCCCAGCAGATGCCACAAAAGCGGATTGGATTGATACATCACAATCATCGGACAGCCGGCGGCGGCAACCTGAAGCGTGGCGGACCCGGAGGCCACAAGCGCTAAATCCGCCCGACGGGCCAGCGAAAAGACCTCGCCGAGCTGATACTGAATCGACAGATTCGGGAGCTGATGGGCCTTCAGCCAGGCGAGTTTGTCCTCATCGGAAGCCGCGGCAAACAGCTGCAGATTCGGATGATGCACCGCAGCCGAAGCGGCGATTTTCTGCATCGGCAGCCAGAGGGACTGAATTTCGGCGTTTCGGGAGCCGGGCAGCAGAGCAATTTTGGGGGCGGTCGGGTTATAATCCGAATAGGATTTATAGCACTGGTCGGGATTGAACAGGAGGTCATCCAAAAGCGGATTGCCGACAAAGTCGGTTGGGACCCCCCTGCGGCTGAACCATTCCTTTTCGAAAGGCAGGATGCAGGCCAGCCGGTCGCAGCAGCGGCGGAGTTTGCGGATTCGCCAGGGAGCCCAGGCCCACAGCTGCGGAGCCACGTAAAACAGAACCGGAATGCCGAGCCGTTTGGCGGCCTTGGTCAGATGGAAATGAAAGGCCGGTGAATCGCAGACCACAAGCAAATCAATCGGATTGTGTCTTAGATAATCTACAGCAGTTTTCAGAAGATTGCGGTAATAACCGAGCTGGCCCAAGACATTGTAGAGCATGGCCGCCCGGCCGACGGGGTTTTCGAGGAGACGGCATCCGGCGGCGGCCGTTTTCGGCCCGCCCAGCCCGACCCATTGGACAGCGGGCTTTTCAGGCAAGGGGATATGTCGGCTGTCGGCGCCGGGCCAGTCGGAGGGCAACCCCTGCGTTTGTGCAGCCACAGAGCGAATCAGGTTGGCACAATGGGCATCGGCACTGGGCTCCAGTGCACTGATAAACACCTGTTTGGACTGCGGGGCTCCCATGGAAATCCTTTCCTGCTTATTCCTGAGACATATACTATACCCGGAAAAACACAACCGGAAAAGAGGTTTGCTTGTG
>CALEDR010000044.1 GCA_937949545.1 uncultured Phycisphaerae bacterium
AATGCGGTCCAGTTCTTTCACCTCTTCAGGACGGATTGTGCCTTCCCGGACGGCGTCCAGCAGTTCAAACATTCTCTGAATTTGTTGAGCGTTTTTCATTGCTTAGCCATCCCATCCCATCTGCCGACGAATGCACTGGAAAAGCTGATAATGAATCCGCTGATATTCCTTGTAGAGACTGTTGACGCTTTCCTGGATCCGCTGGGCAATCTTCTGAATCGTTGTACCGTCTTCATACCGCAGAGACAGAAGCTGCCGGCTGCGCTGCGACATCTTTTTGATGCATTGACGAAGGGCCTTGAGAGATTCAGCCTTGTCGCCTGAAGAGGAAGCGGCTATTTCGCTGATATTTTCGATGGTTTTGCGGCTGAAGTATTTGTTTTGGATCTTCTGCTTTTTGATATGAGACAAGACCTGAAAATGGGCCACCTTCATTGCCCAGGACAGAAAATCCGTCCCGGGGGTGTATTGGTCAAACTTGTTCCAGAGCACGCTCATTGTTTCCTGAAGGATATCGTCGGCCTGGTCCCAGTTGCCGATAATGGACAAAATGAATCCATAAATTCGATGCTGGTATGTGGAGTAAAGATTCAGAAAAATCTTTACACGTTCATTTTCAAATGCGGACATTTGGCGTCCTTTATTTGGGCTCTTTCTTCTTTTTTCCGCAGAGGCATATATCTCATCCGAGGCAATTTGGTAAAAAAAAGTAAATAGTAATAAATATATTGATACGGCCGATAACCGATATAAGCAAACAATATGGCTCCTTTATGTCCCCATTTTGGTTCGAAAAGAAAATGGCTTTCCCTTGAGATATCGGCTGATACCGTTCATGCAATCAGCGGGGATTTATGCAGCAGCTCTTATTGAATGGGAGATTTCTGGATGTCGAGCACTTCCAGATGAAGTTCACCGCGAGGTACCTGAACAGAGATTCGACTTCCAATCGTGCTTCCGTTTAAGGCTTGCCCAACCGGAGAGAGAATGGAGATGCTGTCATCCGTCAAGTCCGAATCATAAGGTCCCAGCAGATGATAAATATGGATTTTTCCCGTGTCGAGGTCCTTGACTTTGACAACGGTGCCGAAGCCCACACGCTCTGTAGGAATCTGGGTACAGTCAGTTGCTTTGGAAAAGTTTAGCTTCCCCCGGATTTCTGCCATTCTGCCTTCGATAAACCCCAACTGCTGACGGCCGTAAATGTATTCCCCATTTTCACGCAAGTCCCCCTGGGCTCGTGCCTCTGCGACACGCTGTCGGACTTCCACGGCCTCCTGCTCCAGATTTCGGAGTTCTTCCCTGAGTTTTTCATACCCTGTTAAGGAAATGGGCATAATATCCGGCATGATCGTCTTTCCTTAAAAAAACTCTTTGAAAACGGCTTCAGTTATATATCATTTTTTAGGCGTCTGTAAAGCCCTCTTTTGCAAATATACGCGGCGAGGGCAATCTTGGCAAAAATTTTATAATAAACACAATGCAGACAGGATATGTCGCGTATCTGCCCTCCATAGATGTTGAAAAGGAGCGGGAAATAGACTAATATCGAAGGCAAAATCCAAAAAAGAAAGGAAGATCAATGGATACGATTCAAAATACAAAGCGCAAAAAAGTTCGTCCGGTGGATTTGACTCTGCCGTATCAGGTGGCGGATATTTCGCTGGCGGATTGGGGGAGAAGGGAAATGAAACTGGCTGAAAAAGAAATGCCCGGCTTGATGGCTATCCGGAAAAAATACGGCCCCAGCCAGCCCCTCAAAGGCCTGAAAATCACCGGCAGCCTTCATATGACAATCCAGACGGCGATGCTGATCGAAACGCTGGAGATTTTGGGGGCGCAAGTTCGCTGGGCCTCCTGCAATATTTTCTCCACGCAGGACCATGCCGCTGCCGCTATTGCCAAGGCCGGCCGTACGGCCGTCTTTGCCTGGAAGGGGGAAACGCTGGAGGATTACTGGTGGTGTACCGAACAGGCCCTTACGTGGCCGGACGGCGGGGGGCCGGATATGATTGTCGATGACGGCGGCGATGCCACTCTGATGGTGATTCAGGGAATGCGGGTGGAAAAAGACCCTTCTCTGCTCGAACGCACCTATGACAACAAGGAATTCAGCATTGTGATGGACCGGCTGGCGGCCTCCTATGCGCAAACTCCGGCCAAGTGGACGCAGATTGCCGCCAACCTTCGAGGCGTTTCTGAGGAAACCACCACGGGGGTTCATCGGCTTTATCATCTGCAGGCGGCAGGGGACCTTCCCTTTGCGGCGATTAACGTCAACGACTCCGTCACGAAGTCCAAGTTTGACAACCTATACGGCTGCAGGGAATCGCTGGCGGACGGCATCAAACGGGCTACCGGTGTGATGGTGGCCGGAAAGGTGGTAGTCGTCTGCGGCTACGGTGATGTCGGCAAGGGATGCGCCCAGTCCATGCGGGGCTTCGGGGCCCGTGTACTGATTACGGAAATAGACCCGATTTGTGCCCTGCAGGCGATGATGGAGGGCTACGAGGTCACGACAATGGAGGAAGCTGCCCCCATCGGAGACATCTTTGTGACGGCGACCGGCTGCTGCGATGTGATTACCGGCGCCCATATGGAGCGGATGAAGGATGAGGCGGTTGTCTGCAACATCGGCCACTTTGACAGCGAAATCCAGATGAGTTATCTGGAGAGCAACCCCAAATGCAAAAAGCAGACGATTAAGCCGCAGGTGGACAAGTGGACTCTCGAGAGCGGCCGCTCAATTATTGTCCTGGCAGAGGGGCGTTTGGTGAATCTCGGCTGTGCGGCCGGCCATCCGAGCTTCGTGATGAGCAACAGTTTCACCAACCAATGTCTGGCCCAGATTATGCTGGCAACAGAGAATCTTAAGCCAGGTGTTTATACGCTTCCCAAAAAGCTGGATGAAGAGGTGGCGCGGCTTCACGTCGAGGCCCTCGGCGGCAAGATTACCAAACTGACGCCCAAACAGGCCGAATATCTGGGGGTGCCGGTGGAAGGCCCGTACAAACCCGACCATTACCGCTATTGAGAGAACGCTCTCGTATGTGGGAGCACTTTGCTCATCAGGCGGATATCGGCATCCGGGGAATCGGGGCGACACTCGAAGAGGCCTTTGCAGAGGCTGCATATGCCCTGATGGCCGTCATGTGCAATCCGCAGAAGGTTCGGCCGCTGGAGCCGGTTTCGGTTTCGGTCCAGATGGACGACAGGGAGCTGCTTTTGGCCGAATGGCTCAATCAGATTTTGTATGAAGCCGATACGCGAAAGATGTTTTTTTCCCGCTTTGAAGTGACGATTTCCGGCGATATGCTCTCGGGCGTGCTGTGGGGCGAGCGGATGGACCCGGTCCGACACAAAGCGGCTGTCGAAGCCAAGGCAGCCACGTATCAGATGCTGAAGGTGGCTTTTGAGGATGGGCGATGGATTGCCCAGTGTGTCGTAGATGTTTGAGGAGAGTTTATGGATCGCAAACTGGTCAAACGCAGAGATGAATACCGCTGGCTGATTGAACGAACGGGCAAAATGCGGGTGGACGGCCTGATTTTTGCCTCTGAGCCGCTGATTGCTGAGATGGACGACATGGTTGCCCGCCAGGTGGCCAATGTGGCCTGTCTGCCCGGCATTGTCGGGTATTCCTATGCGATGCCTGACGCCCACTGGGGCTACGGCTTCTGCATCGGGGGTGTGGCGGCCTTTGACCCGGACAAGGGCGGGGTCATCTCTGCCGGCGGCGTTGGATTTGACATTGCCTGCGGTGTGCGGACGATGCATACGGGGCTGAAGGAAAAAGATTTTCTCCCACATCGCGAATGCATCGCCGATGCGCTCTTTCGCCATATTCCCGCCGGTGTCGGCAGTACCGGCAAAATCGCCCTTTCCATTCCCAAACTGGATGAGGTGCTCACGGGCGGGGCGGTTTGGGCCGTTCAGCAGGGTTTCGGCACAGCCGACGACCTTCGCTTTATCGAATCCGGAGGCCGCATCCCCGGTGCCGATCCCTCCAAAGTCTCTGACCAGGCCAAAAAACGCCAGCGGGAGGAAATGGGCACGCTCGGCTCCGGCAACCACTATCTGGAGATTCAGAAGGTCGAAGAAATCTATGACCCCCAAGCCGCTGCGGCCTTTGGTCTGGAGGAGGGCGACATCAAAATCAGCATTCACTGCGGCTCGCGGGGGCTGGGCCATCAAATCGGTACGGATTATCTGAAAAAGATGGCGTCGGCGGCCCGCGAGGCGGGCATTGAACTGGCTGAGCGGGAACTGGCCTGTGCTCCGCTGAAGTCCGAGGTCGGGCGCAGCTATCTGGGGGCCATGCGCAGCGGCATCAACTGTGCTCTGGCCAATCGCCAGATTTTGATGCATCTGGTTCGGGAGGTTTTCGAAAAAGAGATGCCCGGTTCGCAGATTCGTCTTCTGTATGATGTCTCGCACAATACCTGTCAGGAGGAGGAACACGAAATTGACGGCCGGCTGTGCCGTCTTTTTGTCCACCGAAAGGGAGCCACGCGGGCCTGGGGGGCGGGCCATCTGAGCCTTCCGGCGGAGTATCGTTCGGTCGGTCAGCCCGTTCTCATCGGCGGCACGATGGGCACGGCTTCCTATATCCTAGTCGGCACAAAAGAGGCTGAGTCGCTTTCGCTCAGTTCCTCCTGCCACGGGGCAGGCCGCCAGATGAGCCGAACCGCCGCCACCAAACGCTGGCACGGCAAGGAAATCATCCGAAATCTTCAGGGACGGGGGATTCTGATTCGAAGTGCTTCGATGCGGGGGCTGGCTGAGGAGGCTCCGGGCGCCTACAAAGATGTCAGCGAAGTGGTCGAGGTTTCCGACAAGGCCGGTTTGGCCCGAAAAGTTGCCAAATTAGTTCCTCTGGTCTGCATCAAGGGCTGATTAGAGAACGGCTCCGAGAAACAGCAGAAGCATTGCGGCGGCTATCAGGGCCATACTGGTCCGGAGCCCCCGCTGATAGCGCCGCATAGCCGGATGGGCCTCTTCGAATTCATAGTAAGTTTCCTCGATCTCCTCCCACGTCGGTTTTTGCTTGAGCCGTACATAGAGA
The DNA here is from genome assembly GCA_937949545.1 of uncultured Phycisphaerae bacterium. Lineage (GTDB taxonomy): Bacteria > Planctomycetota > Phycisphaerae > Sedimentisphaerales > Anaerohalosphaeraceae > JAHDQI01. The sequence continues at coordinate 5,066 of CALEDR010000044.1, forward strand.
AAGGCGGCCAGCCCCGCCGCGAAAAACAGTCCGCCCCCTGCAATCAGGAGAATTCTTATAAGTCCGCTCATTCCTCTATCTTATCCTTCCGTCTTCTTTTTGAAAAGAGATTTACAGACGGGAAAAAACAGATAAACTGGCTTTCATTTCAGGCAGGACAAAAGGAAGAAAAGCGAATGGGACAGGAAGAAGAACTCAAGTCCATGAGTTTAGGCGACCATCTTGAGGAGCTTCGGGCGCGGCTTATTTTGGCGATTTTGGGGCTGGCTGTCGGGCTGGGAATCGCTCTATTCTGGGGACGGGCCTTTCTGCATTTGATTCTGCTTCCTTTTGAACAAGCGATGAAAACGTCCAGTCTGGAGCCGTCGCTTCAGGCCATTAAAGTGGCTGAGCCGTTTTTGGTTTATCTGAAGGCGTCTCTGGTATTGGGTTTGCTTTTGTCCTCACCGTGGGTGTTTTATCAAATCTGGGCTTTTGTTTCGGCGGGCCTGTATCGTCGGGAGAGGCGATATGTTTATGTGGTGGCTCCGATCAGTGTTGTTCTTTTTGTCGGCGGGGTTCTTTTTTTTCTGCTGGTAGTTGCCCCGATAGCGCTGAAGTTTTTTGTTCGGTTTAATGCGGGTGTCGAGTATGTGCTCTATCAGCCCTCTCTCTCCGATTATGTGTCATTTATCTTAATGCTTTCGGTAGTTTTCGGGCTGACATTTCAGACGCCGATTTTTATTGTCTTTGCAGAGCGGATGGGATTGATTCGATTGGAATCCCTTCGCAAAGCTCGTCGGTATGTTTTTCTGGCCTCTTTTGTGATCGGGGCCTTTGCCACTCCCCCGGATGTGATTACCCAGATTGCTCTGGCTGTCCCGCTTTACCTTCTTTATGAAGCGGCTATTCTGGTCTGCCGATTCTGGCCTCGTCAGAAATAAAAAAGTCCGCATTTTTGAATGCGGACTGTCAAATCGTCCTAAAGACATCTGCACAGATTATTGTGACGAATCTTTCGGCAGATTTTTTTCTGCGGCTTTATCGGATTCTTCGATTGCCTTATGGATTTCGCTTTCAGATTCCTTGATACCTTTTTTGAATTCCGTGATGCTTTTGCCGATGCTGCGGGCGATCTCCGGCAGTCTCCTTCCAAAAAGAAGCACTGCAATAATCAGGATAACCACCCATTCCCATTGGCCCGTCATAAAAGCCAGAGTTTGCATAAAAAAATCCTTTCTTTTTCCTTCCAAGGAATAACTTTTGGATGATTATTGTACAGGAAATACAAAGGCCGTCAAGAAACGATTGGTAAAAATATCGGTTTTCTGCAATAGTATATCTACAATATTTTTGGAGATTTTATGAACTCTTTGCTCTTTTGACGTAAGAGATTATAATCCGAATTTTTACAGATGAAGTCTTTTGGAACATTGCAAGAATCGAGGGTTGAATGGAACCACTTGCCGCAGTAAGATGGATGATGCTATTTTTTGGGGCTGCCGGATTGACGGTGGCTGGCGGATGCAAAAGACAATCCCCTGCAAATCCCGCTCCGCCTGTTCCGTCTGCCTCGACACAGTCCAACCAGCAGTCCGAAACTTCTAAGCCGCTGGAAAATCATGGGTCTCATTCCGATTCTCCAGATGTTCCTTCCGGCGTCCGCTGGTACACGAATTTTCAGGAAGCCCTGGCTGCAGCTCAGAAAGAAAACAAGGATTTGCTCATCAATTTCTCCGGTTCGGACTGGTGTATTTTCTGCATCCGCCTGGAAAAAGATGTTTTCGCCCAGGAGGTCTTTGCTCGAGAAGCCGAAAAATATTTTGTCTTCATGCTGGTTGACTTCCCGAATGACCCCTTCAAACAGTCAGAGGAAATCCGAAAACAGAATCAGCAGCTGGCTCGGCGATACCGTTTTCGGAATCTGTTCCCGACTCTTTATCTGGCCAAGCCGGATGGTACACCCTACGCGATGGCGGAGTATCAGCAGCTCGGCCCCACCGAATATCTGGATTACCTGCTGAAAATTCGCCGATATCGGGACAGATAGGAGCCGACGACTATGAAAGCGGTCAAGCTGCTGCTTCTCGGCCTGTTCGGCGGGTTCGGCTGTCAGACTCCGCCGGCTGTCCAGAATCCCGCACCGGCTCCGCTGCCCCGTCTGAAAATTACGGATTTGGCCCCGCGGGAGCAGCCGGCGGTCCAGGTGCAGTCGGCCTTCGCCGTAATTGTCTGGCGGGTTCCGCTGGAGAAAATGCAGGACCTGCCCCGCATTCTCCCGATGCTGTCCTCCAAAGGAATCACCTTTTCGGATCCTTCGGCCTTTGAATCCAACGGCCTGTGGGCGGCGGCCGGAACGTATGACCTCGCCGAATCCGTCCTCTCGGCCCTCGAGCAAAACGGGGCCAAACGGCTCGGTACCAAGAAACTGCTGATTTTTCAGGACTATCCCGAAGAGATCACCGGCTTTTCCGTTGAGACCGGACAGACGCTTTTCTATTTTACGGCCGACAGGATCCCCGCCGGCAAGCAGGTCCCCGGAGGCCGGATGTCTTTGATGCTCCGCGCCAAACCTGATACTCCTCAGCGTGGGTTTGTTTCCGTGCGAATTGAACCTCTTTTCCAGCCTCCTGCAGCCGGATACGGACGAACCGGCGTCTCCTTTTTTGAAAGTCTGTCATTTCGGGAAGGCCGGCTCCTGACCGCCATGACGGAAGGGGATCTGCTCGTACTGGCCTCGCCCAAACCCGAAGAGATGAGTGTCTTCAGCCGATTCTTTTCGGCCCCGGCCGCCAAAGAGCCGGGGATGCTGCTTTTTTTAATTGTCTGTCAAAAGGCGGGGGGCTAAATGTCGGCGGACAGAGCAGGCTCTTTCCAGCAGCAGTCAGCCGTTCCGGACTATCCGGTCGTTCTGTGCCGATGCAGTTCGTATGAACCGTCCGAGGTTCGTGAAGCCCTCGAGCGTTTTTGGAATCTGGCCGGCGGAATCAGACAGTTTGTCCAGCCGTCCGACCGGGTTTTGATAAAACCCAATCTGATTGTGCCTTTGGAGGCTGGCAAAGCGGCCCAGACCCATCCGGCCGTCATCGTCACGCTGGCTCAAATGATGAAAGAGGCGGGAGCAAGGCCCATGGTCGGGGATTCACCCGCCTGGGGCGATGCCCGTGCGTGCCTGAAGGCTCTGGAAATAGATACGGTTCTGGATGCTATGCAGGTCCCAATAGTTCAGCTGGACAGGGCGGTGCGAGTCAAGATAGATGGGGCAAACGTCGGGATAAGCCGCGCCGCTCTCGAGGCGGATGTCATCCTCAATGTCCCCAAATTCAAAATGCACCAGCAGCTGGGGGCGACCTTTGCCGTCAAAAACATGTTCGGCTGCGTGGTCGGCAAGGAAAAACCTCTCTGGCATTTTCTCCGCGGCGGGGATACAGAGTCCTTCTGCCGGCTGCTGCTCGGGATTTACCGGTACCTGGCGCCGGCGGTCAATCTGGTGGATGCCGTCATTGCGATGGAAGGGCAGGGGCCTATCAGCGGAACTCCCCGGCACCTGGGCTATTTTATCGGCGGCCCAGACCCGATTGCCTGCGAATATGCCTGCTGTCGGCTGGTCGGGCTGGAGCCGATGTCCCTGCCGATTCTTCGCACCGCCGCGATGAGTTTCGGCTGTCCTTTTCCGGAGAAGATGACCGTGCTGGGGGACCCTCTGCCCGAGAAGCCCTGTTCGGATTTTCGTTTTGCTGAGCAGACGCCGCTTCGTTTCACGCTGCCCCGAATCTGCAAGAGCGTAGCCAAGCAGGCCCTGATTCTTGTTAAAAACCGCCTCCGCTGAATTCTGTTTTTTGTTTCCTACAAGCTATTGGGAAAGTTCCTGTCCGTTTAGAGATGCCTGCTTTTTCCAAACACTTCTGCAAGGGCGTCGGTGAGCAGTTCGACCTGCCAGGGAGCCAGCAGGTTGGACTGAATGATTTTTTCCGGTGTATCCAGCCTCCGCAGGACAATGCTGGTGAGGGTCGCCTTCGGTGCAATCCACTGCGGCGGCAGATTCAGCGACGCACCAATCTGCACAACCTTTTTTCGAAGTGTTTCAATCTGATTTTGCTGTTCGAAACTGGGCTGATGCCCGGTTTGAGGCCGTTTGCGGTCCGGCCACTGCGCCGGCGGAGTTTGCGAGGCCCTCTCGATGGCTTTTTTCAGCGAGGCCAGCCGTTCACCCCGGCAGCTTCGCGGAAGCCGATGCGGGTCAATATCTATCCCTTTCTTCTGCGCAGCCGCCCAGACGGAAAGCGCCAGCATCTGTTTGGGATACAAAATCCGAAAAGGCGGGACATCGGCTTTTTGGGCCTCTTTTTCCCGCCAGTGCCACAATTCCCGCACAAAGGCCATCTCTTTCGGCCGGAGACGGCTGACACCGGCTATCCGCCAGATTTCATCCGGGTCATGGTTATTTTTTACCGGCAGAAGGGCCGAGCGAACCGACCAGCGGCAACTCTGCCGATGCCAGTCGAGCCGCCCTAGTTCTGTCAGTTTGTCAGACAAAATATCCGCAAGATTCAGCAGATAACGCGTATCATCCATAGCGTACTTCAGAAGTTCGTCCGGCAACGGTCGCTTTGACCAATCAGCCCGCTGATTTTTCTTATGAACCTCGACGCCCAAAAGGTCGGCCAGCAAATCGGAAAGACCGATATGCTCCCGCCCAATCAGCCGTGCCGCCAGCATCGTATCAAATATCTCGCCCTTCGGCTGAAAACTAAATGAGGCCTTCAGCATTCGCAAGTCATAGCCGGCATCATGAAGTACAAGATTTTTTAGACAGAGAATCTCAAGAAAGTTTTTGAGGTCAAAGTCGGCAAACGGATCAATGATAAAATGAGAATCCTTCGTGGAAAGTTGAATTAGGCAAACTTTTGGATAGTAATGATGATAGCTGTCAGCTTCGGTATCAAGGGCGAGACGGTTTGCATGTTGAATCTGCTCAAGCATTGTCGTAAGTGCTTGGGCATTCTGGACATACTCAAAGCCAAATATCCGCTGTGTTTCCAAGGGCTGCTCAATATACATTTTTTGTCATTGATGTATACATTTTTTGTAAGGCGGCAAATTAAATAGAATTGTAGGTTGACGGACAGCTGTTGTCAAGAATTGTCATTTCGATTGACAGAATCACCCAAACCCGATACGGTGTAGAGAAGGAAGTCGAGAACAGGATGAAAGAAGACCGGATTATAATTCTCGGAATTGAAACGAGTTGCGATGAAACCGCCGCCGCGGTTGTCGCCGACGGCCATACCATTCTTTCCTCTGTGATTGCCTCCCAGACCTATCTTCACAGCCGATACGGCGGCGTTGTCCCGGAAGTGGCCTCTCGGGCGCACGTAGAACAAATTCTTCCGGTTGTCTCGCAAGCCATTGAAGAGGCAAAGGTTACATTCACTGATATCTCGGCTGTGGCTGTCGCCAATCAGCCCGGCCTGTCCATCGCGCTGATGGTTGGGGTTACAGCCGCCAAGACCCTCGCTTGGGCCTGGGGCAAACCGCTCATTGCTGTCAACCACGTGCATGCCCATTTGCAGTCGACACTTATGATCCAAGAAGCCATCGACTTCCCCGCAGTTGCACTGATTGTTTCCGGCGGTCATACGAACTTATACGAGGTCCGCTCTTCTCTCCAATTGCAGCTTCTGGGAACCACCATCGATGACGCCGCCGGAGAAGCTTTTGATAAGGTTGCTTCAATACTGAATTTAGGATACCCAGGCGGTCCGGCAATTGAAAAAATCGCCCGCGAAGGCAATCCAAACGCCATCAACTTCCCTCGTTCCCTGATGGAGAAAAACTCGCTTGATTTCTCTTTCAGCGGTCTCAAAACAGCTGTCCTTTACTATTGCCAGGGACAGGATATGAAAGGTCCCAATCGGGCGCATCAAATGAGTCGGCAGGAACTTGCAGATATTGCCGCTTCCTTCCAAGCCGCTGTGATTGACGTGCTGATTGAAAAGACACGCCGTGCGGTTGAACGAGTAGGGGCCCGTACGGTTCTGCTCGGCGGCGGTGTGGCCGCCAACAACGCTTTGCGGACGGCATTGGAAGGGTTCTGCCGGAATCGCGGATTGGCCTTTTCTGTAGCGTCGAAAGCACTCTGCACGGATAATGCCGCCATGGTGGCTTCTTTGGCCTATCCTAAGTACAAAACGGGACTTTTTGCTGATTTGACACTGGAACCTAAAGCGTCTTTGGACTAATTCATGGATGCGAAAACCATAGAAACTTTACTGGAAGATGTAAAAGCCGGACGGATTTCCATCCAGGAGGCCGTCGAGAAGCTTCGGCGTCTTCCTTTTGAGGACATCGGAATTGCCCAGATTGACCATCATCGTTCTCTCCGCTGCGGTTTTCCGGAAGTGATTTTCTGTCTTTTTAAGACCCCCGAGCAGGTTCGCGAAATCTTTTTGAGAATGGCCCAAACCGGACACAATGTCCTGGCCACACGGGCGTCGCCGGAGGCCTTTGCCGCTGTCAAAGAGGCGATTGCTCATCCGGGCCTTTCCTATGACAGCCAGGCCAAAACAATCGTTCTCGTACAGAAGCCGATTCGTTGGCGTCCGGGCTATATCGCGGTGGTTACGGCCGGTACGGCGGATTTGCCGACAGCTTCTGAAGCCCGGATAACAGCGGAATTGTTCGGCAGCCGGGTCAAACTCTTCTGTGATGTCGGCGTGGCTGGTCTGCACCGTCTGCTGGGCTGCATCGAGGAGATTCGCAGGGCGGATGTGATTCTTGTTGTGGCCGGTATGGAAGGGGCTCTGGCCAGCGTAGTAGGGGGGCTGGTAGATTCCCCGGTTATCGCCGTGCCTACCCGCGTCGGCTATGGGGCGAATTTTGAAGGGCTGTCGGCCCTTCTGACGATGTTAAACAGTTGTGCGGCCGGCATTACCGTCGTCAATATAGACAACGGGTTTGGTGCGGCTGTTGCGGCCTGTCTGATGCATCGCAAAATCAGGCCCGATGGAGCAGACAATGAAACAGATCAGCAGAATACCCATTCTGGCCCCGCGGCCCCGTGACGGACACAAAGGAACCTTTGGAAAAGTCCTCATCGTCGGCGGTTCTGTGGGCTTCAGCGGTGCACCGATTCTGGCGGCAAAAGCCGCTCTCCGCAGCGGTTCAGGTCTGGTTCGTATCGCCGTCCCAAAATCCATTCAGCCGACAGCGGCCAGTCTGGATCCCTGCTATACAACGCTCGGGCTGCCGGAGGACTCGTTGGGCCGCATCGATGCATCAGCAGCGGCACTTTTGTCTCGCATTAAAGACGAACACGATGTGATTTGTTTCGGTCCCGGTGCCGGAACGGGGGCCGGGACACGGGAAGTTCTGCTTCATCTCCTTGCCGATTCGGACACGCGTCTGGTTATTGATGCGGACGGATTGAATGTTCTGGCGTCTGCCGGCGATTGGTCGGCTAAAACAAAGGCGTCTATGATCCTGACCCCGCATCCCGGAGAATTCGCCCGCCTTTGGAAAGGCCTCTTTCGAGAACCGATACCGTCTGAGCGTGTCGAACAGGCTGTCCGAATGGCCCGGCGCATCGGCGGTACAGTGGTTCTCAAAGGTGCAGGAACCGTTGTCGCCGGTTCAGAGCAATTCTATGTCAATACGACCGGCAATCCCGGAATGGCAACAGCCGGCTCCGGGGATGTCTTAAGCGGTATTATCACGGCTCTGGCAGGGCAGGGGCTGGCGGATTTTGAGGCGGCCGTTCTGGGGGTTTATATACACGGTCTTGCGGGCGATTTGGCTGCGCAGGACAAGGGGGAAATCTCTATAACGGCAATGGACTTGATTGATTATCTTCCTACTGCATTTCAACACTTTCTTCAGAGACAGGCCCGATGATGCTCGAATACATCACCGACCGAAGTCTGTATGAAAAAGTTTTACTGGAAAAAGTCCCTTCCGCCCAATCCTTCCTCTGGTTAGGCACCAGCGACATCAAGGATTTACATATCCTGTCGCGAGGGAAATGGGTTCCTTTTTTGAAGGTTCTTGCCGAACTGGCTCACAGACGCGTTGCGATTCGGCTGCTGTATGCGAAAGAGCCCGGGAAACGATTTCAGATGGATTTTGACCGTTATCCTGTTCTCCTGCAGGGAATGGAACAAATGCTTTGTCCGCGGGTCCATTTCAAAATGGTGATTGTGGACGGATTTTTCGGATATTTCGGCAGTGCGAATCTGACAGGAGCCGGAATGGGCGGCAAAGCAGATAATCGCAGGAATTTCGAAAATGGAATTATCGCAACGGAGCCGAAACTGCTTGAAAAAATGATGGAGCAGTTTGACAGCGTTTGGCGAGGAGATTTTTGTCCGGACTGCGGACGAAAGGGTTATTGTTGTGAATTCAACGAAATCCTGGATAACCGCAAAAAAAGATAAAAATCATTCATTATAGGTATTATCTAGCGGCAATCGCTTGTGGTTTTTCCTGAACCTTCCGCAAGGAACATCCGATAATAAAAAAAAGAAAAGGGCATTGAGGAAGAGCGGGGGATTTTTCCGATTAGTATATCAGTAAAAATATGGATATGCTGTTTTTGCATCCTGCGAATGTTTGGTATATTTTATATGGGAGATTTGTTTTGGATAGAAAAGGCAGAAACGAGGTGAAACGATGAATCAGCGTCCAACGATTGTTCATATCACCCATGAGGCCATTGGAAAAATTGGGGGAATTGGGGCTGTCCTGGAGGGGCTTTTTACCAGCCAAAACTACCTGAACGCGACCGGAAGAACTATCTTAATCAGTCCACTGTTCTTTCGGGATGAAGGGGTCGATTCCCGTTTGGGATCGGGCGGAGAAGTCCTGTATTCCTCATTGGACGGTCGAACACGCAGCAGCTATGCCGCCGGATTCCAGCGCATCGAAGACCAGTTCAATGTGGATATTGTTTACGGCAGGCGGATCTTTTTTGACCCTATGACGCACATCAAAAGCACGCCGGAGGTGATCCTGATTGATGTCACACGAATGGATCCCCATCCGGTCAATCAGTTCAAAGGGGCTTTGTTCCGCGAATTCGGCATTCGAAGCGATTTATACGAAAATCTGTGGGAATATGAGCAGTATATGCGTCTGGCCCTTCCCGCCATCGAAGCCCTACGCGTTATCGGAGCCGCGGAAAAAGAAATTCCTACTGTGCTGGTGGCCCATGAATTTATGGGGATTCCGACAGCGCTGGCAGGAATTCTTGACTCATATGATTTTAAAACGTTCTTTTATGCACACGAAGTGGCTCCCATCCGCCGAATTGTGGAAGGGCACAGCGGTCATGATACGATGTTTTATAATGTTCTCCGCAAGGCCCGCGAACAGGATTTGTATGTTAACGATGTTTTCGGCGATCAAAGCCACTTTTTCAAGTATGCCCTCGTAGAGGCATCCCGTCATTGCGATAATATTTTGGCCGTCGGGGACTGTGTGATGGATGAACTGCGGTTTCTGGCGCCGGAGTTCAATCTGGCAGACATTGATTTGACATACAACGGCATTCCGGCCTATCAAATCAGCTTGGCCGAAAAATATGAATCCCGCAACCGCCTGCGGCAGTATTGCGAAAATCTCCTCGGCTGGAAGCCCGATTTTATCTTCAGTCACGTTACGCGGCTGGTCATCAGCAAAGGGCTCTGGAGAGACCTGCGGGTGCTGGAACATCTGGACCGGGAATTCCGAACACAGAACAAAACTGGCGTGCTGATTGTGCTCAGTACGGAAACCCACAAGCGGCGGGACCGGGATATTTACCAGATGGAAGCGGACTACCACTGGCCCGCGGCTCATCGCGAAGGGATGCCGGACTTGTCCGGCGGCGAAGCGGCCTTTTATGCGGGGGTACAGGAATTTAACCTGCGAAGCCGCAATATCAAGGTGATTTTCATCAACCAGTTCGGGTTCAACCGGCAGTGCTGCGGACACCGGATGCCCTATGATATGGAGTTTATGGATATCCGCAAGGGCACCGATGTGGAGTTCGGCCAGAGCATCTATGAGCCGTTCGGAATTGCCCAGCTGGAACCGCTTTGCTTCGGCGGCTTGTGCGTTGTCACCAGTTTATGCGGCTGTGCGGGATTTGTCCGGGCGGTCACGGGCGGCCAGAAGGTCCCCAATGTTATCGAAGTAGATTATACAAATCTGAACGGACAGCGCGGAATGGCGCTGGAGGATTTGCTTCAGATTGACCGCGAATTCCGCGACCAGATTGAGTACAAAGTGAGCGAAAAGGTGGCGCTGGAAATCTGCGCTCGGCTGCCCAAGAACGATGAGGAATTCAATCAGCTGCTCCACAGCGGCTATGAACTGGCCAGTCATATGGGCTGGGAGACTGTCGTGGAGAAGTACTTCCTGAAAAGTCTGAACAAGGCCCTGCGCAAACAGCACAGCCAAACCTTTGTGCTGTAAAGACTCGTTACCCGTCTGAAAACGGAAAAACAGGGTGGGATAAAAACTCCGCTCTGAGGCCGGCGTCTTAATAGGTCAGACCGTATCCATACTCAAACAGGGGTTCATAGGGTACATCGCCGATATTGATGGGGATCTGGTCCATCGATTTGGGCCAGGTAAAGGACAGCTTGCCGGTCGGTTTATAATCCCCGAAAAGGACATCCGCAATGCCTTGTCCTTCGGTTCCGGGCAGCCAGGCGGCAACCAGGGCATCCGCCTGCTCCAGAACATCACCAAGAATCAGAGGTCGGCCCGAGAACAGGACAACAACAATTGGGATTCCGGCTTTTTTCACATTTTCGATGACCCGCTTATCCTCTCGGGAGATTTCCAGATTGTCTCGGTCACCGTAGCCCTCTGCATAGGGTCTTTCCCCGATGACAACCACAGCTGCATCTGCTCCTTCCGCACGCTTTCCGTCATCTGAATAGGTCACGAGGGTTTGCTCGGATACCGTCCGACGGATGGCGGTTAAAACCGTCGTTCCGTTGAGAGTGACAGGGCCGCTTTGCCCCTGCCAGGTAATGGTCCAGCCGCCGCATTGATTGCCTAAATTGTCAGCACTGCGGCCGGCCACATGAATTCGAGCGGCCTTTTTGGAAAGGGGCAGTGTTCGGTTTTCATTCTTGAGCAGGACGAGTGATTCCCGTACGGCCTGCCGGGCAACCCGTCGATGCGCCTCCGAACCGAATTCCTTCTGAAGGCGGCGATTTGCTTTCAGAGAATACCCTTTGTCCATCAAGCCCATCGCGTACTTGACGCGCAGAATTCGGCGGACGGCGTCGTCAATTCGCGACATCGGCACCGTTCCTTCCTCCGCCAGCTCCTTCAAATGGGCAAAAAACTCCCGATACCGATTGGGCTCCATCGCCATATCCATTCCAGCATTGACGCAGATGCCGATGGCCGTCTTGAAGTCCGGATGAACCTGCCGAATGGCATTGTAATCGGAAATCAAAAAACCCTCAAATCCGAGCTCCTCTTTCAGGACGGTGGTCAGCAGGTATTTGTGGGCGGAACATTTCACACCGTTCCAGCTGCTGTAGGAAGGCATAATGGTTCCGACTCCGGCCTGAATTGCGGCCGGATAAGGGGTTAAATGAACGCGCCGCAGTGTCTTTTCATCCGTTCGGACATCGCCCTGATCCAGCCCTCTGCCGTTTTCAGAAGTGCCGAAAAGTGTTCCGCCGTCTCCGACATAATGTTTTGCACAGGCCAGCACGGAGTAGGGACTTCGCAGATTATCCCCCTGAAGGCCCCGAACCGCCGCAGCACCGAGCAGCGCACACAACTGCGGGTCTTCCGAGAATCCCTCGTACGTGCGTCCCCATCGTTCATCCTGCGGAACGGCTACACAGGGGGCAAAAGTCCATTGGATTCCGGTAGCCCGTACTTCCCGCGCAGTAATCCGGCCGATTTCCTGTACCAATTCCGGATTGCGGGTGCATCCCAGACCGATATTGTGCGGGAAGATGACGGCGCCGAGCACGTTGTTGTGGCCGTGGACAGCATCCACACCGTATAGAAGGGGGATTTTCAGACGCGTGTATCGGGTTCTTTTCTGAAGCCGTTCATATTTTTCCGTCCAGTATTCCAGCGTATTTCCCGACGGCGGATCTGCATCCCCGCTGCTCAAAATTGAACCCAGATAATATGTTTCGATGTCAGACTCTTTGAGCAGAGCGGTGCTTTCCGCCTGAATCATCTGGCCGATTTTTTCCTCGAGCGTCATTCGGGCCAGCAGCTGATTTGCCTGAGGGTCATAAGAAGACAGAGAGCGGGGCTGTCCCAATGAGTCAGGCCCCAACGCAAAAAACACAAAAACAAAAGCAGCCTCTGCAAAAAGTCGACAGCGAGAAATACTCAACTGTTTCATAGAGCAAATCCATCCTCTTCGGTACTCAATGGTTCATTTCTTATCGGTTCCGCGGCAGCGTCCAGCGCACCCATAGACGCTTTCTGGAAGACGGCCGAGCAGCTGGCATTTTAAGGGGCCGCAGGGAGCGAGTAAAGAAGGTTCGAAATAAAAAGATGGTTTGTTTTTGGATGGAAACCGCTTTGGAAGGATATGAAAAGTCCTAACTTGTTTTCAGGAAAGACCTTATGACCAATGAAGGCGCTGGGACTCGAACCCAGGACCTACAGCTTAAAAGGCCGTTGCTCTACCGGCTGAGCTACGCCTCCGCTCTCAGAGAGGCTTTGGCCCTCTGAAAAGGCCGTAAAATATATCACGAAAATGAAAGATAGCAAGAAAAAACTCAAAAAACAAGGAACAATCTTCTGAATAAAAAAACCCGCTCTCTCTGAGGAGAACGGGTTTGGGGGAAACGCAGAATTGTTCTATCGAATATACTCGTTCAGAATGTTTTCCAGAAGCTCCTGCCGTCCGGAACGGAGTTTTGGTTCTCCATTTTCGAGAATGTATTTTTCGAGCTTCACAAAGTCCATTTTGCCTGTCTCTATGGCTCGCCCAAACGGAGTGTCCCAGCCGGCATAGCGTTCTTTGATGGCCTTGTCGAAGACCTTGTCCTTAATCAGACGAGCGGCAATCTTCAGCCCGCGGGCAAAGGCGTCCATCGCCCCGATATGGGCATAAAAGAGGTCCACATTGTCGATAGACTGCCGCCGCACGTGGGCGTCAAAATTCAGACCGCCGGTCGTAAATCCGCCCGCTTTCAAAATAATGTACATCGCCAGCGTCGTATCATACAAATCAGTCGGGAACTGGTCTGTATCCCAGCCCAGCAGCAGGTCTCCGCGATTGGCGTCCACCGACCCGAGCAGGTTGTTGGCGGCACAGAAGGCCAGCTCATGATGGAACGTATGAGCCGCCAGCGTGGCATGGTTGGCCTCGATATTCAATTTGAAGTGCTCCACCAAACCATACTTCTGCAGGAAGGCATAACAGCTGCCCGCATCAAAGTCGTACTGGTGTTTGGTCGGTTCTTTCGGCTTGGGCTCAATATACAGTTGGCCTTTGAAGCCGATTTTCTTTTTGTAATCGACCGCCATCTGCAGCAGCAGGGCCATATGGTCCAGCTCCCGCTTCATATCGGTATTCAGCAGCGTGTCATACCCTTCACGGCCGCCCCAGAAGACGTATCCCGCACCGCCCAGCTCTTTGGTAATTTCCATCGCTTTCTTGATTTGGCTGGCGGCATACGCAAACACGTGCGGATTCGGATTCGTTCCCGCTCCGGCCATAAACCGCGGATGAGAGAAGGCATTGGTTGTGCCCCAGAGGAGTTTTACGCCCGTATCCGACTGGAATTTCTTGGCCATCGCCACAATTTTGTCCAGGCGCTTGTTGGTTTCGGCCAGATTATCTGCCTCCGGCGCAATATCGCGGTCATGGAAGCACCAGAACTGAACCCCCAGTTTGGTAAAGAATTCGAACGCCGCCTGAAGGGTCTGCTCGGCCCGCTGCATAGGGTCGGCGGCCTGGTTGTAGCTGCGGACAATCGTATTCATCCCAAACTGGTCCGCCCCGAGCCCCTTCATCGTATGCCAGTAGCAGACGGCAAACCGCAGATGCTCGGCCATCGTTTTGCCCATCACCTTTTCTTTGGGATTGTAATGCTTAAACGCCAGAGGATTCTTGGAATCAGGCCCCTCATACACCACTTTTTTGACTTCAGGAAAATATTCCGTCATTGTTTTCCCCTTTCTTTTTATAGGTTATCCGAGCTGTTTGTGCAGGATATTCAGCCATGCGGCATAGGCCTGGCGGCACAGGTCCGCCTCTGCCGGCCTGGGTTCGATGGTTTCCATCTTTCGAAGGGTCTCAAAGGCCTGAGCGAATGTTTTATAGATGCCGGCCCCGATACCGGCGCCGCGGGCGGCACCCTGAGAACCGTCGGTATTGTACAATTCGACGACGGCTCCCGTCAGGGTCGCAAAGGTTTGGGCAAAAACAGGGCTCAGGAACATATTGGCTTTTCCGGCCCGGACTGTGTCCATCCGAATCCCCATAGCCTTCATAATTTCCAGCCCGTACTGGAGAGCAAAAACAATTCCTTCCTGACCGGCCCGCAGCAGATGACCAAGATGATGGCGGTTCAGATTCAAATTATGGATCGAAGCCCCGAGATTGCGGTTTTCCAGCGTGCGTTCCGCTCCATTGCCGTAGGGCAGAATCACCAGCCCTTCACTGCCGATGGGGACCTGCTCGGCCAGGGTATTCATTTCCGGGTAATCTCTGCCGGCTGCAGCCGTATGTTTGAGCCAGCTGTTCAGAATCCCCGTCCCATTGATGCACAAAAGAACGCCGTTGCGAACCTGCTGAGGAGTATTATTCACATGGAGAAAGACGTTGACACGGGACTTCGGGTCATAGGCAGGGCGGTCGCTGATGCCGTACACAACCCCGCTGGTGCCCGCCGTAGCTGCAATCTGACCCGGTTCGAGTACGTTGAGCGACAGGGCATTGTTGGGCTGGTCGCCCGCACGATACGTTACAGGGGTGCCGGCTTTCAGCCCCAGCTCCGCGGCGGCTTCTTTCGTCAAATCTCCCTGAAGGCCGAAGGTCGGCACCAATTCAGGAAGAAAAGAACCGTCAAATCCGTAATAATCCATCAAAAAATCAGCTGGGGCGGCCTTCGGAAAATTCCAGAGTATCATTTCCGACAGTCCGGAGGCCGTTGTAGCCGCCCGTCCGGTCATTTTCATTGCCAGCCAGTCACCGGGGAGCAAAATTTTCCAGATTTTTTTGTAGTTTTCGGGTTCATTCTTCATCACCCATTTTAACTTGCTGGCCGTAAAATTGCCCGGGCAGTTCAGCAGTTCACGCAGGCAACGCTCCGCCCCGAGGTCTTTGGCGGCCTGATTCCCGATTTCAACGGCCCGACTGTCGCACCAGATAATCGCTGGACGAATTACGATTCCGGATTTGTCAATACAGACAAGCCCGTGCATTTGGTAGGTAATTCCAACGGCTTTAATATCGGATGGGTTAACTCCGGATATTTTTAAAACTTCCGAGGTAGCCGCTTTCAGATTGACCCACCAGTCTTGCGGGTTTTGCTGGGCCCAGCCGGGTTGAGGGGCTTCGATAGGCATTTCTTTTTTTGGTGCGGAGGCCGAAGCGGCGACTTTCCCGGTTTGGGAATCCAAAAGGGTGGCTTTGATGGAAGAGGTGCCGGAATCGTAACCAAGAAGGTACATTGCTTTCTCCCAATATCAGCGTTCAGTAATCGATTACTGAAGGTCATTATAGAGGGTGTCTGGAGGATTTCAAGAAGAGATTTTAGGATTTTGCAAGGTTTGTGGGCAGTCAGGAATCGTTTTTTGCGCGAAATTGTCTTTTTTGGGGTGCAAGATTGCCTTGTGAAACCGATCAAAAGGAACGAAAATGATAAGAGGACGAAAGGGGGTTGGTTGTGTCGGCCAAAGAATTGAGGAAAGGGAACAGATGAAAAAGACGGTTTTGTTTTTCCTGATGATGGTTTTCGTGTCGGCTTCATATGGAGCAGATGGTTTCGGGCAAAATACAACCGGCGGGGCCGGGGGGGCAACGGTTGTTGTCACCACACCCGCCGATTTAAAAACCTATGCGGAAACCGTCAACACTCCCTATATCATCCAGGTCTCGGGTACATTGGACTTGGCTTCCATCGGAGGCAAAATCAGTATTCAATCCAATAAAACCATCGAAGGGATAGGGACAAACCCAACCATCATTGGAATGCTCGGTTTTAAGAAGGGCTGTTCCAATGTCATCATTCAGCGCTTGACAATTCGTGCTCCGCAGGGGTATGGGGAAGGCAACGGGATTGCCGTGAAGGAAGACATCACGAATGTTTTTATTACGAAATGCACAATTTATGACTGCTATGATGGGTTGGTGGATATAACACGGCGATCCGACAATGTAACCGTATCCTGGTGTAAATTTTATTTCACCCAGCCGATGAATAATCAGCGGGTCAGTCTGATTGGCAGCAGCGACAGTGCAACCGATGATTTAGGAAAACTGCATGTTACCTTCCATCACAATTGGTTTGGCGCGTTGTGTATGCAGCGAATTCCGTCGGTCCGGTTTGGAAGGGTGCATCTTTATAACAACTATTACCATTGCACCGGCGTTCAGACGCTCTATGGGGTCTGGGCGCGGCTGTATTCAGAATGTCTGATTGAAAACAACTATTTCAAAGAAGTCAATAATCCCTATTACAACATTGGATATGACAACACCGTGAAAGGCAAAATTGCCGCTTCGGGAAATATTCTGGACAACTGCACCGGCACGGTGCATCCGGGTACCGACACCGTTTTTACGCCGCCCTATGCCTATACCCTGGATGCCGTATCGATGGTTCCGGTGATTGTTCAATGGGGGGCCGGCGCAGACGGTAAAGACGGCTATCCCCCGCACTGGCTATTTGGAATGTACGGCGATTTTGATTTGAACGGATGGGTCGATTACCATGATTTTGCCGTTCTTGCAGGGCGCTGGAAGGCCGTCAGCGGAATAGAAAACGTAGACTACTATCCGAACGGCGTTGTGGATATGGAGGAACTGGCCCTGTTTGCCGGCAACTGGCTTTATATTCCTCCGGATACAACCCCGCCGGCCGCTCCGATGAATTTGCGGGCCGTGGGCCAGGATGCCCAGGTCGTTCTGCAATGGGATAACAGTTCGGAAGAGGATTTGGCCGGGTATCATATTTATCGCTCTACATCGTGGAACACCGGATATGTCAAGTTGAATACGGACCTTTTGTCGGCTTGTGAATTCACGGATAACACGGCCGTCAACGGTACCATGTATTATTATGTTGTGACGGCTGTGGATACAAGTCAAAATGAATCCGTCTATTCGGTTCAAGCGTGTGCCGTCCCGGATGCGGCATTCGACAGCATTGTCATTCAGGAAAATCCGACTTTAACGATACCGGGGCTGTGCGAGGTTAACGGGATTGTGGATACGCAGGAACACCCGGGCTATACCGGCTATGGATATTGCGATACCACAAATGCCGTCGGAAACGGCATCAATTGGAAGATTCGCATCTCGGCGGCCGGCACCTACACGTTTACGTGGCGGTTTGCCAACGGTTCCAGTTCACGTCCTGCTCGGCTGCTGATCAACGGCATCGAAGAGGCCGCCAGTATTGATTTTCCTGCAACAGGGGCCTGGGAAAATTATACGACCGTCTCCATTGTTCTATCGCTGGAAGCCGGACTCAAGAAGGTTCGGTTGGAAGCTCTGACCAGCGGCGGCTGTGCGAACATTGACTATTTCAAGGTCGGCGGGCCGGCTCCAGAAATCGCTGTGTGTGATTGAACCCGGCAAGAACAAGGATCGAAAGGGTCTTTGACGGGAGACTCTTTTCACGTCCCTTTCTATTTCTTTTATATATCCACTCTCTTCGAAAGCCGCTGTTTGTTTCAAAGGTCTGGAAGTAATTGACCTTTCCTAAAAGATTATCGGGCCCAAACCAATCTTTCTATTTTCGGCGGACGTTTCTTGTTCTGAATAAATCCCTTTATTTCTTATACCGATACAAAAATTAGCAAGGGGTCGCTATCTGAACGGTTAGAAATATAAGGAGTCGGCCGATGCGAAAAGCGGATAGAAAGTTTCTTGCCCTTTTCCGAAGACTTTATGGGGGATACTTTCTCATTTTTTCAATCCTTGCGTTTGCGGAAGAACCAGCCTCGAAAGACCTCTTTGAAATGTCTTTGGCCGAACTGATGGAGGTTGAAGTTTATGTTCCCGGTTCGATTACAGAAAAAGACCCCTTCAAAGTGCCGGCCAGTGTGACCGTCATCACGGCCGAAGACATTGCCCGCACACCTGCCCGCAACCTGCTGGATTTGATTGAAATCTATGTACCCGGGGCTTTGTATATGAATCACAGCGTCGGTCCTGTGCCGGGAATTCGAGGCATCATTGCGGACCGTCCCTACAAATTCCTTGTCAATGTCAATGGAATCAACGTCAACATCAAAGCCCATTACGGGGCACGGCTCGAACTGCTTAATTGGGATTTGGGCGATATTGAACGGGTGGAAATTATCCGCGGTCCGGGGTCTGTAACGTACGGTCCGGGGGCCATTGGCGGTGTTATCAACATCACCACCAAAAAAGCCAAAGACCATCCGGGTCTTCAGCTGGCCGGAAAATTCTGGGACAAGTACGACAGCATCGGTAATTCCATTATGGATATGAGGGGAAGAAAACCTCTTTGTATACCTATTTGAGCGTTGTGGATACGGCGGGCATTACCCCAGATTTGTACGGCGTGGAAAATGCGTCCCGAGGCGGCTATGTGAAAGGGTATTCCTATTCCCCCTATAAACTACGTCCGCCCTTTACCTATATGACGGACTTTTTCAATGAACCTCAAATCAAGGCCCATGTCGATTTCAACTTTGGGGACAATTGGCGGTTCTGGGCGCGTTATACCAATACCTCCTCGGAACTGGCACAATGGTCATCCGTAAAGTATGAATTTGACGGCAAGTACAAGGATTTTCGTCAAACCCGCTATCGCTATTTTCAGTTAGCTCTGGAGAATCTGGCGACACTGACCGATGAGCTGAATTTCAAAAGCACATTTGGCCTCAGTTCCATCGATGTTCATAATATCGAAAAATGGGATTCAGAAATTGTGAATGACAAAGACAACCTGCAGAATATCGGCTGGATTTGGTCGGAATGGGAATATTATGCCCGCTTTATGCTCAATTACGAGCCGGACAAAGACTGGCTGAAAGCGGCGGTTGGATTTGAATGCAGTTATGACTTGATTCGGCCTGCCTGGGGGAAAGACAAAGATGATGGACTTCGGCTGGCCACAGGCATCATCAGCGGGCCTTCTTCGGAGGCATACGGTACCAGCCCCTATGGAACGAGGCAGGTCGATGAAAGCAGCGACCGCTATTTTCCGGTAGGGGAAGGATGGGAGACGAATTCCTATGCCTTTTTGGGAGAGGTCAATCTGAAACACAGTTCCCGAATGAGCACCCTTTGGTCGGCTCGGCTGGATAAACACAGCTATACGGATTATATGTTTTCTCCTCGATTTGCCTGGATTTACGAGCTGAAAGAGGATGAGTACCTGAAATTTATTGCCCAGCGGTCTGTCCGGATGAATACACAGGAAGAATTATACATGAGCCATGAAATGGGGATGTCCAATAAGCCCGAAAAACTGGACACATTCGAAGTGATTTATTCCGGCAAGGGCGGGAAAAACCTCTTCTATCAGGCCTCGGCATTCCTAAACCGAAATGCCGTCATTGCCTGGGACTGGACAGCCCGCCGCAGTGCTCCCATCGGAACGCTGCGAACCTTCGGATTGGAACTGGAAACTCAATACAAGAAGGAAAATTGGAATGTCGGCGTCAATCATTCGTTTGTCAAGCAGCTGGACTGGCAGCTGGATAAAGGGATGGATGCTTCCGGCATCAGCTATTCGGATTATTATGTCGATGCGGGCTCCGGTGTAATTATCAGGTCCAAAGGGAATGATTTGAACAACTGGTCCAATCACGCCACCAAACTGTTTACGAATATCCACTTTTTTGACGGCAAATTGACCCTGCATGGGGATTTGAAAACGTTTTGGGGGTTTGAAGGAGCCCGCGATGGTTTGAATGCCGTAGCGGAAGCCGGCGGTGTACCGGCAAGAATCCGTGATGTCAAAAAACACGATGCTTATGATATGGAAATGGCGGCCAATTTGTCCTTAACCTACCATATCAGTAAGTCGGCAGAGCTGACCTTTTATGTCCAGAATATTCCAGTGGTTGGGGATAACAAACGCTATTCTTACTCGTCGGGATATAAAAAAGCTTATCTAGACAGAATTGCCTGGATTGAAGAGCCGACGATGGTAGGTGTCCGTTATCAATTTCGATTCTGACCTAATAAAAAAAGGCCGCTCGGGCAGCACCGGCGGCCTTTTTTTGTCATTGAAATGGTCAAATCAGTTTTTATCCTGACTTTTATGGCCCAGCAGAAGAATGGGGGCGGCAATGGCTATGGAGGAATATGTTCCGATGATGATACCCACCAGCATGGCGAAACTGAACCCCCTCATACCGGTTCCACCCCAGGCATACATAATGAAAAGAACCATGAACGTGGTGAACGAGGTCAGGATGGTTCGCGAGAGGGTCTGATTGATGCTGTCATTGATGAGTTTGGGCGTCAGAGTCAGGGTCTTGCCGCGGTTTTCACGAATTCGGTCAAAGACCACGATGGTATCGTTCAGAGAATAGCCGATAATCGTCAGGAAGGCGGCAATCATTTCCAGGTTGATTTTGAAATCGAGAATACCCAGCGCCTGGCCCAGCGGCGTGCCGGCCACATAGGTACAGGCCGTAACCAAGCCCAGCGTGATGCAGACGTCGTGTACGAGGGCAATAATCGCCGCCATACCGTAGCGGACACTGCCGAAACGGAAGCCGATATAGAGCACGATTGCCGCCAGCGAAAGAAGAATGGCCAGCAGCGCCCGCACTTTTGCCTCCGACCCGATTGACGGATCGATTTGCGTGACACGCGACAGCGAGGTCTCTATCGAAAGGGCCTGCGTAATTCGTGTCGTCTCATTGTTTGTGTATTGTGTGCGTTCTTCCTCCGAAAGCGTCCGAAAGGCCGCTTCCGGATGCATGCTGACATACAAGAACTCTTCGATCGTTTGATGGTCTGGCAGTTCGCTCAAATTCGGCTGGAAGATCTGGAAGGAATACCATTGCAGATTTTCCATGTCCCGTTTGAATTTCAAATCCTGCAGACGGGTCCGAACTTCCCCTGCGGCCGCAGGCACACCTAATTTGACCAGAATCTGGACTCCCCCGGCATAGTCCGCCAGTTCGGGAGTGCCGACCGGCACTTCTCGAGCCCAGACGATTTGGGGCTTGAGGTTCTCTTTTACCACCAGAAGGTCCTTAAAAGCGGCTCGAATCGCATCGCTGACGATTTCATCTATTTTCAGCTCCGCAATAGTCACTTTGTCCCCGAAGGCCTCCTGAAGAACCTCCTGAATCAGAGAAAGGTTCAGCCGTCGGGTCGTAATCTGAAACTGTCTGTCCCCCAGCGCCTTCACTTCCAGAGACGGCAGGGACTGGTGCAGTTTCTGAGCGGCTGACAAAATCGCGTTCTGAACGCTCTGAACGGTCTGACCGGGCTCTTCGAAGCGAATTTCCGCGCGCCCGCGGTTGGTTTCTGTGGTGGTAACTTCATACTGCAGGCCGCTGTTGCCGATGCTGTACACTCTGGCCGCCGCCAGGGCCCGGTTGCCGATGGATTCGGCGTATTGACGGAACTTTTCCTCCACAATCTTTCGCGTATAGGCGGTTCCGGGTTTCAGGTCAATCTGAGCGCTGGTCCCGCCGGTAAACTCAATGTCATATTTGCTGTTGGTCGTCTCATCCCGTGTGAAGAAAACAGCCAGACCGCCAATAATCAGAGAGCCGGAAATCACCCAAAACAGTGGCCGCATTCCCATCCAGTTCACACGGGCATTTTGAAGAATCGCAAACATTTTCAGCGGCTGAGTCAGAATTCTGCGGTTGATCAGGAAGTCAAAAATCACCCGCGTAACAAACAATCCGGTAAACATGCTCGAAACAATACCGAGCATCAAAACGACGGCAAACCCCTTGATTTCCTCCGAGGCCACCATCAGCAGAATAAAGGCAACGCCGAATGTGGTCAGGTTAGCGTCAAAAATCGTCCGAAATGCCCGACCGTAACCATTGGCAATCGCCGCACGAAGGGCCGAGCCGCGTTTCTGCTCCTCGCGGATTCGTTCAAAAATCAGCACGTTGGCATCCACACTCATGCCGATTGTCAGGATTAAACCGGCAATACCCGGAAGCGTAAACGTAGCATTGAAGGCTGCCATCATCGCCAGAACAAACAGCAGGTTCAGCGCCAGGGCGATATCCGCGATTGCTCCGGCCAGCAGATAATAGAAAAGCATAAAGACTGCTACGGCAACCAGACCTGCATAACCGGCCCGCAGACCCTGCCGCAGATTGTCAGCTCCCAGCAGGGGACCGATGGTTTTCTCGGAAATCGGCACCTCCGACAGCTTGGCGCGGAATGAACCGGCGTTCAGCTTGTTGACCAAGTCCGTCTGCTCCGTGGGACCGAATCGGCCTTCAATGATTCCTTGTGTACTGATGGCCGCCCGAATGGTCGGGGCCGACAGAGCCCGGTCATCCAGAATAATGCACAGGGGACGGCCCAGATTCGACTGGGTCAGATTGAAAAACAGATTGGCGGCTGTCTGGTTAAACGTAAAGCTGATAGCCCGCTGTCCTTTGTCATCCCGAGTCGGGGATGCACGCCGAAGTCTCCATTTTTTGTCCGGCGAATAAAGCATGCTTTCTTTGGGCTGATTGCTGGCCAGCACATACTGCTTATCCCCGAATGTGCCCACAATCCCCAGCCCCTGCGGCCAGTTGTCCGGGTCCTCTATTTCGACCCAGACATATTTGGCGTCAGAAGCCTGACGAGGACCTTTGAGCCGAAGGGCCTCCTGATATCCCCGAATTTCATCCATATTGGTCCGGCCGTCATCGGGAGTCGGCAGAATCCGAAATTCAAGAACGCCGGCACCTTTCAGCATCCGCTTGAGGTCCTCCGGGTCATCCAGCAGGCCGGCCACCTTCCGGTAGTCCTCAAAGAGTTTTTCCACCTGACTGAGTTTTTCCGCCCGGTCCGGAAATTGCTTTTTCAGCTCGTCCAGGGCTTCCCGGCGACGGGCCGAATTGGCCGGCAGGTCGAGAATATCCTGCAGCTGCTGAAGATTCAGATTCAGCCGATTCAGTTCGGCAACGGCCTTATTCCACCGGACATTGGCCCCGTCTATCGGTCGAGTTAATTCATTGACCGACTGGGCCCACCGGCCGTAAAGAGCTAAATGCTGCTGCAGAACATCCAGCAGGGCCGCCTGTTCCGCCGTCAGCTCCTCCTGAGCCGGTTCGGCGGGCTTGAGCCACTTGACAAACCCCTTCATCGCCTCCGTCCGCCGCTCTTCCGGCTGTTCATTCCACAGAGCAATGTTGGACTGGATGGTGTCGGTATCCAACCCCTGCTCCCGAAGCGGCGCAAGCAGGGCTTCCATCTGGGCCCACGCCTGGTCCCGTTCATTCTGCAGCGAAGTCCGCCAGTCATACGTTTCGGCCAAAGCCGTCAAAACAGCAAGCCGCTCCGGATTGCCCTGAGCCATAGCCGTCAGTTGGGTCTGCCGCTCCTCTTTCGGCAGGGACAACGCCTTTTTGACCTGGAGCAGATTCAGATTGTCCCGCTCGAGGCTCTGAACGGCCTCCTGAAACACCTGCCGTTTGCGGCGGGTCTCCGGACTGGCAACCGGAAGCTGAATCTCAATGCGGGTATCCTCCTGAGGGCGCATCACGATGTTGGCCATGTTTGTCGGGTCGATTCGCTTCATCAGGATGGGAATCATGCTTTCGGCCAGCCC
>CALEDR010000045.1 GCA_937949545.1 uncultured Phycisphaerae bacterium
AAGCCCCGTCGTATCGATCTCATAAATCAAACTGGTGCCGCCGGCCAGGTCCAAGCCCAGTTTCAGCCGTTCCTGCGGAGGATAAACAACCCAAAAAGCCAAAATCAACAGTACCGCAATCAGAAGCAGTTTCCAGATTAAGTTCTTATTCATAAGGGGTTCCTGTTTGAGAGTTAATCCTTTGCGTTGCCGTTATTTCTTTTCGTCTGGAATCACCGTGGCGATGGCCGACGGAATCACCCGGATTTTCGTATTGGTGGACTCATCCACTTTCAGAACAATTCCATCCGGCCGCACATCCACCACCGTTCCATAAATGCCGCCGATGGTTCGGACGCGGTCGTTTTTCTTCAGCGAAGACACCATTTTTTGATGTTCCTGCTGTTTGCGGCGGGGGCCTCGAAACAGCAGCAGATACATCACAATCAGAATGATGAAAAACGGCAGCATCTGAACCCACGGATTCGGCTGAGGCCTGTCCGGACTCCCGGCCGGCTCTTCGGAGGTCTTCTGTTCCAGAACCGCGGTATCCGTTTTGCCCTCTGTTTGAGGCTGAGCGGTGATTACTTCCGTCTGCTCCGCCGGGGTTTCGGCGGCGGCCAGCATCCATATTGATTTCATAGGCCTTCCTTCCTCTCTGAGATTTCCGTATTTTCCATTTGCAAGTCTTTCCTGTGTCTTTCAATAAACTCTCTGGACCATGCCTCAAAGGAACCGTCCTGGATCCTCTGCCGGATGGTCTGCATCAGACGCTGATAATACGTCAAATTGTGCAGGGTCGCAAGAATCGGCCCGAGCATTTCTCCCACATTAAAAAAATGCCGGATTGCGGCTTTCGAAAAGGTTTGACAGGCCGGGCAGGGACAGCCGTCCTCAATCGGCCCGGGATCCTGCGCCCACCGGCTGTTGCGGAGCCGAATCGGTCCGTTCTCCGTAAACGCAAAAGCATTGCGTCCGTTTCGGGTGGGCAGAACGCAGTCAAACATATCGATGCCCGCCCGCACCGCCGCTACAATGTCGGCCGGCATGCCGACTCCCATCAGGTACCGCGGGCGGTCCGCCGGCAGCAGCGGGGCTGTAAAGGCCGTTGTCTGCACAAGGGCGTCATGGCCTTCTCCCACGCTCAGCCCCCCGACGGCATATCCGTCAAAATCCATTTCAACCAGGGCTTGGGCACACTGTCGGCGAAGCGGCAGATCCGTTCCGCCCTGGACAATGCCGAACAGCATCTGCCGCGGATTCTGATGGGCCTGCCGGCACCATTGCGCCCAGCGAACAGTTCTCTCAACCGCCTTTTCCAG
Source organism: uncultured Phycisphaerae bacterium (assembly GCA_937949545.1). Taxonomy (GTDB): domain Bacteria; phylum Planctomycetota; class Phycisphaerae; order Sedimentisphaerales; family Anaerohalosphaeraceae; genus JAHDQI01. The sequence continues at coordinate 1,302 of CALEDR010000045.1, forward strand.
ACGTTCCGGGGGACACGGATAAGGTGTACATTCATCAAAACACATGATAATATCCGCACCGAGCCGGTTTTGAATCTGCGTGGCGGTAACCGCATCCAAGACCACCGGAGCTCCGTCAATATGGCTGGCAAACTCAACCCGGTCATCGTCCACACGGTTCAGGCTGCTCAGCGAAAAAACCTGATACCCTCCGCTGTCCGTCAAAATCGGCCTCTCCCAGCCGCTGAACCGGTGCAGACCGCCCAGAGACTCCACGACGTCCACGCCGGGCCGAAGCAGCAGATGATACGTATTGGCCAGCATGATTTCCGCTCCGGTCTGACGAAGCTGCTGGGGAAGAATGCCCTTGACGCAGCCGCGTGTGCCCACCGGCATAAACGCCGGCGTCTGAACCGTACCGTGTTCCGTCAGCAGCCGCCCGCATCGAGCCGCCGTTTGGGAATCCTTTGCTTCAACGGTAAAAGACCTCATCCGTTCTCCGCCAGCTGGACAATCCGGCTGCCCGGATAATAATAGTCAATGATTTCTCGGCAGGTTCTACCCTGACGAGCCATGGCCTGTGCTCCGCTTTGACAAAGACCTACCCCGTGTCCGAATCCCCGTCCGTCTACAAATTCAAACCCGACGGACGATGACCGCAGGGTGAATATCGTGCTCTTCAGCCTGCGTCCGCTCGGATCGACGGCCAGACGAAAGTCCTCCCCCCGCAGAAACGCCGTTTGACCGCTGGAGCCGCTCAGACGCACGGAGGTAACACGACCGTACTCGGAGATACGCACCGGTTCAATCTGCTCAATCTCGCCCAGACGGGACAGTGCAGGATACCGCTGAACAAGCCGCTCGGTGAGCGTTTTGCGGTCAACCAGAATACCGCTCCAGGAATAGAAATCCGGACGAGCGGTTTGCCGGCAGAACGGACAGGGAACGCCTTCCAGCATACCGACCGTATCTCCAAAGACATGGTGGCTGTCTTCTGTATGACCTCCGCAGACAGAGCTGTAATACGCCGGGAAAAGACGCCATTGACCTTTCGAATCGGGAGAAACCAGCACCTGACCGGCTGTCTCAAACACCGCCAGATTCGTCGGTCTGGTTTCCGCCTGCACTCCGTTATAGACCTGATTGGCCTGGGTGCGCTTCAAATCCCAAAGACGTCCGGTACCAAATCGGTATTTGATGTACAGCGAATACGTCCGGCAGACAATCGCCTGAGCCTTTAAGGCCTCCGGTTCCCAGTAGGAATGCATCTCCGCCGGAACCACTCCCTGCAGATAGGATTCCAGCGGCACGTGATTGACCGCCAAAAAGCCGTTTCCCTCCGGGTTCTGAACCAGGCGAAGGTGTCCCCGAAACGGGACCTGGTCCACTTCAAAAACGAACGGACTTCCTGTGCGAATCAGAATATCGTTTTGAAACCGATGGTCACCGACCTGGAATCCGTTACCGTCCCATCGAACCGAAAGAGTCTGATATGGTCTTTCAAAACAGACAAGGGCGGCGGTCCGGCGGTCTTCAATGACCAGACTGCCGTAACTGTACACCGTGCACTCGTTCAAATTGCCAAAGAGCAAAACCCGTATCCAGCGGTCTTCGGGGTCTTCCATACCGCGGGTAACGTCCGGCAAAGGATTTCGGCTGCAGCCGGCATACAGCATCAGCCACGCCGTCAGAATCCGTATCCAGTTCTTCCGTCTCACGGCGCATCCCGGAGAAAAGTCCGTCTGATTCAACGTCGGTTTCTCATTCCGGCTTCGGGAGGACGTTTATTCCAGCTTTCGGAGACTGAGGCCGTACTTGCTGAGTTTTTCCTTGACCTCATTCAGACTGGTCATTCCGAAGTTCTTGCAGCCGAGCAGTTCGGCTTCCGTCTTACCGATCAGGTCCAGCAGCGTTTTGACGCCCAAACGAGTCATCGCTCGCCGAGCCCGTACCGACAATTCGAGCTCATCCACCGATTTGGACAGAACCTCCGGACTGGCGCCGGGCACAACAGGGGGCTCGGCCGCTCCGACGGGTTTTTCCTCCAGAGCCATCCCGAGACGGAGGCCTTTTGACTCTAGAATCCGCTTGATTTCCATCAGCGAAGTCTCCCCGAAGTTTTTGTACGAAAGCAGGTCCGCCTCCGTTGTCTTCAGAAGGTCTCCGAGGGTTTCGATATTCATCTTCTTTAAACAGTTGCGGCTGCGCACCGACAATTCAAAATCGGAAATCGGGATTTCAAGAATTTTGTTCTGCCGGTCCTTGCGCTTCTCCCGTTCTTCGTCATAGACCATCACCTTGGAGCTGGCAATGTCTTTCTGGAACAGACGGGCTTTGGGGTGGTTGGGATGAGAACGGAGAACGGTTTCCACACACTGAAAGGCCTGTTCATACTGGCCGACATCCTCATACAGCACAGCCAGATTCAGCAGGGCGTTGACATGAGTGGGCTGCTGTCGAATCAGCTCCTGATACAGCGACACCGCGGTCTCTTCATCGCCCCGAAGGTCGCAGGCATAAGCCAGCGAGAAACGGGCTTCCGCGTGAGACGGGTCGATTTCAAGGGCCGTCTGATAATGCTGAACGGCCTTTTCATATTCCCCCTGTGCGTCCAGCAGCTTGCCCATCTGAAAATGGTATTCCGCGCTGATGTTTTCCATCTGGCTGTAGGCCGCAAGCATCTGAGCGGCTTTTTCAAAGTCGCCGGCCATTCGGTGAGCCGCCGCTTTTTCCAGAGCCGCGGACATTGGATCCGCTTCGTATTGGACGGCCTTGTCAAAGGCAGCGGCGGCCTTTTCGTACTGCTGAAGCTGTCGGTAGGCATATCCAAGCCCCATAAATTTCTGCCAGCTGTCCGGGGCTTTTTCGAGTGTACTGACGGCTTGTGTGTTCTGACCGCAGAAAAGATAGGCCAGACCGCAGGCCGTCGGATTTTTTGAGTTTCGAGCTCTCTCCAGCAGGGCCGTTCGAGAGCGTTCGCTCGCATTGGCGGAAAGCCACATTTGCCGGATCATCTCCAGCGTGATAGCCGATGTCTCTTTTTCAAACAGTTCCAACTCTGCTTGTGCAAGGAATACCATATAAACCACTCCTGATACGCTCTTTTCCGGGCCTCCGAAAAAGGCCGCTCGTTCTGTTTATCACGGCAAGAAAAGTATTTCTTCTCAAATCGAATAAACCATGCATTATAAAGGCTTATTTTAGAAAAGCAATACCATTTTTCAGGACGATGTGGATAGAATAACACCGAATGCAGGACTGCATTTTCACTTGAAAACCCATTAGAAAGCCGACATAATAACCCCGAAATTTGAAACGTGTTTACGGGGAACAAATGAAAAAACATCGGTTCTGGCGGCTTGCCTCTGTAATTCTGCTCGGATCGTGGGTTGTTCTGTGTGTCTTCGCCTCATTTCTCGGCAGTCAGACGGCCGCCTCATTTTTCCAATCCGGTCCGCTCACTCTTTTCTGGTTTATCTGGGTCTTTTTTCTTCTTTTCTCTTTGCTGAATCCAAAGGTCTGGACGAAGCCGTTCCTCTTGCTCCTTCATTTAGGAACCTTGTTCGTGTTTGCAGGAGGTTTATGGGGGTCTCCTAAATCCTTTGATTGGAGAAATCGTTTTGGGAAAGCAGCGGAAATCGCAAAGGGGTATCTGATTCTTTCGGAACAGGAAGAGACCAATAAAGTGTATGACGCCGCCGGCCGTCAAATCGGCTCTCTTCCGTTCGACCTCTGTTTAGAAAAGTTCACCATAACTTATTATGACCTCCCTTCTCTTCGTCTGTTCGACAAAAACACAGGACAGAATCTCTGCACCCTTCAGCAGATTCCGGAAGGCCCTGTCGAGCTGGAAGGGGGGCTTCGCCTCGAAGTGCTCGGTCGATATAAGAATCTTCAGCTGCGCCGTCAGCAGGGCCGGCCCGTTCCGGCGGAAGGACCGGCTCAAACCCGAAATCCCGGCTTTGAACTCAAACTACTCTGGCCGGACGGAACCGAGGAATATTATTATGTCTGGGAACAAAACGGTTTTCGGGCCCCGCCTTCAAACCGCTGCATCGTTTCTTATTCAGCCCCGCAAATGCCCAGACAGTACGAGAGCCGAGTCACCGTCCGGCAGAACGGGAAATCATCCCTTCATTTCATTCGGGTCAATCGTCCTCTTGTTTACGGCGGATACACCTTTATTCAGCAATCCTGGGGGGAAGATGAAAAAGGATATTGCTCGATACTTGGTGTTGTGAGCAATCGCGGGTTTCCGGCTGTATTGACAGGATATTGCCTCCTGATGGTCGGTGCAGCAGGACATTTTTGGCTGGTTCCCCTTATCCAGGCAGTTAGAAAGGAGCGGCACCATTCAGATTAAAACGTCGCCCATCGGTTTTCTGATTTATCTGGGAATGGTTTTTTATGCCCTTTCGGCGGCAGGGGTCTTCTTTCCTGCTCTGCGAATGCGCCGATTGTTCTGGAAGGCTGGCTGCATTACCGCCGTGGCGGCCTGGCTGTTTCATTGGTTGGGAGCCTTCGGCTTTCCGCTTCAGACCATGTTTGAAATCTTCCTGACCCTCGGAATGCTCCTCGGCCCGTTATCCTGGTTTTGCCGACGATGGATGGGTATGACAGACCCGCTTTCCGAATTTGCTGAAGGCCTGCTCGGTTTCTGCATCTTGTTTCCTGCCGGATTCGTTTTTCCGGAACATCCGCGTCCTTTGCCGCCGGCCCTGCAAAGCCCTTTTTTTGTCCCGCATGTGGGAACATATATGTTTGCATACATCCTTCTGGCCCATGCGGCCGTGCAGGCGGCAGGGGGACAGTTTGCCGCTCCTTATCAAAGGGAACAGAGGGCCTATCGGCTGGTATCGTTGGCTTTTCCCTTTTTAACACTGGGGCTGGTTCTTGGGAGTATCTGGGCCAAAATCGCTTGGGGGGATTGGTGGAGTTGGGACCCGAAAGAGCTTTGGTCGCTCGGATGCTGGTTGGTTTATCTGCTTTATTTCCATTGGCGTGCCTGGATGGGAAGCCGATTTGTAAAAGCCAATCTCTGGATGATAATTATCGGATTTTTGTTTGTTCTGTGTACGCTGCTTTGGGTTAATTTGTCCAAGACTTTCATGGGTCTGCATAACTATGCTTCCTTCGAATAAATGCGACCTGAAAAATGATAGATTTACAGAACAAGGATGTCGGCGAAAGGCGACGCTAACTATTTGAGATACAAGAACGAACAGTTGGCGGAAGATAGGAAAGAAACTGCCTCAAAAGCCATATTTTTCTTGACAACGGGTCGAAGAACGGGGAAAATATTTTCCCGAAAGCATTCGAGACGATTCATCCATCAGGGCAGAGCAGTCGGTGTAGGACAATTAGGCAGGAGAAAAAATCAGGGCCAGGCAGACGGATAAGGAGTCCTTTCTGAAGAGTTATCCCCCGCCCGCAGCCGAAGAGGACGGAGTCTATGCAGATGTCAAAGGAGTTCGGCTATGAATCAGGGACATTTCTTGACGGGGTTAGGGGTTGGAGTCTTGTTTTTGACAGGATTTTGGGCTTTCGGGGCTTCTGAGAAGTCCCCCGTGCCGCCGGAGATTGGTGCCCTGTTTCAGTCGGCCCAGCAATGGCAAAAGGCCGGACAACTCGAACAAGCCCAGGCCGACTATCAGCGAATCATCGAATCATTTCCGAATACTCCTTTTGCCGCCGACGCTCAAGCCAAAAAAGTCTGCCTGCTGATTGAATCCGGCCAGGAGGAGCTGGCGGAGGGGCAATTGGAGATTCTTTTTTCTCTCTACGCTGCCCAGACAGAGCCGTTGACCCGCTCGATCTATCCGATTCTAAATCGGTATGTATATCGAAAAGACTACGAGAGGGCCGTTCAGATCGGCCGGCGGGCTCTGCAGCTGTATCCGGAGCACGGCAACTCCTTTTCCACGCGGGCTGTAATGACGGAGGCTCTTCTGCGGCTGAATCGTCCCCAGGAGGCCGATGCCCTGGTAGAGGAGATGTTTGCGCTGTACCGAGGACGGGAGGATTTTGTACCGTTTCTGCATCAGGTCAAAAGTGCGTACTGGAAGGCGGGCTATCGGGAACAGTCGCAAGGGCTCTGCCGCCGGCTGCTGGCGGAGTGTCCCAACCATCCGCTGGCGACGCGGATTTTGGGCGATTGGATCTGCGGAGCCATGATTTTAGGACAGGATGATGGCGTGGACGAGGCGATCGAGACGCTGATGGCCCGGCCGGAGCCGGCGGAGGATTTTTTAGCGGCAATAGCCCGGATTCAGGAACGGTATTTGGCTCGGAATGATTATACAGGGGCCTTGGCTCTGGGCAGCCGGGCGGTGCGGCTGTATGCGGAGCATCCGGCGGCAATCCGGGTCTATCGGTATCTGGCGGAGGCATCCGCCGGGTTGGGGGACCGTCAGCAGGCCTCCGAATGGGCGGATGGACTGCGGGGACGGTTTGGCAGTCATCCGGAGATTGTGCCTGTGCTGCTGGAAACGGGGCAGGCCTTGCGGCGCTATGGGCTTTGGACCCAGGCGGCCGAGGTGTATCAGGAAGTGCTGACAAAGAATGCGGCCGGAAAGGACCATCTGTGTGCCTG
>CALEDR010000046.1 GCA_937949545.1 uncultured Phycisphaerae bacterium
TCCTGATCGCAGATATCCTCCCGGCTCACGATGACGGCCGCGGCAAGGGGCAGGACCTCACCGGCGGCGGTATACACCACCACCAGCACGGACTCGGGTCTCTTGTATGATCGATTACCCAGCGGCTGCTTCACTTTGTGGTTTGCGTACCCGGATCGATAACTCCCGCAGCTGATCCAGGCCCACTTCCGAAGGCGCGGAGGTCAACTGACAGGCGGCAGTCTGGGTCTTCGGGAAGGCCATCACTTCGCGAATCGAACTGGAACCGGTCAGCAGCATCACCAGCCGGTCCAGACCGAAGGCAATTCCTCCGTGCGGCGGGGCCCCGTACTCAAGGGCCTTCAGGAAGAATCCGAACCGCTCTTCCGCCTGCTGACGCGTGATTTTCAGCAAATCAAACACCTTGGCCTGAACAGCCGGCTGATGGATACGAATCGACCCTCCGCCGACCTCCGAGCCGTTGACAACCAAATCATAGGCCTGAGAGCGAATATGAGCCGGGTCGGTATCCAGTTTGGGCATGTCCTCTGGAACCGGGGCCGTAAAGGGGTGATGCATCGAATCATACCGTTTTTCCTCCTCATTCCATTCAAACAGCGGGAAATCCACCACCCAGGTAAACCGAAAATCATTGTCTCGAATCAGGCCCAGTTCCTTACCCAGCCGCACACGCAGCGGCGCCAGGGCCTTGTTGACAATCGCCGGCTTATCCGCCACCATCAGAATCAAATCATCCGCTTTGGCGTCAAACCGCTTGAGAATCTCCTCCTGCTGCTGGGGCGTAAAGAACTTCACCAGATTGCTCTTCAGCTCCAGCCCCTGGCCTGTTTCCGACGGGGCCACCTTAAACCAGGCCAGCCCTTTGGCCCCCAAATCGGAAACAAAATCCGTCAGGGTTTTTTCGATGTCGCTTCGGGAATATTTTCCGCCACCCGGTGCACAAAGCCCCTTGACGATTCCGCCCTTCTGAACCGCATCCGTAAAGACCTTGAAGGAACAGGCCGCTGCAATATCGCTGATGTCCTTCAGTTTCATCTCAAACCGCAAATCCGGCCGATCGATGCCGTATTCCTCGATCGCCTGCTGGTAGGTCATCCGCGGCACCGGCAGCGGGATCTGAACCCCCAGAATCTCCTGGAAAATGCGGGCAATCAGCCGCTCATTGACCGTCATCACATCGTCAGCGGTCACAAAACTCATCTCGACATCAATCTGGGTAAACTCCGCCTGCCGGTCGGCCCGCGGGTCCTCATCCCGGAAACAGCGAACTATCTGGAAATAACGTTCACAGCCGGCCACCATCAAGATCTGTTTGAACAGCTGCGGCGACTGCGGCAGAGCGTAAAACATCCCTTTGCACAGCCGGCTGGGAACCAGAAAATCACGGGCTCCCTCCGGCGTGCTTTTGCCGAGCATGGGGGTTTCAATCTCCCAGAACCCCTGCTGGTCAAAATAGTCGCGGGCAATCTTGGCTACCCGGTGACGCACCTGCAGCCGCTTCTGCATCGAACGGCGGCGCAGGTCAATGTACCGATACGCCAAACGCAGCTCTTCGTTGACCTGCTCGGCGTTATCCGGGTCAAACGGCGGGGTCTTGGCGGTATTCAGAACCGTCAGCCGATGAATAACCACTTCAATCTGTCCGGTGTCCAGTTTCGGATTTTCCAGTCCGGCCCCGCGGGCGCGGACCTTGCCTTCGCAGGCAATCACCCACTCACAGCGAAGGGTACGGGCCAGCTGGTGACTGTCCGCATCGCATTCCGGGTCAAACACAATCTGAACCAGACCGCTGCGGTCCCGCAAATCCACAAAAACCAGATTGCCGTGATCGCGGTAGGAATTGACCCATCCGCAGAGTGCCACTTCCTGACCAATATGCTCCGGCCGGAGCAGACCGCAATGATGTGTTCGTTCCAAATTGCCCACCTTTCCATTCTCGACCAAAATTGACGTTTCCTGTCGTTTGACAAAATGGGCAGGATAGCCCAAAAAATCTTGCTCGTCAACGCTCATTACGCAAAAGTTTCAGTCTGCTGACTCCTTACAATATTTGCTGTTTTGTCAAATCCGGCCGGATTAAAAATCTCTGCATGCCGCCCAGCCGTCTCCTATACAAAACATTCAGAAACCATCAGAATTTTTCTTTTATCGGACGTCACCGGTTTTCCCTTCTAACCCCTTAAAATTTATTGACTTATCGCTCTTTTTCGCATAAAATGCTGTCCTATACGCGGAGTTTTGATGCAGCTTGCTATCTTGCTACATCCATGGGGCGAAAAAACCTTATTAGGGAGAAATCTATGAACCGAGCTTGGAGGCCGAAATTCCACTGCAGCTTTTTTGTTCACAAACTCAAAACCGTCCATATCTCTGGACTGGCCTGCGGATTTTTTATTCTTCTTGCCGGCCTTCTGTCGGCCGCCAAAGAAGAATTCGCTGAACCTGCTGTCAGCAGGGAACAGGAAATCCTCGAGAAAATCGCTGAACAAGAAAAAATGGCTGAGCCGAAAAGACCTGAACCAAAAGGAAAAGTCTCTTCCGAGGCCCTTGTGAGTTATCTGCCTGCGGATGATACTCCTCGCTATTCCATTCAGCAAATTCAGATTCAAGGCAATCACCTTCTGGCAACACCAGAACTGCTCAAAGATATTCCCGTAGTCTTTGACAGCACGGGCCTCTATCGGCTTCCCCCTGAACCGGCTGCCCTTTATGACTTTCGAGAAATCAGACTTCTGATTGACGAACCGCAGACACCTCGGACCCTTTCTGCCAGGTCTATCCAGGGTTTGACCCAGTACATCCTCCACGTTTATCAACAGCACAGCTATGCAGGTATCTATGTCTATGTGCCTGCAGAGGCCTTCGCTCCTGAAGGAATGATTCGCCAGGGGATCCTGCCGATTCGAGTCCTCGAAGCCCAAATCCAAAAGGTCGGCAGCCAGACATTCAACCCGAATCTACAGCCGGCCCCGCAAACCTATTTACGAGAAGGACTGATGGAGGTTTGGTCCCCCGCTAAAAGCGGGGCTGTCCTGAATCAGAAAAAACTGAATGACTTTCTTGGGGTCATGAACCTAAATCCGGACCGCTATGTATCCGCCCTGATCAGCAAAGGCACCGAGCCCAACACACTGTCGGTCCAATACAATGTCTATGAAGCCAACCCCTGGCACTGGTTTCTCCAGGTGGACAATTCCGGAACCGACGACCGCAAATGGGCCCCGCGCATCGGACTGATTCACACCAATACGTTCGGATTCGACGACCGGTTTACCGCCATTTATCAGGCCAAGCCCGAGCGCGGTTTCGAAGATGAATTCTCCGTGTACGGCAGCTACGATTTTCCGCTGCTGACTCCTTTCCTTCGGGCCAGTCTCTTTGGGGCCTACAGCGAATACAACAGCCAGGGATTGGGCACCTTCGATTTCTTAGGACGCGGGTATTTTTACGGCACCCAAATCCGGTGGCATACCCTTCAGCACAACGGCTGGTTCTTCGATGTAACCGGCACGCTGATACAGGAGGAAAGTCGTACCAGTCCATTGCTTGTACAAACGTCCGAAGTCCGGATGGACATGTGGGGGTGGGGAGTCGAACTCTACAAAACAGAAGACCGTGCAGAAACTTTTGTGGGCTTTTCCCACCTGCAGTCTTTTGAAACCTCCGGCGACTTCCTGACCGTCCGAGGCTCTGGAGCCGCTGATGATGACTTTGCCATCTATACAACGACCCTCCGCCACAGCCGCTATCTTGACCCAGATAAAGTTCATCGGCTCAGCAGCTCTTTTTCCTGGACAACCTCCGACGGCCGTTTGGTCCCTTCGCGGATGTCGGCCTACGGCGGCATGTACACGGTTCGCGGCTATGACGAATACGAAGTCATTGCCGACGGCGGCATTCTGGCCTCGCTCCAATACGAATACGACATCGTTCAGGCCGAACGGGCCTGTTATGGAACAGACCTGTCCGGAACATCTCAGCCCAAGCCGTTCGTGCGCAAACTGGCTCCCGTCGTCTTTATCGACTACGGCCAGGCTCGAATTAAAGACGCTCTGCCTCTGGAAAACACAGACACCGAATTGTGCTCCGTCGGCGGCGGAATCATCACTGA
>CALEDR010000047.1 GCA_937949545.1 uncultured Phycisphaerae bacterium
GGATGGGGGTAATTTTGGGGGCGACGTCGTTCGGGGAACGGAAGGTATTGCAGGCGTCGGGCGTGTCGGCAGTCAGGAGGGTTTGAATCGCCTGGGTTTCCGTTTGAGGCAGTCCCTGCAGATTCAGGGTGAGCGTAACGGCTTGAGCCTCTCCATTGACCATTTTCACAATAATATCTCCGTTTCGGCTGTCTCGGACGGCGGAAAAGGCAAAGCGTTTTTCATTCGGGAGCGGCTGGTCGAGGTCTGCCGACAAGTATCGGTCGCCTGCATGGGTGCTGAAGAGCATCTGGACGTAATAGTTGGCGGTCCGAAGGACCTCTGTGTTGGTAAAATAGATAAGATTTGGGTTCCACTGGGTGTTTCCGTGTTTGCCGAGCAGGGGAGCGTAAGAGACCATTCGAACCAAATCTCCGTTTCGTTCGAGGGCGGTCAGATAGGCGGCCTCGGCCAGAGCGGAACGGAGGGTGTTTCGGCGGTCAGGTTCATGGGCGGCGTATTCGCCCAGATAGACTTTTGATTTGGTGCGGTCGTACCGGTCATATCGTTGCAGGTTGTTCCAGAACCATTGGGGGGATTTGTAGCTGTGTTCATCGACCATTTCGAGCTTGAGGACATCGGCGAATTTCCAGCCCTCTTCAAAGTCGAATCCTTCGGGGTTCGGCCCAACGGTGCCGATGACCGTGAGGTCAGGGTATTTGGTTTTGACGGCCCGATAGAGCATTTCGAAGCGTTCGCGAAAGGCGGGTGTCATGGCATCTTCGTTTCCGATGCCCAGATATTTGAGGTTGAAGGGTTCGGGGTGTCCAGCCTGGGCCCGCAGACGGCCCCAAGTCGAGTCTGGGGCGCCGTTGGCCCATTCAATCAGGTCCAAAACTTCCTGGATGTACTCGGGCATTTTCTCGAGGGGGACGGCTTGCTGGCCGACGCCCCAGTAGCGGTCGGTGTTTTGACAGGAAACGCCGGCAGCCACAACCGGAACCGGTTCGGCGCCGATATCCTCGCAGAATTGGAAGTATTCAAAATACCCCAGTCCGACGGTTTGGTGGTAGCGCCAGATGTTTTTTTGAGCTTTTCGCAGCTCCACAGGGCCGATGGTGTCTTTCCAGCGGTAGAGATTGCTGAGCCCGTCACCGTGAACCAGACAGCCCCCGGGGAAGCGCACGAAGCGGGGTTTTAGGTTGGCAATTGTTTCCGCCAGATCGCGTCGAAGGCCGTTTTTGCGATTTTTAAACGTGTTTTGCGGAAACAGGGAGACCATATCGAGATACATGACTCCGTCTCCGTGAATCCACAGGACGATTCGACCGCTGTCTGTGGTTTCTTTGGGATGCAGGACGGCGGAATACTGCTTCCAGTCGGGGCTCAGGGGCGGCAGGTTGTTGCTGTCCAGAATGGTCCCGTCGCTGGATTCCAGGCAGACCTGCCAGGAGAAATGTCGGCCGGGCTGCTGTCGGGCGAAGACGGAAAAGGCATAGGCCTCGCCGGCCTTGAGGACAATACCGTCAAAGCCGCTGTTCGACAGGCCGACGGCGCTTCCTTCCCGTGCGGCGCGGCAGTGAAGTTCCAGATAGCGGGGATTGTTGGGACCGAGCGGGCGGGCATCGCCGATATAGGCGGTGCCGTCGCCTCCGCCGCGTTTGACCAGCTGCCAGCCGGTCAGGGCGTTCCAGTCGGGTTTGTCGAGGGCGGAATATTCAAAGGAGCGATTCTGGACCAGTTCTGCATATAAGCCCCCGTCGGCGGCATAGTTGAGGTCTTCGAAAAAGATTCCGAACAGCAGGGGGCTGATGGGGTTGCCGGGGGAATCGGTCCGGATGGTTAAAGTCAGTGCCTGAACGGGAGAAAAGAAGGCCCCAAGAGCCCAAACTGCCGGCAGAAAGAGGCATGGGGAAAACCGCATGTCTGTGCAATCCTCCGTTTTTCACTCAATGTATCGTCGAACCGCTGGGCCGTCAAGGAGACTTTTCTTGGGTTCAGATTGATTCTGCGGCAAAAGGGGGTATAATGTGTTTTGGAGTTTGCGGACAGGAAGAATCTTTTTGAATCGGAGCACGCAGGATGGCTACACCAATTCGAGTCTGTTGTGCAGTGCTGGCGGGGCTGATGCTGGGGACGGGATGCCAGGAAAGCGGACGCAAGACCGATCGGAGGGCCCAGCTGGTCGGACAGGAAAATCTGCAGCTCAAAAAGCAGATTCAGGAAAAGGAGCAGGAGATTGAGCGGCTGAAGAAGGAGATTGAAAACCTTCAGGAAAAGGCCCAGAAGGATGAAGAGCTTCACGGCCAGACCTATACGAAGATGATGGATATCATCGGGGATATTACGGCTCAGCTGGAGGCGTGCAAGGCAGGGCAGCCGCTGCCGGAGCAGGCTCAGGAACCGCAGTGAATCCAAAAGCGGAGCATTTCCCGGATAATTGTCCGTCTGATTGCGAACAATCTTTCTGAAATTTCAGTAATAACGAGGGTGTGGAGAGCGTCCATTCATCCAGAGTCATTTTCTGTCTGCAAAATTTGACCGCGGAAAGAAATCTGTTAGGATTTGGGCGTTTTGGCCGAAGAATAATCGGAAGGGTAGACCACGGAACGATTGGACTTGTTTGTGCGCACAAAGTTTCTGACAGTGCTGTTGGTTCTGTTTCTGTCCGGACCGGCGTGTTCGGATATGCGCCTATCGTCCGGGAGCGGAACCGGCGGAGTGGTGTTTTTGGGGGCGCAGGAAGATTCCGGCCGTCAGCTTCGTGTGTATAGTGAAGCGCTGATGCAGGGCAGCAGCGAGGAGGTTCGGGTTGATGCAGCCATCGGTTTGCTGCTGCGTCAGGATGCCGCAGGCCGTGAAGTTCTGGTGAAGGCCTTGCGAGCGTCCGATAATCCGCTGGCTCGGGCGTCGGTTTGTCGAGCACTGATTCGAACCCGCGGATTGGGCGGGACGGTTGTCCCGGCGGATCTCTTTGTGGAGCCGCTGATTGAGGTGCTGACAGGGTCGGATGAGGGGGTCTCGAAACTGGCCGCCGAAGCGCTTTTAATTTATCGCTTTTCGGATATTGAGGGGCCGCTGATGTCGGTTATCAAAGACAGCCAGCGGGATATAAAGGTTCGGCTGCGTGGGATTTATGCCCTTCAGGTTCGCCCGGAACCGCAGGCGTTTCGTGTGCTGATTCAATTACTGGATGAACCGAATCCTGAAATTCCGCAGGCGGCGGAGCGCGCCCTTCAGGAATCGTTTGGGATACCGGTCGGGACCGGCCGGCAGGTCTGGACGACCATTTTGGAGCAGCTTCGGCAGAAAAGTCCTGAAGATATTCGGCGGGAGCGGCTTTTGCGTCAGGAGATGCGCCTTCGGGAGATCCAGGAAGAACGGGACCGCTGGCAGCGCCTTTATTTGTCCGCGCTGGACAATGAATTTGAACTCCAGCCGCCGGAGGTGCGCGGACGCTATCTGCTGGAGCGGTTGAATTCGGATTTGGCTCCGATTCGGTTGTGGGCTCTTCGCAAGATGAATCGGCTCAGCGGGGATGTTGAACCGGCTTTGCGGGAGAGACTGCTGGCCCTGCTGGGGGATCCGGAGCGGGAGGTGCGATTGCAGACGGCGCGGGTGCTGACAACGATGAGCGCTCTGAACCCGGCGGAAAAACTTCTGGAGCAGCATAAGAAGGAGACGGATTCTCAGGTTTCGATGGCTATTTTTGAAGCGTTGGGCGAGGCGTGCTATTTTGCCTTATCACCCGGTTCGAATATCACGCTTCCGGAGTCGATGCCGAGAGAGGTCCTTGAGCTGGCGGCGAATTACTTAAAAAGCGAACAAACCGCCGCCGCCAGGCTGGGCGGAGAAGTGATGCGAAAACTGCTGGAGCGGGTTAAAATTGATTCCGCTCAATCAGCGGTTTACCTGGGCAATTTGGTAGAGCGGTATCGTCAGGCCGTCGGAACGGGCGGGTCCCTGGCGGGGGATTTGCTGATGATCATGGCACGTCTGTCCAGTCAGGGATACCAAAAAGAGGCGGCCGGACAGATTTTTCATGACATTTTTAAAGAGGCGATAGCGGACAAAAACAATCCTGAAATACGGTTGGCTGCAGCCACCGGATTGATAGGAATCGATCGAAATGAGGCCTTCAGGGTCTTTAAGGAGTATGGGCTGGCATCGGATACCAATTCCGGCATTCGACAGATGGTTTTGGATCTGGCGGGTCAGGTGGGGGACAAAGAAGACCTGGAATGGCTTTCCAAACGGATAGGCGGAAATGGGGCGTCTGACATCGCCTGGCAGGCCTTTCGTGCTATTTTGCAGAAGCAAAAGGCGGCGGTTTGTGTTGATTGGGCCAAAAGAGGGGCTGAACAGGGGTTCCTGCCGGAGCGGCAGCGGTTTATTTGGGATTTGGCGGAACAAAAGGCCTCGGCGGAATCCTCCGGGGCCCTTCTGGAGGAAATCTGGGCCAATCAATTGAAACTTGCCGAATCCGCCAAAGACTATTCTCAGATTCTTGAGATCAGCAAGCGGATTAAGGCGGGGAATGCAAGGCCGGAATTTGTGGACACGGCAAATCTTGTTGTTTTCCGTGCAGGCGTCTTGCTTCGGCAGTATGCCATGGCGGAGAGTCTTTTGAAGGAAGTTTTAGCCAGAGGGGATATAGGGAAGAACCATCCGATTGCCGTTTTTATTGAGAATTACCTGGGTTCCTCGGATGTGAAAGAATCGGATAAAGCGGATTTTGTTAGAAGATTGAAAGAGAACTCTATATCTCCGAATTGTCCGGAATGGACAGAACAGATTCAGCGTTGGGCCGAAGTCTGTACCATTGAGGAAGAATTGGAGGCCTCGAGCAATTAATAAGGATTTCCGGACAGAACTCGCCTTGATTGGAGCATAAAAATTTCTGAAAAAAATTAGTTTTTTGTGTTTGCACTTCAAGCGGGGTGTGTATATACTCTGCGTTTTACAAAAATAATTATTAGCACAGAGATTGTCTAAAGACTGTCAGAAAACGGAAATCTTGTCTGGTCTTCCGAAGCAGAAGACCGGTACAAGAGGTTGTTTTTTTGTGAACGGTTTTCAGGGCGGGGAGGAGATTGTTTGCTGCTGTAGCTCAGCAGGTAGAGCGCGTCCTTGGTAAGGACGAGGTCATGGGTTCAAATCCCATCAGCAGCTGGAGAATCAGGCATTGGCCGAAGGGGCCTTGAGCTGCGGTTCGTTTGGGAAAAGCGGCGTTGGGCGGTCCTTGCGGGCCGGAGATGATAAAACGTCAATGTAAAATAAAACGGGAGATTCAAGAATCCTTCCCTGAGCAGGAAAAAGGACTTCAGAAACAGGAGACTCAAGACATGGCGAAGGCAGTATTTGAACGGAAGAAACCTCATATCAATGTGGGAACGATTGGACACGTTGACCATGGCAAGACGACGCTGACCGCGGCGATTACGCGTGTTTGCGAATTGTGCGGCTGGTCAAAGTTTAAATCATATGATGACATTGCCAAGGCCTCCGAATCGCAGGGCCGCCGTGATGAAACGAAGATTCTGACGATTGCCACAGCCCACGTTGAATATGAAACAGAAAACCGTCATTATGCTCATGTGGACTGCCCGGGACATGCGGACTATGTGAAGAACATGATTACGGGTGCCGCCCAGATGGACGGTGCGATCCTGGTGGTTTCGGCCAGCGACGGCCCGATGCCGCAGACCCGCGAGCACATCCTGCTGGCCCGTCAGGTGAACGTGCCGAGAATTGTGGTGTTCCTGAACAAGGTGGATTTGGTGGATGACCCGGAACTGCTGGACCTGGTGGAGATGGAGCTTCGGGAACTTCTGAACAAGTACAACTTCCCGGGCGATGATACGCCGATTATCCGCGGGGTGGCCAATCAGGCGATGCGGGCTGCCTCTCTGGATGACCCCGCCTGCAAGCCGATTCTTGAGCTCCTGAAGGTGATGGATGAATACATTCCGATTCCGCAGCGTGAAATCGATAAGCCGTTCCTGATGCCGGTGGAAGACGTGTTCAGCATCAAGGGCCGCGGCACGGTCGGTACGGGCCGTATTGAGCGCGGCGTGGTCAAGGTCGGCGATGAAGTGGAAATCGTCGGTCTGTCCAAAGAGACGCGCAAGACGACAGTCACGGGCGTGGAAATGTTCAACAAGACGCTGGATGAAGGACAGGCGGGCGACAACGTCGGGCTGCTGCTGCGCGGCGTTGAAAAGAAAGAGCTGGAGCGCGGGCAGGTTCTGGCCAAGCCGGGCACGATTACGCCGCACACCCAGTTCAATGCGGAAGTGTACGTGCTGACGAAAGAGGAAGGCGGCCGTCATACGCCGTTCTTTGCCGGCTATCGTCCGCAGTTCTTCTTCCGGACGACGGACGAGACCGGAACGATTAAGGAAATCAAGAGCCGTGAAGGCAAGCCGGTGGAGATGTGCATGCCTGGCGACAACATCGAAATGAGCGTGGAGATTATTTCTCCGATCGCGATGGAAGAAGGGCTTCGGTTTGCGATTCGTGAAGGCGGCCGCACGGTAGGCGCCGGCGTTGTGACCAAAATTCTGGCGTAAGAGTTTTCTAGACGATTCAGGGGGTGCCGCCGGATTTGGAGCGGCACCTTCTTTCTCTTTTTGTGTCCGGATTCCGGGCTGAGCCGGAATCAAAGGATGTTGAGGTTTGTATGGCAAAGGCAATCAAGCGGGAATATGTTTGGCTCGAATGCAAAGAGTGCGGCGACCGCAACTACCGCACGGAGGTTAATGTGCAGGGCGGGACTCCGAAACTCGAACTGATGAAATTCTGCAGGCGGGAGCGGAAGCATACGCTGCACAAGCTTCGCCGCAAATAGGCAAATGGAGTCGGGAAAGGCCAGTAGCTCAATTGGCAGAGCAGCGGTCTCCAAAACCGCAGGTTGGGGGTTCAAATCCCTCCTGGCCTGTAGGATTGACTTTCGGCATCGGCCGAAAGGAGAGAAATCGAAGGCCGGAAAAGGAAACCCAATGAGTATCAATCGGATTTACAAGCGAGGTCAGGCCACGTACACCCGTTTGGGGACGGGGCTTGGGGTTTTTGTTCTGATTCTGATCGGATGCGCGGTCTTGTATCAGCACCTGGCGAACCGGTCGATCCTGGTTCAGACGCTGGTGCCGGCGATTCTCTGTGTGATTCTGAGCTGGCTGACATTCTGGGTGATTAACAAGCCGTCTGTGTCGGATTTTCTGATAGCCGCTGAAGGGGAGATTAAAAAGGTCAGCTGGTCCACTCGGCAGGAGATAGCGGTTTCGACGACCGTGGTGATTACGGTGGTGATTCTGATGTCGATTGGTCTGGCGATTGTGGATTTGTTTTTCAACTGGGTCTTCGGCGGGTGGCTCGGGCTGTTTTAAACGTCCGGCCGGAAAGGGCACACGGATGCAGTGGTTTGTATTGCGAGTGGCTTCGAACAAAGAAGAGCAGGTCCGCGATGCACTGGAGCGGAAACTGAAGGTGGAAGGGATTCGCTCGGTCGGGCGGATTCTGGTTCCGATGGAGCAGATTAAGCGAATCCGGGGCGGCAAGCAGCGTGTGCAGAAGCGCAAGCTGTATCCGGGGTATGTGTTTATGGAACTGGAGCCGAAGGTGGACGGTCGGATTCCGGATGATGTGTGGTATGTGATTAAGGAAACGATGGGGGTGGGGGATTTTATCGGGACGGAAGGAATTCCGACGCCGATGCGGGATACCGATGTGGCCAAGATGCTCAAGGAGGCGGATAAGCCCGAAGACGCTCCGAATATCAAGGTGGAGTTTGCCAAAGGGGATGTGGTGAAGATTCGGGAAGGGGCGTTTGAGAACTTTGAAGGAACGGTGGATTCGATTGACACCGAGCGGGGCATTGTGCGGGTGATTGTGACGATATTCGGCCGCAGCACCCCGCTGGATATTGAATACTGGCAGATTGAAAAAGTCTGAACGAAACGTGAGCATATCGGCCCTCAAGGCTGGACTTGCAGGGCGTATTGGAAGCTGAGCAGAACAGGAATTTGTTATGGCAAAAGAAGTAAAAACAGTCATTAAACTGCAGGCCCCGGGCGGACAGGCCACCCCGGCTCCGCCGATCGGCCCGGCTCTCGGCCAGCATGGCGTGAATATCGGTCAGTTTGTCTCGCAGTTCAACGAGCGGACGCGGGAGTTCAACGGGACAATCGTTCCGGTGGAGATTACGGTTTATACCGACCGCAGCTTTGAGTTCATCATCAAGAGTCCGCCGGCGTCGGTTCTCCTGAAGCAGGAGGCCGGTCTGGCCAAGGGCAGCGGCGTTCCGAACAAGGAAAAGGTCGGGAAGGTCACACGGGCTCAGATTCGCAAGATTGCCCAGACCAAGATGAAGGACCTGAACGCCTATTCGATGGAAAAGGCCGAAAAGATTATTGAGGGAACGGCCCGCAGCATGGGTGTGGAAGTGGTGGACTGAGCGGGTGCCGGTCCGGGTTTGTTCCGTAGAGAACAGACGGTCAGAGGTGGGTTTTCCCAAAAGCGGACCACGGCTTGACAGTGGGAGCGAACGGGAATTTTTTTCGCGAGGAAATCTATGAGAAAACGAAGCAAACGGTATCAAAACGAAGCCCAGAAGGCGGTTCAGGCGCCGCTGCCGCTGGCGGAGGCGGTCAAGAAGCTCAAGACATTCGCCTCGACCAAGTTTGACCAGTCGGTCGAGATTGCGATGCATCTGGGGATTGACACAAAGCAGGCCGAGCAGGCAGTGCGCGGGGCGGTAAGTCTTCCGCACGGCATCGGCAAGGTCCGTCGGGTGATTGCGTTCTGCGAAGAGTCGGATGCGGCGGCGGCCAAAGCGGCCGGTGCCGTGGAGGCCGGAGCGGATGAGCTGATCGCCAAGGTGATGGACGGCTGGACGGATTTTGATGTGGCGATTGCCTCGCCGAAGGTGATGGGCAAGGTCGGCAAGCTCGGCCGGGTGCTGGGGCCGCAGGGCAAGATGCCCTCGCCCAAGAACGGGACTGTCACGCCGGATGTGGTGCAGGCCGTGAAGGAGTTTACGGCGGGCAAGGTGGAGTTTCGCAACGATGCGGGCGGGAATGTGCACGCGGTCGTCGGGAAGCTCAGCTTTGATGAAGCAAAACTGGCCGAGAACATCGATGCATTTATCAACCATATCAAGCGTCTTCGTCCGACCTCGATGAAGGGCGCCTACATCAAGAAAGTCTGCCTGAGCGCCACGATGAGTCCGAGTGTGCAGCTGGCGGTTGAGTAACAGGAATCCATCCGGCGGAAAGGCCGGTTTGATGCTGAGGAGCGATTATGACGTACTATGTAAAGGGGTTGATTCAGAAAGAATATGAACGGCGGCTGTCCGAGACGCCGGATTTTGTGGTGCTTCAGACCATCGGACTGAACGGGATTGACAACAACCGCCTTCGGGGAGCGCTGCTGGAAAAGGGCATCCATCTGATGGTGGTGAAAAATTCGCTGATGCGGCGGGCGCTGGAATCGCTGGGGCGGGCGGCCGGAGCGCAGCTGTTTCAGGAAGGGCCCTGCACGCTGGCCTGGGGCGGCGACAACGTCGTCGATGTGGCCAAGGAGCTGGTGGAGTGGACCAAGAAGCTGCAGGTCCTGAAGTTTAAGGGCGCCTTTGTGGACGGCCGGGTGCTGGATGCGTCGGGCGTTTCGGAACTGGCCAAGATGCCGAATCGTCGGGAGCTTCAGGGCTGTGTGGTTCAGAGCATTCTTGGACCGGCGGGCCGGACGGTTGGGGCAATGCTGGGGCCGGGCGGCGTGATTGCCGGCTGCATCCAGAGTCTGATCGAGAAAAAGGAAAAGGCGGCTTAAAAGCCGTTTATGAACGCGGGAAATCAATGAAGGTTTGGCCGGCCGGTTGTCCTGCCGAGCGGGTTAAATGGGACGGCGGAGTCCCGCTACCGGAGGCCGCTGGAAATACAGGAGTTTGAAACGATGTCAGAGAGAACATTCAGCCAGGAAATCAAGGAACTGGGGGATAAGATTGTCGGCCTGACGCTGCTGCAGGCCAAGGAATTGGCGGATTATCTGAAAGAGGTTCACGGAATCGAGCCCGCCGCTGGCGGTGCGGTGATGGTGGCCGGTCCGGCGGCGGCAGGCGGCGGAGCGGCGGCGGCCGCCCCGGTGGAAAAAACCAGCTTTACCGTAATCTTAAAATCGTTCGGCGACCAGAAGATTCAGGTCATCAAGGAAGTGCGCGCCCTGACGGGTCTGGGCCTGAAGGAAGCCAAGGATTTGGTGGACGGGGTGCCCAAGCCGGTGAAGGAAAATGTGAGCAAGGAAGAGGCCGAAGCCGCCCGCAAGCAGCTGGAAGCGGCCGGAGCCGTTGTGGAAATTCAGTAAGGAAGTTTGCCGACGTGTCGGCGGAAACGTTTTCGACGATTCCTCGAGAACAGATGATTGCAGACAGGTTCGACGAATCCGGCGAGGGCCGGAGGGTCGAACCTGCTGCTGGTTTTTGCGCCGGGAGAGTCTGGGCGGCCCGGGTGACTGGAAAGCGGCATTTTGAAATCAGCCAGCTGACAGCCCAAAGCGGATTGAGCGGATCCAAAGGGAGATAAGGTCGAATGAAATCACGAACTGTCCGGGTTTTCGGGAAAATCGGGGATGCAGTTCCGATTCCGAATCTGATTGAAGTGCAGATTGCCAGTTATAAACGGTTTCTGCAGGCAGATGTGCCGATGTCCAAGCGGAAGGATATCGGTCTGGAGGCCCTCTTCCGGGAGATCTTTCCCATCGTCAGCTATGACAAAACGATGGAGCTGGAATATCTGGGCTACGAACTGGAAAAGCCGCGTTATACGATTGAGCAGTGCCGCGAACTGCGGCTGACGTACGGCTATCCGCTGAAGATTCACTGCCGTCTGAAGCGCAAGGACGCCGGCGTTGTGGCCGAGCAGGGGATTTACCTGGGCGAGATTCCGGTGATGATCGGCGGCGGGGAATTTATCATCAACGGGGCCGAGCGCGTGATTGTCAATCAGCTGCACCGCAGTCCGGGTGTGGATTTTGTGATTGACAGCAAGGACGGCGATCGGATTCTGCACGGGGCGAGGATCATCCCCGAACGGGGCAGCTGGATTGAGATGTCGGTGTCCAAAAAGGACGTGCTGGTGATTCGGATTGACCAGTCCGGCAAGATTCCGGCGACGACCTTCCTGCGGGCGATGGATGAGAAATACAGCAAGACCGAGGACCTGCTGCGGCTGTTCTACAAAACCGAAACGGTGAAGGTCAAAAAGCTGGAGCCGACGATGTGGGCGGTCGGTCCGATTGTGGACACGGAGACGGGGGAGATTCTCGTTGAGGCCGGCGCCCAGCTGGGCGACGCGGTGACGGCGGTTCAGGCCAGTTCGCTGGAGACTGTGGAGGTGATTCGCGAGGCGTCCGACCCGCTGATTCTCAATACGATTGCAGAGGACGGCTGCGACAGCCATGAAGAGGCGCTGCTGAAGCTGTATGCGCGGCTGCGTCCGGGCAATCCGGCACAGCTGGAAAAGGCCAAAGCGCTGTTTGAGGAGAAGTTTTTTGATACGAACCGATACCGGCTGGGGGCGGTGGGGCGTTTCCGCCTGAACCGCAAGTTCCATCAGAATGTGGACGAGCGGGAGATGACGCTGCGGGCGGAGGATTTCATCAATACGATTCGGTACATTCTGGCTCTTCGCAGCAATCAGGGTCAGGTAGATGATATCGACCATCTGGGCAACCGGCGTCTGCGGACGATCGATGAGCTGGCGGCCTCCGAAATTCGCAAGGGGCTGCTGAAGCTTCGGCGGACGGTCCAGGAGCGGATGAGCATGAAGTCGCCGGAGGAGATTGAGCGGATTGCCGACCTGGTGAACAGCAAGAGTGTCTCCAGCAGTGTGGAGTTCTTCTTCGGACGAGGCGAATTAAGCCAGGTGGTGGACCAGACCAATGCGCTCAGCCAGCTGACGCACGAGCGTCGTCTGAGTGCGCTGGGGCCCGGCGGGCTGAACCGCAAGCGGGCGGGCTTTGAGGTGCGCGACGTGCACATCAGCCACTACGGGCGCGTCTGTCCGATTGAAACGCCGGAAGGCACGAACATCGGTCTGATTGTCTCACTGGGCATTTTCGCCAAGGTAGATGAATACGGCTTTTTGGTGACGCCGTACCGGAAGGTCAAGGACAAGAAAGTAACGGATGAAATCGTGTATCTGAGGGCGGATGAGGAGATGGAGGCGATTTTTGCTCCGCCGAGCATGATTAATCCGGCGACGATGAAGCTGCGGGACGGGCTGGTGCTGGCCCGGGAGAAAGGCGACCTGACGCAGGTGGACAGCTCGCTGGTCAACTACGTGGACGTCTCGCCGCGTCAGATTGTCGGGGTATCGGCGGCGCTGATTCCGTTCCTGGAGCACGACGACGCCAACCGGGCGCTGATGGGGTCGAACATGCAGCGGCAGGCGGTGCCGCTGCTGGTGACCGAGCCGCCGCTGGTGGGGACCGGAATGGAAGAGCCGGTGGCGCAGAACTCGAGCATGGTGGTTCGGGCGCGTCAGGCCGGAACGGTGACGGCGGTGGATGCCGCGCGGATTGTCATCAACGGCACGGATGAATACCGGCTGCACAAGTTCGTGGGGCTCAACGAGCGGACGTGTCTGAATCAGAAGCCGATCGTCCGGCTGGGCGAGAAGGTCAGGAAGGGACAGATTATCGCCGACGGCGGCGGCACCAGCAACGGCGTGCTGGCGCTGGGACGGAATGTTCTGGCGGCGTTTGTGCCGTTCGACGGCTACAACTTTGAGGACGCCATTCTCATCAGCGAACGGCTGGTGCAGGATGATGTCTATACGAGCATTCATATCGATGAATTCACCGTCGAGGTGCGTGATACCAAACTGGGCCGCGAGGAGTTCACGCGGGATATTCCGAATGTGAGCGAAAAGGCCCTCCGAAACCTGGATGAAAACGGCATTGTCCGGGAGGGTACGCGGGTCGGTCCGGGGGATATTCTGGTGGGCAAGGTCTCGCCCAAGAGCAAGACGGAACTGACGCCGGAAGAGAAGCTGCTGCATGCGATTTTCGGCCGGGCCGGCGAGGATGTGAAGAACGACTCGCTGGAAGTGCCCAGCGGCTTTGAAGGCGTCGTCATCAAGACGCGCCACTTTATGCGGCGCGGCGGCGGCACGGAAGAGCAGCGCAAGCAGCAGAAGCAGAAGATGAAGAAGTATGAAGAAGAAATGATTGCCAAAGAATGCGCTGTCTTCCGGAAGATGATGGAGGAAATCAACCGGGAGCTGGGCATCGAGGTGGTGGACCCGAATACCAAGCAGCGGGTCGGTGTCAGCGACAACATCGACGTGCTGTATGAGCAGGTGGAGAACTTTGACATCTCCTGGATTAAGCCGGCCAAGTTGCGGGAGGATGCCCAGAAGATTGTGGACCGGTACTGGCCGAATATTACAGCCCTTCAGGAAGAGAAAAAGCACGAGCTGGACCGGCTCAAACACGGGGATGAGCTGCCGGCCGGCGTGCTGGAGATGGTCAAGGTGTATGTGGCGACCAAGCGGACGCTTTCGGTCGGCGACAAAATGGCCGGCCGTCACGGAAACAAGGGCGTCATCGCCAAGATTATGCCGGTGGAGGATATGCCGTTCCTGGAAGACGGCACGCCGGTGGATATTTGTCTGAATCCGCTGGGTGTGCCCAGCCGTATGAACGTCGGCCAGATTCTGGAGACGCATCTGGGCTGGGCGGCCAAGGTGCTGGGGTTTGATGCAGTTACGCCGGTCTTTGACGGGGCGACGGAAGAGGACATCCGGGCGGTCATCGAAGAGGCCAACCAGCACGTCCGCAGCCGCCTCAAAGAGGTCGAAGAGAAGAAACAGACGCCGCCGGCGGAGGAGCTGTTTACGCAGATTCCGCCGATGCTCAAGACGCGGATTTATGACGGGCGGACGGGCGAGCCGTTTGACCAGGAAGTGACCATCGGCTACATCTATATGATGAAGCTGCATCATCTGGTGGATGACAAGATTCACGCCCGCTCGACGGGACCGTACAGTCTGATTACGCAGCAGCCGCTGGGCGGCAAGGCGCGGACGGGCGGCCAGCGGTTTGGCGAAATGGAAGTCTGGGCGCTGGAGGCGTACGGAGCGGCCTATACCCTGCAGGAGCTGCTGACGGTCAAGAGCGATGATATTGAAGGACGCACCAAAATTTATGAATCGATGGTCAAAGGCACCAATACGCTGGAGGCAGGCACACCGATTTCGTTTGACGTGCTCTGCAATGAAATCCGGGGTCTGGGTCTGAATATCCAGCTGGAGAAAAAGCGTCTGGGGGCCGTGCCGCTGTAAGCGGGGTGGCGATTGGGTGCGATAACAAACAGGAAACAGGATAGAAAACGGAGCGGGTCCTATTATGGCAGAGACGATTTACGATCGAATCAATGATTACGGTTCGGTGAAGATTTCGCTGGCCAGTCCGAATGACATTCGGAGCTGGTCGTTCGGGGAGGTCCGCAAGCCCGAGACGATCAATTACCGAACCTATCGGCCGGAAAAGGACGGCTTGTTCTGTGAGCGGATTTTCGGTCCAGAGCGGGACTGGGAATGCGCCTGCGGAAAATACAAGGGGACGAAATTCAAGGGGATTATCTGCGACCGGTGCGGGGTGAAGGTGACGCACAGCCGCGTGCGGCGCAAGCGGATGGGGCATATCAACCTGGCGGCTCCGGTGGTGCATATCTGGTTTTTCAAGGCAATGCCGAGCCGGCTGAGCACGCTGCTGGGGATGAAGACGACGGATATTGAAAAGATTGTGTATTTTCAGGACTACGTCGTCACCGACCCCGGGCAGAGCCCGCTGAAGGCCAAGCAGCTTTTGACGGAGGATGAGTATCGGGACGCCATCAGCAAATACGGCAACTGTTTTAGGGCGTTGATGGGAGCCGAAGCCATTAAAGAGCTGCTCGGCAAGCTGGATTTGGCGGCGCTGAGCGAGGAGCTTCGGGCGGCGGTTAATGAGACAACCAGCAAGCAGAAGGTTAAAGACCTGACCAAGCGGCTGAAACTGGTGAATGCGATTCGGGCCAGTGAAAACAAGCCGGAATGGATGGTGCTGGAGGTGATTCCGGTGATTCCGCCGGATTTGCGGCCTCTGGTGCAGCTGGAAAGCGGCAATTTCGCCACCAGCGACCTGAACGATTTGTATCGGCGGATTATCAACCGCAACAACCGTCTGAAGAAGCTGATTGACCTGAATGCGCCGGAAGTGATTATCCGCAACGAAAAGCGGATGCTTCAGCAGGCGGTGGATTCGCTGCTGGACAACGGGCGATGCCGCCGGCCGGTGCTGGGCAGCAACAACCGTCCGCTCAAGAGTCTGACGGATATGATCAAGGGCAAGCAGGGACGCTTCCGCGAGAACCTGCTGGGCAAGCGGGTGGACTATTCGGCCCGGTCGGTGATCGTGGTTGGTCCGCACCTGAAGCTGTATCAGTGCGGTCTTCCCAAGAAGATTGCCCTGGAGCTGTATCAGCCGTTTATCATCCGCAAGCTCAAAGAGCGCGGTCTGGCGGATACCATCAAAAGCGCCAAGCGGATGCTCGAGCGGCGGGATGAGCAGGTATGGGATATTCTGGAGGAAGTGATTCATCAGCATCCGGTTCTGCTGAACCGGGCCCCGACGCTGCACCGGATGGGCATTCAGGCCTTTGAACCGGTGCTGGTGGAAGGCAACGCAATTATGCTTCACCCGCTGGTCTGCGGCGGCTTTAATGCGGACTTTGACGGCGACCAGATGGCGGTGCATCTGCCGCTGAGCATTGAAGCCCAGGTGGAAGCGCATACGCTGATTATGTCCACGAACAACATTTTCTCGCCCGCCAACGGTTCGCCGATGCTCAACGCCTCGCAGGATATCGTGCTGGGCAACTTCTACATCACCTATATGGCGGACAAGCAGAAGGGCGAGGGGATGTGCTTCCGCGACCCGATGGAAGCGATTACGGCTCTGAATCTGGGCGTTGTGAGCCCGCATGCGCGGGTCAAGGTGCGTCTGCCGGAGGGCAAAGAGGTGCTGGGCGAGCGGGGCCGGGAAAAAGGGCCGGTGATTGAGACGACGCCCGGGCGGTGTCTGTTTAATGACATTCTGTCGCCGGAACTGCCGTTCTACAACATTGTGATGGACAAGAAACGACTGGGCCAGGTGATTGAGGATGCCTACAAAAAGGCCGGCTGCCGGGCGACGATTCATCTGCTGGACGACATCAAGGAACTGGGCTTTAAGCAGGCGACCCTGTCGGGAATGAGTTTCGGCCTGATGGATCTGCGGATTCCGCCGGAGAAACAGGCGATTATCGAAGCGACCCAGAAAAAGGTCGACCGCATTATGAAGAACTTCAATGCGGGCGTGCTGACGGAAGGAGAACGCTACAACCAGATTATCGATGCCTGGACCCATGCCCGCGTTCAGGTGACCAATGCGATGATGCGGGCGATGCAGAACGACATCCGCGACGGCAAGCCATACCTGAACCCGATTTGGGTGATGCGGCATTCGGGCGCCCGCGGCAGCATCGACCAGATTCAGCAGCTGGCGGGGATGCGCGCGCTGATGGCCAAGCCCAGCGGCGAGATTATCGAGACGCCGATTAAGTCGAACTTCCGCGAAGGTCTGAACGTGCTGGAATACTTCAGCTCGACGCACGGAGCCCGCAAGGGGCTGGCAGATACGGCCCTCAAGACGGCCGACTCGGGTTATCTGACGCGAAAGCTGGCGGATGTGGCCCAGAATGTGATTATCCGCGAACATGACTGCGGCACGCTGCAGGGGATTACGAAGTCCACGGTGTACAAGGGCGAAACGGTGGATGTGCCGCTCAAGCAGCTGATTATCGGCCGCACGGCCCGCGACAACATCCGCAACCCGATTACGGATGAGATGATTGTCCGGGAAAATGAAGTGATTACGCCTGAAGCGGCGGAGAAGATTGAGCAGCTGGGCCTGGAGGCGATTCGCGTGCGAAGCCCGCTGACCTGCGAGAGTCTGCTGGGCGTGTGTGCCAAGTGCTACGGATGGGATATGAGCACCGGTCAGCTGGCGGAGGAAGGGCTGGCGGTGGGCATCATCGCCGCCCAGTCGATCGGCGAGCCGGGAACCCAGCTGACCATGAGAACTTTCCACACCGGCGGTATTGCGGCGGTGACGCTGATTGAGAACGACCAGAAGGCCCCGCGCGACGGCATCGTCAAATATCTGGACCTGAACGTTGTGGAAACGGAAGAAGAAGGCCAGAAGAAGATGGTGGCCCTCAAACGCAGCGGCGAGATGCTTCTGGTGGACGAGAAAGACCGCGAACTGGAACGGTTTAAGGTTCCGTACGGCGGAGAGATTCTGGTTCAGGAAGGCCAGCGGGTCAAGAAGGGCGAGCGGCTGTTCGCCTGGGACCCCCACCGCGTTCCAATTCTGGCGGAAGTGGCCGGTATGGTTCGTCTGGTGGATGTGATCGAAGGCGAAACGATGCGGCTGGAAGAAGAGCGCAAGGGGCAGCGCGGCAAGCCGGTGATTATTGAGCACAAAGGGGACAAGCACCCGCAGGTGATTATCGAGGACAAAGACGGCAAGATTCTGGATGTGCATTATCTGCCTGCCAAGGCCCGTGTGGAGGTCGAAGAAGGGCAGGAAGTCAAGGCCGGAACCCTGCTGGCCCGTCTGCCTCGCAGCACCAGCGGCACGCAGGATATTACAGGCGGTCTGCCGCGTGTAACGGAGATCTTTGAAGCCCGCAAGCCCAAAGAGCCGGCGGCGATGGCGGAAATCAGCGGTGTGGTGGAGTTGAAGGCCGACAAGCGCCGCGGGAAGATGACGATTATCATCCGCAACGAAAGCGGCATGGAAAAGGAACACCATGTGCCGCGTGACCGGCATCTGAATTTCCACACCGGCGACCATGTGCAGGCAGGCGACGCCCTGACCGACGGGCCGCTGGTGCCGCACGATATCCTGCGCATCAAGGGTGAGGAAGCCCTGCAGCGGTATCTGTTGCGGGAGATTCAGAACGTGTACCGGGCGCAGAGCGTGAACATCAATGACAAACACATTGAAATCATCATCGCCCAGATGATGAACAAGGTGGAGATTGAGTCGGTCGGCGACAGCCCGTTCCTGCCCGGGGAAGTGGTGGAGAAGTCGGAATTCCGACGCGTCAATGCGGAATTGAGCAAGAGTCTGAGGGTGGTGGAAAAGGGCGATACGGACCTGCAGGAAGGGCAGCTGGTGTCCAAAGAGGTGCTGGAAGCGGCCAATGAAAAGGCCGCGATGCTGGGCGGAACGCCCGCCAAGGGCAAAAAGCCGCGTCCCGCTACGGCCAACACGTTGCTGCTGGGGATTACGAAGGCGTCGCTGCAGTCGGAAAGCTTCATTTCGGCGGCCAGCTTCCAGGAAACGACAAAGGTCTTGACAGAGGCGGCACTGGCGGGTAAAGTGGACTATTTGCTGGGTTTGAAGGAAAATGTGATTTTGGGGCATTTAATCCCGGCAGGGACGGCGTTTAAGCGTCATCTGGACATTCGGATTAAGCATTTGGCCGAGCCGCCTGTGCCCAAGCAGCTTGAGGAACTTCGTGAGGCTAAAGAGGCCGAAGCGGCCAAGGATCGAGCGGTCAAGGCGGCGTTGGGTCTTGAATAGGAAGTATCAGAAAAGATTTTATTTGGAGTTAAAATGCCTACAATTAACCAGTTGGTAAGAAAAGGCCGGAGCAGAAAAGGCAAAAAGAGGGTTTCCGATATCACCGGTTGTCCGCAGAAGCGGGGGGTTTGTCTGATTGTTCGAACCCAGACGCCCAAGAAGCCGAACTCGGCTCTGCGAAAGATAGCCCGTGTGCGTCTGACCAACGGCAAAGAGGTGACGGCATATATTCCGGGCATCGACCACAATCTGCAGGAACACAGCACGGTGCTGATTCGCGGCGGCCGTGTTCGCGACCTGCCCGGTGTGCGTTATCATATCATTCGCGGTGTTCTGGATGCCGCCGGCGTGGCCGGACGCAAGCAGGGACGTAGCAAGTACGGAGCCAAGAAGGCCTAAGGAGCCCGGCTTTGGGGCACGATTTGGGCCAGTAAGACAAGAGCAAAGGTGAATGTATGGCAACAAAAAAGTTTACAGCTTCCTATGAAATGTTGAAGCCGGATCCGGTTTATCATAACAAAACCGTCTCGAAATTCATCAATTGCCTGATGTGGGAAGGCAAGAAGAGCAAGGCCAGCAAGATTTTTTATGAGGCAATGAAGATTATCCAGGAGAAAATGCCGGATGTCCCGCCGCTGGAGGTGTTTGAAACGGCGGTGGAAAACGTCAAGCCCCTGCTGGAGGTGCGCAGCAAGCGGGTCGGCGGTGCCAGCTATCAGGTGCCGATGCAGGTGCGTCCGGCGCGGCAGCAGTCGCTGGCCTTCCGCTGGATTATTGCGGCAGCCCGCGGCAAGGGCGGAAAACCGATGCATCTCCGGCTGGCTTCTGAACTGATGGAGGCCTATAAGAAGGAAGGAACGGCTATTACGACCCGCGAGAACGTGCATCGAATGGCGGAAGCCAACAAGGCCTTTGCGCACTTTGCCTGGTAATTGCAGCTGTCAGACTGCCACGGTTTTTGACAGGAAAAACCGTGGCAGTTTTTTTATTCTAAAACAGGATAGGCATTCGGGACTATCCGAAAGTAGGAATTCCTTCAACGATGAGCGAACGACTGAGAAAACTGAGAAATATCGGGATTATGGCGCACATTGACGCGGGCAAGACGACCGTCAGTGAGCGGATTTTGTATTTTTCGGGAAAGACCTATAAAATCGGCGAGGTCCACGAAGGCACCGCCGTCATGGATTATCTGGAGGAGGAGCAGAAGCGGGGCATTACGATTACCTCGGCGGCCACCAAATGTTTCTGGAACGGTCATGTCATCAATCTGATTGACACCCCGGGCCACGTGGATTTTACGGCGGAAGTCGAGCGGTCTTTGCGGGTACTGGATGGGGCGGTTGCCGTTTTTGACGCCTCGGAGGGGGTTCAGGCCCAGAGCGAAACGGTCTGGAGACAAGGGAAAAAATACGGGCTGCCCTGTTTGTGTTTCGTCAACAAGATGGACAAAATCGGGGCCGATTTTGATATGTGTGTGGCCAGCATCCGGGAGAAGCTGCAGGCCCATCCGGTTCCGATTCAGATCCCCATCGGGGCAGAAAGCGGCTTTGTCGGGCTGGTGGATTTGATTGAAGAGAAGGCGTTCTATTATGACCAGCTCGAAGTGGGGGCAGACTGGCGCGAGGAGCCGATTCCGGATTCGCTGAAAGACCATGCGCAGGTGGCGCGTCATGATTTGATTGAGGCGGCGGCGGAATTTGATGAAGAGCTGCTGGATGCGTACCTGCATGACCGTCCGGTGTCGGCTGCGTCGCTGTATCGGGCGATTCGCAAAGGCACCGTGGAGGGAAAACTGCATCCGGTGCTGGTCGGGGCGGCGTTGCGGAATATGGGGATTCGGCGGCTGCTGAATGCGGTGTGCGATTTTCTGCCTTCGCCGCTGGACCGTCCGCCGGAGATTGCTTTTCGCGGGGAAAAGCAGGAGCAAAAAGTCGAAATTGTTCCGGATGAGAAGAAGCCGTTTGTGGCGATGGCGTTTAAAATTACGGCGGATAAGCACGGGGATTTGTATTTTCTGCGGATTTATCAGGGGATGCTCCGAAAGGGCAGCCGCGTCCTGAACACCAACCGAAACCGCAAGGAGAATATTACGCGGATTTTCGAGATGCACGCCAATGAGCGGTTTCTGCTGGATGAAGCGCGGGCCGGAGAGATTGTGGCGGTGGTAGGGCTTAAAGAGACGCTCACCGGAGATACCCTGACGGATACCCATTATCCGGTGCAGCTGGAAAGCATTCGTTTTCCGGAAATGGTGATCAGTATGTCGATTGAGCCGAAGTCGGCGGCGGACCGAACCAAACTCGGCGAGGCGCTTCGGATTCTGCGGCGCGAAGACCCGACGTTTGACCATATCTATGATGAAGAGACCGGCCAGACCCTCATCAGCGGGATGGGCGAGCTTCATCTGGAGATTCTCCAGCATAAATTAATCCGGGATTTGGGGGTGGATGTGCGGGTTGGAAAGCCGCGTGTGGCGTATAAAGAGACCATCAGCATATCGGCTGAAGGAGAAGGCAAATTCGTCAAACAAACGGGCGGGCGTGGTCAATACGGCCATGTGATTATTCGGGCGGAACCCAATCTGGATGAAAACGGTGCGTTGTGTCGGGAGAATGTCTTTGTCAATGCCATTATCGGCGGAACGGTTCCCAAAGAGTATATTCCGGCCGTGGAAAACGGGGTTCGGGAGGGCTTGGGCAACGGTCCGCTGGCGGGCTATCCTGTTGTAGGAATTAAGGTTACGCTTCTGGACGGCTCCTATCATACGGTGGATTCGTCCGATTTGGCGTTTGAACAGGCCGGTGTGCTGGCGATTCGGGATGCCCTGTCAAAGGCCCAGCCGATTCTCCTGGAGCCCATTATGCGGGTGCAGATTATTATACCGGACCAGTATTTTGGGGCGGTTCAGGGCAATCTGATATCCCGTCGGGGGGTGATTACCCATACGGAACTGCACGGGACAACCCGGGTGATTGATGCTTGTGTGCCGCTGGCGGAGATGTTCGGCTATTCGGGAGAGCTTCGCGGGGCGACGGCCGGTCGGGGAAGCTTTACGATGGAGCCGTTGACGTACGAGCGGGTGCCGGAACAAATTTCAGAAAAAATTCTTTTAGGATATTGACAGAATTTTGTAAGAAAGTTATATAGGTTGTTTTTGCGGCTTAGCGAGCAGAGAAGGGACTTCTTTGCGTATCGAGTTGGAGCCGCCATGTCGAGAAAACAAGTGCATGGACGGTAGAAAGCCCGAAAGGGCAATCCAAACAGGGAAGGGAGTTGGCGAAAACCTGTTCGAAGACGTCTGAAAGAAGGCGTCCGGTCAAAAGGGAGGCCCGAACGAGTGCCTTTCCTGCCTGAATAAGGTCAAAAAGCGGATTCTTCAGCGAAAAATCCGTTTTTTGCCCAAAATTTTCTTGTCTTACAAGACAAAAGCGGTTAGCTTATTCCGATTTCCATAATAAAGACAAAAAAGGTAGACAAAGAGTAAGGGACAGTCATGGCAAGCGAAACCGAACGAATTCGTATCCGGATGGAGGCCTATGACCATCGGGCGTTGGACAGTTCCGCCAAGGAAATTGTCGAGCAGGCCCGCCGCACCAATGCGCTGGTGAGCGGACCGATTCCGCTGCCGACCCGGATTGAGCGGTACACTGTGCTTCGCAGCCCGCATGTGGATAAGAAATCTCGGGAACAGTTTGAGATGCGCACCCATAAGCGTCTGATTGATATTTATGATGCCAATGCCCGCACGGTCGAAGCCCTCAACCGGCTTGTGGTTCCTGCGGGCGTTTTTGTCAAGATAAAGGCCTGATGAGGGCAGCCGCAGTAGCGGACAGTGACCCCAAAAAGGATTTCGACCATGGTGATGTTGCTCGGTAAAAAAGTCGGAATGACACAGGTGTATGATGAGGCGGGCCGGATGACGCCGGTGACGGTTCTCCAGGCCGGTCCCTGTACGATTCTTCAGGTCAAAACACCGGAAAAAGACGGCTATTGTGCCCTGCAGCTGGGGTATGATGAGGTAAAGCCCTTCCGGGTTAAAAAACCGCAGAAAGGACATGCGGACAAGGCGGGTACGACGGTCAAGCGTTTTGTTCGGGAGTGGCGTCTGGCGGAGCAGCCGAAAGAGGAGTACAAGCCCGGGGCTTTGCTGGATGTGAAGATTTTTGAGGGCGTTCAGTATGTGGATGTCAGCGGCATCAGCAAGGGCAAGGGATTTGCCGGCGTGATGAAGCGGCACGGGTTCGGCGGACAGCCGGCCTCTCACGGAACGGAACGCAAGCACCGCTCGCCCGGTTCGCTGAGCGGTCACGGCAGCGACCGCGGTCACGGCGGCAATATCAAGAAAGGCAAGCGGATGGCCGGTCATATGGGAATGGACCGGGTGACCAGCCGCAATCATAAACTGGTCTGGATTGATTCGGAAAACAACCTGCTGGCGGTCAAGGGGGCGGTCCCCGGGCCTTCCGGCGGATATGTGGAAATCCGAACCGCAAAGACAAAGAAGTAAAAGCCCTTTCAGAACGGAAGGCTGGTAAGAGCAATGATTGATGTAGCAGTGTACAATCGAGAAGGGCAGGAAGTAGACCGCATTCAGGTCAATGAAGAGGTCCTGGGCGGTCATGTTCGAGCGGCCCTGCTGAAGCAGGCGATTGTGATGTATCATGCCAATCGGCGCGTGGGAACGGCGGCGACGAAAAACCGCGGCCGTGTTGAAGGGTCCACGCGGAAGCTGTATCGGCAGAAGGGTACCGGAAACGCCCGAATGGGTACGGTTCGCACTTGTTCGCGTCGGGGCGGCGGTGTGGCATTTGCCAAACTGCCCCGGGATTTCAGCCAGCGAATGCCCAAGAAGCAGCGTCAGCTGGCGCGGGATTCGGCGATTCTGGCCAAGCTGCAGAGCGGCCAGGTGGTTGTGGTGGATGAGCTGGCGTTTTCCGAGCCCAAAACGAAAGAGTTTGCCCGCGTCTTGAAGAATCTGAAGGTTGATCGAAGTTGTCTGGTGACGATTCCCAGCCAGGATGTGAATCTGTACAAGTCCGCCCGCAATATCCCGAAAGTGGATGTGATGGTGGTTTCAGATCTGAATGCCGGGGATATCTGCAGCCGACAGAAGATGCTGTTTACGAAAGAAGCGTTTTTGTCCGTCGTGAATCGACAGACCCATACGAATTAACGGGGAACAGCCGTGAATGAATATGCAATCATCGTTCGGCCGATTATTACGGAACAAAGCATGCATTTTGCCAATGCGCGGAATGTGTATGCGTTTGAAGTGAATCCGAAGGCCAATAAGATTCAGATTCGCCAGGCGATCGAGAAAATTTACAACGTGAAGGTGCGGGATGTGCGGACGGCCCATGTGAAGGGCAAGCCGCGTCGGCGCGGGCGTTTTCTGACGTATACCAAGGCGTGGAAAAAGGCCTGGGTTGTGCTGCAGGATGAGTATCGGATTGATTTGTACTAACTAGATAAAGGGAATGCACTATGGCCATTCGAGTGTATAAACCGACCAGTCCCGGACGCCGGAATGCCTCGGTAATTGATTATAAGAAGGAATTGACGGCGTTTCGTCCGGAAAAGAGCCTGTGCGTCCGCATCAAAAAGAGCGGCGGTCGAAACAATACGGGAGAGACGACGGTTCGGTTCCGCGGCGGCGGCGGACGCCGGATTTACCGGATTATCGATTTCAAGCGGAACAAAGACAATATGCCGGCGAAGGTCCTGACGATTGAGTATGACCCGAACCGCAACTGCTTTATCTCCCTGGTGCAGTACGAAGACGGTGAGAAACGCTATATTCTGGCGCCGCAGGGGATTCAGGTGGGACAGACGGTTGAAAGCGGTCCTTCGGTGGAACCGAAGGTGGGCAATGCGATGCCGCTGGAGTTTATTCCGGTGGGTGTGGAGATTCATAATATCGAACTGGAGGCCAGCCAGGGCGGCAAGCTGGTTCGTACGGCGGGCGGTGTAGCCCGTGTGATGGCCAAAGAAGGGGACTGGGTGACGATTATTCTGCCCAGCGGCGAAATGAGAATGGTTCGCAAGGAGTGCCGGGCGACCATCGGACAGCTGAGCAACTCGGATTACCAGAACGTCAAAGTCGGCAAGGCCGGCCGGAATCGCCATAAAGGGATTCGTCCGCATGTTCGCGGAAAAGCGATGAACCCGGTAGCGCATCCGCTGGGCGGCGGTGAAGGCCGCGCCAACGGCGGTCGGCATCCCTGCTCTCCGACCGGTGTGCTGGCCAAAGGCGGCAAGACGCGGAATCCCCGCAAGGTCAGCAGCCGCCGGATTATTCGCCGCCGCAAGAGCAATCGGGGTGTTCAATTAGTGCTGTAGGCCGGATGAGGCAAACGCAACAGGAAACAAAGAGGTAGTTGAATGGGACGCTCGCGAAAAAAAGGGCCGTATGTAGATGAGAAGCTGTATCTGAAGGTCCGTCGTCAGATGGAAACCGGCAGCAAGGAACCCATCAGGACATGGGCACGTGCGTGCACAGTGATACCGGAGTTTGTCGGATATACCTTTATGGTCCACAACGGCAAGATGTTCCATAAGGTTTTTATTACGGAAGATATGGTGGGCCATAAACTGGGTGAGTTTTCGATGACCCGCACGTTCCGCGGTCACTCCGGAGCCAAGAAAGAAGACAAAGCGTGAATCAGGACGGAAAATCGACCCAATAAGGTTGTGAACTTATGCTGAATGTAAAGAAATTCAATCAGATTTGCCGGCAGCGGAAGATGACGCTCCAGCAGTTGGCGGGTCATTTGGCCCGCGGCGGCCGCAGCGAAGAGGATGCCGTTCGGGCGCTTCGGAACTGGCGGAAAGGACTTCTGTCGCCCAGACCCAATTCGGAAGATGTCCGCCGGCTGGCGGAAGCGCTGGGTGTGGAAGTCCAGGATATCTCCCAGTGGCGGGCGATGTGCCGTTATGCTCCGATGTCGCCTCGGAAGGTGCATCTGGTAACCCAGCTGATTCAGGGACGGGAGGTTCAGGAAGCACTGGATATCCTCCAGTTTACCCGAAAGCGTGCGGCAGAAGCGGTTCGGAAGGTCCTGCAGAGTGCAATCGCCAATGCGGATGAACAGGAGGCGGATGTGGAAAATCTGGTTGTGTCGGAAGCGCGGGTCGATCCGGCAGGCCGTCGAATCGGCACGAAGGCATGGCGGGCCAAAGACCGAGGCCGTGCTCATCCGATTCGCAAAGAGGCCAGTCATATTATTGTGTCCGTATCGCAGCAATAATCGGAAATCGAGGCATTTATGGGTCAGAAAACATCGCCGATCGGGTTTCGAACAGGCATCACGCTGCCGTGGCAGAGCACGTGGTTTGCCCCGAAGGCCAACTACGGAGAGTTTTTGATTGAAGATTACAAATTGCGGGAGTACGTGGACAAGAAATTCAACCGTCAGCCCCCGTATGCGGCGGTTTCGAAGGTTGAGATTGCCCGGACCCGGAATGAAGTGAAGGTGACGCTGCATACGGCACGGCCGGGTATGGTCATCGGTCCGCGCGGCGCCGAAGTGGACAAGCTGAAGGAAGAGCTGGAAGCCCTGATTGACCGAAAGGTCAGCGTGAATGTGATTGAAATCAAAGAGCCGAATCTGGATGCGATGCTGGTGGCCGAAAGCATCTCGGAGCAGATTAAGAAGCGGGCGGCGTATCGGCGCGCAATGAAGACGGCCTGCGAGAATGTGATGAATGCCGGAGC
The DNA here is from genome assembly GCA_937949545.1 of uncultured Phycisphaerae bacterium. Classification (GTDB taxonomy): domain Bacteria; phylum Planctomycetota; class Phycisphaerae; order Sedimentisphaerales; family Anaerohalosphaeraceae; genus JAHDQI01. The sequence continues at coordinate 26,369 of CALEDR010000047.1, forward strand.
GCTGGGGGTTAAGATTATCTGCAGCGGACGCTTGGCCGGTGCGGAAATTGCCCGCAGCGAGACCCAGAAGATGGGATCGATCCCGCTGCAGACGCTGGATGCGAATGTGGATTACGGTCTGGCGGTGGCCCGGACGACCTACGGAACAATCGGAATCAAAGTGTGGATTTATAAAGGAAAATTCGGCGAAGAAGCGATTGCCAAAGCGCCGCTGAAGCCGCGGCGGGCCTCCCGGAGCCGGCGGGGGCCCCGTGAGCGGGCGGAGGGCGCAGCGGCCGTAGAAGAATCCTCCGTCGAATCGGACAGCCCGGCGGAGAACCAGAGTCAGGAAGTCTAAGGACAGATTGCTCAAAGAGGTGGATTGCTTATGGCCTTAATGCCCAAACGAGTCAAATATCGAAAACAGCAGCGCGGAACCCTGAAGGGAGTTGCCACGCGGAAGAATTATGTGGCGTTCGGGGAATACGGTCTGCAGGCCCTTTCGGCGCACTGGATTACGGGGCGTCAGATTGAGGCCGGCCGTGTGGCGGCGACCCATTACCTGCACCGGGAAGGCAAGGTGTATATCCGGATTTTCCCAGACCATTCGTATACGGCCAAACCGCTGGAAACGCGTATGGGAAAGGGAAAGGCGGAAGTGGCCGGCTGGGTGGCGCGGGTGAAGCCCGGAACGATTCTGTTTGAAATCGGCGGCGTCGAGGAAAGTGTGGCCAAAGAAGCGCTGCTTCGCGTGGCGCACAAGATGCCGATTCGCTGCCGCTTTGTGACGCGCCGTCATTCGCTTGGATAAGAGGATGTCTGTATGAAGATAAACGAAATTCGAGACATGCGAACCGATGAACGCCTGGAAAAGCTTCAGGAGCTGCAGCGGAAGGTTTTTGAGCTTCGCTGCCAGGCGGTGACGGAGAATCTGCAGAACCGACATGTGATCCGAAATATCCGGCGTGATATCGCCCGAATCAAAACGGTGATGCGAGAGGAAGAACGGAAGGGCCGGTAAGTGCATATGGAAGCAGTCAAAACCAAGAAGATTCAGAAAAAGCGCGGAACCGTGGTCAGCCGCAGCGGAGACAAGAGCATCGTGGTGCGGATTGATTACCTGATGAAGCACCCGAAATATGAAAAATACATCCGCCGGCGGACGAAACTGGCGGTGCATGACCCGGCGAATGAGGCCGGCGTAGGCGATTTTGTGGAAATTACTCCCTGCCGCCCCATCAGCAAGCGGAAGAGCTGGCGGCTGGTGAAGATTTTGCAGAAAGCGGTCAAAGAGTAAAGGATGCAGCCGTGATACAGCAGGAAACCATGTTGGAAATCGCCGACAACAGCGGCGTGAAAACAGCTCAGTGTATCCGAGTGCTGGGCAAGAGCAGTGCCCGAAAAGGCAAGTACACCCGGGTAACCGCCAGCATCGGAGATATCGTGTGTGTGGCGATTAAGAAGCACCTGCCCAGCTGTCAGCTGGACCGCAAGAAGGTGTACAAGTGCGTGATTATCCGCACGAAGTATCCGGTCCGGCGTCCGGACGGCAGCTATGTTCGGTTTGACAGCAATGCGGCGGTCATCATCGACAATGAAAACAATCCGATCGGGACCCGAATTTTCGGGGCCGTAGCCCGGGAACTTCGCGAGAAAAACTTTATGAAAATTATCTCGCTGGCCAGTGAAGTGGTTTAGTGTGAGGAAAGCCGAGAACGCATATGGCAAGACATATTAAAAAAGGCGATATGGTGCAGGTGATTTCCGGAGACCAGAAAGGGGTCACCGGACGGGTGATTCGGGTGATGCCGGACAAAGAGCTGGCCCTGGTGGAAGGCGTGAACCTTGTCTATAAGCATGTTCGGCCTTCGCAGAAAAATCCGCAGGGCGGGCGGATTCGGATTGAACGGCCGATTCATCTGAGCAATCTGTTGCCGGTGCATCCCAAAACCAGCAAGGGCACCCGGGTTCGTTTTGTTCTGGATTCCAAAGGTGTCAAGAAGCGGACGGCCGCGGACGGAACGGAAATCGGAATTGTGCGGAAAGCCAAGCAGAAATAACGTAAGGTGAAGTGAATATGGCTCGTTTGAAGATTTTATATAAATCGAAGGTTGTTCCGGCTCTGAAAGAAAAGTTCGGTTATACGACGCCGATGGCTGTTCCTCGTCTGGAGAAGATCGTGGTCTCGATGGGGGTGGGGAAGGCCACGCAGGACAAGAAATTTCTGGATATGGCGATGCGCGACTTGACGGTCATTACCGGTCAAAAGCCCCTGATTTGTGCGGCCAAAAAAAGTGTGTCGAACTTCAAGGTGCGTCAGGGAGACAAGACAGGTCTGAAGGTGACCCTTCGCCGGGACCGGATGTATGAATTTTTGGACCGTCTGATTAACCTGGCGATTCCGCGGGTGAAAGACTTCCGCGGGCTGAATCCCAACGGGTTTGACGGGCACGGGAATTATTCAATGGGCCTGGAGGAGCAGAGTGTGTTCCCGGAAATTGATGCGGCCCGCATCGAAGTCAATCAGGGAATGAATATAACATTTGTGACGAGCGCCAAAACGGATGAAGAAGGCCGTGAGCTGCTGCGGCTGTTCGGAATGCCGTTTCGGTCGTAACCCATTACGAAGCGCTGGAGACGGATATGTCCACCAAGGCACTGGAAAACAAGGCGAGAAAGAAACCGAAGTTTCGGAGCCGTGCGTATATGCGGTGTCAAATCTGCGGGCGGGCTCGGGCGGTTTATCGGAAGTTTAAGATTTGCCGGATTTGTTTTCGGAAACTGGCCAACGAAGGGAAGATTCCCGGCGTCAAAAAGGCCAGCTGGTAAACGGCAGAAGATCGGATGTTTTTTGGGAGAGATTCATGAGTTTAAGTGATCCGATAGCTGATATGGTGACCCGGATGCGGAACGCATCGCGAGTCGGGCGTTCGCAGGTCCAGGTAAAGGCCTCCAAGGTGTGCGAAGGAATAGCGGCCGTCCTGAAAGAAGAGGGGTATATTCGGGATTATGACCGGATCGATGACGGCAAACAGGGTCTTCTTCGGGTCTTTCTGAAGTACACGCCGGACGGACGGCCTGTGATTCAGATGATTGAACGGGTCAGCAAACCCGGACGTCGGAAATATTGCGGTGTGGATGAGCTGCCGGTGGTGCTCAACG
>CALEDR010000048.1 GCA_937949545.1 uncultured Phycisphaerae bacterium
GGAAAAACGCAGGTCCTTGTGACCGGTCATAACCGAACACGAAGTTATGATGCCAAAACAGGAGACATTCTTTGGGAATGCGGCGGCGGCCAGACTCAAAATGTTGTGCCGACTCCCGTGACGGGCTTTGGGATGGTGTTCTGCACCAGCGGGTTTCGCGGGGCCAAACTTCAGGCCATTCGTCTGGACCGTACCGGCGACCTGACCGGAACGGATGCCGTCGTCTGGGAAGTCAACCAGCACACGCCGTATGTTCCTTCGCCGCTGCTGTATGAAGGAAAACTGTATGTATTTTCCTCCAACAATCCGGTGTTGTCCTGCTATGATGCGCAAACAGGCAAACCTTATTATACCGCCCAACGGCTGGGAGGTCTGAATATGGTCTATGCCTCGCCGGTCGGAGCGGCCGGACGCGTATATGCGGTCGGGCGCAACGGAATGGTCTGTGTGCTGAAGAATTCCGAAACCCTGGAGGTGTTGGCCATCAACAAACTCGAAGACGGCTTTGATTGTTCGCCGGTGATTGTGGGGCCGACCCTGTATCTGAAGGGCAAACAGCATCTGTACTGCATTTCGGAGGAGAAGTAGTTTGCCTTGTTCCCCAAAAGGGAGAGGTCTTTTTTCGGCCGGTGGAAACGAAACGACGGGATGGGATTGCAGGAGGAACGGATGCCTTCGAAATCAATTCTTTCGAGCGGAATTTTTACCGGGATTTTGATTGGTTCTGCAGCGGTTGGCGGTTTCCTGGGCTGGTTTGGCGGGCCGCGAGCGGAGGTACTTAAGCCGCTGGGGGATGTTTTCCTGAATCTGCTGTACTGTGCGGCGGTGCCGCTGGTGTTTTTTTCCCTCAGTTCTGCGGCGGCGGGCGCCGGCGAAACAAAACGACTGGGCCGAATGGCTGCTTTGATGCTTTTTGTATTTGCCGGGACGGGGGTGATTTCATCCTGTCTGATGATTGGGGCGGTCAAGCTGTTCAACCCGGTCGGAGGGCTGACTCTGTCGGCGGCGGCGCCGAACGTGAGTGATTCGGTTCGGCTGGGGCAGACGCTGGCGGAAACGCTGACGGTTCCCAATTTTTCAAACCTGTTTGAGCGGGAACATATGGCGGCCCTGATTGTGTTTGCAATTCTGACGGGGCTTGCAGCCCAGGCGGCAGGAAGCAAAGGCCGGGCCTTTCGGGCGTTTCTGAACGCCGGAGCCGCCGTGATGGGCCGGCTGATTCGTCTGATTATGGGCTATGCGCCAATCGGGCTGGCGGCGTATTTTGCCTATCTGGTCGGGGTGTTCGGGCCGCAGCTGGCGGGCACATACGGACGCGCGGTGCTGGTTTATTATCCGCTGGCGTTTTTGTATTTTGCGGTTGGTTTTTCGGTGTATGCCTATTGGGCGGGCGGAAGAGAGGGTCTTGGGCGGTTCTGGAAGCATATCTGGCCCGCCTCGCTGACGGCGCTGGGTACGGGCAGCAGTCTGGCGGCTCTGCCGGCGAATCTGGAGGCGGCCGGACGCATCGGCATCCCGGAAGACATCCGCCGATTTGTGCTGCCGCTGGGGGCGACAATTCATATGGACGGCACGTGTCTGGCGGCGATTCTCAAGATTGCGATTTTGTTCGCCCTGTTCGGGCGGGAGTTTTCCGGGGCGGAGGTGCTGGCCGGAGCGGTGGGGGCGGCCCTGCTGGCGGGGATGGTCATGAGCGGCATCCCGGGCGGCGGCTTTCTGGGAGAGATGATTCTTGTGTCCCTGTACGGATTCGGGCCGGAGGCCCTGCCGGTGATTGCGCTGCTGGGCACGCTGGTGGATCCGCCGGCGACAATGGTCAATTCAAGCGGGGATACGGCCACAGCGATGCTGATTGCCCGGCTGATGGAAGGTAAAAGCTGGCTGTCTGGAAAACCGCGCAGACCGGATTCGCCCGAACCAGATGAGCCGAATCTGTCTGAAGAGGGTTTCGAAGAAAAAACAAACTAAACGGATGCCCTTTAGCCCAATCACGCCGAGCAAGCGAGCATAAATGTGCCGAGAGGTTTTTTAAGAAACGCCGCTACGACGGGGCATTTGACCTGAAAGAGAAAGAACAGATTGGCGGGTGTTTCGTTGAGCGTTTCGAAGTTGCCCTGCCCTTTGGCGACAATCAAATCGGCCTGCTCAAACAGGCGGCGAAATTCGGGGCTGCAATCCTCCAGAACCGTCCCAGGGGCGTTGGCGCTGCTGTCGATGACCCGAACCATTTCAGTCAGACCCGCCTGGGCGGCCTCTTCTTTTGTTGCGTCGTTGAGAATCGGCGAGCCCTTGACGACAAAGGTGATCTTCTCGAGCGGCATCTGTTCGAGCAAAAGGCGGTCGAACACAATCTCTCCGGCATTGTCGCCCAGATAGAGGATGGAACGGGCGGCGGCGATGGACTGTCGAAACGCCTCAAGCACCGGCTCATCCAGCGGCTGGTGAAGGGCCCGGTCGATGGTTTCCTCGACGGTCTGCATCTGCAGGGTGCCGTTGACGCCGTAGTCAATAATATTGCCCGCAATCGCCATCAGAATGGCGGCCCGGAACGGGTCTTCGGAGGTTCGCACACGCTCCCGGAGCCCCGGCAGCCATTGAAGGGCCAGCTGATTGCAGCGGTGTTTGACCTTTTTGTAGGGGTCGGGATTGCCGCTGATTTGACGAACCCAATGATGAATCTGCCGGCTGATAACCGGCGGAGGCACATTCAGGTCGATGCCGGACAGAAGGGAATGAACCTGACGGAGTATCTCCTGATGAACGGCCGGGTCGCTGGAGGCCATCCGAGCCGCCTCGAGAGCCTGCCGAAGAAAACAAGGGATGCATTCGGGCGCTGCTTTCATCTCCGACTCCGCTGTTTTTCAGGAAAGCGGAGGATTATGTCCGAAACTGTCCGGAAAGTCAAAGAAATCTCCCACCCGGCGAAGAGCCGTTCACCCGCTGAAGGGTTTTTTGAGAATGAGGAAAAGGACAATCCGCCCTGTCAGGACGCCCCCGGCGGTGTACCAGTAGGAGTAGGGCCATTCCCGCCAGTTCAGGGTCAAACTTTGGGGTTGAGATTGCGCCTGTTGAGCCGACATCTGCTGACGGAGTTCCTCCTGCCGGCGAAGCTCCCTTTTCAGAGGTCATTCCAGCCTGAAGCATCTGCCGAAAATGCCAGATCTGGTGGCGCTGGATGAGCGGTTCATCCGGAAGCAATTCCGTCTTAAACGTCGGAGCGGGCTGATTGGGCTCCGAAGCGCAGACCCTCCCAAACTGGCATAAGAACACAAGCCCCCACAGAATAAAGCCCCCCTTCCCATTCACAGAGACCTCTCTCCCCTTCTGCTTAATGGTTCTGTCTGGTCCAATCCTCCTGCCTTACGCCGTGGTAGGTAGTCAGGACGTATTCAATCGTCCGGGCGGATTGGGGCGGCAGGTGCAGCGTATATCTTACTGTATCCATATCGACTTTTTCAAAGATCTTTCCGCTGTCTCCCCGGTGCTCCAGCGTCCAGTACGAGGTGGGGAAGTTCCGTTTGATTTCCAGCCGAATGGGCAGCGGCCGGCTGTTTTTGACCTCAATGGCAAAGGTTTGGATTTCGTCCCAGCCGCTGATATTGCCGCGGTCGTCAAAGCGGTAATTGTCGGTCTTGTAATCCATCAACTTGGGTTTGACCAAAACATCTTCCGCAGGCCCCAGATTCAGCTCCACCTCCTGGCCGACCGGGATATACTTGATTTCACAGCCGCCTTCATGCGTCAGATGGCCCTGTTTGCTGACGGTTCGGTAGACCTTCATCGCTCCGCCCGGGATGGGGGTTTGGCCGAGATGATGTTCGGCATTATTGAAGAAGTACAAATACCGAATGACGGACGGGCCGTACATTTCCTCTTCGAACTTGTAGAGGTTGACGACCGGCACGGCCTCGGCCTGGAAGCTGGGCAGGCGTTTGGACCAGCCGTTGGGGATGGATTCCGTACCCTCGATGGTGTAAAGAAAATACTCACTCAGTCCTTCCTTGCGGATTTCTTTGGGTTTGGCGGCCATGGCAATTTCGTCCATCGCTTTGACAGCGCCGAAGGCCAACTGGGAGCGTTTCTGCCGCACGAGGGCGGGCATTGGAGGCATTCCCTCTCCCGGCCTTCCGTACGGCCAGGTTCGGCGGGCCAGTTCAGCGATTTCATCGAGCAGATGAACCTGCCCGACAATCAGCCGCACCTGCGCATTTTCATAATCCTCGCCGGACTGATTGAATACGCGGACATACCCTTCCAGCCGCATCGTCTTTTCATCCTCGGACAGGATGCCTGCATAAAAGGCCCGCCAGCGGAAGCCGCTTGTCAGGTAGGTGATTTCAAATGGAATCCGCCCCGCCTGTCGGCTCTCGAGCGTCCAGATGCCGACGTTGACGGCATTCGGCGGATACGACAGGTCGGTGATGTCCACCTGGTCGGCGGCCTTTTTGGGCACCAGCATCAGGGAAGTCGGGTCAATCAGCGTGCCCGCCCAGGAAAACTGGAGCTGGTTGGTGCCCTGACGGAGTATCAGCGGGCGGCTGTCGCGAACGAGCGTCAGGTCGGCGGATTCATAAATCGTAATCTGCACCGACTCGGAGGCGGGCAGCGTGACCAAATCCACTTTGGCAAAGGACACGGCGGCAAGGCCCGTCATCCCAAGAAGTACGGCATATTGTTTCATCACAGACTCCTTGAACAGAGGTCAATTTGGATTTTTCATCAGGGTCTTATATTTTTGCGCAGGTAGTTCATTTCCAGCTGGACAACGGCCGGTTTGTCCCCTTTTCGTGCAGGCAAGGCGATTTCAAACTCCAGTGTCTCGGCGTCCTTGCGCGTATAGGGCAAATTGCAGGATTTCATCTCCCACTGTCCCGGGATTCGCTCTATCAAGAGCAAGACGGCCGGCGAGTCCTTGAAGTTTTCGATTTTGGCCGTGAGGATTTCCTCCGTATCAAAAAGGACGATTTGTTCCTTGCGGTTGCGGCGGATATTGATTTGCTCTTCCTTCATTTTGCGCTGGGTGACGACGATGTCGCGGCTGTCGCCGATGTACAGTTCGGCTTTTTCGCCGACCGGCAGAAAGGCCAGGTCGTCCTCGCCCAGAAAGATGGTGCTGTCGCGTCCGTCGTCCTGAAAGAGCCGCACCTTGCCGGGCCAAAGAGCCGTCCGACCCAGACCGGCGTCCTTTTCATTGACCAGCCGATAGCGGACGGGGATGCCGATGTTCTGCTGTTCCAGCTCTTCGGGGTCCCAGGGCTGCAGGGCCGAATCCCACGTCCAGACTTTCTTGACAGGCAGGGCCCGGGTCTGCATCCAGAGCAGCTGGCGGGTCTGGCCGTCGGCAAGGTCGCGTTCGAAGACGCTGTCGGCATCCAGCCGGATGCGGGCGTTGGCAAAGGGCTCGCCGGAGAAGTTGCGGACAATCAGATAGGCGGTCAGATCCAGTTTGGTTTCGCCCTTGTCCGCCACGGCCTTGTAAGCCGTCAGGCGGTCAATCTGACCGAGCAGATAACTGATGCGGACCCGTTCGGCCCAGTCGCCGTCGGAGGCGATTTCCCACACGAGGGCCGCTTCACCGGGCGGAAAGCTCACGTTGAGAATCCGCACGCCGTTCGGATGGTCCAGCGGCGTCAGCCGGATGGAATCGGGGTCGATGGAGACGGCCTGCCAGGCGAAATCGACCTGATTGAGCCCTTTGCGGAGCGTCAGGATGCGTTCTTCTTCGATGAGGGTAAAGGCCGGATTGTCCATTCGGATATCCGCGTTTTCCCGCTGGGGCAGCGCCGCCAGTTTCGTTCGGGCCTGTGCTCCGACAGCGCCGAACAGCAGTCCTGCAGCCGCTGCAAACCAAATTGTCTGTTTCATAGTCAAACTCCTAAATTTCATTTATTTTTGTTGGGTCGGGTCAACCACCCGGCCTACAAACAGTACCGTGCCGGTGGTTTTGTCCTGAATAAGAAAGACAAACGGCTTGTCAGCGCGAAAGAGCAGCGGCTCCGCCGGCATCGACGTAAGTTTCATCACGGCTCCAGTGGCGGCGGCAGCCTCGGTGCCTTCCTCATCCACCTTGACAAACGCCTTGTGAAGAACGTTGGTCAGAAACAAATCTTTTCCGCCGGTCATCCCGGAAAAGTCCGCCGTCATCGAAAAGCCGTCTGTCAGGCCCAGAGCGATCAAAACCGGTTTCAGCTCACCCTGCCAGGTGAACGAAAAACGAGGCAGATAAACTTCCACCTCCCGAGGGTGCAGCCGGCTGAGCCATTCGGCAAGGGTGTCTGTGCTGAGGGCCTGTTCGAGCCGAATCAGGTCGGGATCTTTGGGCAGGAGAATAACCATCCGCAGGTCGCCGCCTGTGTATCGCAGCTCGAGGATTTGGCAGATGTCGTTCTCCGCATAGCCAAAATCATCCTTGCGAGTCATCATCGGCACCTGGACCCGGCGGGTTTGAACATCCGGTTCGCCCTCACGAATCGTATAAGTTGAAACCGTAAACCAGTCCGTCCGGGTGAGCTGCGGGTCAAAGGGCAGGGCCCATTTGCCCTTGAAATAGACAGCGTTGGTGACGACCAGCCGGGTGAGCGTGTCGAGTGTGCCTTCCGGAATCAGGTCTTTGATGCGTTCTCTGGTCTGTTTTTCAACCCATTGATTGATCAGCTGGGAGGCGCCGGAAGGATTGCCGGCAAAATCCACCTGCTCCAGATTGGCCGAATAGCATCGCTGAACCTGCGTCAGAAACGGCTCAGTAAAGGCCGTCCTGCGGTCCATCCAGAGCGCATTGGCAATCGTTAGTTCATAATCCCCTTTTGCCGCTTGCTTTCTGAGATGCTGTTCCAGACAGCGCATCGCTTCGTGAAACGATTCCTGCGGGAGCCAAAAATGCAGGGTATCACAGAACTGCCTTTCGGTATTACCGCGCGCGCCGGCAAAGACAACGGCCATGGCGGAAGAAATACTGTAGGGCGAATAAAAGACATTTTCGACAGGTTTTCGCGGAATAGGAAGCCCTGCCAAACTCCGGTATAAATCTACCGCGAAGGTTGTTTGGGCTTTTACGGCCTGCTCCAAGGGGTTGTTTTCTTCAGCCGAAACAGGTTGAACCGTCGGACCTACCGAAAAGGCGGCCAGAAGGGACAAAATGCCCACCCGAGCCCAAAACCTGCGAATCTCCATATTCGTTCCCTCGCCTAAAATCTCCACGTTTCTTTTCTGCCTTCTTATTAGACACCGAGGCGGGCAAAGAGTTGACAGAAAAATCTGCAATTTTGATTTTTGCACCGTCATTCGGCTGTCAGGGTGCGGTCCTTTTTGGAAAATCAGCCGGGGGTTATTGAGGCAGATTCAGACGGGTGCGGACGTACGTGAAGAGGTGCTGGACGGCGCGGCGGACGTCGGGGGTATCGGGCAGAAAGGCGGCCAGCTTGTCCAGATACTGCTTGTCCAGAATCCGGGCCAGCGCGGGGCTGAAGTTGATGTCATACACCCAGCCCAGCAGGACCATCTGGGCGTCGTGGAGTGTCCGAATCTGCCGATAATCCACCAGCTGTCCGCCGAACACGGCCTGGAGCACCTGGGGGCTGACAAACGGTTCGTCGGCAAACTCCACCTCCAGGTCGAAATGCTTCGGGTCCTTATAATAGCGGGTGAAATTGTCAATCAGGAGCCCGAGCACATCGAGTTTGTCCGCATCGCGCACGAGTCTGCAGAAATAGGCCGAGCGTTCTTCCAGCTCTGTCGGAACGGCCTTGGCGCCGTGCCAGCGGACGGCGTCGAGCAGAATCCTCTTTTCCGGCTCGTCGAGGCCTTCCAGTGTGCCGTTTTCGCAGAGCACCTGACAGCCCAGCAGGCCGTGATCGCAGCTTTTGGGGTCTGCGTAGGTGCGGTATCGGCGGAACTGTTCGAACCGCCCGGCATCGTGCAGCAGAGCCGCCGCCTCCGCCAGCCGGCTGTCGTCTTGACTGGCCTTCAGGCCGTGCAGGATATAGCGCATCTCCTGACAGACGCGGGCGGTATGTTCCTCTTTGAGCCGGATGTGCTTGTCGAGATACGCATCCTGCCCGCCGGAGTAGAAGCCGCCGACATACTCGGCAAACCATTTTTTCAGTCTGTTCAGCTGTCTGCTGTCCACAAGCCGTCGCCTTTCCTGCAAAGGCAGGGATTGTATCACGGTACAGGCCGATTTTCTACTCCCCACCCGGCGGTTTCAAAACCCGTCAGGAAACGGCTTGTGCAGCCGGATTTTGCAGGCCCGCAAAATCGCGGACCTTTCGGGCGGCGGTTTTGGGCTGGCTGATGTTGCACGGCCCGGCCACGCAGCCGCCGGCACAGCTCATCACTTCGACGAAATTTGCCCCTCCGGTGCCGCGGGCGGGCAGGACAGACAGGAGTTTGAGCGACTTTTTGTCCAGTCCGTCTATTAGCATCGGACGGACGGCGTTCGGCTCCGGGCTGACGGCGCGAAGGGTTTCGGCTACGCCGCCGCTGACGGCAAAGGCGCGGGCCTGGGGCAGCGGGCTTTCGGTCCATTCCGCCGGCGGACAATCGGCCAGCTCGATGCCCGCCGCCACGAGCATGGCCCCCAGCTCATCGGTGGTCAGGACATAATCGACGCAGGGGTTTTCCGCGGCCTCGCGGCGTTTGGCGATGCACGGACCGATGAAGACCGTCAGAATATCCGGCTGCTGCTGTTTGACCTGCTGGGCCGTAAAATGCATCGGCGAGGGCGTCTGCGAGACAAACGGAGCCAGCGCGGGGATATGTTTGCGAACGGCCTGCACATATGCCGGACAGCAGCTGCTGGTCAGAAATGCCTGTCCGCGGCTTATCTTCTCCTGCAGCTCGCGGCTTTCGTGACGGGCGGTCATCTCCGCTCCGGCGGCCACCTCCACCACACGAGAAAAGCCCAGTTTCAGCAGCGCGCCGACCAGTTTGGGGAAGTCCTGAAGAAACTGGCCCGCAAGGGCCGGAGCCAGCAGCGCGGCGATGGGCTTTTGTTCGCGCAGTCGGCGGATGACATCCACCATCTGAGAGCGCTCCGCAATCGCAGCAAAGGGGCAGGCCTGCAGGCACTTGCCGCAGTCGATGCATTTGTCCTCGTCGATCTGTTCGTGCCCGTCCGGGCCCTTGCGGATCGCCCCGACCGGACAGGCCTCTTCACAGGGAATCGGCACATAGACGATGGCGTGGTAGGGACACTGCTGGAGGCACAGGCCGCAGTTGACGCACCGTTCTTCGTCGATTCGGGCCCGGCCGCTGATGATTTGCACCGCCTGTTTGGGACAGTTGGTTACACAGGGGCGGGCGACGCAGCTGCGGCAGACATTGGTGACGTAGTGACGGCCTGTCAGACAGGCGCTGCAGGCCTCATTGATGACGGTCAGAATCGGGCCGCTTGGGGGCCGGGATTCTTCTGCCCGCCGGACGTACTCAGACAGCGGCGTGCATTCATCTGTTTCATCCTGTGTGCTGTATCCGAGAACGGCCATCAGCCGGTATCGGGTAATCGCGCGGGATTTATAAATGCAGCAGCGCGTCGGCGCGGACCCCTTCGGGAAAAGTTTGACCGGCAGGGCATCAATTTCTTCCGCCAGACGGCCCCGAAAGGCCAGCGCCGCTGTTTCAATCAGAAGACGCCGTTTGTTTCGCTGGACGTTGTTATCGCCGTTCATATCTGCTCCATGGGATTGCGGGCAGTCTGTTGTTTAAGAGTTTCGATGATTTTTTCCGGAGTGGCCTCGGCAATCACGGTTGAGCCGATCTGCACAAAGGGGGCACAGCCGTACTGGCCGTCTTTGCAGAGCCCCAGGCAGGAGGAGCCGACAATCTCTATCGGCCGGGAGCAGGCCGACTCAATCTGCTCCTGAAGCGAAAGCAGATATCCGGACCCCATCACATAGCAGGTCGTTCCCGTGCAGATGGTAATGGTAAGCGGTTTCATGCCTGTTCGTTCCTTTCTCAAACAAATTCAATCGAGGCCTGCTTCATATATTTTTCATTGAGCAGCCAGACAATCCGCCGGATCAGGTTGCGGCGGATGTCCAGCTCCACCGGCAGATTCGGGTCCTGATGGGCCTCGTTGATTTTGGTTCCGACGACAAATTCAATTTGGTCGCTCTCGAGCAGAATATTCATCAGCCGCACAGCAGCATTCGGCCGGCTCAGGTCGGGCTCCTGATTTTGTTCGAGCAGCTGCGCGGTTTTGGACATCGTCAGGGTGCCTTCCGTGACCAGGTCCACTCCTTCGAGCATCGAGACAGGCGGGATCTCCGGGTCCAGGAAGCTTAAGTCCACCTGAACGGTTCGGCCCAGTTCGCGGGCGATGAGGTTGGCGGTGGTGCCGCCGCAGATCACTTTGCGTCCGTCAAATTCGGCGACCCGGGCCGCCAGCAGAGGATCTTTTCGGGAGTCAATCGGCGGTCCGGTGACGACCAGGAGCCTCCGCGGCCGGCGAAAATAAATCACGGCGCAGCTGATATCATCCTGCGCTTCAAGACAGTCCTGCCGCAGGGCCTCTGTGACCGCCGCCCGGCAAAGCTGTCGGGCAGAGATATTCGGCAGACGGCGAATCTGTTCGCGGAGAAACAGAACGGCCTTTTCCGCCGTCCAGCCCAGCGGCGTTTTCGGGCGTCCCATTCCCGCCTGAGACAGGCCGTCGGAAAAGAGCACCAACCGTGTTTCCTGCCCGGCCCGAAAGTTGCTGTAGAAAAGCGGACGGGGCCCGAGATGAGCCGTCTGGATTTCCATGGACTTTTTTTCGAGCGGCAGGACGGTTGGTCCCTCCAGCAGAACCGCCGGCGGATTGTCGTATTCCATCATCCGGATGCGGCCGTCCGGGTGAATGTCGGCAATGGTGAACGTTGAGTACCCGATTTTCCTTCGGCTGCAGACCGGCAGCGTGGACATAATCACGCCGGCGGCCTTGCAGATGTCCATATCCGAGCGGACATACTTGAGGGCCATTGTGGCCGTCAGCGTCGCCAGGACATTGGCCTTGATGCCGCTGCCCAGCCCGTCGGCCAGTACACAGACAATACGGCCCTCGTCCGGGTCCCGCTGGGACAGAAAGACATCGCCCGGGGCCCCCTGCCCGTGTTTGTTCTGCCGTGCACAGTCCACTTCGATGAAAAACCGGTTGTTCATGGTTCCTCCGAAGGCCGCGGTTTGGCGTCTGCGGCGGGCTGAAACATCTCCACAATCGAATTCAGAATCACTTCCGACTCGGCGGCGTTTTCGCCCAGCAGATAGGCGATTTTCTGGACGGTTTCGAGGTTGCGGGAAATCACTTCGCGCGCCTTGTTGATTATCTGTTCTTTGCGGACGGTCGGCACCGTCACATCCTGGATGATGCCGCCGATGCGCCGGTGCTTTTCAATCGTAAAAAGGGTGACGTGATAGATAATTTTCCCGACCTTGACCTCTTTTTCGAGCGTGGCGGCACCGCTCTGAAGCACTTGCGCAAACAAGTCGGCGAACGGAACGATTTTCTGCAGGACGGCCCCGGTCAGATGAGGCCGTGCTTCGTAAGCCCGGACGGCCTCCGGGCCCATCAGTTCGGAAAAACGACGGTTGCTTTCGAGAATCTGCAGGTGCTCATCGACGATGACGACCCCGGAGGGCATGGCACGCAGCAGGGCATCGGCCTGTTTCTGCGCCAGCTGCCGCATATAGCCCATGCACATGGTTTCCTCGGCGCGGCCGTCCAGCAGGGCCTTGGCAAACTGCCGGCAGCTGTCATAGCCGCACCCGCCGCAGTTCAGTTCATCCTCCGGACCGAATTTGCCGACACGCTTGAGGGCCTCCTGAATCTGTTCCAGGGTGTAGGAACTCTGGCGGACCGGTTCGAGCCGCCAGCTGTGTTCGATGGCCAGAGCGGCGAGCGGTTCGGGCAGGTCCTGTCGGTTCTGAAACGTGTCAATAATCCGGGTTCGTTTAACGACGGTTCGGCCCGGATTGCTGATCTGCGGGCCGTTGATGCAGCCGCCCTCACAGGCCAGCAGTTCCAGAAAGAGCGGTTCCTGTCCGCCGAGCTCCTGGAGGTCTTCGAGAGCCCTTTGGATGGCGGACATCCCGCTGAAGGCCATCAGATGCCGGCTGGTCACCGGGCTGTTGGAGCGGATGCCGGCCAGCATTCCGCCGTCTATCGGATACAGTGACCCGTCCCGGGCGAGGCGGGGAACAAACCCATCCTCGGCCTGGGGCTCTGCGGCGGACGGGTCAATGCCCTCTTCCTGAAACCACTGGCGAAGTTCGGTAAAGGTCAGGGCGACATCCAGCAGGTCCTGATTACGGTCGGATTCAATTTTTTTGGCAATGCAGGGACTGAAGAAAACAATGCCGATACCCGGTCCGTATTCGCGGCGGAGCAGCTTGCAGTGGGCCAGCACAGGACTGAGCATCCGGCAGACGGCCGGGCTGTATTGCGGATAATACCGATGTATCAGCTCGACAACAACCGGACAAGCGGAGGAAATGGCCAGTCCCCCTTCGGTTTTCATCATCCGAGCGGCGGCGGCGCTGACTTCTTCGGCTCCGAGTGCTGTTTCGCTGACGGCGGCAAATCCGAGGGCCTTGATGGCCGCAACCAGCTGGGTCGGCTGAAGCTCCGGAAATTCGGCGGCAAAACTGGGGGCAATCGACGCAATCACCTGCTTTTTCAGACGCAGGAGCATCTTGGCCCGCTCCAGGTCGCTGCGAATGCGTTTGGCGCCCATCGGGCAGGTCTGCACGCAGGAACCGCACAGAACACACATCTCCGGCATCACGCTCGCGTGGCCGTTGCGGATGTCAATGGCCTTGACCGGACACTGCCGCAGGCACTTGTAGCAGTCCTGGCATCGGGTTGTTTCCGTGTAAATCGGGTGAAGCGGATTCATTCGAATCTCCTTGCTTTACTGCGGCCCCGCGGCAAGGTGATGCCGGATCAAATCAATCACAACTCCGGGTTCGGTCGTTTGGTAAAGGGTACCGTTAATGGTTATATTGGGTCCGTTTTGGCACTTTCCCTGACAAAGAACCCCCTTCAACTGTACTTGATTGTCCAAACCGTTTTCTTTCAAATAGTTCTGAATGGAAGACAGGGTTTTCCCGTTGCCGCGGCTAAAGCAGCTGCTTCCCATACAAAAAACCACTTCAACAGGTTTGCATAAATCTCTTTCATCCATAATTTATCTGATGCGTTTCTTCGCTAAAAAAGTGTTATTTCTTTCACAATATTATATAATTATAGAATAAATATTTTACAAGTCAAGAGTTTTTATGTGACACAAATCACATATTCTGGCCATATATGTGGATAAAGTATAGGCTATATCTTGTATTTTCTTCTCTTTCTGATTGACAAAAAACAGAGGTGTGTGTTATGAAATCTCATCAAAGATATCTTCTCGCCTGAAAATCCTTTTCGGAAGGGAAAAATCATGAAAAAAACTGTCATTTTGTTGGGGGTATTGTTTCTTTTCCTTCTTTCCTGCAGCCGGTTTTCCCGGACAAACCATCCATCGGACGGGCTTTCGCCGAGCTGTTTGCGCTGTGAGAACCGACTCGACCCGCTGGGAATTGATGTGCTTCAGCCGCGCCTTTCGTGGGTCCTGACCTCCAATAAGCGCGGACAGGTTCAAACGGCTTATCAGGTTCAGGCCGCCTCCACGTTGTCCCTGCTGACAGACGGGCGGGCGGACTTGTGGGACAGCGGCCGGGTGGAGAGTTCTCAAACATTCGGAATTGTCTATGCGGGCAGGAAACTCGAAAGCGGGATGGACTGCTGGTGGCACGTTCGGGTGTGGGATAAAGACGGACGCGTTTCGGACTGGAGCCGGCCGGCCCGCTGGACGATGGGTCTGCTGGAGCCGACGGACTGGTCCGCCCAGTGGATCGGTCTGGATGTACAGACGGAGCCCCAGCCGGCGCCGGCCGTGATTCAGAAGGCCCGCTGGATTTGGCCGGATGCCGGGGCCGCCGGCGGAACGGAGCCCGGACGGTGTTTTTTACGCAAAACCTTTGAACTGCCCGCCGGCTGGGCGGTGAAGTCTGCGACAGTCTGGATGACAGCGGACGATTCGTTCCAGGCCTTTCTGAACGGACACATTCTCCGTTCGTTCGGGGACCACCGCACAGTTTACGAGATTACAATTCGGGATTACCTGCAGACGGGGCGGAACGTTTTGGCCGTCTCGGCATCCAACGGCGGACAAGAGCGCAATCCGGCCGGTTTTCTGGCGGCGGTCCGCATTGAAACCGTGGATGGGCAGGTGCTGGAGTTTGTCAGTGATGACAGTTGGAAGGTCACCAAAGAGAATGTCGAGAACTGGCAAAAGCCGTCCGCGGATGATTCCGACTGGTCGGCGGCGGCTGTCGTCGGAGCGTTTGGCGATGCTCCATGGCAGGAGACCCGCGTGCAGGTGCGCACGCTTCCGCCGGCCCGGTATCTGCGCCGACCGTTTTTTGTGGAGTCCAAACCTGTGGAGAAGGCCCGCCTGTATGCGACGGCGTTGGGCATTTATCAGCTGTATCTGAACGGGCAGCGCATCAGTTCGGACTTTCTGTCCCCCGGCTGGACGGATTACCGAAAACGGGTTTATTACCGTACTTACGATGTGACGGAGTACCTCCGCAAAGATGGAAACGCGCTGGGGGCTGTTCTGGCCGACGGCTGGTATGCGGGCTATGTCGGCTGGGGGATGAACCGCCACCACTACGGCACGCAGCCGCGGCTGAAACTCCAGTTGGTGATTGACTACAAGGACGGCACGCGGCAGGTGATTGCCTCCGGCCCCGATTGGAAGGGTGCTACAGGACCGCTTTTCTATGCGGATTTGCTTCAGGGTGAAGGATATGATGCGCGGCGCCAGATGCCCGGCTGGGCTGAGCCGCGCTTTGACGAGCGCGGCTGGCAGCCCGTCAGCGTGGGCGGACAGCCGGTTGAGCCCCTGCTTCTGGCGGCTGTCTCAGAACCGGTGAGGATTATTGCGGAAATAAAACCTGTTTCCGTCAGGGAGCCGGCCAAGGGCATCTATGTCTTTGATATGGGGCAGAACTTTGCCGGCGCGGTGCGGCTGAAGGTCCAGGGCAAACCCGGTCAGCGCATCGAGATTCGACACGGCGAGCGGCTCAATCCGAACGGGACCGTTTATACCATCAACCTCCGCACGGCCGCCGCAGAGGATGTGTACATCTGCAAAGGCACGGGCGAGGAAATCTGGCAGCCGATGTTTACCTTCCACGGCTTTCAGTATGTGGAAATCACCGGTCTGGACTATCGGCCGGACCTGGATGCCGTCACAGGTCTTGCCTTCAGCAGCGATACGCCCGCTGCGGGCCGGTTCGAATGCTCTGACCCGATGGTCAATCGGCTCTATTCGAATATCCTCTGGACGCAGTGGATGAACTTTATTGATATTCCGACGGATTGCCCACAGCGCGATGAGCGGCTAGGTTGGACGGGGGATGCGCAGGTCTATATCCAGACGGCCTGCTATAATAATGATGTGCAGGCTTTCTTTACCAAATGGCTGACCGATTTAACGGATGCGCAGCGGCAGGACGGCCCGTTCCCGCGCTATGCCCCGCCGATTCGAAGCGGAGGGGCCGACGGCGGGCCGGCCTGGGCGGATGCAGGCGTAATCTGTCCGTGGACAATTTGGCGAATGTACGGCGACCGGCGGATTCTTGAAACACACTATGAGGCGATGAAGCGGTTTGTGGACTTTACCAAAAACCGCTGCACGGAAGACCTTCTGCCGCCCAAACAGTTCCATTGCTTCGGCGACTGGCTTCATATTGATGACCCGACACCCAATGAGATTATCTACATGGCCTATTTTGCTCATTGCAGCCGTCTGCTTTCGCAAATTGCAGAGGTTCTGAACCGGCCGGAGGATGCCCGAATCTATCGGGAACTGACGGAAAAAATCCGCGGGGCCTTCCAGAAGGCCTATGTCAAGCCCGACGGACGCATCGAAGGCGACTCGCAGACGGCGTATGTGCTGGCGATTGTGTATGACCTGCTGACGCCGCAGCAGACGGAAAGGGCCGCCGCGCATCTGGTTCGGCGGATTCAGGAGCGAAACGGCCATCTGTCCACCGGCTTTGTCGGCACCAAAGACCTGATGCTGGCCCTGGCGCAAATCGGGCGAAACGACATTGCCTATCAATTGCTTCACAATGAAACCTTCCCGTCGTGGGGATTTTCCATCCGTCAGGGGGCTACGTCGATTTGGGAGCGGTGGAACGGCTGGACGCCTGAAGAGGGATTTGCCGACCCGGGGATGAATTCGTTTGCTCATTATTCGTTCGGGGCGGTCGGGCAGTGGCTCTTTGAGCAGGTCGGCGGCATCCAGCCCCTGGAGCCGGGATTCGGCATCATTCGGATTGCCCCGCAGCCCGGCGGCAAACTCACCTGGGCCCGGACGTCGTATGAATCCGTGCGCGGCCGCATTGTTTCAAACTGGTCCGTCGAAGGAGAACGGTTTGTGCTGGATGTGCAGATACCCGCCAATACGACGGCGGAAGTTTCTCTGCCCGCCCGAAAGGCCGAACAGGTTCGCGAAAGCGGACGAAGTCTGAATCAAGACGAATGCATTCGCATTCTCGGACTTCAGGACGGACGGCTGACGCTCTCCGTGCCGTCCGGACGGTATCAGTTTACAGTGGAACCTTATAAGCCATAGGAGAGAACTATGCCTACGGTCAATGATGTGATTGTTCGAAAGCCGACCCCCGAAGAAGCCAAAACATGCAAAAAGTGGCCGACCTGGTCGTGTCCGGTCAGCGAATTTGAATGGGAATATACGCAGACGGAAAAATGTCTGATTCTCGAAGGCAAGGTGACGGTCACGGACAACCCGGACAGCGGGCGTTCGGTCTCCTTCGGCCCGGGGGATTATGTGGTCTTTCCCGAAGGGCTCAAATGCATCTGGAAGGTAACCGCCCCCGTCCGCAAGCACTACGATTTCGACTAATCCTGCGGCCGAGTTCTTACCGGGCCGACGCCTTCGTACGCATCGACCTTCTGGATGGTGCCGTCGGGGTGAAACCGCATCGGCGAGAGGCAGGTTTCGCGCTTGTAGCCGCTGCCGTCGGGAATCGCAAACCGGTGATAAGCGATAACCCATTCGTCCTTGCCCGGCACCCGCACAGCGGAGTGGTGTCCGGCGCCTTTCACCAGGTCCCTGCCCTGCAGAATCGGATTGTCGGCGGCCTTTTTGAACGGCCCCAGCGGCGATTCAGAGGTGCCGTAGGCCACGCTGTAGCGCGGGTCGCGGGTGTCATATTCCGACCACATCAGGTAATAGATGCCGTTGCGTTTGAGCACAAAGGGGCCTTCGTTGTAGTTGGGCGGGGTGATTCGCTGCACGGCCGATTCATCGAATGAAATCATATCCTCATTGAGCTTGACGGCGTAGCATTGTCCCTGTCCCCAGTACAGATAGGCCGCCCCGTCATCATCGATAAAAACCATCGGGTCGATGGCCTGTCCGCGGTATTTGCCCTTGGGCACCAGCGGTTTACCCAGCGGGTCGGTGTAGGGGCCCTCCGGCCGGTCGGCTACTGCCACGCCGATATTCTGGGCGGCAGAGAAATAGAAATAGTATTTTCCGTTTTTGAAGGCAATCGCCGGCGCCCAGGCGTTCCGCTCGGCCCATCGAACATCCACACCCAGCCGCAGGATGACGCCGTGGTTTTTCCAGTGAACCAGGTCTTCGGAGGACATACAGCTGAACGACGTCGCCGCCCAGCCCTCTGTGCCGTCTGTGGTCGGATACAGGTAGTATCGCCCGTTGAAGACGGCGATGTGCGGATCGGCATGACAGCCCGGCAGAACGGGCGGCGGCGGCAGCGGAAGCCGAACGGCCAGCAGAGCCTGCCCAAGTGCCCGGGGAATGGGCAGGACCGTCCCATGCCGCTGGCCGCGCACCGGTTTCATCCGTTCGCTGATGTCCGTCCAGGTCTGAAAATCCTTCGTCTGCAGCGCTCCGTAGCGTCCGTGAACGTAATAATCGATGTACATCACATACGCATCGCCGAGGCGGACGAGTGTCGGGCCTTCCGCCCGGGCGGTCAGGACAGGCTTTTCGAGCAGCTTGTACGGCCCGCGCGGCTCGTCCGCGACTGCCTGATGAATTGGTCCCCAGATTTCCTTCTGCTGCATATCCCCTTCTTTGACCGTCAGGATATACCGCCCTTCGTGTTCGAGCAGCGTCGCGTCAATGTGGTCAAACCCCGGGTCAAAAAGGATTAGGGGCTCGGAGAAGGTCTGGAAATCTTTTGTTGTCGCAAAATAGGTGCGGTTGTTCATCCGGTCGGAGGAAACGGTTTCCGGAAAGCGGCCCTCCACATCGGAGGACCAGACAATCAGGAACTCGCTGCGTTTGGCATCATAAAAAGTTTCCGGAGCCCAGCAGTTGCGTGTGCCGGGGGTGGTCTCCATCAGCGGCAGCCAGCGCGGCGGCGTCCAGGTCTTCAGGTCTTTGGAGCGGGCATACCCGATGCCTTTGTCTCGCCAGCCCGTCGTCCAGACCAGATGGAAGGTTCCGTCCGGCCCGCGGAGAATATGCGGGTCGCGCAGCAGGCCGCTGCCGACCGTCGGCTGAACAAAGACTCCTTCTATTTCGGTCCATTCCAGCCCGTTTTCGCTGACGGCCAGATGCAGCCCGTCCCCGTCGCCGCGGAAGGAGGTAAACAGATACATCGTTTCTGACTCCTGTGAACAGAATCCGCAGACCGCCGAAAACAGCCAGATAAAAACGGCGGCAAGTCGCTTGAATTTCATCTGTAAAGGACTCCTTTTTGCTGTTCTGTTTTTGTTTTCTTACAGACCGCC
This sequence comes from uncultured Phycisphaerae bacterium, assembly GCA_937949545.1. Classification (GTDB taxonomy): domain Bacteria; phylum Planctomycetota; class Phycisphaerae; order Sedimentisphaerales; family Anaerohalosphaeraceae; genus JAHDQI01. The sequence goes on from CALEDR010000048.1 coordinate 18,815, forward strand.
CAGGCGGGCCAGTTCGTCTCGGCAGAGTTTGACCTGGTTGGGGTCGGTTAAGTGTTCGAGAGCTGCCCGCAGGTGGCTGACGGCCAGGCGCGGCTCGCTGAGGTATCGGCCGTACAGAAGCCCGAGCATCAGATGCACCTGCTCGCTGTGTTCAAACCCCCCATAGTGCTTCAGGTATTTTTCATAGGCGCTGGCCGCCGGCGCCCAGCGTCCGGAGGCCATCAATTGATTGGCTACGTCGAGCTGATTCTGCCGGCCGAGGACCTGTGTCGGGTCGGCGTCGAGCAGTTTTAAATAGACCTCAGCCGCATCTGCCGCATCGTGCCGCCGAAGCAGTTCGGCAATCTCCTCGCGCAGCTGCGGAATGAGAGGATTCCGCGGCTCCTCCGCCGGGTGTGTCTGTTCTCCTGCGGCGGTCGGTGCCGTTCGAGCAGGCCCCGAAGGGCCGAAGGCATCGTATCCGGCCGCCACCAGATTGCGAAACCGGCGCCGGCGGTTCCACTGCCGCAGCATCGACCAGAGGTCCTGATGTTCCCCGTCCGCCAGACGCAGAGCCAGCAGCCCCATCACCGCCGCAATGCCGAAGATGTATCCCGACAAATGGGCGTCATAGGCCACGGCGGACGGGGAAAGTTTGGGTTCGATGATATTGTCCCAAAAAATCATTTTAAAGACGATAAAATACAGGGCGCGAAACTCCGCCGTGCCAATGAAAAACATCCAGTACAGCACGGTAATCAGGGTATTCGGGAACAGCACCAGATAAGCCCCCGTTACCGCCGCCACCGCCCCGCTGGCCCCGAGCACCGGGTTGGTATGCAGCAGGGCGTGACCGAGTCCCGCAAACACCGCCCCCCCGAGGTACAGGCAGACATAGGCGACATTGCCAAGCTTGTCGTTGACGCTGTTGCCGAACAGATACAGAAAATACATATTTCCGAACAGGTGGAGGATGTACATCTGCCCGCCGGCATGGAGGAATGAATAGGTCACAAACTGCCAGATTTGCGGACGTTCCGGCCAGAGCATAAAACTGTGGGCCCACGGCCGAAGGTCAAAATACCGCGCTCCGGTGCGGGGGTCTGTCGCCAGATGCATCGAAAGGATATAGAAAAAGACGTTCAGGCCAATCAGCAGATAATTGGCATGCGGTGTCCGCCGCGGTCGGATGCTTGTGCCTATCGGAAGCAGCATGGTCTTGTGATTTCGGCTCCAAAATACCTGAATCGTTCGGTTTCACGAAAGGGGCATTGTACCGCCTGTCTGCCGGCAAGACAAGGACAAAGCGGCGGCACGGAGCATCGGCGGAAAGAGGGCGGGAAGAATTTTGGCGTTTCGGGGGGCTAAAGAGAAGAAGATTTTGTCAAAAGCCGGCGGTTTGCGTAGAATATCGCACCTATGGGCAGAGATGATTGGGAATCGATTCGGCATTCGGACTGGAACGGACGCGTGCTGATTATCAAGCCGTCGTCGATGGGAGATATTGTGCATGCACTGCCGGTGCTGGCGGCGCTGCGGCGGGGGCGTCCGAGGGCGCATCTCTCGTGGATGGTGCGGACGGAGCTGGCCGGACTTTTTGAGTGCATAGCCGGCGCAGATGAGCTGATTTTGTTTGACCGGCGGACGATGGGCCGCTGGTGGACGACGGCAGGTGTTCGGGAAACGGCGGTGTTTGTCCGGCGGCTGCGGGCGGGACGATATGACCTCGTGCTCGACCTGCAGGGTTTGCTTCGGTCCGGTTTGTTTGGTTGGCTGAGCGGCTGTCGGGTGCGGCTGGGCCTTCAGGAGGCACGGGAAGGGGCCCGGCTGTTTTATACGCATACAGCCCCGATGCCGGAATCGGCGCATATTTTTGATGTATATGACACCCTTTTGAAAATGATTGGGGTGTCGATGGAGCCGATCGAGTTTGGGGTGCAGGTCCGTGGGCCGGCCCGTCAGGAAGCGGCCGCTTTGCTGGAGGCAGAGGGCCTGGCGGACGGGCGGTATGCGGTGCTGGCGGCCGGGTCGGCGCATGGGCGCAAGTGCTGGCCCGCGGAGCGGTTTGCCCGGGCTGCCGCCTGTCTGCATCGGGAGGTGGGGCTGGCCGTGGTGCTGGTCGGCTCGGCGGGCGAGCGGCCTTTGGCGGAGCGGATTCGGCAGGCGGCGGGTGTGCCGGCGGCGGTGCTGGCCGGACGCACGAGCATTC
>CALEDR010000049.1 GCA_937949545.1 uncultured Phycisphaerae bacterium
CTATACATCCTCTTTACGAGTTAGCAGAGAACTGTGTTTTTGGTAAACAGTCGCCAGAGCCACTTCACTGCGCCCTCAGCATGCAGTTAATAAATTAAAAACATCTGGAGGGCCCCCTTATCGCGAACTTACGGGGTCAATTTGCCGAGTTCCTTAAGGACGGTTCTCTCGAGCGCCTTAGGATATTCTCCTCACCTACCTGTGTCAGTTTTAGTACGGTCATGCTAGCTTCAACCTACAGCAGCTATTTCTCGGCACTCTCTCTACCCACTTCAGCATCGTAAATTGGCCTCGCCCTTGCGGGACCCGCACGACTAGCCACGGGATGAACTTTGAGAATGCGTCACTACTTTCGTCCACTAACATGGTGCAGGAATATTAACCTGCTGCCCATCGTCTACGCCTTTCGGCCTGGACTAAGGGACCGACTAACCCTGGGCGGATTTACCTTCCCCAGGAAACCTTAGGTTTTCGGCGAGCAGGATTCTCACCTGCTTTATCGTTACTCATGCCGGCATAATCACTAGCAGCCGCTCCACGGCTCGTTTCCGTACCGCTTCGACGCTGACTGCTACGCTCTCCTACCACCCGCTTGCGCGGATCCGCAGCTTCGGTTTTCGGCTTATTCCCGTTTATTATCGGCACCCAACTGCTCGATCAGTAAGCTATTACGCACTTTTTAAATGGTGGCTGCTTCTAAGCCAACATCCTGATTGTCACAGCAATCGGACTTCCTTAGTAACTGAGCACGAAATTCGGGACCTTAGCTGGCGGTCTGGGTTCTTGCCCTCTCGACCATGAAGGTTATCCCCCACAGACTGACTCCCGGGCTGTACCTGCTGGTATTCGGAGTTTGGTAGAGGAAAGTAGGCGGGTAGCCCCTTATCCTCAATCAGTAGCTCTACCCCCAGCAGGGACCACTCGAGGCTAGCCCTAAAGCTATTTCGGAGAGAACGAGCTATCTCCACGTTTGATTAGACTTTTACTCCTCTCCACAGCTCATCCCATAACTTTTCAACGTTAACGGGTTCGGTCGTCCAGGGATTTTTACATCCCCTTCCACCTGGCCATGGATTGATCACGTGGTTTCGCGTCTACTGCCTGCGACTGAACGCCCTATTCAGACTCGCTTTCGCTGCGGCTACGCACCTGAAGTGCTTAACCTGGCCGCAAACAGTAACTCGCCGGCTCATTATGCGAAAGGCACGCAGTCACCCGTTTCCCGCACCTACTTTGAATCCCTCGGATTGCCTGACCGCCGTCTTTTCCAGACGCAGCGGCAGACGAATCCTTCCGGATGCAAAGTAGGTACGGGACATAGGGCTCCTACTGCTTGTAAGTGTATGGTTTCAGGTCCTTTTCACACCCCTCGTAGGGGTCCTTTTCATCTTTCGCTCGCGCTACTTTCCACTATCGGTTGTCGAGGAGTACTTAGCCTTGGAGGGTGGGCCCCCCGGCTTCACACGGAGTTCCACGAGCTCCGTGCTACTCTGGTACGCCGAACGTAACGGAGGACATCAGCTTTTGCATACAGGACTATCACCTTCTGTGGTCGGACTTTCCAGACCGTTTTGCTGGCCGTGTCTTTGTAACTCCTGATCGGCGCCCGCAACCCCGAGAAGCAAGCTTCCCGGTTTGGGCTCATCCGCTTTCGCTCGCCGCTACTAACGGAGTCTCGGTTGATTTCCTTTCCTGCAGGTACTAAGATGTTTCAGTTCCCTGCGTTCGCTTCACATGGCCTATGCATTCAGCCATGGATGACGGATGACGGTTGCCCGTTTCCGTCGGGTTTCCCCATTCGGACATCCCGGGATTAACGGATGCTCGGCTCCTGCCCCGGGCTTATCGCAGCCTGCCACGTCCTTCATCGCCTCTCGACACCAAGACATCCCCCATACACTCTTAGTAACTTGACCATATCAATCCGCGATTGCATGGCCTTTCGCCGACGGCACATTTCTGTGCCGTACAGGTTGGTCTTGACGCTTGAGTGGTGAATGAAACGAATGTTTCATTTCCCACGATTGAACCAATCTGCACTTGTCAAAGAGCTTTATCAGTTCGGCCCCCTGGGCCGATTCTGAACCATTGGAGACGATGGGACTCGAACCCACGACTTCCGGCTTGCAAAGCCGGCGCTCTCCCAGCTGAGCTACGTCCCCGGACCCTTCGGCTTAAATCCCGCACTTCACTCTTTCAGGACTTCGGCCTCGTGTGCTTCCCTGACCAAAGGCCAAGGAATGGGCCCTGGAAGACTTGAACTTCCGACCTCACGCTTATCAGGCGTGCGCTCTAACCAGCTGAGCTACGAGCCCGACAGGTAGCCGTACCGGACAGCAAGACATTTGTCCTGAAGAACCAGTCGGCTCTCAACACTCAACCATCGTCTATTCGTTTCTTAAAGAGCAATAAAAAATGCCGCTGCCCATCTTTATCAGCGACATTTGCTGAGACCCGGAAGTCTAACGACTTCCGATGAGCAGTCAAGTACAAAATCTTTTTTTTCGATTTTTTTTCAAAACTGCTATGCCGCTTTGTTTTTCCACCACACCGCCCGTTCCTCACTCCAGAAATGTAAGTGTACAGGCAACCATGAAAACGTCAATAAGATTTTTTAAAAAATTTTTCATTTTCGTTTGGTTCACCAAAAAATATCGGCGCAAATGCCTCGTGGTTTTACCCAAGTTTCGAAAAAAGAGCCCTTTATAAAACCAGACCTTTCATCTCCGCAACTGAGCGGCAATTTCCTGAACTACCCGCTCCTTGGCCGCCTCCAGCGGTCCTTCCAGCGTTACGCCCGCCGCCAGAGTATGCCCGCCGCCACCATATTTTTGAGCAATTTTACGCACATCAACCTTCCCCTTGCTCCGCAGCGAACACCGAAACCGCCCATCCGAAAGCTCCACCAGCAAAAAAGCCGCTTCCACGGTCTTTATCCGCTGACACTCATCAATCAAGTTTTCCGTGTCCGGCCCTTTCGCACCCGTCTGCTCAAAATCGCTGCGAAGAATATATTGCGAAGCTATCCGCTCCTGCTCATAGAGTTCCAAATGCTCCAGCATCCGAACCATCAGCCGAAGCCGAGCCGGAGAAAAACTCTGATACAGCATCCGATACAACACTTCCGGCCGAGCCCCCGCTTCAATCAATTCCGACGCCGTGCGGAAGATTCGGCTGTCGGCATTTCCAAAGCGAAACCAGCCCGTATCCGAGGAAATCGCCGCAAAAACCGCCTCCGCCGCAGAAGCCGTAATCGGCCAGCCGGCCGCCTTAAACAAATCAAACACAATTTCTCCGGCCGCCGCCGCTTCCGCATCCAGCAGCTGCACATCCCCCAAACCATCCCCCGTAATATGATGGTCAATCACCAGCACCTTCTTTTTTGAACGCTCCGCAAGCCATCCTTCAAGTCCCGGCAGCTGAATGATGCTGTTTGTATCAACCACAATCACCAAATCGCAAACTGACCACGGCAGACACATCAAACCTTCCGGCTTTAAATCATTGCCAAGCACAGGCACCTTTTCTCCAAACAGCTCCGCGTACCACGAAGCCGGCGGCGACAGCAGAAGCGCATACACCTCTTTGCCCAGACGCCGCAGCGCCTCCATCAGCGCACGCATGCACCCGCAGGCATCCCCATCCGGACGAATATGACTGGTAATGACGATTCGGCGGGAGCTGTCAATCAGCTGAAGAGCCTTTTGAAAATCCATATCTTTCCTTCCCTTATGACTGGATCTTTCTCCGGCGGTTTTTCCCGTAAAATTGCCCGATAGAGCTCAGAAAATCCAACAAAAAACCAAAACCAAAAAAAGAAAACGGAATATGGACTCTTTATGTCCTGTACAAACACATCCTTCCCTGAGGAAAATCGGGGCAAAACACACGATAAATCTTTACAAAAAAACAACTTAGGTGAATCCTCTTCCCCAAAAACGGTTCGTTGCGCAAAAAATTGGCGAGGACGTGGGTCCGTCTGGGGGGGAAAACGGATGGCCACTTAGCCTCGCCGAGGACTATGGTCAAGTCGCTTGACGCAACTTAACTTCCTTATCACCTTATATCGGAACATTTCCTGCTTGTCAAGAACCAATTTTGCAAATTTTTTATTTTCTTTTCCCTTCCCCTCCGTTCCCGAAACCTCTTTCATTCTTGCAACCAATCCCTTTTTCGAATAAAGTACCCGGAACCGAAAAAATCTTCAGGAGAATGAAACAAAATGGCTCATAATCCATCCAAAAATTCGTCTCTAAAACCGTCAGAGAAAAAACAAAATTCCGCCGCAAACCCGCCGGTCCTGCGGCGAATCATCGCCAATGCACGCGATGTCTATGAAAAAATCGAAAAAAACCAAAAACCTACTATGAGCACCCCAATCCGATCCTTGGCCAACGTCAAATACATCCCCCAAAAAGGGCATTTCGAAATGGTCGGAAAAACCAAACGGCGTACCCTCACCGTCAGCACCGTTAAGACCTTCGCACAGACCCTCAAAATGATGGCCCTTTCCAAAGAACTTATCGAAACCGATGATATGGCCACAAAACGAGAGGCCTACTACATCTCCAAAAACTGGGGCAAAGCCGGCTTCGAGGAACAGCCGGAATCCGACACCATTATGGACGACATTGAAGCCATGTTCGGCGTCAACCGCGAGCAGCTCAAGTTCGTCCCTGAAGAAAAAGGCGGCGATGTCGCCGGACGCCTGTTCGTCATCGACAAAGACGCCCAGGGCCGCAAACTCCGCATCGACTGCACCAAGTTCGGCTCCGGCGCCTATTCCATCCCTGTCGCCGTCGAAGACCTCCAGTTTGAAAGCAAAGCCAAGTTTATCCTGGCCATCGAAACCGCCGGTATGTTTCAGCGCCTGGTCAAATATGACTACTGGGACAAGACCGACTGCATCCTCGTCAGCATGGGCGGAGTGCCTACGCGGGCAGCACGCCGCTTTATCCGCCGGCTCAGCGATGAGCTGAAAATCCCCGTGTACGCCTTTGTGGATGGTGACCCGTACGGCTACTTCAACATCTATCGAACCCTCAAGGTCGGCTCCGGAAACGCCGCCCATCTGAATGAGTTTTTCTGCGTCCCGCAGGCCACCTTTTTGGGTGTTACACCGCAGGACATTAAAGACTATCAGCTGCCGACTCATCCGCTCAAAGACGTAGACATTAAACGCGCCAAGGACGCCCTGAAAAATGACCCATTCGTCAAGCACCATAAACCCTGGCAAATCGCCATCAATCAGATGCTCAGCATGGGCGTGCGTGTCGAGCAGCAGGCCTTCGCCAAACACGGCCTGGATTTTGTGGTCAATGAATATCTGCCGGCAAAGCTCAAAGACCCCTCTCGGTTTCTGCCTTGAAATCGCGGGAAAAATCGGAAACAATAGTGTTGCGGTAAATTCGTCGGGTCATCGGCTGTTATGGGTAGCATTGCAGAACGCATTCAGATCATTCAGAAAAATATCGAAGCGGCCTGCCGCCGGAGCGGCCGCGATCCCGAACAAATCCAGCTTATCCTCGTCACCAAAACCGCCTCCATGACCGCTATTCAGGAGGTTATCCGGCTCGGCTTCACCGACCTGGGCGAAAACCGCGTCCAGCACCTAAAACAAATCGCCGATGAAGTGGACGCCTTTCTTAAGCAGCAGCAGGCAGAAAATCCGTCTTTCCACAAACAGGTCCGCTGGCATATGATCGGCCACCTCCAGCGCAACAAGGTCAAACAGACCCTGCAAATCTGCAATTACATCCATTCCGTTGATACCCTTCGCCTGGCCGAAGAAATCAACACCGCAGCCGCCAAACTCGACCACCATCCAAACGTCCTCCTTCAAGTCAACTGTTCCGAAGAACCCCAGAAATACGGCGTCCCCGTCGGTGCGGCCGTCCATCTGGCTGAACAGATTGCCTCGATGCCCAACCTGCGTCTTATCGGACTGATGACGATGGCCCCTCTGACGATGAATAAAGAGGTCGTCCGCGCCTGTTTCGCCCGCTGCCGCGAAATTTTCGAAGAAATCCGTTCTGCAAACATCGGCGGAGCCAAATTCAAACACCTGAGCATGGGAATGAGTCAGGATTACGAAATCGCGGTCGAGGAAGGCGCCACCATCCTCCGTATCGGCTCGGCCGTTTTCGCTTAGTGTGTCCCTTGTCATGCCCGCGCAGGCGGGAATCCAGTTTTCCAGCAAACCTCTCTCAAATGCTCTCCCTCAAGCCTCAAAAACGTCCGATAATGCTTCCTCATACAACATTTTACCTATTTTGAACCATCTCCCTTAAGCATCTTCACAAAGAGGACGATAAAATAGGCAAAGCCAAAAGACAAACCTCAAAAATAGGGGTATTATGACCCAAAAAATTGGCCGGTTTTCGGAAACGGAAATCCATCAAGACATCCAAAATACGCTGGCACCGAACATTACAGAACAGCTCGAGATGGCCGGCCGGGTCCAGCGCAATTTTCTGCCGTCCCGGCTTCCGAATACGGAGCACTTTCACTTTGCCGCTCTCTTTCGACCCGCCGAATGGGTCTCCGGGGATATTTACGACGCCCGACGTCTGGATGAAAAGCACATCGGCTTCTACATCGCCGATGCCGTCGGACACTCCATGCCCGCCGCCCTGCTGACCATTTTTATCAAACAATCGATGGTCATGCGGCAGACCTACGAGCACAGCTGGCAGATTTTCCCGCCCAAACAGGTCATCAGCAACCTGAACCTGAAAATGATTGAGCAGGAACTTCAGGGGTGCCTGTTTTCAACCGCCTGCTATTTCCTGCTGAACTGTGAAACCTTCGAGGCCCGATGGGCCCGCGCCGGGCATCCTTATCCGATTCTTATCCGCGATGGAAAACCCAAACTCCTCGAATCCCGCGGCGGCCTGCTCGGCGTCTTTGAACAAAGCCAGTTTGAGGAAAAAAGCATCCAACTGTGCCCAGGCGACAAACTGCTGCTTTATTCCGACGGTGCAGAACCGCTCATCGGAACCGGCAAAGATGCGGAATTCTGTTTCCACTTCTCCTTTTTGGACTTGTGCCGTCTGCCCGTGGATGAATTAATCGCCGCCCTCGACCATCTGGCCGACACCTTCAAATCCGCTCCCGGACAAAAAGACGACATCACCGCCCTGGCCCTCCAGGTTCTCTAAACCGTCCCCTGCCAGCCCTAGAGAAAAACTCTGCTTTCCTTCTCCCTTTTATAAGCAACTGGTATTGGCTGAACGCCGAAAAACCGGCGCCCCAGACGGAACTCCTTCCTCACTACCTCTCTTCTAATTCCGTCATCAATTTTCAGGGGGCAGGAGACGCATCTAACTGGATTCGGATTATACCAGACGGCTGGATGGTCGTCTTTTTGGATTGGACATCGATGATGCGGCAGTAAATCCAATCCCGCCCGGATAGGCCCTGTCCTGTAAAACAGATGCGTCCAGAATTTCGGCTCGAAGTGGAAAGTAGCCCCCAAAAGTCCAAGTAAAAAAACCGTTAATTTGTCCTGGTTCATTTTTCCCTCCAAACAACAAAGGTCTTTTTAGAAATATTTCTCTCTTTTTCGACAAGTTTCAGTCAGAATCTTCTATGACTGTCTGTTTGAAAAATGTCAGGGAGTTTTTTTTGCAAAAGAGCGGGTTAGCGATATACTGTGGCGGGAATGCCGGATGTACTCGAGGAAGAAGCGGAGACGGCAGGAAATTTTTCGTGTGAACTTTTTAACAGGAGGCCGGTTATGAAGCGGATGGTTCGGGTTGCGGTATTGGGAGCGGTACTGGGGGGTCTGGTATGTGCCGGCTGCGGGAAAAAAGGAGCAGACCGGAAAACCATTGAATTAACCTACAGCATCTTTTTTCCTTCCACCCATATTCAGTGCATTGCCGCACAGGAATGGGCGGATGAAATTGCCAAACAAAGCGGCGGCCGGGTGAAAATCACCCTCTATCCGTCCGGGACACTCAGCAAAGCCGACCAGTGCTATGCCGGGGTGGTCAGCGGAATATCCGATATCGGCATGAGCTGCTTTGCCTACACGCGCGGCCGTTTTCCGCTTCTGGAGGGGCTCGATTTGCCGCTCGGTTATCCGGACGGGATGACCGCGACACGAATTGCCAATGAACTGGCGGCCAAATATCAGCCCGCTGAACTGGCGGATGTAAAACTGCTCTATGTCCACGCACACGGCCCCGGAATCCTGGCCTCTAAAAAACCCGTCAGAACCCTGGAGGATGTCAAAGGGCTCAAGATTCGCGCGACCGGGTTGTCTTCGAAAATTGCCGCTTGTCTGGGAGGGGTCCCTGTAGCAATGAGTCAGGGAGAAACCTATGAAGCCCTCCAGAAAGGGGTCGTAGAAGCGACGCTCTGCCCAGTGGAGACACTGAAAGGCTGGAAACAGGGAGAGGTGATTTCTTCGGTAACCAACAGCCGGGTTATCGGCTATACAACGGCGATGTTTGTCGTCATGAACAAAAATAAATGGGAATCGCTTCCGGCAGACATCCAAAAAATTTTCACGGATGTAAGCAGCCGCTGGGTCGAACGCCACGGGCAGGCGTGGGATAAGGCCGATGAGGACGGCTGGGCATATATCCGGCAGCTCAACCGGGACATCATCGATCTGACTCCCGAGCAGCAGGAAGACTGGAAAAAGGCGGTCGAATCCATCATTCAGGAATACATTACGGCCGCCAGCAAAAAGGGACTTCCGGGAAAAGAGCTGACTGAGGACATCCGAAAAATGATTGAGCAGGCCCCGTCCAAATAAACGAAAGGCAAGCTGAAAGAGACGATGCGGCGGTTGATTGCAGAATATGAGCGGATGCTTCGGGCTGCCGTGCTTGGACTGGCGGGCGTGTCAGGACTGGCGGTTTTGGTTATGACGGCCGTAACGGTCGCAGATGTGCTCCTGCGAAAAACTCCCTGGGCGTTTGTCGGAGCGTATGACCTCATAAAAATTCTGGGGGCGATTGCTATTTCAGCCGCCCTGCCCTATACAACAGCCGTCAAAGGACATGTAGCCATTGAGTTTTTCTACCACAAACTCGGACGAATCGGTCGGCTGATTTTGGATGTTTTTCTGCGTGTCTTATCCATCGGGCTTTTGGCGCTGGCGGTTCGGGAATGCGTTCGATACGGGCAGATGCTGTACCGGACAGGGCAGGTTTCTCAAACGCTGCAGATGCCGATTTTCTGGCTTCCTTATTTCTTTGCGGGCTGCCTGATTCTGATAATTCTGGTGAAACTGTATCATATGACCCATCCGGGAAAGGTGCTGCTGAAGCCGTGAGTCCTTTTCAAATCGGTCTGCTGGGCTGTGTTTGTCTGCTGGTGCTGCTGTCGAGCAGCATGCCGGTGGGGCTTGCGATGATGCTGGTGGGAACAGTGGGATTTGCAGCGGTAGTCTCGCCGGCGGCGGCAATGAGCATGCTGACGGCGGAGCTGTACGACACCTTTACTTCCTATTCGCTTACAGTCATTCCGCTGTTTGTGCTGATGGGACAGGCGGCCTTTCATTCCGGCATCAGCCAGCAGCTGTTTCAAACAGCGTACCACTGGATGGGTCATTGGCCGGGCGGGATGGCGATTTCGACAATTGGGGCTTGTACAGCGTTCGGGGCGATTTGCGGCTCCGGGCCGGCCACTGCCGCCACAATGGCTTCCGTAGTTCTGCCGGAGATGAAGCGGTATCGATATGATATGGAGCTGGCAACGGGAGCTGTGGCCGCCGGCGGCAGTCTGGGGATGCTGATTCCGCCTTCAGTTGTTTTTATTGTGTATGCTATCCTGACGGAGCAGTCCATCGGCAAACTTTTTATTGCCGGGATTGGACCGGGGATTCTGATTGCCGTGCTGTTCTGTCTGACGATTTGGATTCTTTGCAGGCGGCGGCCTCAGCTGGGTCCGGCTGGTCCCCAGGTGCCTTTCGGCGAAAAAATTCGGTCTTTGGCAGGTGTTTCTGAGACTTTAGTGCTTTTTTTGGCTGTGATTGGAGGGATGTTTGCGGGTCTCTTTACCCCGACGGAGGCCGCGGCGGTTGGAGCAGCCGGAGCCATTCTTATCGCAGCATTTCAGAAGAAACTGACGTTTTCAATGCTGAACCGCTCCCTGAAAGAAACAGTCCGAACTTCGTGTATGGTGATGTTTATCGTCACGGGGGCCGTAATCTTCGGACGCTTTTTGGCTATCACCCAGATTCCGTATAAACTGGCGTCATTTCTAGCTTCTCTGCCGCTGCCGGGCTGGGGCATCATGGCCCTGATTATTCTGTTCTATCTGCTGGCAGGATGCTTTGTCGATGCACTGGGACTGATTATGCTGACGATTCCGATTTTTTATCCGGTGGTGACAGAACTGGGATTTGACCCAGTCTGGTTTGGAGTCATTATTGTTGTGGTCACCCAAATGGGAGTTATCTCCCCGCCTGTGGGTGTCAACGTTTATGTCGTCGGCGGGATTGAACGGGACGTGCCTCTTCAGACAATCTTTCGCGGAGCAATGCCGTTTTTGGCGGCTCTGATTGTTGCGGCGATTTTGCTGATTGTTTTTCCGCAAATTGCTCTATTTTTGCCCAATTTAATCCGATAAGGGAGGCGGTTTTATGGACGCGGAAAATCCTCAGGGTCTGTTCGAAAAGATTCTGTTCTGCACAGATTTTTCCTCCAATGCCGACTTTGCCTTTTCTTATGCCCTGAATCTGGCGAAACTGAATCCTAACAGCACACTCTATCTGCTGCATGTGGTGCCGGAATCGGACGCCCAGTTCTGGAAAAACTATATCTATGAAATCGATAATGTGGACCAGAAGGCCAAGCAGGATATTGAAGAGCGTCTAGACCAAACGTATCGGGCCAAAATACCGGCGGAAGTTCGATTTGAACCGATTTTTCGAATCGGGCGGGAAAGCCATGAGATTCTCGCAGTCGCCCGAGAAAAGCAAGTGGACCTGATTGTTATGGGCCGGCACAGTCAGGGGTCACTTCAAAAGGCCTTTTTTGGAAACATCACGGAAAAAGTTGCCCGTCAGGCCCCCTGTGCCGTACTGACTGTCCCGCTGTCCTATCAGGAGATGCTTCGGAAAAAAACGTCCGGTCCCTTCAACGGCGAATAACCCGGCAGCCGAACACACCGCCGGCAATCTGTTGCGGATGGCCCTGGAAACGGATTTTCACCTTTTCCTTTCCTTTCGTCAGTTCCTCCGGAATCGGATAAACCACATCATAAAACTGATTGGGCTTGTTCATTCCGAGGGTCTGGGTGGCGATTTTCGTCCCGTCAACCAAAATGTCGAAGCGGCGAGGTCCGCTCTCGGAACCCCAGTAGGTAACAACCAAATCCATCGGTGCATCCGGCAGGACCTTCATATCAAAGGCAAACCAGCCGCCTTCGCGGGCATCGCGCCACCGGCGGTCATTGTGGATGCCGGTATAGGTGTTCTCCCCTTCCAGATTGTGGTCGCGTTCGGGCTGCATTTCACCGATGCGGAGGACATCCACCGTTCGGGCTTCCATTTCCTGACGGCGTTTCTGGTCCGCTTCATACTCCGCCTGGCGCTGCTTCCACTGCTCCGGAGTAAAAAGGTCCAGATAGACGGTGTATTTTTCCTCGACTATCTTCCAGAGCGGACGGAAGATTAAATTCTGCGGTCCAGGACTGTCCAGAACATATCCGAGACGCTCTGCCTCAAAGACCAGCGGCTCCCGGGCCGATGGTTTCAGAGACGCCAAAATAGCCTTATGCTCACCGATAAGAACCGGAACGGGCTGGTCGCCGTCGAGGTCTGCCGCCAGCAGAATTGGCCCGTAAAAGAAGGCAATTCGGTTGGGATTATCCGGCATCGACTCGGTCCGCAGAGTCATCGGAAGCTCCAGCCGAATCACATCACCGTTGCGAAACTCGGCAGAAACAGGGATAAACCCGTCCGAATCAGCCGCCGCCGTCAGGTTTTTGTCATCCAGATAAACCTGAATATCCTTACACCAGTAGGGTTTTCGGATGCGGACAGTCAGAGAAACCGGCTCCGACGCCCCGAAAACCAAACGGCTTTGCGGTTCATACGGAAAATTGGATTCCTGACGAACGGTCAGATTCTTTTCAGACCAGCTCAGTTCAGATGCGATGAAGAGATTGACATAGAGGGTTTTGCCGTCTGCGCTGCGGCTGTAGATGGATTCGGGATACTTGACATGGTTTTCCATGCCGGTGCCTACGCAACACCAGAAATCATCAAAAGGCCGCGAGAAATGCTTGCGGGCGGGCATATCCAGAAAGCCCTTGTACTTAAACATCCCCGTCTTTGGATGCTGATGAGCCAGAATGTGATTATAGAGAGCCCGTTCATAATAATCCATCGCCTCTGCTTTCGGCTCCCAGGCAAACAGACGGCGCGTGAGTTTGAGCATGTTGTACGTGTTGCAGGTTTCCGTCGTGTCGTGCAGGCGGTCATTGAGTCGGCCGGGCGGCCCGAAATACTCCCCGGAACTGTTGCCGCCGTTGACATACGAGTGATAATGGACGACACGGTCCCAGAAAAACGAAGCAATTGTCTTGAATTTGTCCTCTTGGGTCAGCTCATAAATACGGGCCGCCCCAATGACCTTGGGAATCTGGGTGTTGGCGTGCAGACCGGCCAGACGGTCTTCCCGGGCAGCCAGCGGCTCGAGAACATTCCGGTGATAAAATTTTTTGGACAGTTCGAGGTACTTGCTGTCACCGGTGAGGGCATAGAGGTCGGCCAGAACCTCATTCATTCCGCCATGCTCACAGGCAAGCATCTTCTGCCAGTCTTCATCGTTCAAGTTGGCGGTGATTTGGTCGGTCCAGTCGGCCAGTTTGGTCAGCACCGTAAGGGCCTTTCGATTGCCGCAGTACA
Organism: uncultured Phycisphaerae bacterium; assembly: GCA_937949545.1. Classification (GTDB taxonomy): domain Bacteria; phylum Planctomycetota; class Phycisphaerae; order Sedimentisphaerales; family Anaerohalosphaeraceae; genus JAHDQI01. The sequence continues at coordinate 12,872 of CALEDR010000049.1, forward strand.
GATAGACATCGCGAAGCCCGGCCATCTGTTTATGGAGAGTGTACCAGGGAACCCAAAGGCCGTTCAGATCAAAGCCGGCAGAGCGGATTTGCCCTCGGGCGATTTCCTCAAAAACCTTCTTGCCGTTGGGAATCGCCGCCACGTAGCCGTCGCCGTGTTTGCGCTGACAGAGGGCCAGTTCATCCACGATGTATTCGATCCGCTCGAGGATTTGAGGGTCTTTCTCATTGGCATACAGCAGGGAACAGGCAGACAAATAATGCCCCAGGGAGTGACCGGCAATGGTTTGGGATTCCCAGCCGCCATACACAGGGGCTTTGGGCTCTAAACCGGCTTCTTTGCGAAACCAGGACAGAAGGCGGTCCGGTTCGAGGGAAAGCAAATAGGCCTTATCGAGTTCCATCGCATGTCGGAATGGTCCCGGCAGAAGACGGACTTGTGAAAGCGGAAAATCCTCTGCCTGAATCGAAACCATCGGACGAACCCGATACGGCAGATCCGCTGATTGCGCCGCAACCGTACCAAAAACCATAGCCGACACCATCACCCCCGCAAGTGTTTTGATCAACATCCCGCACCCTTTCCTCAAATCAGTCCGTTGTTTGGAACCGTCAGAACCCCTTGGCCAGTGCGTAATAGACCTCGTTCCAGCGAAGTTCCTTTTTGATGTCGGAAATCGTGGTGTTCTTGCCGATAAGAACATATTCGATGTCGGCCATGTCGCAGAAGTCTTCGATAAACTCGCTGGTAACGGCCATGCTGAAACTCGTATGATGGGCCCCGCCGGCCAGAATCCAGGCGGCCGCCGCCACTTTGAGATTCGGCTGAGGAATCCAAACCACGCGTGCAACGGGCAGTTTGGGCAGGTCTGCATCGGGTTTGACCACCTTGACTTCGTTGACAATCATCCGAAACCGATTGCCCATATCAATCAGGGAGGCATTGATTCCATCTCCTGCCGGCGTATTGAAGACGACGCGGACGGGGTCGGCCTTGCCGCCGATGCCCAGCGGATGCACCTCCAGGCTGGGTTTGCCGGCCGCAATGGAAGAACAGACCTCGAGCATGTGTGCGCCGAGAACCTTGCTGCACTTGGGATCCATATGATAGGTATAGTCTTCCATAAAGGAGGTGCCGCCTTTGAGACCAGTTGCCATCACCTTCATTGCCCGCACAAGGGCAGCCGTTTTCCAGTCCCCTTCGGCCCCGAAACCGTAGCCGTCGGCCATTAGACGCTGAACGGCCAAGCCGGGCAGCTGAAGGAGACCGTGCAGGTCTTCAAAAGTGGTTGTAAAGGCCTTAAAGCCGCCCTCCTCGAGGAAAGCCCGCATCCCGGCTTCAATTCGGGCGGCAATGCGGACAGATTCCATTTGTTCGGGCTTGACCTTCATCTTGTAGGCGTCTTTGTATTCCTTGATGAGTGCATCGACCTGCGCATCGGAGACTTCTTCGATTTTGGCCACCAGGTCGCCGACGCCGTAGCCGCTGACGGAAACACCGAGGCGAATTTGGGCTTCGACCTTGTCGCCTTCGGTGACAGCGACCTGACGCATATTGTCGCCCCACCGACAGACCTTCAGATTCTGCATTTCATTCCAGCCGCAGGCGGCCCGCATCCAAACCGCCAGGCGCTGAATGACTTCGGGGTCTTTCCAGTGGCCGACAACCACTTTGCGGTTTTTGCGCATTCGGGTCATGATAAAGCCGTATTCGCGGCAGCCGTGGGCTGACTGATGAAGATTCATATAATCCATGTCAATCGTATCCCATGGCAGGTCGCGGTTAAACTGAGTGTGAAGGTGGACAATCGGCTTCTTGAGAAGGTCCAGTCCCTTAATCCACATCTTGGCCGGCGAGAAGGTATGCATCCAGGTAATCAGCCCCACACAGGCGGGGGCACTGTTGGCTTCCAAACAGAGTTTGGCAATTTCATCAGGTCCGGTTAAAACCGGTTTGAAGACGACTTTGCAGGGAATAGATGGATCTGCGTTGAGGGATTTGGCAATCTGTTCGGAATCTTTATCCACTTGTTTAAGGGCCTTGGGGCCGTAAAGATGCTGGCTTCCGGTGACAAACCATACTTCGAACTGTTTGAGGGTATCCATAAAATTTCTCCCTAATGCGCCGCTTTTTTGTTAGAAAGGTTTTATCCAATGTCGGTACAGTAACGCTGAAAAACCCATCTGTCAAGAAAGAACAGACGGAGCTATTGGGAAGAAATTGCTATTCTTTTACTAAAACTTGGGTACTGGATGAAAAGGAACGACTATGGCTACAACTATTCTTTTAGGGATTCTTTTTGTGCTTGCTTCCCAGAGCAACGAATCTTTCAGAGAAATGACTTTTCACGAAGCGGCAGACGTCTCAGCGGGGGTGTTTCTTGACCCCAATCATTTTGCAGTTGCCAATGATGAATCGAATCGAATCAAGATTTATTCGATTGAAAAACCGGATAAGCCCGCGGGGACGGTTGATTTGGGCGGTTTTTTGAGGGTGGACAGCCAATTTCCAGAGGCCGATATTGAGGCGGCCGCAAAGACAGACGAAGTCATTTACTGGATCACCTCACACGGGCGCAATAAAGACGGCAAGGTGCGGACAAGCCGCTATCGATTTTTTGCGACCACCCTGTCAAAAACCGAAAATAATCTGCCGACTGTAAAACCGATCGGGGAGCCGTGCAGCCATCTAATGGATCAATTTTTGGCTTGGCCGGAGGCGGCTTTTTTGAAACTAGACAGAGCCGTGCAGCTGCAGGCGAATTTGTCTAAAAAAGAACGCGAAAAACTGGCCCCGAAAAAAGAGGGGCTGAATATCGAGGCCATGACATACCTGCCTTCCCGCGGCTCGCTTCTGATTGGGTTGAGGAATCCGCTTTACAAGGCCGCCCCAAAAAGCAAACCAAAGGCGATTGCGTTTGAGGTACTCAACCCGGCAGAAATTGTGAAAGGACATGGGGCACAATTTGGGCAAATTATCTTGTGGGATTTGGGAGGGCGTGGCTTGAGAGGAATGGAATATGACCCTGTGCGGAGGGTCTATTATCTGCTGGCTGGACCTGCGGATGAGGAAAGTACCTGTGCACTTTACACTTGGGATGGGGATTTTAAGCATTCCCCCCATCCGATATGGGAATGGGACCGCAAAGACCGTTTTACTCCGGAAGGGATTGCCGTGCACCCTGTCAGCGGCGAACTGTGGATATTCAGCGATGACGGAACACTCGAAATCGAGGTCAGCTCCCCGGCTGACTGTCTGGAAGGTGAAATCCTGCCGAACGGAAAATGCCTGAACAAGTTTCTGACTGATGACCTGCGGAAGACTTTCCGTGTGCGGATTTATAAACCGCTTTGAACCTCTTGAATGAAGCAAAACAAAAAAGGCCGGCCATTCAAGACCGGCCCTTTGTCAGATTTTATCTCGATTAACTGCATCCCATCGAATTGCCGCAGTTGTAGCACCGATAGCAGGCGCCGTTCCGCACGCAGATGCTTCCGCAGACATCACAGGCCGGCGCATCATCCTGGAAATGATCAAACTGGCTGTTGTACTGCTGGATGAGAACGGCTTCGGCCTGAGTGCCGTCGGGATTCTGAAGGACTGAACCAACCAGCTCAACCGCCCGGTCGACCGCTCGGTCAAACCGGACCGGAATCGGTCGTTCCGTTTTGAGAGGCGCGGAGACCGGAGATTCCGGTTTGGCGGCTGCCGTTTTTCTCTCGAGGGCTCGTGCCTGACCGATTTTCTTGGCCAAATCCTGCGTCTTTTCCACCAGCTGCTTGGCGGTAGTGGCTGTGGGATTCTCCGCCGGGGCCGGGGCATGGTTGGGTATATTCTTTTCCGCATAGCCCGGAATGAACTGACAACCCAGCCAGCAGAAGATGTAGTCAATCAGACTCTTGGCAAAGGGGATGTTCTTGTTGGAGGTCATCCCGGCCGGCTCGAAGCGGGCATGGCGGAACTTGTCCACCAGCGTAATCAGCGGCACTCCGTACTGCAGGGCCATCGATACACAGGTGCCGACGACATCCATCAGGCCGCCGACTGTGCTGCCCTCTTTGGCCATCGTGATAAACAGCTCGCCGGGCTGGCCGTCCTCATAAAGACCGACCGTCAGATAGCCCTCGTGGCCCGCCACAGAAAATTTGTGGGTAATGCTGTTGCGGGTATCAGGCAACCGTCGGCGGAAAGGCCGTGCAACAGCCTGATTTTCCGAAGATTTGGTTTTTTTTTGCTCCTTGTTTTCCACATTGACGGGCTGGAGGCGTTTGGAGCCGTCGCGATAAATCGCCACGGCCTTCAGACCCATTTTCCAGCCCTCGATATAGGCGGACATAATCTCTTCCGTGGCGGCCTCGTTGGGCATATTGATGGTCTTGCTGATCGCACCGGACAGGAACGGCTGAACGGCGGCCATCATTTTCAGATGAGCCATATAATGAATATGCCGCTTGCCGTTCTTGGGCTTGAAGGCACAGTCGAATATGGGCAGATGTTCAGGCCGCAAGGCACTCGCTGTTTCGATGGTGTCGTCGCGGTCGATTGTATCGCAGATGCTCTTGATTTCTTCGGGGCTGTAGCCGAGCCGCTCGAGGGCCATCGGGACGGTGCGGTTGACGATTTTGAGCATGCCGCCGCCGGCCAGCAGCTTGTACTTAACCAGCGCAATATCCGGCTCCACACCGGTGGTGTCGCAGTCCATCATAAACCCGATGGTGCCGGTCGGGGCCAGTACGGTGGTCTGCGCATTGCGGTAGCCGTATTGCGAGCCGGCATCGAAGGCCTGGTCCCAGACATTCTTGGCCGCACTGAGCAGGTCCTGGGGGCAGTGCATCTCGGGCAGATGATAGGCATGCTCGCGGTGCATCGCAATCACACGCATCATCGGCTGACGGTTCTTGTCAAACTCGCTGAACGGCCCCTTCACCGAGGCCAGCTCCGCACTGGCGATATAGGCCGTGCCGGTCAGAATGGCCGTAACAGCTGCGGCAATCGCCCGGCCCCCTTCGGAATCATACGGCAGCGCCAGACTCATAATCAAACTGCCGAGGTTGGCATAGCCCAGCCCGAGCGGGCGGAATCGGTGGCTGTTTTCGGCGATTTTGGGCTCCGGATAGCTGCCCATATCCACGAGGATGTCCTGCGCAATAATAAAGATGCGGACGGCCTGTTTGAACCGCTGAATGTCAAAGGTGCCGTCATCACGGCGGAACTTCATCAGATTCAGTGAGGCCAGATTGCAGGCCGAATCATCAATAAACATATACTCGCTGCAGGGGTTAGAGGCGTTGATGGGACCGCTGTTGGGGCAGGTATGCCACTTGTTGATGGTCGTATGATACTGCACACCCGGGTCGCCGCAAATGCGGGTGCCTTCGGCAATCAGCCGCATCAGTTCGCGGGCGGAATACGTCTCCACGGGCTGGCCGGTCGTGACCGAACGGGTGGTCCAGAGGCCGTCTTTTTCCACGGCTTCCATAAACTCATCCGTCAGCCGTACGGACAGATTGCTGTTCTGGAACATAATGCTGTCGTAGGCCTCGTTGGGATCGTAGCCCTGCTCAATCAGCGCCCAGGCCTTCTTTTCCTCCAGCGTCTTGCAGGTGATAAACTCTTTGATGTCCGGATGGTCGATTTTGAGCGACTGCATTTTGGCGGCGCGGCGGGTCTTTCCGCCGGATTTGATAACGGCCGCAATCTGGTCATAGACGCGCATAAAGCTCAGCGGGCCCGAGGGTTTGCCGCCGCCGGACAATTTCTCGCGGCTGCTGCGGAGGGTGGACAGGTCCGTGCCGGTGCCCGAGCCGTGCTTGAAAAGCATCGCCTCGCTGCGGGCCAGCCGCATAATGTCTTCCATGGTGTCCTGAACAGACTGGATAAAACAGGCCGACGCCTGCGGATATTCATAACTGTTGGGGCACGGGACGGCTTTTTTCTGTCGGTCGTCCCAATGGTAATTGTGAGGGCTGCCTTCGATGTGATAGACATCATAGAGACCGACGTTGAACCAAACGGGGGAATTGAAGGCGCCATATTGATTTACGCACAGCCAGGTGAGTTCGTGATAGAAGTTTTCGGCGTCCTGTTCGGTCAGAAAATAGCCGTCGCGAAGGCCGCGATCGGCAATGGCGCGGCAGACGCGATGGACTAACTGCTTGACGGAGTTTTCGCGCTGGCCGGATTGGATATCGCCGTAAAAATATTTGCTTACAACTACTTTCGTTGCCAGCTGACTCCAGGAAGCCGGGACTTCGACATCGTTTTGTTCGAAGATTGGCTTGCCGGAATCGTCGGTAATTTTGGCCTGGCGGGTCTCCCAGACGAGTTCTTCGAAGGGGTGACGGCCGGGCGTTGCGAAAAACGGGTCTATCTTTAAACCCTTGCGGGCAGAGTGGTTAGGATGATTTTCCCACGGCTGAAGGCCTTTTTTTTCGGGTGTTGGATTCATTGTGCTGTTCCTTTCCGTCCGACACGGGGACATCCCTGTCATAACTGGTTATAATACAATATATTGCAATGATGTAAAAGAGACTACAATATGTTGTTGTTCTTCTCCTCTTATGATACTTTGCGGAGGTAAAGAGACAAGAGGAAAAATGGCAAAAAAATGTTAGCGAACCGTTAGTCCTTGCGGGGAATGAAGCTACGAGAAAAAAATTTTATCTGGACTTTTTTTTACTTTTTTCAGCGATTTGTGAAACGGAAGGAGATGTGTTTTGATTTGGTTTTGTGTGATGACAAAAAATGTATACATGATGTGCAAAAAATGTATATGCATACGATGGTTAAAACCTGGTGGGAAAAATCCTCAATTCGGGATAAAAGGAGACAAATAACAAAGAGAATTAACAAAAAAAGGTATTGTCGATTTTTATTTATCTGTTTTTGTCGGTTATTTTGCGATAAAGCGTATCCGGAGTGTGTTGTTTAGATCTGGGAAAAAAGGCTATATAGCGGAGAAAAAAGAGCGGTTGACAAACAAGGAAAAAGGAATAATGTTGAGGAAAAAAGGATACGCTTAGCACACAGGGCAAAGCAGCAAGGCCGTATGAGGAAGGCAGGCAGCAAAGAGAGGATGAAGGAACCCCATATTCGATCCCGAGAGCGCGTGGCCGATTTTGGCGAGGTGCTGACCCCTAAACACATTGTTGAAGCGATGCTCGATTTGGTCAAATCGGAGACGGAACGAATCGACTCCCGCTTTCTGGAGCCGGCCTGCGGAACGGGGAATTTCCTCATCGAAATCTTGCGGCGCAAACTTCAGGTGGTGCAAAAACGCTACGCCAATAGCCAACTGGACTATGAGCGCTATGCCGTGCTGGCTGTTTCATCACTGTACGGCATTGATATTCTGGCGGATAACGCCGAAGAGTGCCGCCTGCGTCTTTACCAAGCCTTCGACGACGCCTACACTGCCCTGTTTGGCGAGAAAGCCAAGGCTGCTTGCCGTCAGACAGTGCGGTACATTCTCAAACGCAACATAGTCCACGGCGACGCGCTCTCGCTCCAGACTGTTGGGGAAAATCCGCAGCCGATTGTCTTTTCCGAGTGGTCGCTGGTCAACGGCAGCCTGCTCAAGCGGCGCGATTTTGCCTTTCATGAAATGGTCCAGCAGGCGTCCTGGCGGGAACTACCGCTGTTTTCGGATTCGGGCGAGGAGGTGTTCATCCCAGAGCCGGTCAAGGAATACCCGCCCGTGCATTTTCTGGAGATTGCCCATGCCTATGACGACGAGTTATAACCCGGATGTGCTGTCGTGTCTGGCCAACCTCTCCAGCGACGAGGTCTTTACCCCGCCGGCGCTGGCCAACCAGATGCTGGACCTGCTGCCCGCCGACCTGTGGCGCAATCCGGACGCCCGCTTCCTCGACCCGTGCTGCAAAACGGGCGTGTTTCTGCGCGAGATTGCCAAACGGCTGGACGAGGGGCTGAAAAGCCGAATTCCGGACCGGCAGGAGCGGATCAATCATATTATGAAGAACCAGCTTTTTGGGATTGCCATCACGGAGTTGACGGCGCTGCTGTCGCGGCGTTCGCTTTACTGCTCCAAGACGGCCAACGGCAAATACTCGGTTTGTACCGACTTCAACACGCCCGACGGCAACATCCGTTACCGGCGCATCGAGCACACCTGGAAGGATGGACGCTGTGTGTTTTGCGGCGCCAGCCAAGCCAACTACGCCCGCGGCGATGAACTGGAAACCCACGCCTACGAGTTCATCCACACCAAAAATCCACTTTTTCTTTTCAGTAAGCCAAGTGAGCAGTGTCATTTGGACAAGCCAAGTGAGGGTTGTCATTTCGACGAACGAAGTGAGGAGAAATCCAGCATGAAATTCGATGTCATCATCGGCAACCCGCCGTATCAGTTGAGTGATAAGGGTGGGATGGGTTCAAGCGCATTGCCTAGTCTATCACAAGTTTGTGCAACACGCTAAAAAACTCGCCCCTAGATTTTTGATAATGATTATCCCTTCGCGATGGTTTACTGGAGGAAGGGGGTTAGATGAATTTCGAGATGAAATGTTGCACGACGAACGAATCAGGGTGATTCATGATTTCTTAAACGCTGGAGATTGTTTTACTGGTGTTGAAATCAAAGGCGGGGTTTGTTATTTCCTTTGGGACAGAGACAACAAAGGAAAGTGCAGCATCTACACGCACGAAGGAAACAAAATCGTCTCTAAATCTGAAAGACCCTTGCTTGAAGAAGGCGCAGAAACATTTATTCGCTACAACGAAGGCATAGCAATCTTACACAAAGTTCGGAGTTTGAATGAAGAAAGTTTTGCGAATCTTGTCAGCGCCAATGACCCATTTGGATTTGATGTTCGTGTTGAAAATAGTTATAGGCGAATAAAACCTCAATATAAAAATGAACCCTTTGATGATAGCGTTGTGTTTTATTACTACGGTTGGAGAAAAGATGGTGTGGGTTATATTGACAAAAAATCAATTAGAAGAAATCTTGAATGGGTTGGTATGTATAAAATCTATGTACCCCAAGCATGGGGTATAGGTAATGTCAGCAAAGACTGGATAAATCCATTTATCGGAGAGCCAAATTCCTGTTGCGCAGAAACATATTTGGTAATTGGTCCGTTTAGCGAGAAACGCACAGCAGAAAATGTTATCAGTTATATGCAAACAAAATTTTTCCATTTTTTGCTTGCGCTGATAAAAATCTCTCATTACTCAACAAAAAAGATTTTCTCTTTCGTCCCCATGCAAGACTTCAGCAAACCTTGGACAGATGAAGAGCTTTATCAGAAATACGGCCTGACCACCGAAGAAATCGCCTTTATCGAAAAGATGGTGCGCCCGATGGACAACGGCGGTAAGGAACCAACCGCCCTTTGTTGCGAAGAAGGATCTGACGGAGATTCTGGCGATGCGTGAGTTCTTTCCCCGCCGTCCCGAACCGTTTCTGTCGTTTCGAGCCTGCCAAGCAGGCGAGAAAACTGAGGGATGAAAGGGAAGAAGATTTCTCGCTGCGCTCGAAATGACAATGGGGCGCTCGAAAGGACAAGGGAACGCTCGAAAGGACAAGGGAACGCTCGAAAGGACAAGGAAGGGTAGAACGAAAGGGCAGGAAACCATTGAGAGTGCAAAGAGTGGGCGGGAGGGCCTGATGGAGAGTCC
>CALEDR010000050.1 GCA_937949545.1 uncultured Phycisphaerae bacterium
GTTCTCAAAATCCCACATCTTCTCAAAATTTCCGTGGTCGGCCAGCACAACCGCACTGCCTCCCATCTGCCGAACCTTCTCCAGAATGCGGCCCACACAGGCATCCACCGTTTCAGCCGCTTTCACGGCCGCTGCCAGCACCCCCGTATGCCCCACCATATCCGGGTTGGCAAAATTGCAGATAATCACATCAAACCGGTTGGAGTCGAGTTTCTCGAGAATGACTTCGCAAACCTCGTTGGCACTCATTTCGGGTTTCAGGTCATACGTCTTGACCTTCGGGCTGGGGACAATCTGCCGCTCTTCACCCTCAAACGGTTCTTCTCGTCCGCCGTTGAAAAAGAAGGTTACATGCGCATATTTTTCCGTCTCGGCACAGCGAAACTGCTTCAGCCCCAGCTTGCTGAAATACTCCCCGGCAATATTCGGCATCTCCCGAATCGGCGGAAATGCCACCGGCGTCTGAATCGTCGCATCGTATTCCGTCATACAGACGTAATGCACCTTCGGACGAGCCGTCCTGGCAAAACCGCCGAAGTCCTTATCCACAAAGGCGCGAGTCAGCTCCCTCGGCCGGTCCCCGCGGAAATTAAAGAAAATCACACTGTCGCCGTCCTCCACCAGCGCCACAGGTCTCCCGTCTCCGTCGATGATATTGACCGGTTTGATAAACTCATCCGTTTCATTCCCGGCATAACTGTCTTCAATCGCCTGGATGACATCCCGGGCCTTGCCTCCCTTGCCGAGCGTCAGACAGTCGTAGGCCTCCTGCACCCGCTCCCACCGTTTGTCGCGGTCCATCGCATAGAAACGGCCCATCACAGAAGCCACCTGTCCAACCCCGATCTCCTTCATTTTGGCCTGAATATCCCTGAGATACCCGACCCCGCTGGTCGGCGGGGAATCCCGCCCGTCCGTAAAAGCATGCAGATAAACCTTCTGGAGACCTTCCCGCTTTGCCAGTTCCAAAAGCCCATACAAGTGGCCCAGCAGAGAATGCACACCGATATCGCTGCACAAGCCGAACAAATGAAGCCGCCGGTTCTTTTGCTTGGCACGGCGAACCGCTTCCAGCAGCACCTCATTGCGGAAGAAATCCCCCTGGCGAATCGACAGCGTAATCCGCACGGAATCCTGATACACAATCCGGCCGGCCCCGATATTCTGATGGCCGACTTCGCTGTTTCCCATCGTCCCTTCCGGCAGTCCGACATCTTCCCCGTAGGTGCGTATCAGACAATTCGGATAGGTTTTCATCAGCATCGTATCGACCGGCACCTTGGCCTGTTTGACGGCATTGTAGGCGTCTTCCGCCGGATTCGGGTTATATCCCCAGCCGTCCCGGATAATCATCACGCAAGGTCTCTTGCGCAGCCGCACATTTGTCTGAGCCATCTTTTTCTCCAGAAAAATTGCGTATTCCACCTGCCGAAAAGGCAGTATGGTAAAATCTCAACTTCTTTCTGTCAATGATTTTACGCCCCCAAAGGTCTGAAGTTCCTCCTAATCAGTGCTTTTCGTGCTTTCTGCAGCGGAAAAGGTCGTTTTTTCCTTAACCTGCCTGCATCAAAGCCCTTAAAAAACGTTTTGACAAGGGGTGAGGTTCTGGTATAATCACCGCCGGTTTTTGTCTCCAATTACAACAAGCACCGCCGGACCGGCAGAAGCTTCCTGCTCGGCCGGGGAAAAAAGAGGTGAAAGGGTGTTTCTATGCCGACAGCAAAACAGGTATTCGGATGGGCATTGACAGCGATAGTTGGAGTCGGTCTGTGTTTGAGCAGCGGATGTCAGACGCCCCCGGCAGGCCAAACCGTCCCGCAGCCCCCGACACCCGAAGACCTTTTGGCCCAGCAGGCCCGGCAGCAGAAAGAAATGGCGGTTGCTCTCTATGTCGATGCGATGATGCTGCTCGAACTCAACGAGCATGCCGAAGCCCTCAAGAAACTCCAGATGGCCACAGAACTGGATCCTGAGTTTGCCATCGCCTACTCGATGCAGGGGGATATTTATCAGCAGATGCAGGACTACGAAAACAGCGCCAAGGCCTATGAAAAAGCCACAGAACTGGACCCATGGTCCTTCAAGGACTTTTTCAATCTGGGCAAGGTCTATCAGGCCCTTAAAGAATTCGCCAAGGCCGTAAAGGCCTACATCTCCGCCTGCACCCTCAATCCGAGCCACTATGAGGCCCATTACAACGCCGCCAAATGTCTCTACCTGGTGGAGGACTACACCCAGGCCCTCGAATATGCCCAAAAAGCCCGGGCCATCGACCCCAATAAAGCCGAAACGGAAGTCCTCCTCGGCGACCTGTATGAAATCCAGAAAGACCACCTGCAGGCTATTGATGCCTACCGACGCGCTCTGGAGCTGGAAGGCAATAAAAGCGAGATTATGATTCCGCTGGCACGGGCGTATCTGCGCTCCGGACGATACACGGCCGCCAAAGAACTGCTGGCCGCCGTAATCGAAATGGAACCGAACAACTCTCTGGCTCATCAATATATGGGCTTTGCCCACCTGCGTCTGAAGGAAATCGAGGAAGCCATCGCTTCGTATATCAAGGCCACAGAGGCGGACTCCAAAGATTATATGGCCTACAAATCGCTCGGCGTCGCCTATATGATTCAGTATTTCTCAGACCGCAATCCCTCGACCAAAGCCAAAGGGCTAGAGGCCTGGAATATCTCCCTGCAGCTGAATCCCAATCAGCCGCAGCTGCAGAAGTTTTACGAACAGTACCAGTAATTCGTGCGAGACGGATGGAATGACTTCCGACTGCCCCCAGCCGAAGGAATCGTCCGCGTGCGGGTGCCGTTTTTCTCCTCCGGACAAGACGGCATGGGTCCTGTGGAGCTCCCTAACTTTGTTCGGAGCCGCCGCAGACCTCTGGACCAAGCAAGCCGTCTTCGATTGGCTCGGCCCCGTCGGCAGCGGGAACATCTATCGGGTTATTCCCGGCTTTTTCCATCTGGTGCCCTGTGTCAATGCCGGGGCCGCCTTCAGCATCCTTCAGGGACAGCGTGCCTATTTGATAGCCGTTTCCGTTCTGGCCCTTCTGGTCATTGTTTTCCTGTTTGTTTTTGGGAAAATTCAGGGGCGGCTTCTGCAGACCGCCGTCGGTCTGATTACGGCAGGGATTCTCGGCAATCTATATGACCGGCTTTTCAACCATGGCCTCGTGCGGGATTTTCTTGATTTCCACATCCGCTCCTATCACTGGCCTACATTTAACCTCGCCGACACCTTCCTGTGCATCGGGGTAGGACTGATTCTGCTGGCGGGCTTCACATCTGAAGCTTGTCAAAAACAGAATCCTCCACAAAAATAGGCACCTGCAGACCGCTGGCCAGGGCTATGGCGTCTGACGGCCGGCTGTCCACTTCAAGGACCCGGCCGTTCTGCTCGATATGAATCCGGGCATAGAACGTATGCTCACGCAAATCGCAGATGACAATCTTCAAAATCCGTCCCCCCATCTGTTCTATCACCGAAGCCAGCAGGTCATGGGTGAGCGGACGGGGCATCTCATAGCCCTTCAGACGCCGGTCAATCGCCAGAATCTCCGGCATTCCGATAACAATCGGAAAACTCCGCTGGCCCCCTTTTTCCTTGAGCACAATAATCTGCTGGTCCACCGTCTCGTTGATGAGAATCTGCGACAATTCCACAGGCACTTCCATAGGATTCTCCTTATGACAATTCGGCCAGCAACCGTTCGACCTGCTGGAGCTGTTCGGTCAGCTCGGCCATTTTTTTTCGGCTCTGCTCCACCACCTCCGGCTTGGCCCGTGCCAAAAACTGCTCATTGCGGAGCTTGGCCCGAAGCGGCTCGATTCCTTTTTCCAGATACTCCTTCTGTTTCTGCAGCCGGCTTCGCTCCGCCTCGACATCCACCACCTCATGAACAAAGACCTGCCAATCCTCCACCAGCGCTGCAGCCGCCGTCTTGGGCTTGACCAGAGCCGACCCCGTCTGCATCGACTCGACGCCCGCCAGCTCTCCAATCAGGGATGCATCCTCCTGAAGAAGAACGGACTCTTCCTCCGAGGCACACACCGAAACCGTCAGCATCCGGGACGGCGGGATATTGTACTGATTGCGAATCTCCCGAATCGCACGAATCAGATTCTGGATTTTTTCCATCCGCCGCTCAACCGCCTCATCCAGAAGCAAAGGCAGCGGCTGCGGCCATTGAGCCGTCATCAGGGACGGGGCGTCATCCAGTTCACAAATGCCTCGAAGCCCCCGATGCACACTGAGCTGACGGAGCGACTGATAAATCCCCTCCGTAATAAACGGCACAAACGGATGCAGCAGCCGAAGGGTCTGCTCCAGCACAAATGCCAGCACACACTGCGCCGTCGGCCGCTGAGCAGCATCCGCCATCCGCGGCTTGAGCCATTCGAGATACCAGTCACACAGCTCATTCCAGAAAAACCGATACAGCGTATTGGCCGGTTCGTTGAACTTGTACTGCTCCAGCTGCTCGTCGGTCTCCTGAATCGTCCGGGCCAGACGCGACAAAATCCACCGGTCCGTCCGTTCCAGACGGCTCTTGTCAAAAACGCCCGGGTCCATTCCCTTCAGATTCATCAGGGCAAACCGCGAGGCATTCCACAGCTTGTTGCAGAAATTGCGGCCGATGTCAAACTTCGGCGAGCTGTTGACCATCCGGCCGTCCGGCAGCCGCAGCTGACTGACCGGCATTCGAATATCCTGCGTCTCCGTCGTCATCTGCGCCAGGGTAAACCGCATCGCATCCGCCCCGTGGCTGTCAATCACCACCAGCGGGTCAATCCCGTTGCCCAGACTCTTGGACATCTTGCGGCCCTGGCCGTCCTGAATCATCGCGTGAATATACACATCGCGGAACGGAATATCGCCCACACAGTATTGGCCCATCATCACCATCCGCGACACCCACAGCGTAATAATCTCCCGGGCCGTGCAGAGCACCTGCGTCGGATAAAATGTCCTGAGCTCAGCGGTCGGCTCCGGCCAGCCCATCGTGCTGAACGGCCACAGCGCCGAACTGAACCACGTATCCAGCACGTCCTCATCCCGCACACAGCCCGCCGTCTCCAGCCGCTTCTCCAAATCCTCGGCACCGGCCGATACGCAGATGAAATACCGTTTCTGTCCGCTTTCCGACAGTCCTTCCTGAACAGACAGTCGTTCATCCTTTCCTGCAGGCGGCTTATCCGAATACCAAACCGGGATTCGATGTCCCCACCACAGCTGCCGGCTGATGGGCCAGTCCCGCAGATTTTCCAGCCAGGTTCGATAGGTCTTGGCGTACCGCTCCGGAATAAACCGAAGCCGTCCGTCCAGCAGAGGCTTTAACGCCAGACCGGCCAGCGAATTGACCGGCACATCCGTCCCGTCAATCAGCCCCGTGCCGAACCGCCCCGCCAGCCGCTCAATCGGCTTTTTCACCGCAACATACCACTGGTCCGACAGATACGGCTCAATCGGCACATGGCTTCGATAACTGTGCCCGACCTCGTGCGTATAATCCCGCACATCCTCCAGCAGATTTTCCTGTCGGAACCATTCCACGATCGCCTCGCGGGCCTCAAAGCGGTCCATTCCCAGCAGATTTTCCACATCCGGATTGCGAACGGTCTGCCAATCCGTCCAGCCGTACTTCTCACTGATGGTCCCGTCCGGAGCCATCACATTTATCACAGGCAGATTGTGACGGCGGCCAATTTCCCAGTCGTCCGGGTCGTGAGCCGGCGTAACCTTCAGAAACCCCGTCGAATAACGGGCCTTTTCCTCATTGCTTTCGGGATTCGGCAAGACCACATGCTCATCGGCCATAATCGGAATCACCCGCCCGACAATCGGCAGCCGCACGCGTTTTCCCACCAGCACCGCCGCCCGCGGGTCCGCCGGATTCATCGCCACCGCCGTATCCCCCAGCATTGTCTCCGGACGCGTTGTGGCCACTGTAACGGTGCGAATCGTCTGTCCCCCTATAACCACCGGCTCAATCAGCGGATACTTCAAATACCAGAAGTGCCCCTGGACCGTTTCGTACTCCACCTCATCATCCGCCAAAACCGTCTGGGTTGCCGGGTCCCAGTTTACCAGCCGTTTACCCCGATAAATCAGCCCGTCCTGAAACAGCAGGAAAAACGTCTGGCGCACCGCCCGGGCGCAAATGTCGTCCATTGTAAAGCGCGTCCGCTCCCAGTCACAGGAACAGCCCATCTGCTTGAGCTGTCCGAGAATGCAGACCTCATACTCATCCTTCCACGCCTGCACATGGGCCACAAACTCCTCCCGGGAAAAATCTTTTCGCCGCCTGCCCTGTTCGGCCAGGAGCCGTTTTTCCACAACCGTCTGCGTAGCAATCCCCGCATGGTCCGTCCCCGGCATCCACAGCGTCGTATAGCCCTGCATCCGCCGCCGGCGGATGAGAATATCCTGAAGCGTATTGTTCAGCGCATGGCCCAAATGCAGCGCCGCCGTCACATTCGGCGGAGGAATCACAATGGTAAATGTCCCCTTCGGGCTGTCTGCCGGGGCCTCGGCGTGCCACCATCGTCCCCGCTCCCACAGCTGCCGAACCTCCTGCTCCACCGTCCGCGGCTCATAAACCTTGGCCATTTCCTCGCTCATGATGCTCCCTTTGGCGTCTTTGCCGGCTTATTCCCAGGCCCGAAACGGCCTGCCTGATGCGTTTCCACCCTTTTTCTTTTCATCGATTTTTAACAAAAAAACGTCCCGGCCTGATTGTCCACAGCCCGGGACGCCTATTGTATCACACTCAAACCCGCTGTAAAGCCGCTTTTGGCCGCCGCTAATCCAGCTTCAGACTCATCAGAAATTCCGCATTGGTCTTGTATTTGGCCAGACGCGTCTTGAGCAGTTCAATCGCTTCCACCATATTCATCTCACTGAGCACCTTGCGGAGCCGATAAACCAGTTCGAGTTCGCGCGGGTCCAGCAGGAGTTCTTCACGGCGGGTGCCGCTCTTGCTGATATCAATCGCCGGGAAGGTCCGCCGCTCCACCAGTTTGCGGTCCAGATGCAGTTCCATATTGCCCGTGGCCTTGAACTCCTCGAAAATCACTTCGTCCATTTTCGAGCCCGTATCAATCAGGGCGGTGGCGATAATCGTCAGCGAACCGCCGTTTTCGATGTTTCGAGCCGCGCCGAAGAACCGTTTGGGCATCTGCATCGCGTTGGCGTCCACACCGCCGGTCAGAATCTTGCCTGAGTGCGGCATCTCCGTATTGTAGGCCCGGGCCAGACGGGTAATCGAATCCAGCAGAATCACCACATCTTCGCCGTATTCAACCATTCGCTTGGCTTTTTCAATCACCATTTCCGCCACCTGGCAGTGCCGCGACGCCGGTTCATCAAACGTCGAGCTGATGACCTCCACATCCTTAGCCACTTTGCGCTGCATGTCCGTCACTTCCTCCGGACGCTCATCGATCAGCAGCACAATCATCCGCACCTCCGGGTGGTTGGTGCTGATGGCGTTGGCGATCTTCTGCAGCAGGACCGTTTTGCCGGTCCGCGGCGGAGCCACCAGAAGACCGCGCTGGCCCTTGCCGATCGGCGTAATCAAATCCATAATCCGGGTGCTCATCTCATCCGGCGTCGTCTCCAGCACCAGACGCTCTTCTGCATGCAGCGGCGTCAGGTCCCGGAACACCACCTTTTCGGCCAGCTTGTCCGGCGCCTGATAGTTAATCGCCTCCACCCGAAGCAGGGCAAAATACTTCTCGCTTTCCTTCGGCGGGCGAATCTGACCGGAAACAATATTTCCGCTCCGCAGGCCGAACCGGCGAATCTGCGAGGGCGAAACATAGACGTCATCCGGCGAGGCCAGATAGTTGTATTTCGGACTGCGCAGAAATCCGAACCCGTCCGGCAGAATCTCCAGCACGCCTTCCCCGTACATCAGGCCGTTCTGCTGAATCCGCTGCTTGAGAATCTTGAAAATCAGCTCCTGCTTGGTCAGCCCCATGTAATCGGTAATGCCTTCTTCCTTGGCAATCCGATGAAGCTCACCGGCATCCAGATTCTGCAGGTCGGTGATATGGAGATTTCCTTTCTTAATCCGCTCATACTTTTCGTGGATAGATTCTTCTTTGACGGGCTGAGCGGGGACAGCCTCCGTCTGGGTGGAAGCATCGGACGCCTGAGCCGGTTCGCTTTCCGCCTGGGCGGAGGCCGACTGTTCCGAAACAGGCGTTTCTGTGTCCGTCTCTTCTGATGAAACCTCGGAACCGACCGGCTGACCGGCGGTTTCCATCTCCGCGGAGGCCTCGGTTTCCGTCTTTTTCCTGCGTCCTCGCTTCTTCTCCGTTTGTTTGGTCGTTGCTTTTGCCATTCGTTCTCCTTATTGCCTGCAATAAGATTGATGACTCCAGTTTAATAAATACGCACTTTATAAAACGTCGGATGAGTAGTCCGCTGCTTTCAAAACCCGCAGAGGGTTTCTCCTTCTTGTGTGCGGGTGCAGATTAGAACAAAGACCTGCCTGTTCGATTCAGCTCTTCCCGATGCTTCGTTTGCAATAGATTACCTTTCAATTCAGACGGCCCTCTGCAAAATACTCTGTTTGAAACTCCTCCGGAATTGTATTGCCGACTTAAACAGTAGAAAATCGCTTGCGTTCCTGTATCGCTGAAAAGACTTTCTCGACTTGTTTAGCCAATTCGGATTCGTCTGAATGGTTCGAAAGTATATAATGAGCCATCTGTTTCTTTTTGTCCAGAGAAATTTGAAAATTTTCTCGTTTTTTTTGCTCCTCCGCCTCCAGCTGCCTTTTCTGTCGGTTCCGCTGAACACGAATCTCCTGCGGACAATCGACAAAAACCAGTATATCGCATCGACGGTCCCACCCGACTTCCGCCAGCAGCGGCATATCCACGACCACCGGATTTCCCTGACGCCGATAGGCTTCCAGCAGGGCATCACAGCGGGCCAGAACAGCCGGATGAACGATTCGGTTCAGCCTCTGCACCTTCTCAGCGGAATCGAAGACGGCCGACGCCAGCTTCCTGCGGTCAATTCGCCCATCCGGGCTGAAAACCTCGCCACCGAACGCTCGGCGGATTTGCTCACGGATTGCCGGTTCGTCCAAAACCTCATGGGCAATCGAATCCGCATCAATCCGCCCGCAACCCAGCCGCTCAAAACACCGAGCGGCCGTACTCTTACCGGCTCCAATCCCGCCCAATACCCCAATAACAGCAAACTGATTTGGAGGAAAACTCACAATACTCCCGCACCCCTGTTTTGTCAACAGCTGGTATTTTCCTGAAAGCATGGAAACTTTGGGGACCGCCCGCCCACTGCGCCCGGGGGGATTCGAACCTCCGACCTTCGGTTTAGGAAACCGATGCTCTATCCTGCTGAGCTACGAGCGCCAGGCTATAAATTTGATTATGAGGAGCCTGCCGGAAACCTTCAAGCAAAATCAAACCACTCAGCGAAAATATCTGATTCTCTCAAAAATTTCTTTTTTTCCGTCAGATTTTCCATATTCAGGCGAAACAGTATAAGAGACCAAACAAATTTTAACTGATTTTTTCACAGAAATCTGATAGGTTTGCAAGAGGCGGATTGAATAATATGGATAAACAAGAGCCGAAAAGTGCTCAGTTTTTCCGCTATTACAACGGCGCTCAAAAAAGACTCTATGCCTACCTCCTGATGATGGTTCACAACCACAATGACGCCGAAGACCTCCTCCAGGAAACCGCCAGCATTCTTTGGGAACAGTATGAGCAGTTCGACCCTAAGCAGAGTTTTGCCGCCTGGGCCATCGGGATCGCCCGCAACAAGGCGCTCGATTTCCTCAAACAGAAACGCTCTACCCGTCCGATATTCAGCGACTCTTTTTACGAGGAGATGTCCAGTCTGGCCGAATCCGAATCCCAAAACATAGACCGGCGGCTTGCTGCCCTGCGAACCTGCCTCAAACGGCTTTCCCCGGAGAATCAGCAGCTGATTCGTCTTCGGTTTGAGGAGGGAATCTCCATCAAAAAACTCTCTCAAAACCTGCCGTATTCCGCTGATGCCCTTTATAAAAAGATTTCCCGCATCTACAGCTGTTTGTATGAATGCATTCATCGTACAATGCTTCAGGGGGAACACTTATGACCCCTCAGGAACAAACGCTTTTGAATGAACAATTATTCCGCCTGCTGGACAATGACTTAAGCAGCAGCCAGATGGAGCATCTGAACCGCCTCCTGACATCGGATTCGCAGGCGCGGCTGTACTATTGCCGCTTCCTGCAGGACATCGCCGCTCTGACATTTCGGGCCTGTGCGGATATCCCGGAGAATGCTTCGGAAACGGCCGGCAGCATCCTTACGGAACAATTCTGGAGGCAAATGATTGAGGAGGAAAAAAACGCTCCGGCTGTTGAACTTTCGGTCCCTGAGACCCCGATGCCTCAGCCCCTGAAAACCTCCGCCGTCCGACCGCGTACACCCGGACGCCTGGCCTATGCCGCCGCCGTCATTTCCGCCGCCGCTTTGTTCTTTATTCTGGCTCTCGTCCATTTGGTTCCCCCTGTTCTGCCGGAAGTTGCCACGCTTTACGACTCTCTCGGGGCGGAATGGTCCGCCAATCTTCCCCTCGAACCCGGCATTCGAATCCCGGCCGGCTCCAAACCCATTCGTCTGATACGGGGGGTCGTGAAACTCAAGACGGACGAAGGCGTGGAGCTGCTTCTCGAAGGCCCGACGGAATTCCGCTTTCCAACCGATTCGCAGCTCTCCATGCAGTACGGCAAACTCCTGGCTCGCGTGTCGCCTCAGGGGCTGGGCTTTTCCGTCGATACCCCTACTTCCAAAATCATTGACCTGGGCACGGAATTTGCCGTCCTCTGTCATCCCAACGGGGATGCAGAAGTCCATGTGTACAAAGGAAAAACCAACCTGATTGCCGGACGGAAAGACAATCAAAAAACCTCCCATCTCCTTTCAGCCGGTTCCGCCCGAAAGGTGCTCTCCAAAGACTCGCAGGTTGCAGAAATCCGAATAAATCCTTCCGCCGTCATACGGGCCTTTGATTCCAAAGCCAACCTTATCTGGAAGGGGGAAACCCTCTCTTTGGCCGACATCGTCGGCGGCGGCAGCGGTCTGGGCACCGGCAGACTCTTTACCGGGATTGATGCTGCTTCCGGGCAGGTCATTTCTTCCCTCAAAGACGGAAATATTTACACCGGCTCCGCCGAGTGCCGCCCTGTTCCGGCCAATCCGCTTATTGACAGCATTTTTGTGCCCGGCATCGGCCCCAGCCCAACCGTCATCAACACCGAAGGATTAACGACCGAGTGCTTTCCAAACACTTCCGGAACCTACTGGGGCTACATCTTTAACGGCGCCTTTCATCAGGGCATCACATCCCCCAGACACGACTTGCATCTGGACGGTTTTATCGCCGGTACTCCGGAAAACCCCGCTGTCACCATCCATTCCAATCTGGGCATTACCTTTGATTTAGCCCGAATCCGTCAGACTATCCCCGGTTTGGAAATCAGGGCGTTCCGAGCCATTGCCGGGGTTTCTGAAACCGTCCGTCAATCCCTCGAAAAGGAAAAAAATCGCTCCTTTGATGACTTCCCGGATGTCAAAAAAGTTTTCGATGCAGGGTTTTCAAAAGTCGAATTCTGGGTCCTTATCGATGGAAAACCGGTCTTTCATCAGCAAAGGACCAGTGAGCAAGGCGGCTGCCCAATCCATATTCCGATTTCAGAAAGCAACCGCTTCCTTACTTTAGCGGTTACAGAATCAGACGATACACAGGCCTACGACTGGGCCCTTTTCGCCCGGCCGGAACTGGTCCTCGAGTCGGCAGAAAATTAAGGAGAACAACAATGAAACCCTTCACGCTTGGAAAAAAGAAAAAACCGCTTTTCAAAAAAGCATTCACCCTGATTGAGCTGCTGGTGGTGATAGCGATTATTGCCCTTCTGCTGTCGATTTTGATTCCGTCGCTGCGGGCGGCCAAGGAAATTGCCAGCGGTTCAGTGTGTCTGACCAATCTGAAGAACCTGGGCACGGCCTGGCTGACGTATGCCAACGAATACAAAGGCCTTCTGGTCGGCGGATCCAATTACTACAATGGGAGCCGGCCGACGCCCTACCGCTGGGTGGAAGTGCCGCTGCGAAAAGATACGGACAACCCGGAAACCACGGCCCCGGCTCCGGAATCCGAATACTCCCTGACGACCCGCAAGAACGGCATTCGAGCCGGCCGGCTTTTCCCCTATGTGGATGATGAAGACGTCTATCACTGTCCGGGGGACAAGAACATCGCCAAATACATCGAACCGCAGGCGACCTTCCGCAGCTATGCGATTACCGGTCTGATGAACGGGGAGGACTTTATCAGCCGGGAAGGGGGGATTTATACGCCGATCGCGCAGTACCGCACGGCG
>CALEDR010000051.1 GCA_937949545.1 uncultured Phycisphaerae bacterium
TATTGATAAACTCATTAACCCCTTTGACCTTCGGATTTCGCGTATCATTATCAATATAGAGATTGCGGAACAGACTGACCCCGTTAAAATCCTGAATCAGTCCGCCGCAGGAATGGGTTTCTAATCCCTGAGCAATGATACAGTTTTGAATGGTGATGAAACCCGGGTCCTCACCCGTTCCGCCGCTGATGGAAAAGGTCTCATCCCGCCCCCACGAAATCGAACAATGGTCGAAAATCATATCCGTTCCGTCGGCAATCGTCACCGCATCTTTGCCGCTGGTGCCGACCCTGCCCATTCGGTATCGCATATGCCGGGTAATCGAGCGGTTGGCATCCGTATAAGACAAACCGTTGCCGTAGATGACAATCCCTTCGCCCGGCGCCGTCTGGCCGGCAATTGTAATGTCTTTGCTCACAACAATTCGTTCGCCGATCCGAATCACGCCTCCGACATCAAAAACCACGGTGCGGTTTGGGGCGCTGACGGCATCACGGAAAGACCCCGGCCCGCTGTCGTTCAGATTGGTTACGTGATAGACACTGCCGCCCCGTCCGCCGGAGGCCCATTTGCCGAATCCTTCCGCCCCGGGAAAAGCCGGCCGCTTGGTCTTAAAGTTCCAGACCGTTCCTTTCTCAATCCCGCTGCATCGGACGGTATCCACCCGCCAGTAATAGGTCTTGTTCGGAATCAGCTGACCGGGATCAATCGAATTTCCGGAGGCGGCTCCCAAATACAGCACCTCCGGTTCACTCATCCATCGCCGGCTGATTTCCGCCGCATCGGCCAAATCCACCCAGCCGCTGTAATCCAGATCCGCACAGGGAGAAGTAGGATTGTCCAGCCATTGAGCGGCAACAAATACAAGGTCCAAAATATCAACAGTGCCGCTGCCGTCCACATCGCCGGTCGGCTTTTGAGCCGCCGCCACTGCCGCCGCACTGGTACCCAAATAAATCTCGCTGCGCACGGCATCGGCATCCGGCGTCCATTGAAGAATCAACATGTCTGGGTCCACGGACTCGCCGACCGCCGGCAGCGGATTCGTTGAGACGCCCCAGACCATCCCTGCCGAAATCAAAAGACCTATCCCGACAATCCCCCATCGACTCATAGCGCAATCCCTTCTCTTCAATCAAAATCTTCCGGATGAAAAAGCGGCCGGAAAGACGGTTTTCTCTTTCCGGCCGCTGCCTTACCTCACAAAACAGTCCCGCCTTTGAACCTTTTTATCGGCAGGGTGCCTCCATACTGTTATTGCACTCCAGCCAGTGGGAAACAAACTCTGTCAGGTCGCTCATATCCACAAAGCAATCGCTATTGATGTCCGCCGGTATCCGGACATAGGTCGGCTTGGCTTTGGCTGCATCGCAGGGGGTAGCCCCCACATAAATCTGAGTACTTGCCGAGCCGACAACACTGCCGTCATCCGCCGATAGCTTGAAAACATAGGTTCCCGTCTGCGGCAGAACCAAAGTAATGTCTTCGACATTGTTCGGAACAATCGGCACCGACACCGGGCCGCTGAGCTGCTCCCAAAGGAGAGTATAGGGCTGCGGGAAATTATCATCAGTGACCGTTGTATTGATCACGACCGTCGCACTGGCCGGATCCCCGGTATTGCCCAGCCACAGATACTGGAACGGTTTCTCCATTTCTACCATAGGAATCATATTGTTCGTATTGAAGGTCCAGACATAACCCCGCGTTGTTCCGGCCGCACTGTCATGCACATCGACCACCCAATAATAGGTTGTATTGACCTGAAGTAATCCCGAAGGAAGATCCACAGAATTGCCGCTGATGCCGGTCGCCAGCGGGGTCAGCCCGTAGTCCGGATCCGGCAGATTCGGCTCGGTGGTGCCGAAGAACACATCGCAGGTGACGATTGCACCTTCCTGGCTGGGAGCCGGATTGGTCCAGCTCAGCTGAGCCAGCCGCGTGCTCTGGCTGGTATTGATCATCGGCTGCGGCTTTGTCGCCCACGTCAGAGGACGAATCTCGCCGCGCAGGAGAATGCCCTTCAGCCCTGTCACCGGTTCCGTTCGGCTGTGGCTGGGAGAGCAAATCTCGAAATCGGCGTTCTGGGGGTCATGGCTGACAAACATCAGCACGATACTGCCATCCGTATCCGAGTTCAGCACTTCATCCAGTGCCACCGAAGGCCCGAACGAAATCCAGGTGGCCAGTGCCGGGCGCAGGAAGGAATACACCAGCGGCGTAATATCCGCCCAGTCCAGCGTCGAGAGGGTAATTTCGGTGCCTACAGGAGGCGGCGGGGTATTCACCACACCGGGCATGGTATTCCATGTGCCGCCGTTGAGCGTAATATCATCTACTTCCTCCTGAAGGGCATACACATAACACCGTTTGCCGGAGGTGCCTTTGTCCACATTAACCGTCAGATAGCAGTTGGCAAACCCCTTGCCCGGTTCTTTCAGAGAACCGATATTGTAGCGGTAGTACGCAATTCGCCGGCGAGTCGTCGAGGCATCCTGATAGTTGCGGATATCCGAAATCGTCGTGCGGCGTGTGCCGTTCGGTCCAATCTGAGCATCATTGCAGACCATGCAGTGATCCGCCGCCTGCAGTGCAAAGGTCGGAACGGTCACAGCAACCTGGACCGTCCTGACAGTCTGCCTGCCTTCGCCGTCCGTTACAGTCAGTCGGAGAACATAATTGCCCAGCCCGCCCGGGAACGTAACCGACACGTCTGCAGACGCGGCACTCGGAGAGAACACCACCTCGCCGCCGGAAACCTTTTCCCACAGAACTGTCGTGTTTGTATTCTGTCCGTAATCGACAATCGTGGGAGTAACCACCAGGGCATTCCCCGGGAACACACTGGCAGTGGCAGGCACCCCCATCACGGAAGGAGGCAGGTTCCAGCCCGCCGGTATGGCGGCTATCAAATACGTAATCCGGCTGGTCCCGTCGTTCTGCTCATACAGCGAAATCGTGCCCGGTCCGGCAATTTCCTTGGCATAGGCAGTCATAATAACCTTTGAGGAATCGGACGGATTAAACACCCCCACAGTATAGCCGGTCTGCACAAAGCCGTTGGCCGGCACCCAGCTCATCACCGACCCAAGGGTCGGCGGGTTGGCACCATTGTTGTCCCCAACTCGGTTGTCAATCAGTAAAAAGAGGGTACCCGCCTTATCCACCGTCACATCCATCTGCAGGGCGGAATTGGCCTTGTCATCCACAGCCGTACGCACAAAATCAATGCCATTTAAATCATTGGCATCTACAAAAACAAATGTGCGGTCCACATGCGTCAAGGCCCCATTGGCCAGGCCGCCCTTGACGACCACAGGATCGGTGTCACAGCTGGTGCCTTCAATACAATTGTACCGCATCACGCCCGTGATGATATTCGGGTCTGTGATATCGGCGGATGCCGTCTGAACCAAAATCCACACACCCAGACAAATCATTGTGAAAATTACCCATTTGCTTTTCATCGTAATAGACCTCCTAAAAAAGGCGAAGGATATAAAGGAGATAAAAGAACAAAACCTCTTTTGTTTTTCAACTTATTGTCCCCCCGTTTGGTTGCTGCAAAACCGTTTACTTGTAATCGAACGACGGATTGCCCGCCCAGTACGGTGCACCCCAGAGCCAGTGATTGAGCTGGTCATCCCGATCACTCGGATTGGCCACGCTGAAATCCTGCATCAACACATTGCCATGCGAAAAAGCCCGCTGAATATTCCGGGTTCGCATCAAAGCCCCCAGACGAGACGGATCGGTGGCCTCCGCATACTTCCACAGACCGTTGGTCATATCCACCATCATTGCCCCGCTGGAACCGTTGTTTACCTGCTGGACCGAGGTATCCCTGCTGCGAATCTCTTTTTTCCATATCCAGGCATACGTGCTCCAGAACATCGGCCGGCGGGAATTATCCAGTGTATCCCCCAGCTCCCGATAAATATCATCTGTGTTCCGTGGAATGATGTTTCCGCCCGTTACATCGCTTAAAAGATAATTGGTATCACTGGACACATTCTTTACACCCGGGCAAAACAGGATTTTGCTGTCCGGAAGGAGACCAGCCTTCATCACAAATCCAATGGCATAAGGACGCAGCTCATGGGCCAAATCCGCTGTCCCGCTCATCCAGAACCAGTGTTTGGTGCGATCGGAGGCGGGAATCGAGTTATAACTCTTGAAATTTCGGAAGTTATAGCGAGTTTCGGACTCGTAATTGCTGAAGACCAAACCAATCTGCCGCATGTTGGACCGGCAGACAACCTTGCGGGCGTATTCGGTTGCTTTTTTTAAGCTCGGGACAATAATAGACAAAAGCAGTCCAATAATGGCAATCACAACCAGCAGTTCAATCAAGGTAAAGGCGGGTTTTTTCTTCATATCTTTGTTCCTATCCAGAAGTTCCCTTTTCTTATTTCATTCTCTCTTTTGTGGATATTCTGGACAAGGCAATCTTGTGACAAAAAAAAGTGAATTTTGCGCAAAAAATATAGAAAAACAGGTTATAGAAGCATAAGGACCTTTAATATCCTGTTCCGGCCCATCTGTCCGAGTTCCAGAGCCACTGAACGAGCTTGGCATCATCATCCGTCGGATTTTTCACACTTATGTCTTCCATCAGAACGTTGGCGTGCTGATAAAGTCGGCGAATCCCGACGGTATTCATCACCCGGCCGAGCCGGTCAGGGTCTCTGGCTTTCGCAAACTCCCAGGCACCGTTGGTCATATCCACCATCATCGCCCCGGAAGAGAGGTTGTTAACAGAGCGGACGTCCTCCCGAATTTCTTTCTTCCAAATCCAGATATGTGTGCTCCAGAACATCGGCATCGGCCCCATTCCGGCCAGCCACCGCCGCTCCAGCTCCACGGTTTCCTGAGGGATTGTTGAGGAACCGTCTCTCGGATAGTTCTTTTTATAATCCAAATTTGTGTAACCGGGACAGAAAAAGACCTGACGGTCCGGCAAAACCCCGGCATTCATAATGAACCGGACAGCAAACGGCTGCCATTCGTGAGCATAATCCGAAGTCCCGTTTTCCCAAAACCAGGTCTTGGAAAGTTCCGCTGCGGACACCCCCCGGGCGGTTTTCACCTTTCGGAAATTATAGCCGGTCTGGTGCTCATAAAGCCCCATCGCCACTCCGAGCTGCTTATAATTCGACTGACAGCTGATTTTTCGGGCATACGCCGTGGCACGCTTGAGAGCCGGAATCAGAACAGAAAGCAGCAAACCGATAATGGCAATGACAACAAGCAGTTCAATGAGTGTAAAGGCAGGTGCGGCTTTTCGTTTGGGGCCCATTGTTTGACCCTTTCCCTGATTAAACAGCCCAATTGTTTCTTCCCCCCGAACAGAATTATCCCTCTTTTCAGAAAAAAAACAACAGTTTTCTGGATTTCCTGTTCATTTTTTTTGTTTCAAATAGGGCTTTATTGACGGCTCCGCTTGAGGCAGCTGCTGCATAATCATCTCCGCCATTTTGCGGGCTCCCTGTTCGTTGAAGTGCGTTCGGTCCTGCAGGTCGTCAGACAGTTTGGCGGCTTCAGACTCTCCCATTTCCTCGAACAGCCGTCCGCTGGCTGTATGCAAATCCACCAGAGCCGCTTTTTTTTCCTCCGCCACTTTTTTCATCGCATCGGCATAGGGCTGAAGGGTGTCATTCATCCTGCCGTTCGGGGTAAACTTGCGTCGATGCATCGGCGTAATCAAAATCGGCGTCGCCCCAATCGCCCTGGCCCGCTCCACAAAATACCGCAGATTGTCCGTGTATTCCTTCTCCGCCGCCGTTGATTCAGGCTTGTCCGGGGCATGATTGTCGTTATGCCCGAACTGAATCAGGATAAACAGGGGCTTATCTTCCAGTGCCTTTTCCCAAAGCCCTTCATTCAAAAAGGTTTTGGTGCTTCGCCCGCTTCGTGCATGGTTGGCAATCTCGACTTTATCCGAAAAGTACTCGCCCAGATACTGCCCCCATCCGCGTCTCCAATCCGGCGGCTGGAATTCGCAAACTGTGGAATCGCCTGTCAGGACAATCCGAATCCTCTCAGCCGCTGCTAGCCGGTCTTTCCATTTTTCCTTCCATTTCTCAAACTCTCGAAAAACGTCTTTGCCCCAGTCTCCAAGCCAGGCGTATCCCTCGGCGCGTTCAGGGTCCAGTTCATTGTAATCGTATTTTCGAATCCCGTCGCGGTCGGAGAAAAACGGCCGATTTGTGTCAATCTCGTAAAACCGAGCCCACAAAGCGGGGGCCTCAGGGTCCGGCACCGCCATGCGCCTGCCGTTAATCCACTTGAGCCGAAGCCCCTCAATCTTCGACCGCTCAAACCAGCGTACTCCGCTGACAACCGCCCGGACCACAACCGGGGAGGGGTCCTCCAGCCGCATCAGCAGGCGCAGAATCTCTGCACTTTCGCCCCCGCTGAGCGAAACCAACTCATAACTTCGGGCCGCTCGGGGACTTAAATCCTTTTCATCGTGCTGAGCACACCAGCCGGTCAGTTCCCCGTTGACCCGGATTTGGCATTTGAGAATACAGCCGATCCCCCGCTCAAAGGCCGTCCGAGCCGCCTGTCGCTGCTCCTCCTTCACAAAAGAAAAGTCTTCCGACTGGCCGACATCTTTCAGAAAGACCAAAATCCGGACCATGGCGTTGTCGTTAAAGGTAACGTAGCGATGGTAGGTTTTGGCCGGCGAAGGATACTGTTGCGGCCAGCCGCCCGTGGGATACTGCGCCTTAAGAATCATCTCAAAGCCCTTCTGAAAGGCCTGCAGATACCGCTCCTGTCCGGAGGCCTTATACACACGGGCCAGAAACCGCAGCTCTCCAATGGTCGCTCCGTTGTCAAAGGTACCATGGAGGTCCTTGCGGTTCCCGTCATACGGTTTGGAAGCCGTATTGACATTTTTCGGCCAGCCGCCGTAGTCATCCTGCCAAGTCAGGATATTATCCGCCAGGCTCAAGGCCTCCGGGCTGCTGTACCAGGCGGCTTCTCTGTTTAAATAGCGGCTCAAACGAAGTGTCGGCCACTCCGCCGCCTGACAAAGGGCTGTTCCCAACATCCATATACACCATCCAAAGATTCTGAATTTCATAATTGTGTCCTTCTGTCTGCTTTTCTTTCCCGTTGAAAACATTTATTCCCACGTGAGCACATCCGGAGTACAGCCGAATTGATATTGAATTCGCTCAGAAAGCTCCGAGCGATTCACTCCGAGAATCCGAATCTCTCTTGTTTGGGGCCCTGCCAGAACCAAAAATCCATCTTTGGAAGCGGAAGGTTTCAGCTGTTCCAGAAGAATGCTTCGGCTGTTTGTAAAAACCAAATCGGGCCCTTTTTCCGGCAGAATAGAAACTTCCGACAAGTGCAGCCGCTCGGTATCCAGAAAAATCCCGCCCAAACGAGCCGAAATGACCGTATTTTTGATTTCGACCTCGCGTACCGGCATCTCCGGCAGTCCCTGCATATAGACGGCACGCTGCGCACCCCGACAGAAAACATTTCGGATAAAAATGCGCTCAAACCGGGGCGTTCCCTCGTTCACTTCCGCCGCAGGCGAATTGACACTTTCCTCCAGCGTCGGTGCAGCCCCGGAGTAAAACAGATTAAAATGAATCGCATCGACGGCAATATTGGCCATAAAAATATCCTGAATATAGATATTCTCCACAAGCCCTCCGCGTCCCCGGGTGCTCTTGAAGCGAAGCCCGATATCCGTCTCCAAAAAACTGCAATTGCGAACCCAAATATTCCGCACGCCGCCGGACATCTCGCTGCCGACCACAAAACCGCCGTGTCCGTGATACACAATGCAGTCGGAAATAACGACATTCTCCGTCGGTTTCCCGCGGCGCCGGCCGTATTCATCCCGGCCGGATTTCATACAAATCGCATCATCCCCCACATCAAACGTACAGTTGTAAACCAGAACATTCCGGCAGGATTCCAAATCCAGACCGTCTCCGTTCTGGCTCCACCAGGGATTGCGGACCTGAAGATTGCGGAGAATCATATTTTCACAGAGCAGCGGATGAATATTCCAGGCCGGCGAGTTCTGAAACGTCGGCCCATCCAGCAGCACAGTCCGGCAGTTGACCAGCGACACCAGTACCGGCCGGAGAAACTCTCCCGCCGCCGCATAGTCCTCTACCGGAGCATTCCGTTTCTTCAGTTCCACAACAGTTTGAGGCCCTTTCATGGCCTTTTCAGAGGGCCACCATATTGTCCCCGACGGCTCCACCGCCCCGCCGGAAGCCAGAAGATTCCGCCATTGCCGTTCCGTCATCTTCTCTTTTTTGACCGGACGCCAGGCCTGTCCCGAACCGTCCAAAATCCCCGAGCCGGTAATCGCAATGTGTTCGAGGTTGTCCCCGGTCAAAGGCGGCATCCGACGGACTTCCTGCCGGCCTTCAAAGAACCGCTCCATCAGCGGATAATCCTCGATGTTCGGGCTGAACAGAATCACCGCTCCCTTCTCCAGATGCAGGTTCATCCGGCTGACCAGGCGAATCGGCCCTGTCAGCCACAGCCCCGCCGGAACAATGACGCGGCCGCCGCCGGCTTTGGCACAGGCCGCAATCGCTCGTGCAAAGGCCTCTGTATTCTTGGTTTGACCGTCTCCCACCGCTCCGTAATCCGTAATCACAAAACTCCTGTCGGGAATCTGAGGTTCCTCCGGAGGCGTCATCGAAAACGGCAGCTCAGACACCGGCAAATCCGACGGCCAGGAAGCCGCAAATACCGGATAAACACACAGCAGTCCCAAAAGGACCGAGATATCCAGAACATTCTGTCTTTTGCGCATATGAACTCCTTTCTCTGTTCAGCGAACCAGTTCAGCGGCCATCAATCCGATAATGACCTCATTCGCCAATGCCCGCACGGTCAAAGACTGAAGGGGTTTGGCCGGCTCCAGCGGGATATCCAAAACCGTCGCCGCTCCTCCGGGAACCGTCCCGCCCTTGCTTTTGAATTCCTCAACATCATACACGGCCGTTTGGCCGCTTCGGAGATAGACGCGAGGCGGAATCGGCTCCGGCCTTCGAAAACCGTAATCATCCAGAAAATAATCCTGATCAATCGGCCACCAGGTCGTCGGGTTATGCAGAGCCAGTCGTTCCTGCCTGCCGTCTGCATAGGTCACAAGCACTTCGCCGTTGTCGATGCGGCTCTGCATCGAGTTCGTAGAACCGGCCATGAAAAGATACAGATGTCTCGCCTGTCCGGTCAGAGGAATCGTGATTTCATCCGGGAAATTCTCCCATCGGGAAACAAAAACGATATTGTCGGCCTGCGGGTCGGCGGGCCATTCAAAAACAATGCCCTGCGGCAGTCGATAAAATCCGCCCTGCTCCTGCACGCATCGCCGCAGACCGCTGTCGTCCACCTCAAAGGTTTTGGCAACATCACACCAGCTGCCGATGCCCTGCTTAGGGATCGACAGCGAACAGAACGGAGAACGCGGACGGAGATACTCATTTTGGAAAATGCGGCTAAGCCGGTCATTAAAAAACGCCTTCAAGGCCACCGGCTCCATCCGCTCCTTAGGCCGAAGCGATATTTTCCAATTGACAATCAGGCCTTCCGCCCGACGGCCCTCGGAAAACTTCACAATCACCCGATTTGACCCGGGCATCAGCGGCACTTCCTCACCGGACAGAACAATCTCCTCCGACAGTCCGTAAGCCGGCACCCAAAGCGGCCGCTCCTGCCGCCATGTCCCTACCGTTATCTTCACATCCCCGAGCGGATAGGCCGTATTGTTCCGGATGCGAAACCGAACGCTCTCCGGTTCCCGGCTGACGGAGGGAAGAATCTCCACCGCCGGCCGCACCTCAAAGGCAAGCGGTTCCAGCCAATTTATCCGGCCCTGATGAACCTCCGCAAAAACCGTCCGATGTCCTTCTTTTCCAACCGCTTTGGCCTCCAGCAACGCTCCCCGAACCCGAATTTTTTTCAGAGCACCCTGCGGGTCGAAAACCTTCTGAAATCTCGCTGAGTCAATCTTCGCTGTCCATTCCTCCCCCTGTGCGGCAACGGGGGCCGTTTGTGCCCGCGCCGGCGCCGGTCCTTTCCAGACAACCTGCACGTCATAAGCATCCGCCAGCCGGGGAGCAATCTCAATCCTCGGTGCCCCCACAGAATCCTCCAGAACCTTCCAGAAAGCCGAGCGGCTGTTTACGGAAACCTGTTCTATATCTGTACCGCGGGCGGGAATCTGCAAAATCAGATTGAGCGGACAGGAAAACAGCGGACGAATGCTGAAGGTCTCCACAAAATCCTTACGCTGATAGGCAAACACGATATCCGGATGCCGCAGCCGAGCCCACTCCCACTCCGCCGGGAACCCCGGACAAATGACCAGCCGCCCTTCCAGCGCATTGGGGCGAATCCCGAACAGCCCTTCGATAACCGCCCGGCTGACAATCCCCACGGCATCGCCGAAATCCCGTTGCGCTTCCCCTCGGGCCATATCAAAATAGGTCGTCATTCCCAGATTGCCCGGACAGAGCCCCATATACATACTGTCGAGGATGCACCCCTTCAGCAGGGAAAAAGCCTTCTCCGGTCTTCCGAGCTGCCAGTAGGCCAGGGCTGTATGCGCTGTCTCTGCCATCACCACATTGTTGGTGGACCAGGTATAAGGCATCCAGTTTGTTGTCGGCAGCGTATAGCAGAGGCCTTGGGGAATCTGGAGGCCGTGGATGGGAATATGCGCGATTTGCGTATCCACAAAACGGCTCATCTGCCAGGCCCGCATCGGGTCCGCCGCCCCGCAGTCTATCGTATGGTAAAACGTCCACAACGCCGCGCTCGGGTGCGTCCGCTGAAGGCCCAGCCAGTCCTTCCATTCGGCATACCAGCCGTCCTCCGGCAGCCACAAATACTTCTGCATGGCCTTGAGAATCTGTTCAGCCTCCCGCTCATAAGGCCGGGGGGACTTGCCCAGCCGTCGGGCCAGCTGCGCCGCCAGGTGATTGTGATAATAATTGTAAGCGGAAGCGTGCGTGACCCCTCCGCCGCTGTACTGCAAATCATCACTGGCCCAGATGGCCGCATACGCCTCGTAAAGTGGAAGACGCTCCGGCCCGAACGGACGGCGAAACAGACGACGCTCCCACGCAAAATGCCGCTCGAGCACCGGCCAGAGCTCCTCCGCCAGCGCCCAATCCCCCGTCCACATCAGATGCCGAAACAGGGCATCCACATACACCAGATTCATATCATAATGCCGGCCGCCGATATCGCCGCGGCTCTGTTTGGCCGGATGGCTGCGGGACAAATTGGAGGCCGGGTCGGGTCCGGACGCCGCTGTCTCCTGAAGATTCTGCCTTTGTGCCCAGTATCGCAGATACCGTTGGGCCCGGTCGTGCCAGCCGAGGGCATCGTTGGCATAGGCCCCCCGCCAGCCCGCCAGCGCCGTCCGCCAGGCCGCCGCACCGTGCATCACCGTGCCCTGCGGCTCATCCCAAATGCCGTCCGCTGCCGCACAGAGGGCCGGCACCGCCGCATTGATAAAAGGGTCCGGCGTATCCGCCAGCACCCGGCCGGCAATCTGCCTCCGATGCTGTTCAGTCCGCTCAAACAGCGATTCAAAATCCGCAACCGGAAACGCAGCCTGCTCATCAGACGCGAGCCGATATAACAGGAAATAGACAGGTTTATCCTTCTGAAGGGGAACCGCCGCAAAAACGACAGGAGTATCAGACGCAACGCCTCCGGAGGCCGCTAAATCTTCCAGATTATCCCAGCGCCGGCCGTCTGCTGTCTGAACTTTGGCTCCAGGCGGAAAAAATCCCGCCAGCCTGCCGGTCCGGCTATCCAGAACAAACGTGTTCTCCTGAATTGAAAAAGTATTCCCTTTGCAAAACTCCGGACGAAATCGGAAAAACTCCGACACCGGTTCACTTTCACAGCCGATATCCCCTCCTCGCCGTCCGCGCCGCCCGCTTGCCCCGCCGGCAACCGCCAGCCACTCGCAGGGTTCCGCTGCTGCCCGCAATTCTGCTTTGACCAAAATCCCTTCCTTTTCATAAAGGGCCAGCACGGTCAAAACCAGAGAACCGTTTTGAAGCAGCGGGTCTTCGATTTCATAGACCATAGAACCGGCCCGGTACCGGCTGACGATTCGCCGGGCCTCATTCAGAGAGCGGATGCCGTCTTTTGTGCGAATTCCAAAGCGGACATTGCCCCCATGGCCGGGCAGATACAGCGAAATCTCCGGTTTGTCTCCCGCATCCGCCCGAAAAGCCGTATTGCCGCCGTACAAGGGACGATTGAAAAACTCCGGGCCGTTTTCAATCACAAAATCGCGGTCTTCCGGACGGTATCGAAGCGGCCGGGCTGTGCGGCCCTCCATCGTCGGACGTTCAGCCAGAATCCGTTCGGGCGGATTGTAGGCCGCACCAACTGTTTTCCGGACGGCGCCGGCCGCCAGCAAAACCAAAATCAGTGCTGTTCGGCGGAACCGCGAACCGCTCGGGAATCCGAAAAGATTCATAGAAAACCCGTCATGTTTATTTGGGAGCAATCAGACCTGCTTTCATTTCCATCTCGAGGGAAGCCAGAATAAACGGCCCGACAGCCTTGGGGTCATTGGTTCGAACGGGCTCGCTGATGTAATACGCAAACGAGCCGTCCCGATACGGATTGCCCCCCAGCCCCGCCACCAAGCAGCCCTTGGTGTAATGAACTTGTCCGTTAGCATCCATCTCCACAAACTCTTTCAGAATGCCGGCATACCCCTTTTCGGCGGCCTGCATCATGCTCGAAGGCAGATATCCCTTGCGAATTCCTTTGAGCATCGTATAGACAAACATCGCCGAGCAGGACGATTCCAGATAATTCCCCTTTTCGTTCGGCTTATCGACAATCTGATACCAGACTCCGGTCTTGGGGTCCTGGACCTTAATGAGGGCTTCCATCAGCCGGTTCAGTATGCCCACCAGTTCTTTCTGTTGGGGATGGTCCGGCGGGAAATAGTCCAGGGTATCAATCAGGGCCATGGCATACCAGCCCATCGCCCGGCCCCAGAAATTCGGCGAACGGCCGGTCGCCGGGTCCGCCCATTTCTGCGTGCGGGATTCATCCCAGCCGTGATACAGAAGCCCGGTTGCTGCATCCCGCGAATGCTTCTCCATCAGAATAAACTGCAGCGCCACATCATCAAACAGCGGCTTTTCATCAAACGCCGCCGCATACTGGGCCAGAAACGCCGCCCCCATATACAACCCGTCCAGCCACATCTGGTGCGGGTATATCTTCTTATGCCAGAAGCCGCCTTCCGAAGTCCGCGGGTGCGTGCGCATCTGCTCCCGAAGGGCCTCAATTGCCTTGCGGTATTTGGCCTGCGGATATTTCAAATACAAATCAATCAGCGTCTTGCCCGGGTTGATATTGTCGATATTGTAGGCAGCCGCATCATAGGTCAGAATCTGTCCGTCTTCTGTTATCAGCGTATCGTAATAACTCTTAACATACCCCAGATACTCCGGCTTGTTATACAGAACCCCCGCCGTCCAGATGGCCTTCATCACCAGCCCATTTGGGTACTTCCACCGCGGCTTGGGCGAAAAATCAATCATCCAGGACTGCGGATTCCGCTCCATCTCCGAGCGAATCATCCGTTCCGACCAGGGCTGCGTCGAGGCGGACGGGTTGTCCCCGGGCAA
>CALEDR010000052.1 GCA_937949545.1 uncultured Phycisphaerae bacterium
CACAAGCAAACCTCTTTTCCGGTTGTGTTTTTCCGGGTATAGTATATGTCTCAGGAATAAGCAGGAAAGGATTTCCATGGGAGCCCCGCAGTCCAAACAGGTGTTTATCAGTGCACTGGAGCCCAGTGCCGATGCCCATTGCGCCCATCTGATTCGTGCGGCGGCAGAACTGACCGAAGGCCCTTCCTCCCACTGGCCCGGTGCCGACAACAAACATATTCCACTACCCGAAAAGCCTGCCGTTCGATGGACGGGTCTGGGGGGGCCGAAAATGGCCGCCGCCGGCTGCCGACTTCTGGAAAATCCCGTCGGCAGGGCGGCTATGCTCTACAATGTCTTGGGCCAGCTCGGTTATTACCGCAATCTTCTGAAAACCGCTGTGGAGTATCTGAAAAACAATCCAGTCGATTTGCTGGTAGTTTGTGATTCGCCGGCCTTTCATTTTCACCTGGCCAAGGCCGCCAAACGGCTCGGTATTCCTGTTTTGTTTTATGTAGCCCCGCAGCTGTGGGCCTGGGCCCCGTGGCGAATCTGCAAACTCCGCCGCTGCTGCGACCGGCTGGCCTGCATCCTGCCTTTCGAAAAGGAATGGTTTACCCGCCGAGGTGTTCGGACTGATTTTGTCGGCAATCCGCTGCAGCCGTTCCCTCTGGTCGTCTATTATGCCGCTGCTGTTCTTGGCAACCGCAGCAGGGGCAGGAGCCGATGCAGCCGGCTGGTCCACCGGCTCCGGATCGGTGCCGTTCATTTCGTCTTCCGAGTCCTGATGCAGCTCCAGGCGCCGAAGGATGCACTTTATGGCCTTGGTGTTCTTGCAGTCGGCTAGAATCTGTGTTTCCCGGTCATAAGTATCAATTTGGCCCTTCAAAACCAAATCCGGGAAATCGGGAAAAGTCAGGGTCTGTTAAATCTTCCGAAGCGGCATATTTCTGCAGAAAGGCATATTGTAGCTCTAAAAAAAGCGGATTTGGTGTATGGCAAAGAGGACATCGATCTCTGATGGAATTCTGGGGCAAACGGCAGGGGCCTTTGGGATGCTGCAAAGAAACCGCCGTCCGAATTGGAGAGAAACTTCCCTTCAGGCTTGAAAAACCAGCTGCTGTTATGGAGAAGGGGGATTGAGGAGTGTAAGGGTTTCTCCGGCGTCTTCGAGTTCGTACAGTCGCGCCCGGGACTGGGGGCTCATAGTGGGGTGGTGGACAACGAGCATCAGCCGGCCGTCAAAGGTTTTAAATATCATGCCGTGTCCGCTGTTGTCGGTCAGGAGCGGCGGAAGCTGCCGCCAGGGGCCAATGAGCCGCCCGGAGAGAGAATAGGCCAGGGCCTGCGCGTATTGACCGTCCTGAATCCAGCTGGACCAGAGCATGAGGAGCCGGCCGGTTTTCGTACGCCAGAAAAAGGGACCGTCCGTAACGAAATTTCGCGGCGGGTCGTTGGGGTCGGCACGCCAGGGCTGTATCCAGGGTGCATCAGAGCCGCGAAATAGCAGGACAGGTTCGCCGACGGCAGCGGACAGGTCTTCTTTGAGGGGAACCGCTTCAATTGTTCCATCGGTAATCTGAATCCATTCGTGACAATACACCAGCCAGGGCCTGCCGTCTTCGATGAAGAGAGTGCCGTCTAAAGTCATTTTTTCCGGCGGGGCGGTCGGGCGGTTTGAAAGGGGCTTAAATGGGCCTTCGGGGCTGTCGCTGACAAAAACCTGTGTGCCTCGCATATGGGTCGTTTGTCGGCTTCGAGGGCCCATCGGGAGCCGTTTATCGCGATTGTGGAGTGTAACGAAC
Source organism: uncultured Phycisphaerae bacterium (assembly GCA_937949545.1). Lineage (GTDB taxonomy): Bacteria > Planctomycetota > Phycisphaerae > Sedimentisphaerales > Anaerohalosphaeraceae > JAHDQI01. Next base: position 1,785 of record CALEDR010000052.1, read on the forward strand.
AGGTAGTATTTGTCTTTGTAGAGATGAACTTCCGGGGCCCAGGCACCGTGGGCGGGGTCGGCCCATCCGTCCTTCGGGATTTTAAATACGACGTGGGGCCCCTGCCATTTTTCAAGGTCTTTGCTGATGTAGGCGACGACACCCGCCTGACCTCGCGGCAGAGCACCGGAGGTGACGGAGGTATAAAGGTAATAGGTTTGGCTTTTGGAATCGGGCAGAATGAAGGGGTCGTGGGCGCGAAAATCCTGCAAAGTCAGCTCAGCGGCTGCGTCGCGGACAGCTGGAAACAAAACCAAGCTCAAAGCAAGACGGACGAAAGGCCAAAACACTTTCATACAGGTTTTCCTTTTTTTGTTTTTTCGCACATCGATTATCGATATAGAAAAGAGAGAAATTTATTCGTTTTCTGTTTGTTGATTCCTCAGAAGAAACGAGGCACGGTCAGACTGAACTCGGGCACAAACGGCGGCCAGGAGAAAATAATTTTCAGACAGCGTGCGGGTAACCTGTCGGACGGCCTGACAGGCGGCGGATTTTTCCCGGATGCACTGGACGGCGGGGAGAAGGGCTTCCCGCTCATTGTTCAGGATATCGAGGGCCTTTTCGAGAAGCCGCTCTGACTCTTTCAGGTGCTGTTCGTAGGCGGTAATTTCATCGATTGCCAGTTCGATGTTTGTCAGGGCATCTTTAGGCGAGCGGGTTAAATCGGCCGCCTGCAGAAGGCCTAATCCGGAGGCCGTCATATCCATGCTGTCCACTTCAATCTTTTGCCCCCGTTCAATTTCAATTCCAACTGTTCCAAAACCGGTAAAAGAAAGCATGGCAAATCCGCCGGGACGAAAATTGACGGCGATTTCCGTGATTTCGCAGAGCAATTCACCGTGATCCTCCTGGAACGAAAGGATTTCTTCCTGGTCATACGCTCCGCCGGCGGCTTTGCGAGCCAGTTCTTTCATCCGGAGGAGTTTTTCCTCAATTTGCCGGGCTTTTTGGGCGGCTGTCTGAACAATGGCCAATCCCTGATAAGCATTGCCCAGATATCGGTGATTTTCTGCCAGACAATACTCAGCGGTCTGCCGGTTCTGGTGTATTGCCGAAGTTTTTTGAGAACAGCCCTGAGCCAGGTTGTAGTCTGCGGCTTGTCTTAAGGAAAAGAGTCTTTGCTGCCCACTGTTCAGGTTGTCGGAAAACGAAAAATCCATTTTATGCCCCCGATATAATAGTTCAAATTATAGGCGAACGGCAAAGAAAAATCAACAAAAGACACATATAGTATTAAACTTTTCTTAAAAAACATAGACAGAGCCGTTTCTGGTGCTGGAATTATAGGTCTTTGGTTGGTTTTTTCCATCGATTTTTCAAGGACGCTTAAAAAAGATAACTTGCCGAAAAAAAGGTTTCTCGGCCATGGATGTTGAGAAAGCGCAAGGTTCCAGTCTTATAAAAACGGGTTTCTCTGGTTTTATTTTTTCTCTACAGGCCTCACAGGCCTCCTTTTTCTTACAGACCGTCATCGGAGAGGCAGAATTTTTTAAAAAGAGAGTTGATTTTTACATCTTTTTAACAATTATCGAGGCTCTTTTTTGTATAAATAAGCATTGACAGATTTGTTTTTGAACGAAAAGAAAAGCAGCCTTATTTAGGAGTGCGAGTGATGAAAACGTTTACGGTGATTTTGTCGATAGCCGCCTTGAGTCTTTCGGTTCAGGCGGGGCCGACGATTAAGATGCTGAACGATTCGACACCGGCTTATGCTTTCCAGATTCTCGAAGACGGTTTTGCCGGGTATGCCGCTGGGACGATTCTGCCGACGTTTTGTCTGGAGTATCATGAAACATTTACGCCGAATACGTCCTATTATGCCGTGCTCGGGACGGCGGCGGTTAAGGGCGGAATGGACTGGGCCGGCGGGGTGTATGGTCAAACCCCGCTGCAGTCGGTCAGCTCTGACCCGCTGGACCCGCGGACGGCTTTCCTTTTTACTCGTTTTATGGAAGGCGACAGCCGCTTTACGGATCAGACCAAACTTCAGAATGCCATCCACTATATTGAAGCAGAATTCAAAAATGCTTCTGTGGTCGGCCCGAAAAACAGTTATGTCCTTTTAGCAGAACAGGCCGTCGCCGAGGGCGGAGAGTGGTACGGAAAGGGGCTGGGCAATGTCCACGTGATGAGCTTATGGAAATATTTTGACGGCACCTATTATTCCGGTCATAGCCAGGATCAGCTGATTCTGATCAGTGCGGTTCCGGCTCCGGGGGCGGTCGCTTTGGCCGGAATCGGAATGGGATTGGTCGGTTGGCTCCGGCGCCGTCGATCTCTGTAATCTCTTTTTTCAGAGATTTTCAGACACCGCCTCGGCATCAGGCGGTGTCTTTTTTTTCTTTTCCCAATCCTCGCAAAAAACAAAACCGCTGATTCCTAACTGCGTCTTCGTTCCGATAGAAGCAAAAGATTCCGAACGGACTCAGCATCCGGTGCCTGTTGCCATCGTTGATGAAAATCTTTTTGCTGGATAATCTGGGCTATCGCCGTTAGAGCCCGAAGATGATAATTGCGTTCATCTTTGGTCCCGATCAAAGCAAAGAGAGCATATACAGGTTCTTGAGAACGCGGGAATAGGACCCCATCGAGGGCTCGCACCAAAACCATATTGAATATGGACTCGCCTGGAATAATGATGTGCGGAATCGCAATGCCCGGATGAACAATCGTTGAGCTTTCTCTTTCTCGATCCAGAAAGTGCTGAAGGAGACGGTCTTCCTCAAGGTGGACTCGTTCAGATAAGAGGCGTGCAATTTGACGAAAAACTTCTTCAGCTCCTCGGGAGCCCTGGATAGAAAGGATCGGGCATTGACGAATCAGTGTGTCAAAACGGTCCTCAATTACTTCGTCTCGTTGCAGAAGAATTTCCCGAAGCTCTACTCATGGACATAGGGCAGCGCGAAGCGGCCAGAAGTCCGCCGTTTGCAGTAGTCAAAAACGCAGCCCCAGCTGCCAAAGTCAGCAGAAAAAAACCGATCTTACCTCCAAATTGACCAGCGGCTGCCGAAAGAGGCAGCGGACTGGTCTGGAGAGTTTCTCCGTCCAAACCCCCAACCGCCACAAACACAACCGATGTGTAAAGAAACGAAACAATTGCCCAAGCAGCCGGAATCACCCGCGCAAGCACATTGCCGGCGCGGCGGACTTCTTCGGCAACATTGTCTACACTGGTTAGACCGCCGAAGTTGATAAAGACAAACCCCGCGCTCCAAAGAACAGAGGTCCATCCTGCCGGAAGAAATGGCCTAAGTTGGTCTGGCAGGATAAATCGGTTTCCCCACAGAACAAAACCGCCCAATACGGTCAACAGAAAAACCACCAAAAGATTTTGAAACCAGGCGGCTGATTTGACACTGAGCAGATTCAAAAGCCCGAAGAAAATACAGCAGGAGATGGCGGTAGTCTGTAAAGCCCAGGTCGGCATCTGGCAATCAAAAAGTGCACCAACGGTCCATTCAGCCAAAATTGTCAGACCAGAAATGGCAAAAGCGCTTTTCAGGGCCAAAGAGAGCCAGTTGGCCAGTCCGGTGAAAATCCCCCACAAGGTGCCAAAACTTCTTTCGACATAAAAATAGGTGCCTCCGGATCGAGGCATTGCATTGGTCAATTCGGTTTTTGCAAATACACTGGGTAAAATCAACAGAGAAGCCAGCAGATAGGAAACAACAATGCCCGGACCGGCGTATGGATAGAGCACAGAGGGAAGAATGAAAAGACCCGAACTGATCATCGCGCCGGCAGCCAATGAAAAGACCTCGAAAAACCCTTGATTTCATAGGAATCTCATCTTAATAATAGGGAAAAATGGAGGATTGTCTACAAGATTCATCGGGAGGTTTTTTGATTTCCATTGACGCTCCAAAAAGCAGCGGTTATTATTTTTGGTGTATCAGAAAGAAAGGAACCTTTCGCCAATGCCTCAGATTTGTTTTTATGCGGAGCATTGTAAGGGATGCGGCTTGTGCGTGCTGGTTTGTCCTCACCAGAATATTCGAATGTCCGAGGATTTAAATGAGCACGGCCATCCGTTTGCTGTGCTGGTAGATCCGGCCCGGTGCACATACTGCGCCATGTGCGGGCGAATGTGCCCCGATATGGCGATCGAAATTCATGAGGATGCGCCCAGTTCGCAAAAGGATGCGAAGGCGGCGACTGAGTAGCCCAAAAGGATGTCAGAGAAGATTCTTTTAAAAGGGAATGAACTGCTGGTAGAGGCCGCGATTGAAGCGGACTGCCGGTTTTATGCAGGTTATCCGATTACCCCGCAGAACGAAGTGCCGGAGCGGATGTCATGGCGAATGCCGCAAGTCGGGGGCGTATTCATTCAGGCCGAAAGCGAAATCGCCGCCATCAATATGCTTTTTGGGGCTTCCGCAGCGGGTGCTCGCTGCATGACCAGTTCCTCCTCCCCCGGTATCAGTCTCAAACAGGAGGGGATCAGTTATATCGCCGCCGCAGAACTTCCTTGTGTGATTGTCAATATGCAGCGCGGCGGGCCAGGTCTTGGGAACATCCGCGCTTCGCAGGGGGATTACTTTCAGTCCGTCAAAGGCGGAGGACACGGCGATTATCGCCTGATTGTCCTGACGCCGGCAACTCTTCAGGAACTGTATGATTTGACGCTGAATGCGTTTGATTATGCGGATTTTTACCGCAATCCGGTAATGATTCTGGGGGATGGGATTTTAGGGCAGATGGCTGAGCCGGCGGAAGCGCATCCCTATCGGCCGCTTTTCAATCTTCCCCCGAAGGATTATATTTTAGACGGCTGCCGAGGCCGTGCTCCTCGTGTGATTCGCACGCTGTTTCTGCGCCCGTCCGATTCCCTGGTTCAGCACAATCTTCGTCTTCAGAAAAAATACGCAAGAATGCAGCGGGAAATTTCTCTCTATGAGGAATTTGAAACCGCCGATGCGGAAGTGGTTGTTACGGCGTACGGCATTCCCGGTCGGGTGGCCAAAGGGGCCGTTAAGAGGGCTCGACGGGAAGGCCTGAAAGCCGGTCTGATACGTCCTTTATGTGTCTGGCCGTTTCCTATCGAACCTTACAAGCGAGCCGTGAAAAAGGCCAAATCCTTTTTGGTCGTCGAAATGAGCCAAGGGCAATTTATTGAAGATGTGAAATTGGCACTCGAATGCCGGCGGCCTGTTGCCTTTTTGGGCAAAGGCGGCGGATGGTATCCGTCCGAAGAGGAGATTCTGGAGCAAATCCGCCATCTTGCTGCCGCCTGTCTTAAGGGTCTCAAGACCCAAAGGAAGGCATAAATGGAATTTCGGCGTCCCAAAACTCTTAAAAATGTGCTGACACATTACTGTCCCGGATGCGGGCATGGGATTGTGCATCGCCTTGTCGCGGAGGTCATTGATGAATTAGGCATTCGTGAGCGGACGATTGGTACGGCGCCGGTGGGCTGTGCGGTTTTTCTGTATGATTATATGAATTGTGATATAATCGAATGTGCGCATGGAAGGCCGCCGGCGGTAGCAACGGGAATCAAGCGGGTTCTGCCGGACCGAATTGTCTTTACCTATCAGGGAGACGGGGATTTGGCGGCGATTGGGATGGCGGAGACCATCCATGCGGCCAATCGAGGGGAAAACATTACAGTGATTTTTGTCAACAATGCCATTTACGGGATGACCGGAGGACAAATGGCCCCGACGACTCTGATGGGGCAGTGGAGCACAACTTCACCGGCCGGACGGGGGCAATTGGGGGAAGGCGGACCGATTAAAGTCTGCGAAATGCTCAGTGCACTGGACGGCCCTTGTTATCTGGAGCGGGTGGCCGTCAGTACGCCCAAAGATGTTCTTCGGACCCAAAAGGCGATTCGAAAGGCCTTTGAAAAACAAATCGACGGCAAGGGATTTTCGCTGGTGGAGGTGCTTTCAATGTGTCCGACGGACTGGAAACTCAGTCCGAAAGAAGCCGTTGAGTTTGTCAACGAGAAGATGAAGGCGGTTTTTCCTCTCGGAGTGTTTAAGGACCGCTGAAGGGATTCCAGGATGGCGGGAAATTCACAAATGCGGATTATCATCGCCGGTTTCGGCGGGCAGGGGGTGGTCCTGACGGGCAATCTGATTGCCCGAGCGGCGCTGAAAGAAAACAAAAATGTCACCGGCATGGTGGCTTACGGTGCGGAGATGCGGGGCGGCACCGCTTTTGCTGCTGTGATTGTCAGCGATGACGAAATCGCCTGTCCGTTTGTGGAGATACCCGATGCGGCGATTGTGCTCAACCAGCCCTCCCTCGATAAGTTTGAACCGGATGTAGCAGCCGGCGGTCTTCTGCTGGTGAATACATCGCTGGTCAAGCGGGGGCCCAAACGGGAAGACATTGACCGTATCTTCGTTCCGGCGACGGAGATTGCCCAGAATCTGGGGCAAATGAAAGTCGCCAACCTGGCGGCGCTGGGCGCCTTTGTTCGGCATACGGCCTTGGTGAAGGAAGAGAGCGTCCGACAGGCCGTCAAAGACCTGTTTTCCGAGAAGAATCCGGCCCTTACAGCGGTAAATCTGGCGGCCTTTGAGGCCGGTTTGGAAGAAAGCCGCTTTCGGAAGGCCGCTTGTTCCGCTTCAAAAAAACCGTAGTTTTTTTCTGTTCAGGAGAGGTTTTTCGATGCATTTGTCGGAAGGCAGCCGGCCGTCTTTTTATCCGCGAACTCTCGAAGAGGTCTCCCGGCGGGGCCGCACAGATACCGGACTGCAAATGGCTCCGATGATTGATGTGATTTTCCTCCTGCTGACTTTTTTTGTTCTGACGGTGCGATTCCGACCCTCGGAGGCGCAGGTTCCGCTTCAGCTGCCTCGGGGAGACTCTTCGGAGCGTTTTTCCATTATTGAGCCGCTGATTCTGGAAATGACGGCCGGACAGGAGGGGGTACTGATCAAAATCGGTACGGACAAGGAAATCCTGCTTCCGCCGGAAGCGTCGCCGAAAGAGTGGACGGCGGCGGCGGACGCGGTGGAAGAGATTTGCCGCCGGCAGCAGCGAAGGACCGATGACCCGATTGAATTGCTCTGCGGTGAGGAGGTGTCATGGGAGGCGGTTGTGAAAATGTATGACCTGTTGCGTGTGCTCGGATTGAATCAGATTGCGTTTGTTGTGACCGAGGTGAATGAGGAAGATGCACAGTAGCAGCAAAATTGCGGTGGGCGTGCTGTTGGGAGGTTTGGTTTGTTTGGTTTGGGCGGAGCCGTCTCCGGAGGCCATAAAGACTGCCGCAGACAAAATTGCCCCTCTCGAAGAGGAGTTTTTGGTGCAGACCGCCCCGGCCCGTCTGACGTTTCTGTGTCTGGGTCGGTTGGCGGATGCCGAACAGAGAAAGGTTCTTTCCGAATCCGCCGCTTCCGCCGGTCGGAAGGTTGAAGAAATACTGGCTGCTCTTACGGAACAGGTTCATCAAATGGAAGGATACGCGGGAGAGGATTGGGAGACCCGCTACGGACAGACGGGGCTTTGGGCTGCGGCACAGCAAGGGCTGCTCCGATGCCGTTATCTGAAGACGCTGTTTCTGTTTTGGCAGGCCCTCTGTGAGGAGAAGCAAAAACAGCCGCTTCTTGCCAGGGTTCTTGAGGAATGCAGAGCGGAAACCGCCCGCTGGCATGGACAGGAGCAGATTCTTCAGGTTCTGGCCCTCTGGCAGCGGCAGCAGACGGATGATGCCGAACAGCTTCGAATGATTCTTCATCAGATGATGCTTCAAGATGATTTGAGTGAGCCGGTTCGCGAACGGATGCTGCTGCTGCAGAAGCGTTTTGAGCTGTTTTCCGGCGGGCCGTTTGAAGAAGAAATCGCTCAGGTCTTTCAGAAAAAGATAACTGTCGGGGAGGATTTCGAATGGGCGGTTGAGTACGCTTTTCTGGAATGGGCGCAGGACCGTCGGGAACCCCTTCGCCAGGTCCAGCAGGCCTGGCCTTCGTCGCAGGAGTTCATTGCCGGCCTGCTGGCGGTTCAGGAGGCCGAACATTTCGAAACGGTAGAGCGTCCGGCCTTCGAAGCCAAAATGCAGCAGTTTGCGGTTCGCGCTTCTCATGCGACCGACCCCAACGAGCGAGAACAGGCAGAGCGTCAGTGGGTCGAGTGGATTCAGTCGATCGAAAAAAGCAGTCCGGCCGGTTCTGCTCTCCGCCGCCAGGCAGCTGCCGGATATGTATATTTTCTGTTTGACAGGCCGGACAGGCAAAATGTGGACAAGATGGTCCGCTTTCTGGAGCAGGAAGCGGAAAAAGGTGAACCGGTCCTCGGGTATCTGTATGTGCAGGCCCTTTCTTTGAAAGAGGATTATGGTCGGGCGGTTCAGATTTTATGTGAAATACCGGCAGACTGCCGAAATCTGGCTTTTGATTTGTATATTCTGGAGGCCTTTATCGAACGGCAGGAGGAATATTCCGCTTCATCGGATGTTATACTGGAAGAGCTGGTGATGAAACGAGCTGAGCAGATGGCCGCCTGCAGAGGGCTTTCCGCTCAGGAGCAGCGGCGAGTCCGGCTGCTTTGGTCCCAGACGGCTGCCCGTTCTCCGAATCTGCCGCCGGAGGATGCCGGGCGGCTTGACCAATTCCTCGACGAGGAGAAAGATTCCGCTGAGGCAGCCGTGATTTGCTGCCGGGCTTTTCGCCGAATGCAGCAGGGCCAATGGGCCCAGGCCGTCCGGGAATGGCAGAAAGTTCGAAGTGCCTATGAACCCTCAGACCGGACCCAGAAAGAGCGGTCCTGGCATTGGTGGCGTGCCAAGTATTATGAACTTTACTGCAGTGCAAAGATGTCAGAAACTTCCCGCGAAGATATTCGTCATGCTGCAGGGATCCTTCAGAGTTTATATGCCCCGCCGCCTGCGGTTTGGCAAACACGGATCCAGGAACTGGCCCGCTAATCATGGCTTTGGGAGATTTGACGGGAAAGAGGCGTCACCAGTCTCGGTGGGTTTGAAAATGATTCTGCGGTAACTCGAAAGGGCAGGCGTCCCCTTATCCACAACCTCACAGATGACATGAAAGGTCTTTCCGGCTGAATCAGATGGGATGTCAATGGCCGCCTTGGCGGAGCGGCTCTTCGAGATTAAAATGCACCCAGGATAAGTTCCTGCGTCGGTTTGGACCCACCAATCAAATGTCAGAGGATCTCCATCCGGGTCATAGGTTTCTGACGCATCGAGGATCACCGTAACGCCTGGCTTTGGCGCCTTGACAAGAACATCAATCCCATCGTCTCCATCCAGAACAATCACCGGATTTCGGTTGCCCGTGCCGTCTTGGGCCCATTTCATTCGGGCCGAAAAATTGTTGAAGGCCGCCGGATAGAAACGGTCAAAATAGAGTCTGCACAAGTCGCCCGCCTGCCACAAATTGTTGCCGTTGTCTTTGTAGGTTCCGCTCCAGCTGCATTGACTTGGATCTTCGGGGTCGCTCAGCCCGACAGGCATCAGATAAAGGAAGGCCGGCGTATCGCCTTCCACGCCGAATTTGTATTTCGGATATTGGCTCCCTAAGTGCCCGTGACCTTGGATATGAGTGGCATATTGGTCCCACTGTCGTTTTCCCGTTTCATTATGCGCTTTCCAGGCACATTCATCCCAGATAAACAAAAGATCAAGGCCGGCCTGTTCACGCATCCATCCGTGAGAACTGTAGTCGAGAGGTTCCTTACCCGTATAAGTTCGGTCCTGATCGGTGATGGCATAGATGCGAATTTTCCGCAGGAAGGCCTTAAACTGTTCTTCTGTTCGATCTTTCTTGACCCGATAAATCGACTGGGCCGCCGTATTGCCCCCTCCCCAAACCGTTACCCAAACTGGACGGGGATCCTCTTCGTCGGCCAGCTGGATAATCAAATTGCTTCCGGGTGAATCGTTATCGTCGCCGATGTATTGTTTCCCCCGATGAAGACTGCCGAACATCGTACGCTCTCTCAGATAGTTTGGACTGGGCCAATAGCCGATGGCCTGCCTCGTCTCATCCTTTTCATGTCCAACCTGCTTGGAACGCTTCATCAGATTCGGCAGATCCTTTTCATAGGCATCAATGACCCCATAAGCGATATGAATAAAATCCTTCGCCGGAGGCACAGTGAGCGTCTGAATGCTCCAGCCCGTTGTGATGACCAGCCCCTCGATTTCAAACAAGTCGGCGTGAGCAAGCAGCCGAATCAGGGATTCGTGGTCATCGGGCTCCCATGTAGAAATGTCCGTCAGGACAACCACACGCGGTTTGAGAGCACCAGCCAAAGAACATCCGGAGACCACCAGAGAAAGCAGCAGAGCTGTTCTGATTAGGTTCTTCATTTTTGATCGCCACATAAAATTCTCCCCATTCGCTGAAATTTGGCGTCTCCGCAACTTATTAGGTTTTTCATTTTCTTTCAATATATTTTTTCAACCCCGCTTATGGAAACACTTTTCAAGAGGATCGGCTTGTGTGGAATGGGCTTTTTTAGAAACTTGGAAAAAAATAGAGAAAACTTTCGTTGATTGTCTGTTTGTGCAAAGAGAATATAAATAATTCTAAGTACTTTCTGCGAAAAAGGATACGACGCAAGAAGCCTGTTCTTCTTGTTCGATTCAAAAAAATCAAAAAAATTGTCCTAATTAGCCGTTTAAAAGACCTAAAGTAGTGTATGGAGCAAAAAGAACTTTAAGGTGAACGACAGATTATGATTCCGGGACCAGCGGATCAAGGGGAAGAATTCGTTTTGTTGATGTCTGTCAATCAGAGGAAGATTTATTCCTACATCTTGGCCGCTGTAGGCCGACAAACCATTGCGGATGAACTGATGCAGCAGACGTCTCTGACGATGTGGCGGAATTTTTCACGTTTTCAAAGGGGCACGAATTTTACCGCCTGGGGAAAAGAGATTGCCAAGTATGAGATTTTTACATACCGAAAAAAGAACTCCAAAGAGCAGTTTTTGGACCCCGAATCACTCCGGCGGGTTCTCGAAGCTTCTCAAAAGGTGGAAAAGTCTTCTGACCAAAGGATGAAAGCGCTGGAGGGATGTCTGGAAAAACTCACGGGAAAAAAACGCAGTCTGCTTCAATACCGGTATCAAGAAGGGCTTTCCTGTTCTGCGGTAGCTGACAAGATGCAGCTGCCGCTGGCTACGGTTTACAGAACAATAGCGCGGATTCATAAGGTGCTGCAGGACTGCATTCACAGGACGCTGATTCTCTGGGAAACTGAATCATGAATGATGCAGAGAACAGAGACCGTTTGTGGGAGCTTGTTGTCAAAGCTCTCGAAGGGCCGCTTTGTCCCGATGAGGCGGAGGAGCTGAACAGAATCCTCCAGACGGACGAGGAGGCCGCATATTTGTATGCAGAATTTTTTGATATTGTGTCCGGCTTGGTGAGTTTTGATAAGCGAGCATTCTGCCCGGAAGAAAATGATTCAGCTCGATATGAACAATGGCTGAATTGCCTGGCAGATGAAGAGAAGACGGCCCAGGCCGTTGAGATTCATCAGAATCAGGCGGCGTACCAGACGCAAGAGTCTGCTCTTCCAGTTAAACGGGTACATCCCCCCGTCAGCAGGGTTTCATTTGTTTCGCTGCTTCTGTCTTCGGCGGCTCTGTTTTTTGTGTTGGCTTACGGTTTTTGGGCCTCGCTCGGACGCGGAGAGGAAGTGGTTACGCTGTCGGATTCCGTGAACGCCAAATGGGCGGATGCGGCCAGTCCGATGGAGAAGGGAACGCGGCTGACCACGGGGCAGAACCGCTGGCTGCTTCGAGAAGGATATGCCGAGCTGCTGTTTGATAATCAGGCAAGGGTAACATTGGAAGGACCGGTCGAGTTTCAGATTCTTGCCGAGGACCGAATCGGTCTGAATTACGGAAAGATGTATGCCAGAGTTCCCCAGGAAGCGGCCGGCTTTTCCGTCTATACAAAGAATGCAAAGATCATTGATCTGGGGACCGAATTTGGTGTGGAGGTGGAAATCGGCGGCAATACACAGCTGCATGTTCTGAAGGGCAAGACCATGCTGATGGCCGGCAAAACCGACCGCGTGAATTTGGAAATCAGCCAGGGAACGGCCAAGAAAATCGCGGGGGAGAATGGAGCGATTTCCGATATCCATTGCCGCTCCGATTATTTTGTTCGTGTGATCAATTCCCGGGCCGGCAGCATCTGGAAAGGGCAGAATCGAATCGAATTGGCGGATATTGTCGGCGGCGGAAACGGATTCGGGACTGGAAAAAATGAATGGGGAATTGATCCGGCAACCGGCCAGCCGACGGATAAAAGACCGGGAACTCGACCGGCAGCCAACGAGTATCGGCCTGTTCCCTCCAACCCCTTCATTGACGGCGTCTTTGTTCCCAACGGCCGGACCCCGCAAGTGGTTACTTCCGACGGACACCTGTTCCGCGAATGCCCCGAAACCACCGGGTCGTGCTGTGAAAGCATTTTGAATGCAAAAAACATCCTGGATTCTTATGTCATTTCCGATACAGACAAACCGGATTCGCCGACCAGTGCTTTACTGCTGCATGCCAACATGGGAATTACCTTCGATCTGCAGGCCGTCCGCGGCCTTGTGCCCGGGGGGCACATCGCCGCTTTCCAGTCCAAATTCGGAATCCGAAAATGGGCCCTCCGTCCCAACGCCAGCAATGCCGATTTCTGGGTCCTGGTGGACGGACAAGTGCGATACGTGAAAAAACAGGTCAAAACGGGCGAACTGCACTCTGTGAACATCGAACTTTCGGAAACCGATCGGTTTCTGACATTGGTTCAAACCGACGGCGGTGATCCGGAAGGGCGAGTTCTGAATGACTTGGTCTTAAAACCAATTGACAGCGACTGGGGAGTATTCATCGAGCCTGTCCTGATTCTGCAATGATTGAGTGAGAGCTGGTCAATTTGTAAGAACATATTGGTATGTAGGTATATAAGAAGTTTACTCTTGTGCGATAAGGTGTTTTGATGCGGTTGCGAAAATCAAGATAAAAGTTCTCTTCTCTTCTTCGGTCGGACCCTGCTGATGGGGCGGCGCCTCCGAACCATCAGCAGCCCGGCTGAAAAAAGCGGTGTGAAAGCAGGAGGTGTGCTCTTGCATATTTATCAATTCAACACAATTAATGGGAGGTTTGAAATGAGAAGGTTATTGTTGTTTCTATTGTTGTTTACCGGGGTACTGGTCGGAACCAGTCAAGGTCTGAATATTGCCCTCTCAGGAACCAGTCAGACCGGCAATCAGGCCATCATTAACTTCTTTGTCGAAAACTTCAATGCAACCGTCACGTTCGGCGATTTCAGCAATCCGGCTTCGATCCCAGCCGGTACGGATGTCTTCGTAGTCGGACGTGTCCTCGGAAGCTGGGCCTATGCCAATCAGACTAATTCAGATA